>CANJCO010000138.1 GCA_947473045.1 Myxococcales bacterium | reverse complement strand
GTCGGCGATGTCGCCTCGGGCAAGAGCCTCGCGGGGCTCTACTCCCTCGTCGCCACGTGCGAGTCGCGCGGCATCAACCCCTTCGACTACCTCGCCGACGTCCTCGCGCGCGTCCAGGATCACCCGGCGAAGGCGATCGACGAGCTGCTGCCGGGCGCCTGGGCCGCGGCGGGCTGAGCGCGTTTCGCTCCGGCCGGCACTACGCCGCTCGCCGGACGGTTACCGGCGAGCGCCTCGTGGCGGTTACCGCGCTGCAGCCGCTACTGTCCCGAACGGAGCGGGTCATCAGCTCCGTGGCCACGGGCGATGATCGGCGACGCGAGGCCTGGCTCGAGTACGAAGCGCACGCCCTGCCGCTGATGGAGAGTGCTGCAGCACTCACGGCGGCGCCGATCGATCTCCTACCGCATCAAGTCGTCCTCACCCACCGCATCGCAACGGCGTCGCCCCGACGCTTCCTCGTCGCCGACGAGGTGGGGCTCGGCAAGACGATCGAGGCTGCGTTGCTCCTGAGAGAGCTCGCCAGTCGCGGCGAGCTCAACCGAGCGCTAATGGTCGTCCCCGCTGGCCTCGTGAACAACTGGCACCGCGAGATGAACGAGGTCTTCCGGCTCAATTTTGAAGTCTTCGGCAGCGAGGGCGACGTCACCGACCGGAAGTCCAACGCCTTCGCCAAGCACGATCGGCTCATCGCGAGCATCGACACGCTGAAGCGCCCAGCGCGCATCAAGCGGCTGCTCGACGCGCCACCTTGGGACTTGGTGGTGTTCGACGAGGCGCACCACCTGACTGCTTTTCGCAACGGGAAGAAGGTCACGAAGACGGAGAACTACAAGCTCGCGGAGGCGCTCAAGACGCACGCCCGCGACCTTGTGCTGCTGTCGGCGACACCGCACCAGGGCGACCATTTCCGCTTCTGGATGCTCATCCAGCTCCTGAACCCGACGCTGTTCAAGAGCCCCGAGGATATGGTCGACAACCGACACCGACTGAACTCCGTCGTGTACCGGCGAACCAAGGCAGATGCATGCCGCCCGGACGGCTCACCGCTCTTCGCCCGCCGTTGGGTCCACACCGAGTCGTTCACCATGGTCGACGAGGAGCGCACGTTCTACGCGGCGCTCAAGGAGTACCTGGAGGACGGGTTCGCCTTGGCGCAGCGGCAAGGGAACCAGGGGCGCGCGCTCGGATTCGTGATGACGATCTTCCAGAAGATCGCTGCGTCGAGCTTCGCCGCCGTCCGGCGCACCCTCCGACGACGGAACCTGATGCTCACCCTCCACGAGGCGATCATCAAGGACCAGGAGCTGGACATCGACGCGCGGCAACGCCTGCTCGATGAAGCGCGTGAACTCATCCACGACGAGTACGAGATAGCCCGCGACCCAATTGGTCGCGGACAAGTGGATGCGGTCCTTGCTGACCTCCGCGTGAAGCTGCTCAAGAAGCTGAACGACGAGGAAATAGAACTCGCGGCGGACGCCGGAGCCGGCGAGTTCGCTTCTGCTGGTGGCGAAGAGGTGGCGATGATGGCGGTCAGCCTCGCACTACCGGAGGAGCGCCTCCGCATTCGCGAGCTGCTCCGCGTGTTCCCGGAGCACCGCGAGACGAAGGTCGACAAGCTGCTTCGCGGCCTTGGCGCGCTCTGGGAGCAGGACTCGACCGAGAAGGTCGTCATCTTCGCGACCTACCTCGGGACGGTGGACCTGCTCGCACGCGAGATCGAGAAGGCCTACCCGGGGCAAGGTGTCGTTGTCCTTCGAGGAGGCGACCACGGAGCGAAGCTCGCGGCCGAGCGGAAGTTTAGGAAGAGCGACGGCCCCCGAGTGCTGGTGTGCACGGCGGCAGGGCGCGAGGGCATCAACCTCCAGTTCGCGCGCATCTTGTTCAACTTCGATCTGCCGTGGAACCCGATGGACATGGAGCAACGCATCGGGCGCATTCATCGCTACGGCCAACGGCATACTGCACAGGTCTACAATCTCGTCCTCTCGGACACGATTGAGGGTCGCATCTTTCTTCTGCTCGACGAGAAGCTGAAGGAGATCGCCAAGGCGCTCGGCAAGGTGGATGAGCACGGCAACGTCGCAGAGGACCTGCGCGGCCAGGTGCTCGGTCAGCTCTCGGAGCGGCTGACGTACGATCGCCTCTATCGCGAGGCCCTCGGTGATCCCGAGCTGCGCCGAACGAAGGAGGAACTGGAGGCGGCCCTGTCGAACGCGTCGGAGGCCCGCAAAGTGGTCTTCGAGCTGTTCCAGGACCTCGATGGCTTCTCGCTCGACGACTACAAACCCTTCGCGGATGTGAAGCCTGGACTCGACCGTGTCCTTGAGTTCCTCCGCGCTTCGCTCGCAGCCGACGGTCGCCGGGTCGACGCGAAGGGTGACGGCACCTATCTCGTGAAGGGGGCAAACGACGAGACGGTGTGTCACTTCACCTTGAACCGCGATGCCGCGCGCGAACGCGCTGATCTGGATCTTCTCGGCCTCGACCACCCGCTCGTGCAGGATGCCCTGAAGCGATGGCAAGCTGCGTCCCCTGAGCGGATCGGGGTCGCGGTTGTGGGCCCTGATGGCCCCGGCGTGCTCACTTGGTGGCTCGTCGAGACGCGGGGGCCCTCTGGGGAGCACCGCGCCTGCGTTCTGCCACTCGGCGTGGGCGACGACGGCAAGCGGCTGGCCCGTCTCGAGCGGCTCGGCGCCGGCCTGTTCGCGCGCCCAGGCCACGTCAACGGCGCGCCGACGGCGGATGCCCGGAAGGGTCTGCTCCACGAGAAGGTCGAGCCGATGCTCGAGCGCGAGCTGCAGCACCGGGAAATCGTCCCGGACGGCGGGAGCTACGCGGCGAAGCTTATCGGTTGGATCGAAGTCGCGGGGGCGTAACCCGCCCGCATGGCGCCATATGGATTTCCGAGGTGCTTCTCCAATCTTCTTCGCGACGGACCTGACCAATTTCCTCGCCTGCCGACACCTCACGGCGGTCGAGCGCCTCGCGGCGCACAAGCTCGCGAAGCGCCCCTACTTC
>CANJCO010000137.1 GCA_947473045.1 Myxococcales bacterium | reverse complement strand
GGAGCAAACCTGGCCGCCGGGGCACGCGTTTCCGCAGCTTCCGCAGTTGGCCGGGTCGTTGGCGGTGTTGATACAAAGGCCGTTGCAGTTGGTGGTGCCGCCTGCGCAGGAGAGGCCGCACACGCCCGCGGAGCAGACCTGGCCGCCGGTGCACGCGTTTCCGCAGCTTCCGCAGTTTGCGGGATCGTTCTTGGTGTCGACGCAGGCGCTGCTGCACTTGGTGGTGCCGCCTGCGCAGGAGAGGCCGCACACGCCCGCGGAGCAGACCTGGCCGCCGGTGCACGCGTTTCCGCAGCTTCCGCAGTTTGCGGGATCGTTCTTGGTGTCGACGCACGACTGCCCGCACGCCTGGCTGCCGCCTGCGCATGCGCTGCCGCACTTGCCCGCCGAGCAGACTTCTCCAGCCTTGCACGCGGCGGCGCAGGCGCCGCAGTTGGCGCCGTCGGTCTGCACGCTGACGCACGACTGCCCGCACTGCGTGCTGCCGCCCCCGCAGCTTGTCGCGCACTTTCCGGTGGCGCAGACCTCGCCGGCCTTGCACGTGTTTCCGCAGCTTCCGCAGTTAGCGGGATCACGCGCGAGCACGGTGCACGTGCTGCCGCAGGCCTGCGCGCTGTCTCCGCAGTTGAGGCCACCGTCGACCTCGGGCGCCGTGACGGCTGTATTTCCGCCCGAGCAGGCGACGACCGTTGCGACGGAAACCACAGCACATGCGAGCAGCGCGCCGCGCATCTTGGAGAGCGAATTCGGAATCATGGCAGAAGGCTACCCTAAGAATCGTGCCCGCGCACCTCACCGAAACTCGGTGGTTAGTGCATGCGCCTCGCGCGGTTCGGCGACTCGCGTGCAACGCTTCGCGCGCGGAACGCGCCCGCTCGTTTCTCTGACGATGGGGCGTTGACGGGCGACGTGGGCGGCCGTGATCGCCGCGTTGTCTGCTACAAGCGGCCCATGCAGCGGCGCATTTCGACTCCTGAACGCGACGAGGCCCGCACCGAGCCGGTCGACCTGGTCTATGGGCTGCGCGCCGGCCTCGCCGTGTTCGCGCTCCGTCCGGCAGACATCGTGCGGGTGGCGTGTTCGCGTGCGGTTCGCCACGAAACCGCCGACCTGTCGCGATGGGCTGCGGCGCGCGGGGTGCCGATCACCGAGCGCTCCGACGCCGACCTCGCGCTGCTGGCCGAGGCCGATCAGCATGAGGGGCTCGTGATGCAGGTCAAGCCGCGCGCGTGGGCATCGCCGCGCGATCTCGCGGCGCGCCTCGTGAGCCGTCGCGGTGTGGCCATCGCGCTCGATCGGGTGCGCAATCCCTACAACACGGGCGCGATCCTTCGCTCCGCGGCCTTTTTCGGGGCGGAGGCTGCGATCCTGGGCGCGCAGGCGCCGCACCCTGCACTGTCGCCGCAGGCGGTGCGCGTGGCCGAAGGCGGAGCCGAGCACCTCACCATCGCGCGCACGACGGATCTCGCCGAGACGCTCGCGCTGGTACGCGCCAGCGGCGTGCGCGTGGTCGGCGCCGATGGCACCGCCGAGCTCGACGCGCGCGACGCGAAGCTGCGCGGGCCCATCGTGGTGGTGCTCGGCAACGAGCGTGAGGGCCTGAGCCTGCGCGTGCGATCGCAGTGCGATCAGCTGATTGCGCTGCGCGGCGCGGGCGCCGTCGAGTCGCTCAACGTGGCCGTCGCGGCAGGGGTGCTCATCGCCGAGGTTTTGCGGTCAAAAAAATCGGGATAGCATCGCCGGCCATGAGAGCCCTGACCCTCCTCGCCATCTCCTCCCTCTGCGCCCTTGCCTGCGACGATCCGAAAGAAAGCAAGTCGGCAGCCGCGGCCTCGGCGTCGGCTCTCATGGTCTCTCCCGCCGTGACGAACGTGCTCGCCCCCGCGGCCATGGCGGCGCCGCCCTCCGCGCCCGAAGTCGCCGCGCCGAAGAAGAAAGAGTGGAAGTGCACCGAGGGGGCGACTGCCGATTTTCAAGGCGACGGCCCCCTCGAAAAAGAAGTGCGCCTCAAGCTGCAAAAGCCCAAAGGCGATATTTCGGTTGGCGAGCTGCGGGCCATCAAGAGCCTCAACCTCACCAAATACGGACCGGTCGACGCGCTCAATCCGTGCCTGATGCCGAAGTTCACCGGGCTGCGCGACCTGTTCATCGGCTCGGGCGCGCTCGACGATCTCGGCCCCATTGCTTCGCTCACGCAGCTCGTCTCGCTTCGCGCCACCGACAACCGCATCAGCGATCTGAAGCCGCTCTCGGGAATGGGACACCTTGATCGCCTCGATGTCAGCCGCACCCAGGTGCGCGATCTCTCGCCCGTGAAGGGCATGGTCGAGCTCACCGAGCTGTCGATCGACAACACCGCGATTGACGATATCGGCGCCGTCTCCGCGCTCACGAAGCTCGAAAAGGTTTCGCTCGTGAATACCCCGGTCAAAGACCTGTCGCCGCTCAAGGGCGCCAAGAAGCTCTCGGCGCTCGACATCTCGGGTACGCAGCTCAGCGACACGAGCATGCTCGCGCGCGGCGTGCGCGTGAAGAACTAAGGGCTCCTTTTCTGGCGGCCCCTCGGGCATGGCGAGCGTGCATCCCGCCCGCAAATTCGGAGATCCGAATTTTGCCGCCGCCGCCGGGTCGTTGGGCGACTCCACAACTGCCTTTTCGCGCGCACAGGCGACTTCGGCAACGGTCGTCGGTTTTCGCGGTTCCCGGTGAATCTCGACGCGGCCGCGCCGATAAGCTCTATTCGATCGACGCGCGGGAACGAGCCTCACCCCTGCGCGAGGCTGACCTCCCCGCCATGTTGGGGAGTCAGACCCGGACGGGAGGTCCCCTTCGACTGCGCCGCGGGGAAACCCTGCAAGTCGAAGCGGGCGCCGCGGATCGCTAGCAGGGTGTTGAAAAACACCCTGATAGTAATTGGCGAAGCCAATTGCGTGGGGTGGGGACCCCGAAAAACCGCGTTTTTCGGGGCGGGGAGGTGCATACCTCCCCGAGATGAAAGGCTAGCAGGCCGTTCTTCAACGGCCTGCT
>CANJCO010000136.1 GCA_947473045.1 Myxococcales bacterium | reverse complement strand
GAGCTATCAGGGTGCTCGAAAAACACCCTGATAGTAATTGGCGAAGCCAATTGCGTGGGGTGGGGACCCCGAAAAACCGCGTTTTTCGGGGCGGGGAGGTGCATACCTCCCCGAGATGAAAGGCTAGCAGGCCGTTCTTCAACGGCCTGTTAGAACGAGCCAGCAGCGCTCAGCGGAAGACTTCGGCGCCGGTGCTTCCCGGCGCAAACAGCGTCCGCGCCGTCGCGGCGTCGACGTTCGCGCGCACTGTTCCCATGGCCCACGGGCCCACTTCGTAAGGCGAGAAGACAACCTCGAGGGCAGGGCCGGGTTTGCCCGTGACGAGGCACAGCGAAGGGGCCTCCGAGATCGCGATTTCGTCCTCGAAGAAGCCTGCCTCAGTCAGCTTTTCGACTTTGTTTTGCGCGCGCAGCGAAGCATTCACGAGCGCAGCGAGCTTCGTGCGCGAGGCCGCAGGGAGCTCTTTGCCGAGCGACACGACGGCGCCTCGGGTGGTGTCGACGACGACGCAGGAGGCCCCGTGGTTGCCGTGCGCGCCCCCGGAGTACGACCACTCCGACAGCTCGAGTCCGACGAAGCCTGGCCGCGCGCCCGTCACTGCGTAGGAGCGCTCGAACGTAAATGGCCCGTACTCTTTGGAGCCGTCGCACTCGCCCTCGGAGAGTCTCGCGGCGCCGCCGGATTGCTTGATGAACTCGGCCTCGAGCGACGCCTGCGCCGCCTTGGACGCGAGCCCGTCGAAGGTGGGACGCGTCACGTCGAGGGTGCAGCTCGGGCCGCGCTCGGCGTGCGCTTCTTGCGGAATCACGCGCACGCCTCCTGGGAGCGCTGCGATCTCGGGATATTCGGTGGAGCGCTCGAGCGTGATCGGGAGGCTCCTCGTGCCCTCGGCGTTGCTCCAGCTACCCATCGCGGCTCCCGGCCCGATCAGCACGCCGCGCCAGCGGCCCGTCACGGCCCCCCTGGGGTTCTTCTCGGTGAGCACGAACGCGCCCGTCGCCGCGATGACGGTGCCCGACAGGGTGAGGTCTTCCTTGCTGCGCGCATAGCGGTACACGCCGGTGAGCAAGTGCTTGTCGCGCTTCCATTTCAGGCGAACGCGCGTCGCCTTTCCGAGCGTGCCGGCATAGCTCGTCTCGAAGGCGTCAGGCGTGAGCGAAGCGTCTGCGCCGCGCGCGAGCGTGATCGCCGTCTTTGTCTTCGACATCGGGTCGGAGAGCGAACCCGAGAAATGTCCGTCGTCGTCGATCGCGCCGTCGAGCGCTGTGGCCGCGGCGACGCCTCTTGCGCGCGCCTCCGCGTGAAGCCTGGCAGCGCCGGTGACCTTGCCGACGAGCACTGTGGGGAGCCCGTCGCCTTGCACGTACGCCAGCCGCAACGTCTCGCCGCGTCGCTCGACTACGAGCGTGGCGGCATCGCCCGAGACCTTGCCGGTGAAGGTGTCGTAGGTCACTTCGGGAGCGGGCGCGGCACCGAGAGGCCCGGAGGCGTCGGTGCGCGCAGCCGCAGCCGTCGCAGCATCGGCGGCTCCGGCCTCCGCGGCGATCGCAGCGTCGACGGGCGCGGTCGCGGGGCTCCGATCGCAGCCGGCGGCGATCGCGACGGTGAGCATCAGCAAGGCGGGTTTGCAGGGCATCGCGAGCATGAACGCTTCATAGCGGCCCTTCGATTCCCCGTCGAACGAAGCGGCGCGTCGTCGCGGGCGCGCGCGCCGCTACTCGGCATTGGCGCTGCGGGGAGTGTTTCGCCTGCTATCAGCGCGCTCGGCGAGGCGACGTAGCGCCCGGGCCGAGCGCGGTGTGCGGCGTCGCTGACGTGCGCTTGCTTCGGCGTCACGCGCTGAGCGGCGGTGAGGTGTCGTCGCGCGCGAACCATTCGGCCATCGCGAGCCGCCGCAAGCTGACCCTCGAAGCCCTCCGAGCCGAGTGCGTTGCGCCAGGGAACAGGCGTGGCTCGCTCGAACGCCGCGCGGCAGATCGACGAACACCGGCAGAGCGGCGACGGCGCGTGGAAGTCGAAGTCGCCGAAGAACAGCGCGGCGGAGCTCGGCGAGTGGCGGGTTAGGGGCGAGGGTGTCCGCAGGGCGCGCATGAAAGCCCCCTGCTTCGGGGGCGGGTGTTTCACGTAATACGTTCCACACTTCGCCCCTCGGCGAACAAGCGCCAGCGGCGTGCCTGACCGCGGCCTTGTTTGCACCATGAAACCGCCACGATTTGGCCTTGGGTTTTCGGGTCGCCACGGTGGCGCGAATGGGAGAGCCACGGTGGCGGTAGTTGTGGGCCGCGGGCGCAAAGAGGCTGCTTTGTGCTTATTCGCTTCTACCGGATCACGCCGAATTGTAGCGTGGTGGATGGCGAAGGGTTCACATGACGAAGATAAACAAGCGTGGTGGGTTCGGGTTGCTCGGAGTAGTCGCGGTTGCGCTCGGAGCTGCGTGTGGGGACTCAGAAGTCGGGCCGCCCGCGCCGGTAATTCCGGTCGACGCGAGCGTTCCTGACAGCGCGCCTCCGGTCGACGCGAGCGTTGGCGACAGTGCGCTTCCGTTCGACGCGAGCGTTGTCGACAGTGCGCCTCCGGTCGACGCGAGCCTCAAAGACGTGAGTGTGCCTGACAGTGCGATGTGCGTGTACGGCACCTTCGCGGCGAAGGTCGACTACTCGACCGGCAGCGCCCCGTCTGACGTCGCGGTGGGGGACTTCAATGGAGACACGAAACTCGACCTCGCCAGCACGAGTTTCAGCGACAAAACCGTGAGTGTCCTGCTCGGCGCCGGCAACGGCACTTTCGCGGCGAAGGTCGACTACGCCACTGGCGGTTCCCCTCACGGGGTCGCGGTGGGGGACTTCAACGGTGACAAGAAACTCGACCTCGCCGTCGCGAATCAGGGCAATAACAGCGTGAGTGTCCTGCTCGGTGCCGGCAACGGCACCTTCGCGGCGAAGGTCGACTACGCCGGCGACGCCCCTTATGGCGTCGCGGTGGGGGACTTCACCGGCGACACGAAGCCCGACCTTCTCCTCACGAACT
>CANJCO010000135.1 GCA_947473045.1 Myxococcales bacterium | reverse complement strand
GCGTCGGACAGCGGGTGGAGATCGCCGTCCTCGAGGACGAGCTCGCGATCGCCGGCGGGCAGCTGCTCGTCCGGTCGCACGAGGCCCCGGCGACGCCGGAGCCCGCTCGGTCCGTGCAACAGCGAGTCTTCCCGCTGCCGAGCGAAGCCTCTTGGCGAGACCTCCGCGTCTACCGCGTCGACGGGCACACCGTCAGCGTGCGCAGCGGCGGCGCGCACAAGCGGCTCACGTACGTCGACCTCGGCATGGCCTCCGAGAAGAATCGCGAGCCCACGCGCGCGTGGGAGCTCCTCATGGCGCTCTGCGAGGGCGGCGGCACGCTCCGGTGGCGTGGGGACGCGGTTACGGTGAAGCGCCAGGTCTCCACGCTGCGCGCGCACCTCAAGGACGCCTTCGGCCTCGAGGGCGATCCGTTCGAGCCGTACGCGAAGGGTGGGTGGCGTTCGCAGTTCGCCGCCTATCCGTCGCCGGACGACGACGCTGGTGAAATTTCACCACCGGCCCTCTGAGAAAACCGACGCGCTCCGGCTCACGTCGGAGCGGTGAATCCCGGCCTGCGAGCCGCCTGCCCCGGAAATCGACATCGACGGTGGTGAGATTTCACCAAGGAGGGGCGCAGGCAGACGGAAGCCGCGCCCCACAACGGAGGCGGCCCGCGCTCGACCTGCAGAGAGGCAGGTCACATGGGCTGGAAAGAGACGAGGGCCGCGCTCCGGCGCGAGGTGGAACGAGGGAACGACGCCTGGCAGCGAACGCGCGCCAAGCACGCGGCGCTCGCCGCAATCGAGACGACGGCGGATCTCGCACGGCGTCTCGCTGACGCCGGCGGCGCCGACTGGACCGGGCGACGCGCCATCGCGCAGGCGCTCCTCGTCGCCCACCAAGAGGAGCCCTCGTCGCTTCTCTCGTCGGCGCTGGTGCTCGCGTACTGGCCGCTGCTCTCGAGCCTCTGCGGGCGCGCTCGGTCGTCGATGGATCGCGAGCAGATCGCGCTCTCGTCGTTCGTGCTGGCCCTCTCGGAGTGCGATCCGGCGCGCGGCATCGACTCCCTCGCTTGGCGTACGCGCCGTCACTTCTTCCGCGCGCTCCGCGCCGAGACCACGCCGCGGTTCGACGAGCTCTTCGAGGTCGAAGATCCGTCGGCCAGCACCGAGGACGCTGTCGTCCTGCGCGACGCGCTCCGCACGATCGAGGAGCGCCACGGCGTCACCGTGCTCGCTTCCCTCGGCGACGAGCCGCTGACGCACCTCGCGGCGCGCATGCAGCCGAACGCTCGGCCCCGAGCCCGCGAGCGCGCCGCCTTCGCTCTCTACAAGCGTCGCGAACGTGCCCTTGCCGGCCTCCGCGACGAGCTGAAGCAGATCACCGCCTGACCACGACGAAGAAAGGAACCGACACATGAACAACGCATGGGACAAAGCCAAGAGCCTCGCCGACAAGCACGCCACCCAGGGGAGCATCTTCGTGCGCCTCCAGAACGACGGAGACGCGGTCGTGGGCGTCTTCTGCGGGGAGCCGTACGCTCGCGAGGTCTACTGGGACGGGGAGAAGTACGTCGAGGCCACCGCCGACGGTCCGCCGCCCGGCGCGACGGCGAAGACGCCGAGCCTCCGCGTCGCGCTGAACTTCTACGTCCCGTCGGAGGGGACCATGAAGATCGTCGAGGGCGGGACGCAGTGGTTCCGCGACCTCGTGAACGTTCGCGAGAAGTACGGCCTCGACAAGTGGCTTTTCGAGATCAAGCGGCACGGCAAGCCGAAGGATCCGAAGACGAAGTACACGATCCTCCCCGAGGAGAAGATCGACGACGCGCTCCGCGCGAAGCTCTCCCATGTGCCGGCGCACGATCTCGCCCAGATGTCGGCGGGGACGGACGAGGCCGAGACGAGCGACGGGCCGAAGCTCATCGATCTCGACGTCGCGCGGCAGTTCGCCGATCGGCTCCGTGCGCTCCCTCGCTCGGAGGCGGACATGTTCCTCCAGGAGTTCCGCATCGAGCGCGTTCGGGACCTGCCGAACGATCGCATGCCGGCGGCGCTCCAGTTCCTCCTCAAGCTGGAGGGGGCGCACAAGAGCAGCAACGGCGCGAAGGAATCGGCCATCGACCCGTTCGCGGTGTAACCGTGGACCGCGGCCTTCTCCATAGCGAGGCCGAGAGCATCTTCCGACAGCTCCTCTCCAAGTTTGGGGCGGAGCTGCCGGACGATGTCCGGACCATCCTCGGCTACTACCAGTCCTGCCGGATCGGCTTCGACCGCGCCGCCAAGGACGTCATCGGTCTCCGGGGGAGGTGCCTATGAACGAGCGAACGAAGTACGACGACCTCGTCGACGTGCTCGCCGATGCGCTCTTCGAGCTCCTCCTCGAGAGCATCCCCGAGAACGACTCCGGCGAGGACGGCGATGAACCGAAAGACGCGGCTTGAGCAGCTGCCGGTGGTCGCTGCTCCCGCCGTCGCCTCGCCTTTCACCTGTCCGCACTACCAGCCCCTCCCGGGGTCGAAGCGCTGCGTCTCCTACGACGACAGCGGCATCTGCACGCGCGACGACGAGTTCGTGTGCGTCGAGTGGCTTCGCGTGAACCGTCGGTAACGCCACGCATCGAGCGCGTCGGCACGAGCGCGCGTCTTGGAGGTCTGCATGTCGAGCGTCGGCGTGAAGGGGGAGATCTGTCTTCGGCACTACCAGTTGGCTGCGGCCCACGAGATCCAGACGCGCATCCTGCACGAGGCGCGGCGGGTCCTCGTGGTCGCGCCGACGGGGAGTGGGAAGACGGTGCTCTTCGCGCACCTCGCGACGCAAGCGAGGGGGCGCGGCCTCCGCGTGCTCATAGTCGCGCACCGGCGCGAGCTCATTCATCAGGCGTACGCGAAGCTCCTCGCGTACGGGCTCAACGAGGCCGACGTCGGGGTCGTCATGGCGTCCGACCCGCGGAGGCGACCTGCGGCTGGCATCCAGGTCGCAAGTGTCGACACGCTCCGCTATCGCGCCCGGCCGAAGGCCGACCTCGTCATCATCGACGAGTGTCACCGGGCGACGGCCAAGTCGTACCGAGAGCTCACCGACGCGTACCCGGCGGCCGTGCACCTCGGCTTCACGGCGACGCCGTACCGGAG
>CANJCO010000134.1 GCA_947473045.1 Myxococcales bacterium | reverse complement strand
TCGCCTGCGCGCAGGCCGCGAAGAACCTCGTCTTGCTAGGTGATCCGCAGCAGCTCGAGCAACCGCAGAAGGCCAGCCATCCCGAAGGCTCCGAGCTGTCCGCGCTCGAGTACCTGCTCGAGAGTCACGAGACGATGCCCGAGGACCGAGGCCTGTTTCTCGGCGAGACGTGGCGGCTCCACCCGGCGATCTGCAGCTACACGTCCGATCTGTTCTACGAGAGCAAGCTTCGCTCACATGCGGGCCTCGACGCCCAATTGGTTGCGGGCCCTACGCGGTTTGCCGGCGCCGGTCTGTTTCACGTCGCCGTGGAGCACGAAGGCAACCAGAACACGTCGATCGAGGAGGCGGTGATCGTCGCCGAGCTCGTGACGGAGTTGACGATGCCCGGCGTCACCTGGACCGACCGGCATGGTGTGGCGCGGCCGGTGACGCTCGACGAGATTCTCATCGTCGCCCCATACAACGCGCAGGTCTCCGAGATCGCCGAGCGGATCCCCGGCGCGCGCGTCGGCACCGTCGACAAGTTCCAGGGCCAAGAGGCACCCATCGTCATCTACTCGATGGCTACGTCGAACCCCGACGAGGCGCCGCACGGGATGGAGTTTCTCTTCAGCCGAAACCGGCTGAACGTCGCCACCTCCCGAGCTCGCTGCGTGTGCATTCTCGTCGGCAACCCGCGCCTCTTCGAGCCCGAGTGCCGGACCCCGGAGCAGATGCGGATGGCGAACGCGTTCTGCGCGTACTTGGAGAGGGCGGCATTGCGCACGGAGCACGGCCATGGCTGATCGCAAATGGGGTGCTATCGCCGACGGGTCGACCTTCGAGGCGATGGCCACGACCCTCATATTCTTCGAGGACTCACGGGCCGCACTGTTTGGACGCCGCGGGATCGACGGCGGGCAAGATGCACGCTCGGGGGACGGGCAACTCGTCTTTCAGGCGAAGCATCACGAGGATGAGTCCGCGACGAAGGCTATCGCGGACGCGAAGAAGGAGGCCGCGAAGATCAGCGACTATCGAAAGGCTGGCCACGCACGCCACGAGCAGTGGCGGAGCGTCGGCGCGTGGCGCCTCGTAACGAACGCCGCGTTCAATCCCTCGGACCGGCAGAAATGGGACGCGGAGGTCATTCCTCTCTTCGCTGCTCAGGGCCTCTCCGTAGACTACTGGGAGCGTGCGAATCTCGATGCTCTTCTGGACAAGCATCCGGAGGTACATCGGTCGTTCTTCGAAAACGAGACGCGAGCACTGCTCACGCTCGCCGAGGTCCGTGACCGCCTTCCGGCCCAGGAGCCGTTTCTCCAGCGTGCATCGCTAGGAGCCTTCTACGGGCGCGAAGCCGACGTCAGCGTCGTCCGCGCGTTCCTTGCTTCGGATGAACTGTTTCTGGTCCTGCATGGTGCTGGGGGAATCGGAAAGACACGCCTGCTACTCGAAGCTGGTGAGGAGATCGCGAGCGACGGTGATTGGCAAGTGCTCTGGGCCAACGTCGCGAGCATGAAGGCGACCGGAGCCTGGTTTGAGGCCATCGTTCCGGAACGCCCGACCTTGCTCTTGGTGGACGAGCCACCCGACGAGCAACTTCTTCAAGTGCTCTCGGAGCAACTGGGCGGCCGGGTCGGTCGTGCGACCAAGTGGAAGGTCGCCGTCGCTGCTCGTTCACCCAAGGACCCTGTCCTGCGCTTCATGTTTGCCCCGAGAATGAAGGCTCGCGTCCGCGAGCTCCAAGTCGCTTCTCTATCTGACACCTCGGCCGAGGCCATGTGCCGCGACCTCCTCACCTCCGGCTCTCTCGCCAAGACGAGCGAGGAGTGGCGTCAACGTGCCGCGCAGGAGCTAGCCCGACGCTTCTCGCGCGTGCCGGTGTGGATAACGCTTGCCGTACACGCGCTCGAGAGCGAGGGAGATCTCGCCAAGATTCCGGAGACCGCTTCGGGTCTCGCCGATTCCTACCTGGAAGAGATCGTTAGGCAGCAGCAACAAGCACCGAGCGACGAAGTGCTCGCGCTGCTCCGCTGGGTCGCGCTCCTCGGCACAGTGAACCGAGAAGACGAAACGGCCATGAAGCTCATTGCCGACGGCAGCAGAATTGGCGATGTGAATGCGGTACGAGGGAGGCTTGCCGGCCTCGTACAACGACGGGCGCTCATTCAACGAGGCGCCAAAGACCGACTTGTCGAGCTGAAGCCCGACGTCTTGCGCGATCACGTGCTGGCCCAGTGGCTATCGGTCAACGTTGGGTATGGGCAGGTCCCAGTCGTCCCTTCCGACGCCGCGAAGGTACTCGTCGCCAGCGCTCGCGATGCGGTGCTCGCGGGTACCGCGGGGGCCCTCGAACGCGCGATCCTCGCGTCTCTCGGAAGGACCGAGCTACTCCTCCAACTGTCGGGGCATAGCGTCGCGTTGCTCGATGTATTTTTTGCTGATGCGAGAGTGGCAGTCGCCGGCGTGTCGCCGAGCCGGCGTATTGCGTTCGCCGACGTGCTCGTCACGATCGCAGCCTTCCGGCCAACGGACACCGCCGCCTTGGTCACGGCTCTGCGCACGTCGGTGGCCGCGAGCGAAACCGTGGACGGGATCTTCCGGACGCGCACCTTCGAGCACGATGACGTTGTTCTCGAACTCGCGTGGCCGCTGTTTCGAGCAGCGATGGGGGCCCAAACGGCCAGTGCCCGTGAGGCGGTTCTGTCGGAGCTCTGCCGATTGACGGAGAAAGAGGCGGAGATCGGTGCCCGAAGGGGCGGACTCCCGAATGATGGGAAACGGGCGGCCGCCCTCGTGGAACGGACCCTCGAGGGAGGGCCGCAGTTCTGGGGAGACTTCGAGGATGCCGCGCTGACGCAGGCCGAGCGCCTCCTGTCCCGCCTCGCGCTGCAACCGCCTAATGCGGGCGATCTTGCGCTTCTCAAGGCGCTCGTGCGGCCAGCGCTTGCCTTGGAGCGGCGGCAAACCTGGAGTGACGACAACGCGATTCATATGCAGACCTACACGATCTCCCCAGCGCACCCTGGCTGGAAGACGCGAGCCAGCCTCTTGGCGAGGATTAGGGCGATCATTGCGGCCGGAAGCTCTCCACCGGCGACGCGGGCCGCCCTCTGGAGGGTCTTTGCCGACGCGCACCGCAACACAAGTCTGTGCCGGGGTCGGGGCGAACCTGCCCAGCAAGCGGAGCTTCGTGCTCAGCTGCTGGACGATCTCGTTTGGGCGGGTGACGTTCTTAGCGCACGCGGAGCCGACCTGGAGGAACTGGCG
>CANJCO010000133.1 GCA_947473045.1 Myxococcales bacterium | reverse complement strand
TAGCAGGCCGTTGAAGAACGGCCTGCTAGCCTTTCATCTCGGGGAGGTATGCACCTCCCCGCCCCGAAAAACGCGGTTTTTCGGGGTCCCCACCCCACGCAATTGGCTTCGCCAATTACTATCAGGGTGTTTTTCAACACCCTGCTAGGACTTGATGCAGGTGTAGAAGCCGCCGCCCAGGTTGCTCGAGTAGCAGAAGCCGTAGACGTTGTTGCCCGACTTGTAGGAGCAGCAGTACTGGTTCGGGCAGGTGCCTTCGTCGGTCTTGCCGTTGCAGTCGTTGTCCTTGCCGTCGCATTTTTCAGGCGCAGGATCGCTCGGGGGGCACACGAGTCCGCCGTCTTCGCAGGTGCTCGTAGAGTGCGTGCACTCGCCCTTCACGAGGCCGCCGTCGGGGAACATGACGCCCGCATCGGGGTCGATCTCGCACTGACCGACGTCGGTGGTGCTGTCGTCGACCTGATCGTTGCAGTCGTCGTCCCAGCCGTTGCACAGCTCGGGCGTGGGCACGATGTCACCGAACGACTCGCAGGTGAGCTGACGCCCCGCCGCGCAGACCTTTCGGCCCGCCCGGCACGCGTTGCGCGTGCTGCCCGTGTAGCAGTCGATGCCGCCGTCGGCGTGGGCGAGATCGCAGCCGGGCGACTGGCAGTTGTCGATCGCGGTCGCGCCGCCGGCGTCGGGCGACAGCGCCGAAGAGCCGGGCACGTCGTCGATCGCGCCGTTGCAGTCGTTGTCGACGTAGTCGCAGATTTCGGCGACCGGAACGATTTCTCCGACGCACTTCGTGAAAGTGCCGCCTCCCACGCCGTCGGGGACGCAGGTGCGCTTGCCGGTGACGCAGAGGCCCTTGCCGTTGCTGCCGCGGGGGCCGGTGTAGCAGTCGACGGGCGCCTTGTTCTTGACGGGATCGCAGGGGCAGTTCGCGCCGCTGTCGTCGCAGGGACCGCCGGCATCGGCGGCATCAGGCTCGTCGGCCACCGGTCCGGGAGCCGGACTGCAGTACGCGAGAAGGCCCAACATCAAGCCGGCAGCGCCGGTGCCCCAAAGCCATTCGGTTTTCATGCTGATCACCTAACAAAGACGAAAGCGTCACACTTTACAAAAAAAACGCCCGTTTTCAACGGCTACCAAACTTTTGCCGTGAGTCCACCCACAACGCCTACGCAAAACGGGCGCTTCGGCGCTATGGGCCATGGCCCATGGCAAGGGTTCGTGTCGATCAGTTGCTGCTCGCTCGCGGTCACGCGCTCACGCGGGCGAAGGCGCAGGCCATCACCCTGTCGGGCGTCGTCTTCGTTGGCGGTGTTCGCGTCGACAAGCCGGGCACCCTGGTGCGCGACGACGCCCAGCTCGAAGTTCGCGGCGAGCGTAGCCCGTACGTCTCGCGCGGAGGCATGAAGCTCGAGGCCGCGCTCGCGGCGTTCGGCGCGGAGGTCGCGGGGAGGCGATGCCTCGACGTGGGCGCCTCGACGGGCGGGTTCACCGACTGCCTGCTCCAGCGCGGCGCGATTCAGGTCGTCGCGGTGGACGTCGGCTACGGCCAGCTCGCCCACTCGCTTCGTGTCGACCCGCGCGTAGTCGTGATGGAGCGCACCAACGCGCGAACCCTGCAGCCCTCAGAAATAGGCGGCTGCGTCGATCTGTCGGTGGTCGATGCGTCGTTTATCGGCCTGTCGAAGCTCGCCGCGAGTCTGGCCCGGTGCACGCGCGCCGGCGGCGAGTTGGTGGCGCTCGTGAAGCCCCAGTTCGAGGTCGGTCGCGAAGAGGCCTCGCGGGGCCGCGGCGTCGTTCGCGATCCCGAGACGCGGCGGCGCGCCATCGATGATGCGGCGGCGAGCATCGTGGGTTCGGGCTTCGAAGTCCTCGGACAGTGCGACTCGGCCGTGCCGGGCCCGAAAGGCAACGTCGAGGCGTTCGTGTGGGCGAGGCGCGTAAAAGCAGAGTAAACGGGTGGCCGTGCCGGCATCGAAGAAGCCCTCACTCGGCGCCATTTTCCTCACGATCTTCCTCGATCTGCTGGGGTTCGGCCTCGTCTTGCCTTTTTTGGCCGAGGAGGCGCGCGATACGTTTCACTCGACGGCGCTCCTCGCCACGCTCGTCAGCGCGGTCTATTCGCTCATGGGCTTTTTCTTCGTGCCGGTGTGGGGACGCGTCTCCGACCGCGTCGGGCGCCGGCCCGTGCTGCTGTGGTCGGTTGCGGCCACGGCCGCTTCGAATCTCGGCCTCGGGCTCGCGCTCGCCTACGGCAACAGCATCGGCTGGCTCTTCGCGATGCGCATGTTCGCCGGCATCGCCACGGCCAACATCTCGACGGCGAGCGCGTACATCACCGACGTCACCTCCGAAAAAGACCGCGCCCGCGGCATGGGCCTCATCGGCATGGCCTTCGGTCTGGGCTTCGTGCTCGGGCCCGGCGTGGGGGGAGTGCTGGCGTCGATCGAAGTCGGCGGCCGTCATGGACCGGTGGCCTGTTTCGTGGCCTCGGCCCTGAGCATAGGCAACTTGATTTGGGCCTATTTTGGCCTCGCGGAGTCGCTTCCGCCTGAGCTTCGCGGCAAGCGAACACGCGGCCTGTCACCGCTCGATTTCTCGGCGGCCAAAAAGACGTTCGCCGACCCCGCGCTGGGCCGCGCGGTCATCGTGAACTTCGTCGCCGTCGCGTCGTTTGCAAACCTCGATCAGACCTACCGCTTCTTCAACAAAGACCTCTTCATGATGAACGAGCGGCAGACCGGCGTGCTGCTCGCCGTGATCGGCGTGGCGGCCGCCGGCGTGCAGGGCGGCCTGGTGCGCAAGCTGAGCGGTGTGGTGGCCGACAGCGCCATGCTGCGCGCCGGAATCGCGCTCCAGCTCGTGGCGTTCTCGATGACAGCGCTCGCGCCCGGAGTCGGGAAATGGCTGCTTTTCAGCGGCGGCGTTGTGCTCGCGATCGGAAACGGGCTCTCGCAGCCGTCGATTTCGGCGCTCGTGTCGAAGCGCGCGCTGCCCAGTGAACGCGGCGCCATTCTCGGCACCAACCAGTCGGCGGCGAGCCTCGCCCGCGTGATCGGCCCCGCCATGGGCGGCTGGCTCTACGGCTCGTCGTTCGGAAAAGCCTCGCCGTACTGGGCAGCCGCGAGCGGGATGGGCCTCGCCTTGCTCGTCGCGATGTCGGTGCGCGACGCGCGCGAGCCCGGTGTGGCGGCCCGCTAGCAGGGCGCTGCTTCAACGGCCCGCTAGCAGGCCGTTGAAGAACGGCCTGCTAGCCTTTCATCTCGGGGAGGTATGCACCTCCCCGCCCCGAAAAACGCGGTTTTTCGGGGTCCCCACCCCACGCAATTGGCTTCGCCAATTACTATCAGGGTGTTTTTCAACACCCTGCTAG
>CANJCO010000132.1 GCA_947473045.1 Myxococcales bacterium | reverse complement strand
TCAGGGTGTTGAAAAACACCCTGATAGTAATTGGCGAAGCCAATTGCGTGGGGTGGGGACCCCGAAAAACCGCGTTTTTCGGGGCGGGGAGGTGCATACCTCCCCGAGATGAAAGGCTAGCAGGCCGTTCTTCAACGGCCTGCTAGGGCGACTGGCGTGCGATTCGGCCGCGACGTCGCACGCGCGATCGCCGAAGCGCTCCCACGCGGCGCTTGTGGACGCGCGCATCTCGGCGAGTCTCTGGGTATGCGCTCGCGAAGAGCAGGGGCGAAGGCTGGGCGCGCGTGCCCGTTAGCAAGTCACTGGCACGTGCCGGTGCTGGTGATGCATGTGAGCGAGCCGGCGTCGTTGAGGCTTAAACAATCGCTGTCGTTGTTGCACTCGACGCAGGTGCCGGCGATGGCGAGAATCGAGGTGTTGCCGCACACCTGCTTGGGGAACTTCCCATCTACGACGCAGGAGGTGCCCGTGGCGGCGGGCGTGTACGCGGGCGTCAGCGGACTGCCCGCGCAATGCGGTGCGGTCGCGCACGCGGTCGTGGAGGCCGGGGGAACATCGGCGCTGTCGTCGATTGAGGTCGTGCCGCCGGCGCCGTTGCAGACGAGCGATTGGCAGTCGCCCGCCGTCTGCCCTGTCGACATGACGTGGGACGAGCCGAGGAACGAGGTCCCGCACGCGTTGGCGTTGCAGGCCTTCGCGACGCACTCGTTTCCGGTGGCGGGGCAGTCGCTCGCGCTGTTGCAGGCCACGCAGCCGATGACGTTGCACACCTTGCTGTTCGCCGTGCAGTCGACAGGGCTCGCCGCAACGCAGATGTTCGAGCCGTTGCAGGTGCTGGGCGCTGTGTAGTTGTTGCCGCTGCAGGCGGCCGCGCTCGCGCAGTCGGATGCCACCGCGCAGCCCTTGCCCGGCGCGCACGTCTTGGCGAGGCCGCAGTCGGGGCCGCCGCAGTCGATGTCGGTCTCCTTGCCGTTCTTCACGCCGTCGCCGCACGTGGGCGGCTGACAGCGGAGGGGGCTGCCGCTGCACACGCCGTTGATGCAGTCGCCGGCGACCTTGCAGGCCTGTTGGGGAGCTTCGTCCTTGCACGTGGCGCCGCACGATCCGCCGCAGTCGAGGTCGGTCTCGTCGCTGTCTTTCAGTCCGTCGGCGCAGTGGGCGGCGACGCAGGCGCCGAGGCCGTCGCAGACGACGCCGTTGCTGTCGGAGCAGGCGCTGCCCTTGGCCACGTTGGTCGTGCCACACGTGTGGGCGTTCGGGTCGCACGCGGTGATCTTGCACGCGGTGGTCGGCGCCGGGCAGTCGGTCGCCGCAAGGCACGCGGCGCATTTGCCGCTGCCGTCGCAAACCTTGCCGACGTTGTCGCTGCAAGCAGTGCCGCTCGCGGCGTTGGTGGTCCCGCAGGCGCTGGACACGCACGTGTTCGTGATGCAGGCCGTGGCAGGCGCCGCGCAGTCCGACGGCTGTCCGCAGGCCACGCACTTGCCGCTGCCGTCGCAGAGCTTGCCACCGTGGTCGGTGCAGGCGGTGCCGGCGGCGGCGGGCTTTGTCGAACAGCAGCCGTTGCAGTCGACTGTGAGGCACGCCGTGCCCGGAGCGGGGCATTGCGCAGTCGGCCCGCACGCGACTTGCCCATCCGCGCAGCCCGCGTCTTCCACGGGGATCTGGCTCCGATCGACCGCAGTAATGAGCTCGCAGCCCGTCGCTTGCAGTTCGAGCGCGCAGGCGCCCATGAAGAGTGCGGCGAACGCGGTCTTGGTGGTGTTCACCGCCGCACAGTTGCAGGGACGGCCCGCGCGAAGCAAGCGGTGCGACGGAATTCGTTGCCCGCCAGCGCGCCCGGCCCCGCACTGGTTGGCTGACGAGCCCACTCTCCGCGGCAGTCATTGTCGTCGGCTACCAAGCTCAGGTTCGCGCGCTCCTCCGGCGCCAGCAGAGAGAAGCCGCGCGGCAGTTGACGGCGCACGGCGGGTGCGACCACCCAGTCCGACGCGCTCGCGCGCTTCCGGCGGCCTCACTATGGTCGCTGTACGCCGGGCGCCAATCGAACGCCGACATCGGCAACTATTAAGGGCTGGGACATCCCAACTAAAATACGGGATCTCCCAGAATGGCCGCGTTGTCGGGGTCGCCGCGGAGGAAGGTGTGGCGGTAGTGCTCGCTTCCGATCTTGGCGGCTCGCTCGAGCACCCAGGCCCGCGCCTCTTGCCGCACGTCGTGGGCCTCGTCGTGAAGGCCGTTGGCAAGGAGCGCATCCATGTGTACGCGCCGCACGTGCGCGGGGAACTCGCTCGTGTGGAGGCTGGCTCGCGCCCCCCGCGCAAGAGCCAGCGCCTCGTGCCGCACCGACTCCTGGCCGCTCGCGAGCAGCGCGTGCGCGAGCCCCGCAGCAGCATCGGCCGCCGAGGGATGGCTCGCCGGCATTCGGGAATGGGCGCGCCGTGCCTCCGCCACTGCCTCGGCAGGCCTGCGCGCCATCAACAGGATCCAGGTCAGGCAGACGCGCGCGTTGACTTCCGCGCGAGCGTCGCCGCCCGCCGCGAAGTGGGCGACCGACTCCCGCGCGACCTGCTCGCCCTCGGCGACGGCCCCCGACCTCGCGAGCGCCAGACCGAGCACTTGCCGGGAGTACGCGGACAGGGAGGTCAGCCCGAGACGGAGCGCCTCGTCGAGCGCCGCACGCAGCGCCGTCACCGCCTCGTCGTGGGCTCCCATCAGGAGCATGGAGTTGCCGAAGTTGGCGTGCTCCAACGCGACGCCCCGCGCGTCTCCGGCCTCGAGACAGGCATCGAGCAAGCGCCGTAACGACTCGCGGTAGGCCTCATAGTCGCCAGCGTAGAGCGACCGAATCTTGTCGAGCACGAGCAGGCGCGCGCGACAGGCCGCTCCGCGCGGCACGCGATCGTCGCCGGGGAGCACGGCGAGGGCCTCAACCAGCCCTCCTGCGTGGTGCGCCTGGCGCGCCTGGACGCAGATGGCCGCTATGGACGCGGCGCATCCGACCACCACTTCGTTCATAGCGTTCGTCGAGAGCGCCACGAGCACCTCGTCCGCGCAGGCCTGGAATGGCGTCGTGTCTCCTTCGCGCAGGGCAGCCGCCGCGACAACGCGAAGGGCGAGCGCCCTCAACTCGATGCTGACCCCCGACACACCAGCCGCAATGCGGGCGGCCTCGCGCATCGGGCCGACTTGTCCGCGCCAAAGATGCGCCCCGCTCTTGGCCAGCATCGCGCGCGCGAGCGAGTCCCCCTGCGCGCCGCACGCCGCAGCACGCTCGCCGCGCGCGATCGCAGCGGCGAAGTCGTTTCCTTCAAGTGCCTGCTCCGCCGCGACGGCCCACCACGCTGCGGCCTGCCGCGTCTCTGCGCCGCGCTCGAAGTGCTCCGCCATCTTCGCCGCGTCGTTC
>CANJCO010000131.1 GCA_947473045.1 Myxococcales bacterium | reverse complement strand
CTTGAACTCGGGGCTGAACGACCGCCGCTCGCGACGCTGCTTGGACCGGGTCTGCTTCTTCGCCATCGAACACTCCTGGCGCATACTCGCGCCTTCCGGGGTGTCCACGAAAGCGGGGGAAGATCACCGCACCCCTTCACGCAGCTGGCGCGCCACTTGCTTTCTGCACGGCATGCACTTCGTTTCTTTCGCCGCAAAGCGCGCGTACTACGCAACGCTTCGGACAGGCCGCATCCTTTCGCGTCACTTCGAGCTGACCCCGGCACGCTTCGACATTCTTCTGGCTGTCGGGCGCCTCCACCGCGGACGCCTTAGGCAATCCCGCCTTCGCGGCATGCTTGGCATAGCTCGCTCAACGCTGTCGACCATGCTCAAGAGAATGGAGGCCATGGGCCTCGTTAAGCGCGAGCCGAGCGAAGTTGACGGTCGCACGCTCGACGTCGTCATCACCGCAGAGGGCACCCGACGCTTTCGAAGGGCGGAGCGGGACGTTTGCGGCCGCGGCTACCTGAGTAACGCCTACGAAGCCTTCATCGGCCGGACGCGCGGGATCGAGCACGATTTCGCCATCGAAGTCGATGAACTATGGGCGCGACTGCGGTGGCTTGCAGAGCACTTCGGCGACAGCGCCTGGCTGCCCTACCCGACCGACCTCCCGGACTAAGCGCCGCCGGCGGCAGCGCCGGCGAGCGAAGGCGGACGGAAGTGACGGCTGGCGCGAGATGCGCCATTGTGCGCATGGTAGTTTTTTACATGCGCTTTCCAAGTCAACTTGGCCTGAAGAAAGTTCGTTGCCAAAACTTAGTGACGCCGGCGAGCGTCCGATGACCCCCGCAACCAGCAAGCGCGTGATCCGCGTGGCGGTGGCGGGAACAATCGGCGCCGGCAAGACGTCGCTCGTGACGTGGCTCGTGAAGCGGTACGGCCTTGAGCCGTTCTACGAGCCAAACGAGCAAAATCCCTTTCTGGATGATTTTTACGCGGACATGTCCCGCTGGGCCTTTCATTCCCAAGCGTTCTTTCTTGCGCACAAACTCGAACTTCATCAGCGGATGGAAGCGTGCGCCGGGTCGGCCGTCCTTGATCGCACCATCTACGAGGACGCAGAGATCTTCGCGCGCAACCTCCATGAGCAGGGCCGCATGTCGACGCGGGACTGGGAGGTGTACTCGCACCTTTACGAAGGCATCCGGCGCTCGCTCCGCCCGCCCGACGTGCTCATCGCGCTAACGTGCTCCCTGCGCACGGCAAAGAAGCGCATCGCGTCGCGCGGCAGGGTAAACGAAGCGGCTATCCCCGACGCCTATTTGCGGCGCCTGCAGCGCCAGTACGGAGCCTGGTTCGATAGATACGACCTGTCACCCATTGTCCGCATCGAAACAGATCGCATGGACTACGTCGAAAACATGATCGACTTGATCGACCTTTCACAGCTCCTCGACCGCGTGTTGACGTAGTCGGCAGTGCGAAATGTTCAAAGGTCGCTTCGCGCGAGCGCCGAGCTGCCCGACCGCGTGACTCCCCACAAAGTACCGTCAGCAGGAGACCGTACACGCAAAAGATCGCGAAGCTCTTTTGCCGCGCCGTTGACGTCGCGAGCGCTTCGCCGTCGGGCGGCGTCAGTAGCCGCCGGGCGGCACCCCGACGCTTCCAGAGGCTTCCGCCGTCGGTGGAGTTCCAGCATCGGTGGAGGTGGGACGTTGGTCGTGACGGGCACGCAGCTTGCTGGTCGGGCCCTCCGACGCCCGTTGCCCACAGAAACCAGAAGCTTTTCGCGTCGAAGGACTCCCTGATGCCCCGATTACCCTCGGCGCCTGCGACAACTTGTCGCGCAGCCGCATCCTCGGCCTCTCAAAAACTCCCCCGGCCAGCGCACTGCACGGAGCAGCCGTGAGCGAACCTCCCACGCGCGGAACGACGAGCCGAAGTTCGTCACGCCATCGGGTACTGCTGCTCGAAGACGACGACATGCTCGCCGGCCTGTTGTCGCGTGTACTGACGAATGAAGGCTACGACGTCGAGTGCCTCGATCGGGCCGATGAACTCCCCGGCGCCGCGAAGCTCGCTACCTTCAATCTTGTCCTCAGCGACATTCACCTCGCAGGGGGGACGAGCGGTCACGACGTGCTGCGCAGGGTTCGCGAGGCCATGCCTCATATGCCGGTGATCCTTATGACGGCGTACGCCGACATCGAGGGAGCGATGGCGGCCGTGAGCCAAGGCGCTTACGATTACCTTCCGAAACCGATCGAGCCGAGCGAGCTGAAGCGCATGGTCGGCGAGGCGATCGCGAGGCGCGCCCTCGCGATCGTCGTGCAAGCGCCGAGCGACCCCCGGGAGGTTGCCGCCGGGGCGATGCAAATCGTAGGCGCGGCTCCCGCGATGATCGATCTCTACAAGACTGTGGCGCACGTGTCGCCGACCACGGCTACCGTCCTCATCATTGGTGAAAGCGGAACTGGAAAAGAGCTCGTAGCGCGGCAAATTCACGCGAAGAGCCCGCGCGCGACGAGGGCGTTCGTCCCGGTGAACTGCGCGGCGCTTCCCGAGTCGATTCTCGAAAGCGAGCTCTTTGGCCACGAACGCGGAGCGTTTACGGGGGCCTCTGGCCAGCGGCGCGGCGTGTTTGAGGAGGCCTCCGGCGGCACGCTGTTTCTTGACGAGATGGGCGAAATCACGCCAAAAATGCAGGTCCAACTGCTGCGGGTGCTCCAAGAAGGTGAGATTCGGCGCGTCGGAGCGTCCGAGACGGTCAAAGTCGATGTTCGCGTCGTCGCGGCCACCAACCGCGACCTCAAGTCGGACGTCGCCGCCGGACGCTTTCGCGAAGATCTCTACTTTCGCCTCCAGGTAGTGACGGTTCGCGTGCCACCGCTGCGCGAGCGCAAGCAGGATATCGCGATTCTAACGCGCCATTTCTTGTCGAAGCACGCGGTGCGACTTCGGCGACCCGTTCCGAACGTCGCGCCTGAAGTGCTCGAGGCGCTCGCCGCATACAACTTCCCCGGAAACGTCCGCGAGCTGTCGCACATCGTAGAGCGCGCGATACTCCTCGCCCGCGAGGGTGTGATCACCGCGGCGGACCTGCCCGGGGAGTTGGCGAAGCCTTGGATCGAGGCCGCGGCTCACCAGGCGCAATCCACACTCGCCGATGACTGGCCACCGCTCGCGACGCTCGAACGACGCTACATCGACCGCGTCCTTTCGCGCACCGGCGGGAACAAAACGCGCGCGGCCGAGGTGCTCGGGATCGACAGGCGCACGCTCAACCGTATGTTCGCGAGAGAGCGCGTGGCCGCAGCGATTGCCAGGGGCGAGCCTGCGCCACCGGACGAGGACGACGACGACTGATAGCGCTACTTGCCGCTGCCTGGGCGCCCGGGTACTGCTCTTCCCCGCATGGGAGCGTTGCTTGATGAAGTCCGCGCGCAAGACACCGCGCTCGACACGCTGCGCCGATCGCTGGCCAGTGGTCGCCTCCACCACGCGCTCCTCTTCGATGGCCCATCGGGCGTCGGCAAGACGCTCACTGCTTTCGGTTTTGCACAAGCCCTCGTGTGCGAACGACGCAGTCCCGACAAAACCGATGCTTG
>CANJCO010000130.1 GCA_947473045.1 Myxococcales bacterium | reverse complement strand
TGAACATGCAACAGTTCTGTTGAGGCAGTCATCGCCAAAGTCCTCGAATCATGAAACCATTGTCTGTGAACCAAAAACGTCGTTTAGGCGCGCCCGCCAAGCACAGTCTTGAACTGAAGGTCTCGATCGCCCGCAGGGTCATCGAAGAAAACAAGAGCCAAAGCGCGCTTGCTCACGAGACCGGGCTCTCCGTCACCAACATCCACAAGTGGGTGAGTCAGGCGCGGCGCGGTGAGCTGGTCGGCTACACGGCTCCAGTGTTCGACGAGGAGACAGGTGATCTCGCTGCCGAGAATCGCCGACTCAAGCACGCGCTGTTGGAGATGACCCAGCAGCGCGACTTTCTAAAAAAAATATCGGCGTATTTCGCCAGGGGTCAGTCGTGAACTTCGAGCTGATCGAGAGCGGACCGCGCACGATGACGGTGCGTGCACGCTGCGAGGCGCTCGGTGTGAGCGAGCAAGGCTTCTACGCATTCTGCGCGCGGCGCGAAGCGCCCCCTTCAGCCCGCGCAGCCGAAGACGCCACACTCGCGGATGCAATCGCCGTCGCTCACGAAGTGGGGCGCCAGAATTACGGAACGCCTCGAATCAAAAGCGAACTTGCCACGAAAGGAATTCACACTTCGAGACGGCGAATTAGCAGGCTTCGAACCAGCCTTGGTCTTCGCGTGCGTGCCCCAAAAGCCTTCGTTCTCACCACGAACGCAGACCCAACACTGACCGTTTCACCCAATCTCCTGAACCGTGAGTTCGTCGCCGCCGCACCGAATACAGCATGGGTATCGGACATCACGTACCTAACGGCCGGTGATCACTGGCTGTACCTGTGCACGATCATTGATTGCTACAGCGGGATGATCGTCGGCAGGCAACTCTCCCGCGCTATCGACGCGCAGTTGGTGCGTGATGCTCTCACCATGGCCGTGCGCACGCGACAACCTCCGCCAGGCTGCCTCTTTCACTCCGACCGCGGCTCACAATACGCAAGCGCAGTCTTTCGGAAAGACCTCGCCGCCCATGGTTTCAACCAAAGCATGAGTCGCCGAGGGAACTGCTGGGATAATGCTGTCGCTGAATCCAGCTTCGCTCGCTTGAAGACCGAACTCGGAGACACCTT
This sequence comes from Myxococcales bacterium, assembly GCA_947473045.1. Lineage (GTDB taxonomy): Bacteria > Myxococcota_A > Polyangia > Polyangiales > Polyangiaceae > JANYHY01. The sequence goes on along the minus strand of CANJCO010000130.1, from coordinate 2,476 downwards.
CGAGGACGACTACCAAGCAAGGACCGCGACTTACGAATACATCGACGTCTTCTACAACATGATTCGGATCCACTCACGACACAGCATGCCGCCTCGGAAATTCGAACTCGCTCATCTCCATAACTAAGAAAACGTGCCTCAACGAAACCGTTGCACGATCACGTGCTGGCCCTGGCGTCGCGGTTCGGAAGACGAGCACGGCGATGTCGTGTCGATAGTTCTCGCCGCCGCAGCGGACCTCGGTCAGCACCATCGGGCCGAGCTTGCGGCCGCCGATGTCGACCTCGATCGGGCTGCCACCGACGCGCGGCAAGCTGCCCTCCGCGAAGAGCTGCAGAGCCGACGGCATCATCGCGTACACTGTCGCAGTTCCGTCCTCACCGATCACGCCGCGGTGGCGATCCACCGGGAAGCTCAAGAGGGGGTTTCCCCCCTGCGCGATTCGCGCCTCGTCGAGGAACTTGCCGGCGATGGCGACGCGCTTCTCGGCGGGCGGCGGGGTCTCGGCCCTCACGCCGTCCGGGAGGCCCATCGTGCACAGGAGTCGGGGTACACCGGCGGCGTCCACCTCGTAGGTCCAGCTCGTGACGAGCCGCGGATCGAGCCAGTGCTCGCGCCAGCGCTCCGTGAGCAGGTCAAACGTCGCGGCATCGTCGCGGGGTGCCTGACGCCCGCTCATGCGCTTCTTCAGCTCGTTCAGCTCCTTGAACGCCTCGAACGGGAGGCCGCGTCACGCGACGCTCGCAGAGACGGACCCGATGATCCGCACAGCGCGTCGCCCTCGTTGTAATGTCCTGCCATGCGTCTCGCTCTTCCCCTCGTCCCGACGATTCTGATGCTCGCCGCTTGCGGCTCGCCGCCTCCCTCGAAGACGCCGGAGGACGTCAAGGTCGCCACAGTCGACCCGTCCACGGTGCCCGTCGCGCCGCCTGCGACGCGCGGCCCGTCGAAGGAGATCCTCGCGAAGTGGCCGTTCGGTACCGGGGCGTCGGTCGTCTATTATGCTGACGTCGCTGGCATCGCTTCGACTGAGCTCGCGAAGGGCCTCGTCCCGGCGCTTCTCGCGATGAAGGAGATCCCCGACGCCGAGCGCGGCTGTGCGACCGCGCTGTTCGCGGGGGCGAAGGAGGTGCTCGCGGCGAGCGGCGGCGAGCGTGGTTTCGTTGTCGTGCGGGTCGACGGCGACGCCGTGCAGACGGCGTGCGGCCCGACGCTCACGGGCGCGAGGCCAACCACCGTCGCCGGGGCGACGGCAGCGTTCGAAAGGAGTGAGGGGACCACCAACGCGCTCGTCGCGTTCCAGCCCGGCTGGGTCATCGTCGGCGATCGCCCGCACGTGGAGGCCGCCCTCGCCGGGAGGGCGCCGAGCGCCGCACCTTCGATTACCCTCAAGAGCGACGAGCTCGCCGTCGTCGTCGGCCGCGATGAGCGCCGCGAGCTCCGCGGCGCCCTCACGATCAACGACGAGCGCTTCCGGCTCACCGCGGATGTCGGCTTTGGGAGCGAGGACGAGGCGAAGGGCATCGAGGCCATCATCGATAACCAGCGGGGCGCCCTTGTGACGGGCCTCGTGAAGGAGCTCCAGCTCCCGAAGGCCCAGGCCCAGATCATCGAGCGCTCGGTCGCGGCCTTCGGCGTCGCGCGCACGGGCAACACGCTCGCGATGAAGTTCGACCTTGTCGAGAAGCCGGTCGACCAGGCCTTTGACCTCGGCGCGCTCTCGGCCAGCGCGATCTCCAGCGTGCGAAAGTATCTCGTGAAGACCAAGCAGGTCGAGGTGAAGACCACGCTCCGTGAGATCGGCAGGGACGTCGTCAGCTGGTATGAGGCCGACTACGCGGACGCGAAGGGCAAGCTCGTCGACCGTTCGAAGAAGCGCCTCTCGTCGATCGCGCCGACGCCGAATGCGATCCCGAAGGGCGTGAAATACCAGTCGAGCCCCGAGGACTGGAAGCCCTGGGAGCAGCTGAAGTTCGAGATGTCTTCGCCGCAGTATTACCAATACGAAGTGAAGGCGTCGAAGGACGGCAAGAGCGCCGACATCATCGCGCGCGGCGATTTGAACGGAGATGGCAAATCATCCACCTTTGCTCTCAAGGTCACGATCACGCCGGATCACCACATGGTGCTCACTCCCCAGATCGCCGAGACTGATCCCGACGAGTGATCACTTCGAGAAGGTGACGATGCGCTGCTCTGGCAGCGACTCGTCGCGCACATGGGTCATCGTCTCGGCCGCGTAGGGGAGCTTGTGGTAGACGTCGACCATCGGCAGAGTCCTTCATCGGCGCACGCATGCCGTGAATCGACTTGATAGTAAGCCTGCGGACAACCCACCTGTTCGCAGGCTCTTCGTTCGGGGCGTGTTCGACGGTCACAATCAATATTTCTAGCAGGGTGTTGAAAAACACCCTGATAGTAATTGGCGAAGCCAATTGCGTGGGGTGGGGACCCCGAAAAACCGCGTTTTTCGGGG
>CANJCO010000129.1 GCA_947473045.1 Myxococcales bacterium | reverse complement strand
GTATGCACCTCCCCGCCCCGAAAAACGCGGTTTTTCGGGGTCCCCACCCCACGCAATTGGCTTCGCCAATTACTATCAGGGTGTTTTTCAACACCCTGCTAGCAGGCCGTTGAAGCAGCGGCCTGCGAGCCTTTCATCTCGGCGAGGCATGCACCCCGCCTCGAAAAACGCTGTCTTTCGCCGGTCCCCACCCCACGCAATTGGCTTCGCCAATTTCTAGCAGGGTGTTTCTCAACGCCCTGCCAGCTGTGAGCGTCAGCGGTCGTCGCGGCCGGGGGCGCGACGAAGGTGCACGAGCCCGGTGGTGTCGTGGCCGTGGATGACGAGCTCGATTTCGAGGCCGTCGACGAGCACCGGGGGCAGCTCCTGACGAACCAGGCGCGACACGCCGCGGCGAAGCACGCGCTCAACGAGCATGTGCGCGCGGCTGATGCCCTCGGCGATGCGCCGCGGCAGCGCGATGCGCTCGATGATCGGCTGAAGAAAGTCGTTGGTGGCGGCGCCCAGATCGCGGCTTCCCGAGCACGATTCGACCATCGGCTCGCGCAGCAGCGCCGAGAAAAGCACCACGTCGTCGAGCGGTTTACCGCGCTCCTGTGTCATGCGGTCGAGTACGTCGAGCCTGCGCCAGAAGCGCTCGGCGGCGTCTCCGGTCGACTCGGCGTCGTCGAGAAACGCGGCGAGCTCGGGTAGCAGCAGGGCCATGACGCCCGACTCCCACAGCAGCCACATCGAGCGATGCGAAGCGCCGCCGCGAAGCAATCGAAGGATCTCTTCGAAGACGCGGGGCCGGGCCGCCTTCGCGAGCTCTTCGCGGTGGGCCACCATCGCGTCGTAGCAGTCGGCGTGAATCCCGAGGTCGAGGCGCGCCGCGAACTTGATCGCGCGCAAAATGCGCACGGGATCTTCGCGGAACCGAACCGACGGCTCGCCGATCGTGGAAATCGTGCGGCGCGCGACGTCTTCCATGCCGCCGCACCAGTCGAGCACCTGCCCGCGATCGAGATCGTAGAAGAGCGCGTTGATGGTGAAGTCGCGCCTGAGGGCGTCTTCGTGGGCCTCTCCGAAGACGTTGTCGCTGCGGATGAGAAGGTCGGCCTCGTCGTCGTCGGCGACGGGATTGCGCCGGAAAGTAGCGACTTCGATGACCTTGCCCTGACCGTAGAGCACATGCGCGAGCCGAAACCGGCGCCCGATGATGCGGCAATTACGGAACAGTCCGCGTACGTCTTCGGGGCGGGCGCTGGTCGCCACGTCGAAGTCTTTCGGCTTGCCGCCGAGAAGCAGGTCGCGAACGCATCCGCCCACGAGATAGGCCTGAAATCCGGCGCGCTCGAGCCGGCGAACGACCTTCGCCGCGTCGGCGTCGATGAGGCGCTCGGGCAGGAAGGCGTCGTGACGAACCATCGTCGTGCCTGCGTGGCGCTGCTCGACCGGCTCGGCAGCGGGGGCCTCGTCTTCGACGCGGAACGAAGGCATCTCAGGGCCGGCAGGCAAGTCGCGCTCGCGGCGAGGGCGACGCCCGCGGGGGCGTGCTTCGGCTGGCTGGGGGCGTGGGGGCGTCGCGTGAGAGTCGTCGTGCGTGGGCATCGTGATCGCGTTACATCGCGTTCCCGGGGCAGGCCCCGAGGACTACGACACCGCTCTTCTTACCCTTCGCGACCCCCGCTGGCCAAAGGATTTGGCCCTCGGCGCGCAAATGGCTACGAAACGCGCGAAAACCACGCGCGTGACACGAACTGTGCCCGCGCCGTTGACGTGCGGGGCATGGTGATTAGCTTGGCCTTCGAGAGCCAAGTCGAAGCGGCGTCGAAGACGGCCGCAGCGCCGAGGCTCTTCTCGTCCCCCCGGGGGCGAGGTCACGCGACCTGCCAGGCGATCGGCTTGGTTTTGGTGCTGCGCTCGGCTAAGCGAGCGGCAACCCGGCGTCATGGGTGCGACCTTCTCGGCGCTCTCTGACCCCCCGAAAACGGAAAGAAGCAGTCATGGGCAAGATCATCGGCATCGACCTCGGCACGACCAACAGCTGTGTGGCCATCATGGAGGGCCGCGAGCCCAAGGTCATCGCGAACGAAGAAGGCGCGCGCACGACCCCGAGCGTGGTCGCCTGGAGCGAGAACGGCGAAGTCCTCGTCGGACAAATCGCCAAGCGCCAGTCGGTCACGAACCCCGAAAATACGATTTACAGCGCCAAACGCTTCATCGGCCGCCGCTTCGAGGAAGTGAGCGAGGAGACCAAGCGCGTGCCCTACAAGGTCGCGCGCGCCAGCAACGGCGACAGCTCCTTCGACGTGCGCGGCAAGATCGTCACGCCCCCCGAGGTCGCGGCGAAGGTGCTCCAGAAGCTCAAGAAGGCCGCCGAAGACTACCTCGGCGAGAAGATCAGCGAGGCCGTCATCACTGTGCCCGCCTACTTCAACGACGCCCAGCGCCAGGCCACCAAAGACGCGGGCCGCATCGCCGGTCTCGAGGTCAAGCGCATCGTCAACGAGCCTACGGCTGCGGCGCTCGCCTATGGCCTCGACAAGAAGAAGGACGAAATCATCGCCGTCTACGACTTCGGCGGCGGCACCTTCGACATCTCGATTCTCGAGGTCGGCGACAACGTCGTTCAGGTCATGGCGACCAACGGCGATACGCACCTCGGCGGCGACGACTTCGACAACTTGATCATCGACTGGATGGTCGCCGAGTTCAAAAAGAGCTCGGGCGTCGATCTGACGAAAGACAAGATGGCGCTCCAGCGTCTCAAGGAAGCCGGCGAGAAGGCGAAAATCGAGCTGTCGAACGTGCAGGAGACCACCATCAACCTGCCGTACGTCACTGTGGGCGCTGGGGGCCCGGTGCACCTCGACATGAAGCTGTCGCGGTCGAAGTTCGAACAAATGATCGCGCCGATGGTCGAGCGCTCGATGGAGCCCGTGAAAAAGGCGCTGCAGGACGCAAAAAAGTCTCCCGGCGACATCGCCGAGGTCGTGCTCGTCGGTGGCTCGACGCGCGTTCCGCTCATCAAAGAGACGGTTAAAAAGTTCTTCGGCAAAGACCCGCATCAGGGCGTCAACCCTGACGAAGTCGTGGCCATCGGCGCGGCGGTTCAGGCCGGCGTGCTGAGCGGCGATGTCAAAGACATGGTCCTGCTCGACGTGACCCCGCTCTCGCTCGGCATCGAGACGCTCGGCGGCATCATGACCGTGATGATCCCGCGCAACACGACCATCCCGACGCAAAAGAAGGAGGTCTTTTCGACGGCCGCCGACAGCCAGCCTTCGGTCGAGGTTCACGCGCTTCAGGGCGAGCGAACCGAGGCGAAGTACAACCGGTCGCTCGGCAAGTTTCACCTCGAAGGCATCATGCCCGCGCCGCGCGGTGTGCCCAAGGTAGAGGTCACGTTCGACATCGACGCCAACGGTATTCTGAGCGTGCACGCCAAGGACACGGCGACTGGCAAAGACCAGAAAATCACCATCACCTCCAACTCGGGCTTGTCGGAAGCCGAGATCCAGAGCGCCGTCAAAGAGGCCGCCGATCACGAGGCCGAGGACCGCGCGCGTCGCGAGGAGGTCGAGCGCCGCAACAAGCTCGACAACCTTTGTTACACGCTCGACAAGACGCTCTCCGAGAACAAGGAGAAGCTCCCCGCCGCCGACGCAGCGACGCTCGAGGGGCTCATCAAGGAGGGGCGCGAGGCTGTCGAGAAGCAGGACGACGCCAGAATCACGACCGTCATGGCGAGCCTCGAGAAGGAAGCGCACCGCATGGCGAGCGTGATGTACGGCGCCACGAGCGGTGCTCCGGGCGGCGCTCCTGGCGGCGCTCCGGAAGGCGGCGAGGCCCCGCCGGCGGCAGGTAAGAAGGGTGATGTCATCGACGCCGAGTTCGAGGAAAACGAAGGCGGCTGAGCTGCAGCGCGCTCGGTGACGGCGCCGCGGCTAGCAGGGTGTTGAAAAACACCCTGATAGTAATTGGCGAAGCCAATTGCGTGGGGTGGGGACCCCGAAAAACCGCGTTTTTCGGGGCGGGGAGGTGCATACCTCCCC
>CANJCO010000128.1 GCA_947473045.1 Myxococcales bacterium | reverse complement strand
TCGAGGGCGTTCAGATCGCGCTGACGAAGGTCGGCTACGACCCGGGCGCGATCGACGGTGAGGACGGTCCGCGAACGCGCGCCGCCGTCCAGAAGTTCCAGGCCGAGCACCAGCCCTATGCAGGAGCCGTCGATGGTGTCGCCGGCCCGAAGACTCGAGCCGCGCTCGCCGCAGCGTTCGCCAAGGTGACGCCCGCCCGCTGACCTCGAGCCTCCGCATCAGCACAGCGCCGATCCCTTCGCGCGGGTCGGCGCTTTCCACATTTTGTGGGGCTCGCGCTCGCCTCATGAGTACAGCTTTACATATTTGTTATGCTGATCATGGAGGTGGGAGCGCCATGATCCGCAATGAGGCTGAATACAGGGAGGCGGTGCAGCGCGTGGCGGACGAGCGAAAGCGTCTGTCCGACCACCGGGCGGCGCTCGCCAAGACGGGCCTGACCAAGACCGAGATCAAGCGAGCGATGGACCCGCTCCGCTCCTTTCATCTTCAGCTCGAGGAGGAGGTGGCGGCCTACGAGCGCCTGAAGCGCGGCGATCTCGGCGAGCTCGAGAACCTTCACGGACTCGGGCGCACGCTGGTCGCGCTTCGCATCGCCCTTGGCCTCACCCAGAGGCAGCTCGCCGAGCGCCTCGACGTGAACGAATCGCAGGTGTCGCGCGACGAGCGCAACGAGTACCACGGCGTCACCGTCGACCGAGCAAGTCGGATTCTCGACGCCCTGGGGGTGAGTCTGAAGAGCGCCTTCGAGGGGCCTGTTCTCGAGAAGTCGACGGCGACCGCCAACGACGGTCGGTAGCTCGGTCGTTCGCGCGGCGCCGCGCCGCTCCAAGCTCCCAACATAGCGCCCCGAGCTTCCAACATAACGGGCCGAGCTCCCAACGTAGCGTGGGGGCCCCGCTCGGACTCATCGCGAGGAACGGGCTCGGGCACCGCTCACCCCTCGAGCGACACCGCCTCGACGATCCGCTGAAACTCGGAGAGGATCTCCGGGTACTTCTGCGCGAGGAACCGCACGATCTTCCCGTTGTCGAGGAGCTTCTTCAGGTACCCGCGCGCGAGCGTGAGGTCGACGACGTTCCTTCCGTATGACTCGTCCAGCATCGCGAAGTCCCTTTCCAGCGTCCTCAGCTCGTTCTCCATGCGCGCCATATCTTCGGGGCGCGCGAGCCCAGCCTTCTTCGTCCCTGGCTGCTCGACCTGCTGCTCCGCTGGCGCCATCATCGCGAGAGCCTCCGCGTACGCGCGGGTGTACGTGCCCGACGCCGACATCAGCTCGGCCATCTCGATCTGGCGCATCGGCTTCACCCGCTTCAGTGCGCGGAGAGCCGCCTCGGTGACGGGCTTGTCCTTGAGGATCTCGATCGCCTCCGGGCAGACGTCCGTGAGCAGCGAGCGGCTCGAGCGGATCGTGTTCGGGTTCAGGTTGAGGGCGCGCGCGAGGCGCTCCTCGGGAACGCCGGCGTCGAGCGCCTTCAGGATCATCCGGTTCGCCTGGATCGGCGCGAGGCGACTGACCTTGGTGTTGTAGGTGTACGACTCGTCGTCGCTGGAGACGATGCACAGCACCTCCTCCTTCTCGAGGTCACGCAGCACCTGCAGGCGCATGTGCCCGTCGAGGAGGAGGTACTTCCCGCCCTTCTGCGGGTGCACGACCAGCGGCTCGATGATCCCGACCTCGCGGACCGAGGCGGCGATCGCCTTGTACTTCGACGTCTGCTTGACGACTTCCTGGAACGGCCGCGTCGGAAGCACCTGATCCAGCCGGAGGCTCACCGGCTCCATCGCGAACGCGGCGCGTACCTTCCTGGTCATCGCGCCGCCGCCGCCCGCACGCGATCGCGGATGTACTTCGGCGCCGTCTCCAGGCCTTCGGCGCGCAGCAGGTTCACGAAGTTGTCGTCGCGGAAGAGATCGCCGAGCGCGGTCTGGATGAACGTGAGGCGCGTCTCGCAGAGGCGGGCCTTCTTCACCAGCACCATCTGGCGCTGCACCTCCTTGTTATACGTACGCACGACGGACTCTGCGGTGACGGCCGCCTTGCGGGCGCCGGTCTTCCTGGGCCCGTCGCCTCGCAGCCCCTTGCCGCGGCTGCGCCGCTGCTCGATCAGCCGCCGCGCCTTGGCGAGAGACGAGCCGCGCAGCTTTCCAGACTCGTACGCTTGGGTCAGGCTGCGCTGGACCCCTTCGTCGTCGGTCGCGGCGATCTCGGCGGCGATGTTGATCGGGATGTCGCCGCGCTCGACGCCGCGGAGGAGGCGCTCCTCGCCGCTCTTCATCAAGCGCGACATCATGGAGACGTATGCCTCGCTGACGTCGACCTTCTCGGCGATCTGCGCGAGCGTGTAGCCGCGCTCTCGCAGCGCATGCACCTCCCGCGCGAAGTCGAGCGACTTCGGTGAGCGCCGCGCGATGTTCTCGACGAGGCTCATGATGTAGCGGTCCTCGCGCGGTACATCGACGACGATCGCCGGCACCTCGGTCTGGCCGAGCGCGACGTACGCCTCGAGGCGGCCCTGACCGCACACCAGATCGTAGCCAGGCTCGTCGCCCCCGCGGCGGCTCACGGTGATTGGCTTCTTGAGCCCGAGCTTGGAGATGTTCCCGACGATCTCGAGGAACTTCACCTTGTTCCGCACCCGCGGGTTGAGGACGCGGATCTCAGCGACGGCGATCATCTGAATGGCGGTCATGCGGCCACCTCTGCGTGCTCGGCCATGCCGAGGAAGTAGTCGAGGTTGTCGAAGCGGAAGGCGTCGAGGTAGATGCCGTTCTCCTCCTGGAGGCGCAGCTTCGGGCTGCGCACGTCGAGCGCCGGCAGCAGGTAGTAGTCGAGGGCGGCCTCGTTCGACGCGTCCATGCGGACGACGATCGTGATGTCGGGTCGCAGCGACTCATCGAGGCGCACGAGCCATCGGAACTCGCCGCTCTCGCTTCGATGGCAGCGGGAGAGGACGAGCGACGCGGTGAACTCACGGTTGATGGCGAGAAGGTCCGTGTTGGGATCTCGCTCGATGCGGGCGCCGAGGGCTTCGAGCGATGCGATGGTCTCGGCGACGAGCTTCGGGTGCATCTGCCGCAGCGCCCGGTTGATCTCGATGAAGCCGTAGTCGCGGTCGGGGGTGTAGCCGATGAGCTCGTAGGCTCGAACGAGGCTCCCGAAACGGTGGCGGTACACCGCGGGCGACGGCATCTCCTCGGTCTCGCTGATCAGGATCCCCGAGAGGCGCCCGAACTTCTCATGGAGAGCGCGGAGGCGCTCGAGGAGCTCGTCGTTCGAGAGGCGACGGTGCCGTTCGAGCAGGATCCCTTGCGCGGTGTAGAACTGCGCTGGCTCGACGATGGCATCGAACGCGCCGTCGCACCGGACCCACATCTCTGGCGTGTTCCGCACGCGCTTCCTCTTCAGCTTGAAGGACACGCGGTTGTAGACGTTGTTGCCGATGTACTTCTCGTTGGTGAGCACCTGGTGGACGGTCGCCCGAGACCACGTGCCGCCCCGCTCTGCCAGGATGCTTCCGCGATTGAGGTCGTCGGCGATCTCCCGCTCGTTCCGCCGGTCCTCGAGGAACTTGCGATAGATCTCGCGGACGACGGTCAGCTCCTCGGGCGGGCCCGGGACGAGCACGACGCGGTCGGTCTGGAGACTCTTTTGCTCGCCGAGGGTGAGCTGCGCCTTCGGCTCGCCGTTCTGGTCGACCAGCATGCGCCGAAGCCCGTACCCGGCGGTGCCGCCCTGTCGGTAGCCGTGCTCGATCAGCTTGCACTGCCCCTTGAACACCTTGGCCGAGAGCTCGCGGCTGTACTCGCCCGCCATCGCGCGCTTGACGCCCTTGACGATCGTCGAGACCGGCGAGCCGTCGTTCTCGAACTGCTCGGCGCAGTAGACGACCTGGATGCCGGCGCGCTTGCAGATGTACTCGTAGTACGCGCTCTCGTCGGCGTCCTGGAACCGGCCCCAACGGCTCACGTCGTAGACGAGGATCGCCGCGAAGTCGGCCTTGCCGCTCTGCACGACGGCGATCAGCTCCTTGAGCGCGTCGCGCCCGTCGAGCCGGAGGCCGCTCTTGCCGGAGTCGGCGAACGTGCGAATGATCTCCATCCCGCGCTTCGCCGCGTACTCGCGGAGCACGTCGGCCTGGTTCTCGGTGGAGTACTGCTGATGCTCGGTCGACATGCGCACGTACTGCGCGGCGCGGATGCTCATGAGGGCCTCCGCGGATCAGGATTGTCGAACCGATGGTCCAGCGTGCTCGCGCCTCCGACGAGCGCGCACGCGGCGAAGAGGGCGCGCCCGATAGCAGAGACGAGGTTTTCGTTTGTGCCCCAAAGGGCAGATCAGTAGCGTCCTCACTTGGTGAGCCTTTCTCGGAAGGTTGACCCATGCCCCCGGCTGTTGACGCAGCGCGGGGGCACTTGTTTTCCCGCATAAACGCTCGTTGCGAAGAGAACATCAACTCAATTCGCAGCGTTCGGCGACGCGCGATCTCGACGTCCGCGAGATTCGCGAACGGTCTCCGAGGAGGT
>CANJCO010000127.1 GCA_947473045.1 Myxococcales bacterium | reverse complement strand
TTTCCGACCGATCCCACGTCGCGCAACGTCGACAACCGCCCGCCGCCCGCCACGACGGATCCGATGCGTTCGATTCGAAAGCCGCCGCTCTGGCCAGTCGCCGTCGGACTCGTCGTGCTGATCGCGCTCATCGCAATCGCGATTCGCACAAGGGTGTCGACCGAGCCAGCGCCACAGCGAGGAGCGTCGGGTTCGGCCACGGCCTCGGCGTCGGCTCCGGTCGCCACTCCGAAGACGGCACCAAGCGCGACGCCGGCGACTCAGCCCTCGCCTCCTGTGATGGCCTCGGATATCCAGTCCGCCAAACCCGCGCCCACCGCGCGACCGCCTTCGTCCGTCCGTGTAACGCCTCCCCCATCGACCGTGCGCTCCACTGCGAGCGACGACGATTTCTCCCCCACAATGAAACGACCATGAACACGACTCTCTGCGCAGTCGGTTTGGCTCTCGCGCTCACCGCAAGCTCCGCGTGGGCGCAAGATCAAGCCGCCATCGAGCATCGCAACGCGCAAGCGCGCTTCGACGAGGGCCTCACCCTCGCGAACAGGGGCCAATACGAGGAAGCACGCGTGAAGTTCGTGCAGGCATACGCAGTGCTCAAGGCACCGGACGTGCTCTACAATCTGGCCGTGTCCGAGAAGAAGTCGGCGCATCCAGTGGAGTCGATGCGTCACTTTCGAACCTTGGTGCTCGATCCGCGGAGCCCAGCGGACCTCGTCGGTCGGTCGAAGAAGTTCATGGACGATCTCGGCAAGCTGACCGCGCATGTCACCGTTCACGCGCCCGATGGCGCAGACATTCTCGTCGACGGCGAAGTCGTCACCCGCGCGCCTACCGCGCAGCCAGTCGACGTCCTCGCGGGTAGACGCGTGTTCGCGATTCACCTGAGCGGCAACGAGGCCACGCGAGACATCTCGCTCAGCAACGGGGAGAGCACCGATCTGACGCTCGTGTTTCCGGGCGGCCCGCCGACGACGACAACCACCTCCGCCAACACTTCGCCTACGACCGATCGCGCGACCGCGAATTTGCCAGTCAGAGCTCCGACGCCGCAAGTCCAGGTGAACAACGCACCAAAATGGATCGCCGGCGGCACCCTCGCCGCAGTCGGCGTCGCCGGACTCGTTCTGGGCGGCGTATTTTTTGGACTCAATCAGCGCGCGAAGAGCGATGCGGAGACCCTCGCGAGTTCGGGCTCGTGTACCAGCCTGAGCTGCACCGACTTGGCCGACGCGCGCGATCGACAAGCGACTTTCAAGACCCTCTCAGCGGTGACGGTGATCGCCGGCAGTGCCGCTGTCGCGGCGGGCGCGGCGATCCTGATTTGGCCCCCGTCTTCCCAGAAAATGCAGTCAACGGGCGGGTTGCGACTCACACCCTGTATGGGGGGCACTGCTTTCGAAATTATGGGAGCTTTTTGAAATGCGAACGACGGCGTTGCTCGGACTCGTAGCAGCATTCGTTGGATTGCAGGCCTGCGGCGACAGCCCGCCCGACAACTTCTGCGACTACAAAGGAGCGTGCCCGGACGGCGGCCTCGACGCAACGCTCGACGGACGTGCAGACGGGTCGATCGTTGATGCGCCGCCCGGGTGCGATCTCGCGAAAGACCCGAAAGACAGCACGGCGTGCATCGAAGACTCGGTCGGGGTGTTCGTCTCGCCGACGGGGGACGAGACCAACGATGGCAGCAAGGCCGCTCCGGTCAAGACCCTCACGAATGCGCTCACCAAGCTAAAAGGTCGTTCACGAATCTATGTGTGCGAAGGAACCTACGTCGAGAGCGTAGACGTTCAGATCGGGATGGCGGTTTACGGCGGATTCAAGTGCGCCGACTGGAGCTATTCGGGCGCAAAGCCACGGTTCGCCGGAGCGAAACCGGACTACGTCCTTCGCGTTTCGAACGTGAATTCGGCGGTTTTGCTCGAAGACTTGGAACTCGACGGTGCAGACGCAATAGGGATTTCCGGCGCATCCAGCGCGGCGCTTTTTGTCGACACATCAACGAATGTTACCGCGACTCGAGTTCTGCTAACGAGCGGCGCGGCTGGCGCGGGTGCGAACGGCCAGCGAACGGACTACACATATCCGACCCCCGCGAGGTTGAAGGGCAACGACGCCATCGGTTCGAGTGGTGGCGGAGAAAACACTGTAATTTGCCCGGACGGCACAACGACGAAGGGCGGCAAGGGCGGTGACAGCGGTTTTGATGGCGCCGATGGCACTCCGGGCGGAAGCAACAAGGGAACAGTCGCAGGTTGCATTTCCAGTGTTGGCGGGGGCAAGGGTGGAGACGGATCGGCTGGCGCGAATGGGGTCGGGGCTACGAGCAACGGTACGCTCGACTCAAGCGGTTGGCACGGAGCTGCGGGGGGTGATGCGACGGCTTCCGGATCCCCTGGTCAGGGCGGTGGAGGCGGCGGCGGATACACTGGCGCAGGCGGAACTGGTGGCGCGGGCGGTTGCGGAGGAGCGCCCGGTGGTGGCGGAAAGGGTGGAGGCATCAGTGTTGGAATCATTGCGCTCAACAGCACATTGAAGTTGAGTACTTCTGCGATCAACGCCGCCAGCGGAGGCAAGGGTGGTGCGGGAACCTCCGGTCAGGTCGGCCAAACTCCTGGTGGGTTTAGGGGGAACGGCTCTGGCGGGGCCTGCAATGGTGGTAACGGGGGCAGCGGCGGCAACGGCGGAGCCGGTGGCGGTGGCGCCGGTGGCCATTCAATCGGCGTTCTATGGAAGGGATCGCAACCGCAAATCGATAGCGTCACTCAGGCTGCGATCGCATCAGGCATGAAGGGCTCAAAGGGGCTGGGCGGCACTCCGGGGACGAACGACGGAATCGACGGAATTTCGGCGCCCACGTACGAGTGCAAAGCTCCGCTCTGCAACTGAGGGCCGCGCCTTGAGGGCAAGCTCCGCGCGGGCGCAAGATCAAGGCGCGATCGAGCATCGCAACGCGCAAGCGCGCTTAGACGAAGGCCTCACACTCACGAACGGCGGAACAGGCCAACTACCACCGTCGAACCGCGTGGTGACAACCGGCGCCGAGCGCGCTCCGCCTGCTGCGGCCCAGGCGACCGGGAGCTTTTCGTCGATCGCTTTTGGGGGGTGATTCTGGCCCCACGCGCAGCCTTCGAAGCTTCAGGTGCGCGACCTGGGAGATTCTCTGCTCCTTGGCGTGGCGCTCGAGTCGATAGAGAAGCGACCACGCTCAGAATTCGGTGAGCAAGCGTCCCCCGCCCCGCAGCGGCGAGTTGAACCCGCTCTCGCGCAGCGCATACCAGAAACACGCCTGATTGATCCCGATAATCGGAATACCGATCATCGGCTCGATTCGCTGGGAGACACCGATCATCGACATGTTGGTGCCACACTGGACGATCGCATCGAGGTGCGGGCTTTTGGCGACCATACCCATGACGGCGTTGTCTTTGGCCCAGTCTGGAATGTGCGCGATGTGCTGCGTGTTGCCACAGGCGAAGCCAAAGCTATCGACCACATCAAAGCCCAGCTCACGGAACATTCGCGCCGCGGATTCATTGCCAATCTTTTCAAACGGGGTAACAAGGCCAATTCGCTTTGCGCCGTAACATTGAAGCGCCGCCTGCACGGCGTCGTGCCAAGTCGCCCACGAAAGAGCGCTGTATCGCTCGATCTGGGCCATCGTCTGCCGGATCGGCGCGATTCCGGAGACGATGTGTTCCAAGCTCATTCCCATGATGAGGTACTGCGGCGCGGCAAGCAGCGCCGCCTTCACGGCGGCCTCTACGCCTCCGAGAAACTGGAGCCGATATTGCTCGACGCCCGCGGCTGAGCTCACATCCGGTCTGGGCGTGAGCACCGGGGTGGTGTGGAGGCCGACCCCCGCCAGTCTGTCCGGCTCGGGATTGGCGAAAATCAGGCTCCAGAGCTCGTGCTCCATGGTGGTGTTGGTGGCGGGAACGAGCAGCCCGAATCGTTGGCGAAAGCTGCGTACGTCTGGATAGGTCTCCGGCGCAAGGTCGGACGTCGGACAAACGCGAACGCCTGGGATGAAGACAGGCCTCTTCGACAGGCTCCCCGTCAGCCACTGCCCTTCTCCATCTTTGCCAATCTCGAGGTTGTTCATGGTGCGCTTTTTGTGAGGTGTTCGGGTGAGGTGTTCTTGCCGCGCCGCCCGCGTTGGCGGGCCTGTACGTGCGATACCCCCGAATCGTATACTGACTACGAAGTCGAGGCGCGGTGGAGCGTTCACGGGTCCGCGGGAGCGGCAAGGCTCGCCGTTCTGCGCGCGACCACGGGCGAGCCTCTCGGGCGGGTGCCGCGGTGCCAGGCGAACACCCTGCTAACTGCGATCTCCCATGATGCCCGCGTTGTCGGGATCGCCGCGGAGGAAGGTGCGTCGGTAGTGCTCGCCCGCGATCCGGCCCGCGCGCGCCAGCACCCACGCCCGCGCCTCCTCGCGGGCTGCGCGCGCGTCCTCGTGCTGTCCGCTGGCCTCGAGCGCATGGAGGTACACCCGCCGCACGAACGCCGCCTCCTCGACGCC
>CANJCO010000126.1 GCA_947473045.1 Myxococcales bacterium | reverse complement strand
CCCCGAGATGAAAGGCTAGCAGGCCGTTCTTCAACGGCCTGCTAGTAGTCCCCATTCGAGTCCCCGTAGCCAAGACCGTGCGTCCAGCACGGAATGCAAATCCGCGAGCCGTCACTGTCACGCTTCGCAACGGGCTCCCCTCGCTCTTGAATATCGCCGCAAACCGCGCAGCCAAAAGGCCTCCGAGTCTCCACGACGTGCCGAGAAGGGTCTATGACGCCCGGCCTCGAAGCGTTGCCCGCCTTGGCAGCCGTGGCAGCCTTGCCAGCCTTGCCAGCCTTGGCAGCCTTGGCAGCCTTGGCAGCCTTGGCAGCCTTGCCAGTTTTGGCAGGCTTGCCAGCCTTGGCAGCCTTGGCAGCCTTGCTTGCTGCCTCGCGCGCGGACGTTTGTTTTATCCAGTCCCACTCAGGACCGTCAAAGGCTTTCCCTGCGTTTACCCAGTCCCTCATGCGCTGATCGAAAGCCGAAGACTCGGTCGGCTCTGGGGGAGGCTCACTGGCCGTAGAGCTTGGCCTGTCTACGAGCGTTAGGCCGTTTGAAACAATCAGCTTGCACGCCGCGTGAGCCGCAGAGCGTGCTTCCTCCGGGCTTGCGGCAGCGTCGGTTGCGAGACGGATCAGCTTCTCAATCTTTGGAATGTTCGGGTTCATCTGCCCCTCCTTTTTTTTGACGGTCAATGGCCGTTTGGGGGCAGGGGGCGCTGACCGCCCGTTAGCCCGTCGTGTACAACGTGATCGGGGTGGTGATGCCCCGCAGCGCGTGCGCCCCCAGCGGGACCAGCGTCGCGTCGGTCAGATGCGCGACCACATCTCCAGTCACCAGCAGGCGCCGGCCCAACGTCTTGCACAGCCCCTCGACCCGCGAGGCGACGTTTACCGCTGCGCCGATCACCGTGAAGTCGAGCCGGCTCCGGGGGCCAATGTTGCCGTACATAACTTCGCCCACGTGCAGCGCCACGCCGACTTCCAGCAACGGCGCCCCGCGGGCCCGCGCCGCGTCCATCGCCGTCAGGCAGCGCCGCGCCGCCCGAACCGCCCGCGCGCAGGCC
Source organism: Myxococcales bacterium (assembly GCA_947473045.1). Lineage (GTDB taxonomy): Bacteria > Myxococcota_A > Polyangia > Polyangiales > Polyangiaceae > JANYHY01. Next base: position 3,499 of record CANJCO010000126.1, on the reverse strand, counting down.
GCCTCGGGCCCTCCTTCGCGGCAGGGAAAGATCGCCAGCACCGCGTCGCCGATGAACTTCAGGATCTCCCCGCCCTCGGCCTCGACCGCACCGCCGATGATCTCGAAGTGCGCGTCGAGCGTGGCGACCACCTCATCGGGAGGACGACGGTCACCCAGCTCCGTAAAGCCTCGCAGATCGGAAAACCACACGGCCGCTTCGATCCGCTCGCCGCTTCCGCGCCGGAACGCGCCGGTGGCGACGCGCGCCGCGGCGTTGGGCCCCAGGTAGACGCCCAGGAGCGACTGCATCGCGTAGCGGTGGGACTCGAGCTCGATGCGCATCGACGCGAGCGGCAGGATCCGGCGCAGCGACTCGCACTCCGCATCAGTGAAGCCGCCCGGTCGGTCGCTCGCGACTGAGATGCAGTTGATGCGGCCGTCGCTGAACCGCATGCCGTTCACGATGTAGTCGGTGGCGCCCTCGCGCGCGAGGTCGTCGAGCACGGGAAATCGAGCTCGTTCCTCGTCGATCCACAGCCGGCAACGGATACGGGGCTCGCCGGCGAACACCGCGGCGATCGGGCTGGCGCGGAAGGCCGGAGCCTCGACCACGCCGTAGGGCATCTCCCGGGCGCGCGTGCCTTCTCCCCGCGACCAGACGAGCTCGCGCGCGTGGATCTCGGGGTGTGATGTGAACAGGCTCGTGCCGATCCGCCATACAGGGAAGCCCTGTGCGCACAGCAGCTCGCCCATCGCGTCGAGCGTGTCCTCGATGCAGAGCGCGCGGCAAGCGTCTCCCAGGAACCACTCGAGCACGGCCGAGACGGCCGCCTCGGTCCCGGCTTCCCCTACCACGGCTCCGCCCCTCGGCTGTGCGCTCGCTCAGCGCACGCGCACGGCCACGCACGGCCGGCGCGCAGCGGGCGCCCTGCGGCGAGAGAGGCTCCGCGCCCGCGGGACCTCTCCAGGCTGGACACGCTGCGGTGCACGCCGGGGTCCGACCACGAGCGGAGAGCAAGAATCAACAGGGTTTCTCCTATATTGCGCGTAAATCGTACCATGGCCTCTTCCGAGGCGACAAGCCGAGCCTTCTTACGGGCACGCGGATGCGTCAGCTTCGACGCGCCGACTTGGCGGCGATCGAGCTCGCGAGCGCCGAGCGACAGCGGGAGCCGTTCGCTTCGGCGTCGGGCGCGGGGGCGCGCTTGTGCTCGTGCCGTGGTCGACGCGCTGAAAATGCGATCCCGAAGGGCGTGAAATACCAGTCGAGCCCCAGATCGCCGAGACTGATCCCGACGAGTGATCACTTCGAGAAGGTGACGATGCGCTGCTCCGGCAGCGACTCGTCGCTCATGACGAACGTGAAGTGAGCGGCGGCCATCTCTTTCTGGATTTGAGGGAGCGCCATCTTGTGCTCGGTCTTGATGGCGACGTTCGGATCCTCGAGGCGATACTCGACGAGCGCGACGCGGCCCGCGGGCTTCAGCGCGTCGCGCACCTGGGTCATCGTCTCGGCCGGGTAGGGGAGCTCGTGGTAGACGTCGACCATCAGCACGAGGTCGAGCGCTGCCTTCGGGAGCCTGGCGTCGGCGGGGGTGGAGAGCCTCGTCTCGATGACGGCGTCGGTCCCGGCCTTTTTTGCGAGCATCTCGAGCATCTCGGGCTGGAGATCAGTCGCGTAGACGTGCCCTCGCGCGCCGACCCGCCTGGCGATGCGGAGGGTGAAGTAACCAGTGCCGGCACCGACGTCGGCCACGACCATGCCTTCCTTCACGCCGAGGACATCGAGCACGTGCTCCGGCTGCTCGCGCGCCTCGCGGTCGGGTCGGTCGAGCCAGTCGGCGCCCGCGTAGCTCATCGGCTGCGCGATGGGGCGTCCGAGGTAGTCGCTCGCGCGCGGTGCGAGCGGCGCCGGGCCCGTCGAGCTCCCCGACGAGGCGCCCGACGGCGACTGTTTGCAGGACAGGACGATCGGCAGCGCGAGGAGGAGGCGTTTCATGGTCCGTTCGATGTAGCGCGCGCGAGACAGCGCTCGCGGGTGTGGGAGGTGGGGTTGGGCCCAGGGCGTTCGATTAGGAGATATTCGAGGCTGCGCGTGCGAAGAACGCGGTCGTAACGGTGAAAGACGCCGACTTCGTGCGCCGGCTCGAACGATACGGCAAGCCGCCGCAGCTCATCTGGCTGACGAGCCGGAAATACGTCGAACGCGCGGTTGTGCGAGACCCTCGCGCGCGCGCGTCGAAGGTTCAAGCGATTATCGCCGCGGGAGAACCCCTTGCGGAGATTGCCGACGTGGGTCGCGCGACGTGACTGCCCATTAGCAGGCCGTCGCGAGCGCGCCGCGCGCATACGTTTTATGTTCGGCGAGGCTCATTCAACGGAGCGTTCTGGCGCCAGAACGCGTGACCCTGCGCGGGCGTCGAAGGGCCGAGAAATGGCGGTGAGGCTGCCGTCGACGCGCCCTCGAGGTCGGCTCATGTCACGAGCCTGGCCAAGCGCGCGTCGTGTCGCGCGAGGAGCATCACCCCGCGCGTCATGGCTTCGCGCCAGCGCTTGCGTTTGGCCCGGGTGAGACGGACCGCAGCGACGATGTCATCAGGGCGGACCTGCTCGAGCGCGTCCAGCAGGTGCGCACGCTTCGGTTCGTGACGCAGTAGTTATCTGTCGCATTACGCCTTACTTCGGTGTACTCCCGCCGACATGAAGCTTTTTGCCGTTCTTTGCTCTCTGATCCTGGCCTCCGCCGCGTGCGCGGGCACCGATGGCTCCGACAGCTCCGCCTCGAATGATTTCACCGACGATGCGGTCGAGGCCATGAAGATCGGCTGTGGCGGCGTCGCCCAGGTCGCCTGCCCGTCGGGCTACGCTTGCGCGGTTTCAGCGCACTCGGCCGACGGCAGCGGCACATGCAAGAAAAACAAGAAGTGCGTGCAGAAATCGGCGTGCGCCCAGACCGCCCATTGGGACGCGGTGGCCTGCCAGTGCATCGGTAACGTGACCTGCATGATGGTTCGCTGCTCCAGTGGCTTTCACTGCGAAGACCAGCCCATCAGCGGCGGTACGCAGGCCAGCTGCGTCCACGACTGACCCGCCGCCCCTGCTAACGCCTCCCCCGGACGACCTATGCCCTCCCTCCGCTTGCTCGTGGTTGGTGCCTCACAGGGCACCGGTGCTCTCACGGTTTCGGCCGCCCTGGCGCGCGGCCACCAGGTCACCGCGTTCTCGCGCAGCCCCCAGAGGCTCACGATCGACCATGCGTCGCTCACGAGGCGAGCGGGGAGCTTTCACGATGCCGCCGCCGTGGATTCCGCGGTGGCGGGGCACGACGCCGTGATCATCACCGCGGCGCCTTCGTCGCTCGCGGGGTTCAAGGAGAACCCGAACTACTTCTCGGCGGGCACCGCGCTCGTGGTCGAGGCGATGAAGCGCCACGAGGTGCCACGGTTGGTTGTGCTCAGCTCGCTCGGGACAGGCGACAGCCGCGTGCTGCAGGGCTGGTTCATCCGGACCGTGATGAT
>CANJCO010000125.1 GCA_947473045.1 Myxococcales bacterium | reverse complement strand
GTAACCCTCCAGGGTTTGTCTCGTTTGATTTCAGTTTAAGGTTTGGTTTTCGTTACTTCGAAGTTCGTATCGATAAGTGGCAACGATTCGGCAGAGCTGACGAGGGGAATTGAACCCCTAACCACCTGTTTACAAAACAGGTGCTCTACCATTGAGCCACGCCAGCGAGCTCTTTCTGAAAGCGGGGCGCGAAAACTATCTCACAGCCCGGCGCCTAGCAAGCAAAAGAGGAACCAGATTTGACTGTACATACGTACAGTTAGGTTTCGAGGGACTGCGCGGATGCTGAAACCCGGGTGACGGCCGGCAGATTCCTGCGGCAATTCAGCTGCTTTTTGCAGCTAGACCACGTTCGGCTACATTGTGTGCAGGCGCACTCGGGCGAGCCCCGCGACCGAAATATTGTTGCGCTCGCGAGGCTCTGAGCCCCAATAGCGGCGCGAGGCTCAGGGCTCTTCGGCGTTCTTTCGCTTCGCGGGGGGCTCAGATGCGCCCTTGGCTTTTCGTGCGTTGGTGAGCGACTCGACGCCGCCGCCGTATACCTCTTCGTTGAGCTCCGCGACTACCTCGTTCATTCGCGCTTTCCACTCGGTGGACAGCGAATTCGGGGTTTGCGACTCGAGGGCCTTCGCGACAATGAGCCAGTGCCGCGCATCGCCTTTATAGCCAATTCGGTAATCGGTCATTCCGCGCAGGTAGGCGTATTGCGCTTGCTCGGCCGCCGTCAGGTGAGGGCCGTCGGCTTCGAGGCCGCGGAAAATCGCCAGCGCGCGCTCATGTTGATTCTGCTCGAAGGCCGTTTGACCGCGGGAGAGTTCGTCGCTGTAGGTGGCGCAGGAGGTAAGCCCGACGAAGCCGACGGTGGCGAGTAACGCGAGACGCATGGGGCAACGGTACCGCCAGCGGCGCTCATTAGGCAACACGAAGGCGGCGGCGCGCGAAGCCAATGCCGATCAGCAGCAGCGCGGCGACCGGCGGGACACGCCCCCGCACCGGACTGCCGGGCACCGAGCAGCGACACGAAGTCGGCGATGGCGAGGCGCGCGGCGGGGATGACACGGTTGGCGCGGGAGACGGCGCGGTCTTTTCGGGCACCTGCGCGGCGTCGTCGTCCCAGGCGCGGTCGGACGACGCAGAAAAGCTCGCGGATTCGAACTGCGTGGCGTCGGGCCGCTTGACCACGAGCGATATTTTTGTGGGGGTCACAGTGACGCGGACATAATGGTAGATCGATGCCGCACGACGCGTCTGCGGGAGCGGCGGCCCCAGCGGATAGAGCGGCGCGCCCCCGCCACCCGAGACCACGTATCGGAGCATGCCGCTGGCTCCCCGCTCGTAGACGTGGTCGTGGCCACTGATGACCATCGAAACGCCGTGGGCGCGCAGCAGGGGCTCGACCTCGCCGGCTTGAAATCGCTCGTTGCCACCGTGGAGTCCGGACGAGTACGGGCCGTGGTGCGTGACGAGAAAGCGCCACGCGACGCCCTCTTCGCCGTCGGATGCCTTCAGCGCCCGGTCGAGCCACGCGCGGTCGGCGCCCGAGGCGAGAGAGCCCCATCCGTTGATGAAAAAAAAGCGCACCATTCCCCAGCGAACGGTGTCGTTCAGGCTGCGCTCGGCCTGCGCGCGGGCGGTGCCGAAAAAGCGAAGCCACGAGGCTCCCTGCGCTTCGGTGAGCTCGTGATTGCCCACCGCGGAGAAGAGGCATCGCTCGCGGAGCAGCGGGGCCTCGACGTCGAAAAACGACTGCCAGTTCGACGCGTTTCCGCCGTCATCGACGAAATCGCCGGTGTGAATGAGCAGATCAGCGGGCTCGTCGACCATCGCGCGCACGACGGCCCCGTGCCGTATCGCATCGGTGCGGTTGTCGCCGTAGATCAAAAAGGTGACGGGCGCGACGTCATCGTCGGGAGGGGCGGTGGTAAACGATCCGCTCGATTTGGCTGCTCCCGAGGTGGCCGTAAACCGGTAGGTGGTGCGCGGGGCGAGGCCTTCGATCGCCACCGAGTGCATGGCCGCAGGGGTGTCGTCCCGGACGTCGAAGGCCCGCGCGTCGGCCTCGACGTGCACCGAGAGGGCCGCCGGAGGATCGACCTCGGCCCGCACCACGACCCCATGGGACGACAATCCCTGCAGGTAGGGGCCCTTGGCGAACGGACTGAGCGGAGCGGCCAACGCGCAGGGCGCAGCCGCGAGCGACGCCACGACGAAGCTCACAGCAGCCGAACGAACACGGGTCACCGGGTCAGGTGTATCGCAGTCGCGGCGACCGCGAAAGCGCCCACGTTGTCGCACCCGGCCGGCGCACCGATGATGGTCGCCGGGGCGTGCGTCGATTGACCAAGATTCGCGCGCGGTTTAGCGTTAACGCGCGTAGCTGAAGGTCGACCTCCGCCGACGCCCGCGCGAATTTTCTAGTAAGGAAGCATCATGTCGCAACCCGTGGCGCCGCTCGCTCCCCCTGCCCCTGTCGGCGGCCCGGGCGAGGAACCGGCGCAGCAGCAAACAGCCTCCGAGGAGGGTCTGCCGAAACGATTCGGTAAGTACACGCTCCTTCGTACGCTCGCGCGTGGCGGCATGGCCGAGCTCTTTCTCGCGATTCAAAAGAGCGTTGCCGGCTTCGAGAAGCTGATCGTCATCAAGCGCATTTTGCCTTCGATGAACCAGGACAAGGCGTTCATCGAGATGCTCCTGCACGAGGCGCGCATCGCCGCCACGTTGTCGCATCCGAACATCGTTCAGATCTTCGACGTCGGTTCGGTCGACGGCCTCTACTTCATCGCCATGGAGCACGTTCACGGCGAAGACATTCGCTCGATCGTGCGCCAGATGAAGAAGAAGGGCGTCGGCGAATTTCCGCTCGAGCACGCCATCGCGATCACGCTCGGCATGTGCACCGGACTCGCGTACGCCCACGACAAGCGCGATCTCGAGGGCACGGCGCTCGGCATCGTTCACCGCGACATCTCGCCGCAGAACGTGGTCGTGACGTTCACGGGCGACGTGAAGATCGTCGACTTCGGCATCGCCAAGAGCGACACGAAGGGACAGGAAAGTACCAAGAGCGGGAAGCTCAAGGGCAAGGTCCCGTACATGTCGCCCGAGCAGGCGCGCGGCGAGAACATCGACGCGCGCAGCGACTTGTTCGCCACCGGCGTCATGCTGTTCGAGCTCACGACCGGCAAGCGCCTCTTCAAGGGCGCCAGCGAATACGAGACGCTCAAGCTCATTTGCGACCGCGACTATCCGCGGCCCTCACAGGTGCGCGCCGGCTATCCCGCGGCGCTTGAAGCGATCGTGATGAAGGCGCTGTCGAAAGACAAGCTTGAGCGCTACCAGACCGCCCGCGACATGCAGGCGGATCTCGAAGCGTTCGTTCGCGAGCAGCGCATCGCGGTGTCTACGATCAACCTGACTGCGTTCATGCAGAGCCTGTTCGAGGACAAGCTCGTTTCGCAGAAGGAAGAGCTGCTGCAAGGCAAGCAGCTGGCCGACATCATCGAGGCGCAGCAGCCCTTCGAGTCGATGCAGGACCTGCATACCGGGACGGCGACCTCCGGCCTCGGCGCGGCGCACACGCTGTCGGGACAGGAAAAGAAGGGCGGCGTCGGCATCGCCATCGCCGCGATGCTCGTGCTGCTCATCGGCGGAGTCGGAGGCATGTTCTTCTACATGAAGAAGAAGCAGACTGCCGCCGCTGCCGCTGCCGCTGCCGCTGCCGCCGCGATGACGCGGCCAGCGCCCGTCGCGCAGGTCGCGAAGGGGTCTGTCGTGGTCAGCAGCGACCCGCCCGGCGCATCGATTTGGATCGACGGCGATCTGCGCACCGATTCGACGCCGGCCACGATTTCACTGCTGCCTACGAACGGCAAGGCGATCGAGATCAAGGTCACCAAAGACGGTTTCGAGGCGAACCGTCAGTCGGTCACGCTCACCGATTTGGCGCCGAAAGCCACGGTCAGCGCCGTGATGAAAAAGGGCTCGGTCGTGGTCGATGTGACCGTGGGGCCCGAGGCCGTGAAGCCGACGATCACCCTCGACGGGAAGAAGTACGAGACGCTGTCGATCGACAGCATTTCTTCCGGCGATCAGCACAAGCTCACCGTGTCGGCCCCCGGATTCGTCGACTATTCGACGAGCTTCATCGGGTCACCTCAGGAGAAGAAGCACTTCGACGTGACGCTGCAGAAATTCGTCGCTGCGACGCCGACGGGGGTCAAGGTCGACACGGGGCCCAAGGGCAACGGCAAGCTCAACGTCGGAGCCTCGGGCGGATGGTGCAACGTGTCGGTAGACGGAGCGCCCAAGGGAGCGACTCCCGTCGCAGGCATCGAGCTCAGCGCAGGCACCCACCGCGTGACGTGCACGCCTGGCGACGGCAAGCCGGCGCAGTCTGCGACCGTAAACGTGCCCGTCGACGGTACGGCACGGCAGAAATTCACGCTCTAGCAGGCCGTTGAAGAACGGCCTGCTAGCCTTTCATCTCGGGGAGGTATGCACCTCCCCGCCCCGAAAAACGCGGTTTTTCGGGGTCCCCACCCCACGCAATTGGCTTCGCCAATTACTATCAGGGTGTTT
>CANJCO010000124.1 GCA_947473045.1 Myxococcales bacterium | reverse complement strand
TAGCAGGCCGTTGAAGAACGGCCTGCTAGCCTTTCATCTCGGGGAGGTATGCACCTCCCCGCCCCGAAAAACGCGGTTTTTCGGGGTCCCCACCCCACGCAATTGGCTTCGCCAATTACTATCAGGGTGTTTTTCAACACCCTGTTAGCAGGCCGCTGCTGCAACGGCCTGCCAGGCTGAGCTACCGCGCGAGCCGCGATCCGGCTTAGCGCTGCGGGGCACCAAAGGAGCGCTGGCGGTCGGACTCAGGCGCGCAGTAGGGTATGTTGCCCATGCCCTACAACCAAGACATTCTCGACGCCCTCGAGAAGCTGCAGAAAGTCAGCCCATCTCAGCTTCAGCAGCCCGAGGAGCTCTACCGGGGCACGACGACGAAGGCCGCGCTGACCTGCCCGCCTGCGGCCATCGCCGACGAGAACAGCGCGTGCGGAAAGCCGTTCGATCCGTACCGGCTCGAAGCCGAACGGGGCAAGTGGTGTGAGCATGAAGTGGCGGCGAGACCGATGTTTAAGGCGATCGAGAACGTGGGCCGCAAGCTCACAGGCCGAGACGAGCTGTTCCAGGAGCTGATGATCGATCTCGGTCATAACTTTGTGGACAAGCGAGACGACCGGGCGCGCGACCCGTACGAATTGTTTTGCGATTCGGTGTTCGAGCACAGCCAGGCTGAGGTCGGACGGTCGAATCTGAAGGGTGCGAGTCGCGGCTGCTACAAAATATGCAAACCGAAAGCAGGCTATAACGGAAATGGCGGAAACTGGCGGGGGCTGAAAGACGTACTTCGCATCAGCGTTGAGTTCAAAAGCCTGCATATGCTGTATATGGGCGTGCGCGCCCTGCTCGGCCGCGTCGGCGTATTCCAAAGCGGATTCGGCGCGAAAACGATGCCCGTAGGAGCCTACGCGTTCGGCCCCATATTCCGAATGAAAGACCGATTCGCCGAGCTGACGCCCGACCCTGACCAGTCGAATGCGCCTGTAGCGACCAACACCCTGAAGGCGCCAGAAGTCTTCTACAAAGACTTCCAGATTATTCTCGGGTGTAGCGGCGAGGCGTGCCGGCCCGGGCCCTATCTTCTTGAGCTCCAATTGCATGTGGAGTCGATGGCGCAGGCCAAACATCACGGCGGCCACAAGCTCTACCAGAAGCTGCGAGTTTTGAGACCGAACCAGGTCGATGCGCTCCGTGAGCTGGTGAATCAATCGAACGCCGAAGCCATCTACGGCGGCCCGGCCTCTGAATTGAGCACGACGGTGAGCGTCGCGCGAAACGCAGGCTTGGTTCACGATGAGTTTCACGAACGATATGCGGCAAGATTCCGCGGGGTAGTGGAGGCGTTAATGGCGTCGTCAAAAGAGTGAGCGGCAGGCCCGCGCTGGTGACGCACCAGAGCGAGGCGCGTTGGGTCGGCGAATGCAGCACTCCGATAGCAGGGTCCGTTTTTACCGCCGCTGCGGTCGCTGGCGTGCCGGGTCACGCGCCTGTTCAATCACCTTCCGGAAAACAACAATAACCACCCGAGCAGGACCAAACATCCAACTACGATAAGACCGCCGCCGACCATCACCACTCGGCTCAGGACGGGGCTGAAGTCACGCTGCGGGGGCTTCGGGGCAGCAGGCGCCGGCGCCGGCCGGACGACTGCCGGAGCGGGGAGCGAAGCCGAGACCCGCTCGCGCGGAGCCTCCGAAGGTGCACGCGGCGGCAAGTTGGCGACAACGGCGCCGGGAGCGTCGATGCCGCGCAGCGAAAGGACGGTGTCGCCGATTTTCAAATGACGATCGGCCTGCCACTCGGCGTCCCGTCCGGGTGCGAGCCGCACCTTGCCATAGAAGCTCCCGGCCTTGGACTCGAGGTCGCGAACGACAACACGCTGCCCGTTTCGCGTAATGGCCAGATGCGCTCGCGACAGCGACGGATCGCGAAGGTCGAGCGCGCTCCCCTGATCGCGACCGAGTCGATAAGGCTTTCCTTCTGCGGTCAGCGACAGCCTCTCCCCGCGCGCGGCGCCTTCGACGACGTGGACGTGCGGCCCCTGTGGGGCGATGGCTGCATCGACGAGGCCGAGCGCGACCTCGAAGGTCCGGACGTCTTCGCCCGCATCCAGCTTCAGTACTGCGACGGCGGCACCGAGCTCGACTTCGTCGCCCAGCTCAATGCTCCGCGGCACGCCGAGATTCAGCGGCACGAAGCCAACAACGGCGTCGCCGCGCGTCAGGACGAGCTCGTAGCCACCCTGCGCCTTGCGAAGCTCGACCTCGCGCGCCCCAATCCGAACGGCGGTGCCGAGCTCTATGGCGATTTGCTCTTCGGGCTCCTCCTTATGGGAGACACACAGCAACAGGCGCGGCACGACCGGTAGCCTAACGCATTGTCGCCAATCGGACACTTGAGTATCCTCGCCTGCGACTTTCTCGCCGGTGGGGACGATGTGGCGGTAAACAGGGGATCGAGCTTCGAGTACGAGGTTGGCGATGTCATTCCAGCCGAAGGTGGCGACTTCGAGGTCGTCGCTTGCCTCGGCGCGGGTGGTATGGGCGCCGTGTACGACGTCGTCGACAAGTCGCTCGGGCGCCGCTGCGTCGTGAAGAAGCTCCACGACTCGCTCGCCGATCGCGAAGACATCCAGGCGAACTTCGTCGCCGAGTCGCGCGCGATCGCGCAGCTCGATCACCCCTACATCGTGCGCATCTACCGCATCTCGCGAACCCGCGACGGCAGACGAATGCCGCTCTACGCGATGGAGCGACTGCCCGGCGAGAGTTTGCGAAACGCGATCAAGCGAAAGGGCAAGCTGCCCATTCAGGTCGCGTTGCCGATCGCCGAGCAGATGCTCCGCGCGCTGTCTTATGTGCACGAGCGCAAACTGGTGCATCGCGACATCAAGCCCGACAACATTTTTCTCGTCATGAGCGAGGGCGAGTTTCACTTCGTGAAGCTGCTCGATTTCGGGGTTATGAAGCTGACGCACGCAACGAGCAGCCGGCAGACGTTCGCGGGAACGCCTCGCTACGCAGCGCCCGAGCAACTGCTCTTCAACGCCGACGGTCCCGCGATCGACGTGTACGCGACCGCCCTCACGCTCTACGAGACAGTCGCGGGCGCGATGCCGTGGGGGTCGGGCACGAACGACTTCGCGACGTGCAAGGAGCGCGCGCTCGTCGAGCCGCCTCCGCTCTCGTCGTGGGGCAACTTTCCGCAAGATCTCGAGCTCGAATTGGCGACCGCGATGTCACCCGAGCCGAGCAGGCGACATCCGAGCATCGGACACTTCGTCAACGCGCTCGCACGCATCAACAACTCGCTGCCGCCGTCTGACGCGCCCGTCACGTCACCGCCCTCGCGCGACGACGGACGACTCTTACCGTTGCCGCGAACGGAGCTCACGCATGCGGCGGTCGCACCCGCCACAGAGCCCGTCGGTCCGAGCTTCGAGGACCTGCACGCGATGATGGGCATCGTCGGGACGTCGCCCGCTGCGACCGTGGAGGGAAGAATTCCGCCGAGCGACGCCGCGATCACTGCCAACGCGGCCTACCAAGCGTTGACTCCGGCCGCTCGCAAGCCCTCTGAGACGACCACGCCCGAGCCGAAACAGGCCGCGACGACGCCGGCGACCTCGGCGCAGGTCCCCTATGTGCCGGGCGCTGCCGAGTCGTGGAAACAAGTGCAAGCAACCGCTGCCGCGATCGAGAGCGTCGGCGCCGAGGCGCGATCTGGCGCGCGACCCTGGCCCTCGCCGAAGCCGCCCGAAGTCGATCGCAAAGCGCTCATGAAGCGCCTCGCGAACGACGGCGCGAAGGCGCGTGCGAACAAGACCGAAGTCGAGCCGCCAGAATACAGCGATCGCATTCGTCGCGCGCACGGTGCGGTGCGCGAGCTCAAGGCGCCGAAGCGATCGCTCGGCTGGCACGCGTCGCGTGCGATTGACCGTCACGGCGTCGTGCTCGTCGTGCTGGTCGCGGCGTTCGTGCTCGGATTGTTCGCGTGGGTCACGATGCGCGCGGCCGCGTCATCGGAGCACGCGGATCCGCCTGCGCATTCGCATGTTGGAGCCTCGTCGAACGTGGGGCGAGGATGACGCGATGAGCGCGCGCAGCAAGACCGATCCCGGACCGCCGACGCCGCACGACGTCGGCTATAAGGGCGAAGATCGACCGAACGAAGCCCTGCTCGATCGCGCGCTCGAGGCGGTGCCGCGTCGTTTGGCGCCAGTGGCCGTCGAGTCGCAGGACTCTGCGGGTCAACAGGCCGCGCGCTACCGCGCCGAGCCGAAGGTGCTGCCTCGCGGTATCGACACCCTGCCTCCTCAAGAGGCGGTGATCGTTCAGACACAAAGAGACTTTCCGACCGATCCCACGTCGCGCAACGTCGACAACCGCCCGCCGCCCGCCACGACGGATCCGATGCGTTCGATTCGAAAGCCGCCGCTCTGGCCAGTCGCCGTCGGACTCGTCGTGCTGATCGCGCTCGTCGCAATCGCGATTCGCACAAGGGTGTCTGCCGAGCCAGCGCCACAGCGAGGAGCGTCGGGTTCGGCCACGGCCTCGGCGTCGGCTCCGGTCGCCACTCCGACGACGGCACCAAGCGCGACGCCGGCGACTCAGCCCTCGCCTCCTGTGATGGCCTCGGATATCCAGTCCGCCAAACCCGCGCCCACCGCGCGACCGCCTTCGTCCGTCCGTGTAACGCC
>CANJCO010000123.1 GCA_947473045.1 Myxococcales bacterium | reverse complement strand
TCGATGAGCGCATCGTGATCGAGACTCGGCATGGCGCTCGGAGACTGAGCAGGGCGCGTGCCATGGGCGATGTGGCTGAATTCAAGGCGATCGCGAGTTGGGAGGGTGGCCGGGCCAGCGCGGGGCCGTCCTGGGGCCGATTCGCGGCAGACGGTCGGGAGCGGAAACGTTCACCGGGAACAGCGAAAACCGAGGTTGTTGCTGCGATCCGACGGGGCGCTCCAGTTGCGATTCGCGGCACGGACGCGCGACGGGATGCCGGAGGCCCCGCCGCCGCCTCGATTGACGCGGGCGCCTCCTTCTTTGCTTGACGTCCATTCCCACACATTTCCCGACATATCCGACAATCCAAACGGTGAGTTGCCACTCGGGAAGCTGCCGACCGCGCACGTCGATTCGCGGTTTCCCTTCCCCAGCGTGCTGCCTTCGCCGTCCCAGCAAAGCTGATTGCCTGGCGCAGCGTTCCCCCACGGGTACTCGCGGCCATCAGGGCCTTGCGCCGCGTATTGCCACTCTTCCTCCGTCGGAAGACGCTTGCCAACGCTCGCGCAATACTTCGTCGCTTGGTCCCAGTCCACGCAATTGATGGGATGATTCCCGCGTCCGGACACGCCCTCGTTGCAGCCCTCGTCAGTGCCCGGCTTCGTGCACGCGCCTGCGCTCACGCACGCGTCGTAGGCCGATACCGTGACTTCCGTCTTATCCATGTAGAACGACGCCTGCGAGCCGTCAGCGGGGATAAGCGCCATGCCCGGTGGGAGGACCCCGACGCACGACACTGCCTGAACGCGGCCGCGTGCGCACGTCACCGACGCCGGCGGCTGCGAGCTGCATATCGCCCAAGTGCCTTTTCCCGAGCAGAGCGACGTTTCGCAAGCGCGTGCGGCGTCGCGCTCCTTGACCCACGTGTCGGCTGCCGCCCAGCCCGGATCGTCGTTGCACGCCGCCACAGGCGTCTGCACAGTCTGCACTTTGCCGCCCTTGACCACCTTCGAGCTCACGTAGCGCTGGCACGTCGGCTTCGCCGGCTCAGCTCCAGGGTCGGGGCACACGCTCGCCACAGGCGGCGCGGAGGGAGGCGGCGCAGGCGGCTCGTCGGCGCGGGCCGGAGCGAGGACTGCCACTGCGGTGACCCCAGCGAGCGTCGTTGCATGCCAAACGCGAAGCGTCGCGCGGCCACGTGTCAAAGAATCGCGGAGAGTGTTCATCGGATTGGCTCCTGTCGTGAAACTGAAAAAACCTGAGTGCGCATGCAACAACCGCTTATTTGGCCTGTTTACAGGCCTCGGCGTCACCCGCGCTGCACGCCTTGAAGAGCGCGGAATTGGCGCCGACTTTGTCGCCCGCAACCCCGAGAAGCAGCCCGACTTGCTTTTGATACGCGGCGTCGCTGGCTTTGAGCGCTGCGGCGAGGTGCAGGGTCTCGAGCGCCCTCGGCTTCGACTGCGTCTCGAGATAAGCCGCGCCGAGCTGGAGCAGCACGTCCGCGTCATCTCCCTTGAGCTTGCGAAGGCCCTCATAGGCCAGCACGACCGTGCGCGGCTGATCGGCCTTTTGCTGCGCGTCGGCGAGCGCCTGCAGGCCGGCAGCGTCTTTCTGCTCGACGAGCAGCGCCACCAGCTCGGGGTAGCGCTTCGACTTCAGGAGCTGGTCGGCGAGCCGCTTGCGGACGTCAGGCGCGCCGCCCGTGAGCACGTTGAGCATCGACAGCATCGGCTCGGTCGCCGCCCCCGCGTTGCCCGTATCGACCGCGGCGAGCCAAGCGTCTTTCTGCGCCAGCAGAGGCGCCGCACACGACGCTCCCTCGAGCGCGATCGACGGCGCAGGGAGCCCATCGTCAAAGGTGCAGCCGAGGCCTTCGTGGGCGCACGCTGGTTCGAACCCGAGCACCCATACCGGCTCCGCGCGATACCCGATTGCCAGCAACTCCGACGAGAACGGCGAGTCATACCGCGAAATGTCTCTTCGCTCAGCCCGCTTTACCCCCGAAACCTTGATTCGGCTTCCGCGTCCGAGCTGAAAAACTTTGGTTTTCAGTGCTGCGTCCCAAGCGCGGTCGGTTTCGAGCTTGTAGCCGGTCACCCGGGTCTTTCCGTCGGCAACGGCCAGAGTCGCCCATGCCGTGCGCTCCTGCACTTCGACGACAAAGGGACCCTCGCAGAGTATCGAATAGACCTTCTCGCCTTCGCGCGTGCTTCCCGCACCGGCCTTCACTGCCGCAGAAATGACCCCCGACGCCGAACGTGCGCTCACGACAATATCGCGCACATTACAAACTACAGAGCCAATTCCACCCTGTTTCTCCAAGGCCGAGCGAAGCTCAACTGCGATCGGACTCTCCTCAATCGCGGAGAGTTTTACTTCAGCGCCAACCTCAGGAAAAGAGACCGGCCTGCTGGTCGCCACGGGATTGCCCAATACAAATCCCGCTCGTACTGCGCGCGTGACGTCGCCTTCTCGGGAATCCCATTTATACTTGAGCGACTTGTAAGTCGCGCGCGTTACGTCGTTCTCCGCGTCAGCCTTCGCCTTCAGCCGCGCGGCCTCGGGCTTGAGCGCCTTGCGCACCACGCTGGTCGCGCAGTCGGGCCAGGGCTCCTCCGCGGAAACCGCCGAAAAAGTCGGCTCAGCACCGAGAACTTCGGAATAGGCGGCATTAAGGCGCTTTAGTGCGTCGGATTGAGCGGGTGCCGGAGCACCGTCGCGCCGGGCACCAGCGTCGACCGAGTCCATTACGACGGCGCCGTCGCCTGTTGCAGCGTCGGCGGCGGCTGGCACCAGCACAACCGCATCGATCCCTTGCCCTGCGTCCACGGCGCCGCTGCCCTTGTTGTCGCAGCCGACCATCGGCGCGGCGACGACCAATGCCGCAGCGAAAAGCCTCAGCGCGCGCGATCGCGAGGAACCTGTGGCATCACCTTTGCTGAGGGGGGGGCGAAGACGGGCGAACCGGGGGCGACGCGACGGCGGCATCGCAGGAATGGGAGGTCATGTTCCTACGGTCTACCAACACGAAGCAACGGTCAAGCGCCAAGTGCCCGCACGCGACTCGGGAGAGGATGCCGTGGGAAGGTTGCGCAGTAATTGCACATCTCCATCCCCCCGAGCCCACAACCACCCAACCCCTCCGCGGCCAGCGCCACCGACTCCACACTTCGTGGTTACGCCCCGCGGGCCGCCGTCTCAGCGAGCGCCTTGCGCAGCGCCATCTCGAACACTTCGGCAGACTGGGCGCCGGGCACTGCGAGCTGCCCCGCGATGATCGTGAAGGGCACCCCGTCGATGCCCTGCCCCGCGTACGACAGCGCCTCTTCACGCGCCTCGCGGAGGGCGACCGGATCGCCGATGAGCGAGCGCGCCTCGGCTTCGGAAAAGCCGCCGGCCGACGTCGCCAGCGTGACGAGCACTTCGTCGTCGCCGATGTCTTTGCCTTCGAGAAAGTACGCAGAAAACAAAGCCTCTGCGAGCGCTTGCTGGGAGCCCTTCGCTTCTGCTGCGCGAACGAGGGTGTGGGCCCGCAAGGTGCTCGCGTAGCGGCGCACGACTGAGAAATCGAGCGGAATGCCGCTCTCGCGTGCGGCCGCTTCGACGCGCCCGAACATGGAGTCAGGATCGACCCCATACTTCTGTCGCAGACGATCGCGCAGATCGCCGCCAGCTTCGGGCGTGTTCGGATCGAGCAAAAACGGCCGGTACGAGACTGTGACGTCCACACTTTCGAGGCGCGCGGCTGCTTGGGAGAGGCGCCGGCTGCCGATGAAGCACCAGGGACACACGAAATCGGACACGATCTCGACGCTGAGCGAGCGGTTCATGGCCGGCAGCTTAGCGCCTTTTGGGCGCGCGACCGAGCACGCCGGCGAGCGCCCGGCCCGTGTGGCTGGCTTGCACCGTGGCCACGTGCTCGGGCGTGCCGCAGGCTACGAGGTGGCCCCCGCGATCGCCGCCTTCGGGCCCGATGTCGATGAGCCAGTCGGCGCTCTTGATCACGTCGACGTGGTGCTCGATGACGAGCACCGTGTTGCCCGCATCGACGAGCCGGCCGAGCACTGCGAGCAGTCGCTCGACGTCGCCAAAATGCAGGCCTGTAGTGGGCTCATCGAGGATGTAGAGCGTGTCGCCCGTGGCCACCCGCGACAGCTCGCGGGCGAGCTTGATGCGCTGCGCTTCGCCGCCCGAGAGCGTGGGTGACGACTGGCCGAGCCGCAAGTAGCCGAGCCCCACTTCTTCGAGCGTGCGCAAGGCCCTCGAGATGTCGCGGTGCACCGAAAACAGCTCGAGCGCGTCAGTGACGCTCATGGCGAGCACGTCGGCGATCGACTTGTTTTTGTATTTTACACGCAACGTGGCGTCATTGAAGCGCCGCCCCTGACACACGTCGCACGTCACGTACACGTCGGGGAGAAAGTGCATCTCCACAGTCTTGAGTCCGTCGCCGCCGCAAGCCTCACAGCGCCCGCCTTTGACATTGAACGAGAAGCGCCCGGGGCCGTAGCCGCTCTTGCGCGCCTCCGCCGTTTGGGAGAACAGGCCCCGCACGTGATCCCACAGCTTCGTGTAAGTCGCCGGGTTGCTGCGCGGCGTGCGACCGATCGGCTGCTGGTCGATGCCGATTACCTTGCCGACCGCGCCGAGGCCCGCGATGGCGTCGTGCGCCCCTACCGGCGCGCGGCCGTCGTGCAGCGCGCGCGCGAGCGCAGGGTGCAAAATCCGGTTAATCAGCGTCGATTTGCCTGCGCCCGAGACGCCCGTCACGCAGACGAGCTTGCCGAGCGGGATGGTTACGGCGTCGCCCTTCAAGTTGTGCTCGCGCGCTCCCTGGATGACGATCGACTTGCCCGAGCCTGCGCGGCGACGGGTCGGCACTGCGATGGACCGCCGGCCTGACAGGAACGCGCCAGTCACCGACGACGCTTGCGCCATCAGCTTCTGGGGAGTCCCCTCCCCCACAACTTGGCCTCCCAGCTCGCCTGCTCCAGGACCAAAATCGATGATCCAGTCAGCCTCGCGCATCGTCTCCTCGTCGTGCTCGACGACGACGACTGTGTTGCCGAGATCGCGCAGGCGCTGCAGCGTCAGCAGGAGCCTGTGGTTGTCGCGCGGGTGCAGGCCGATCGAAGGCTCGTCGAGCAC
>CANJCO010000122.1 GCA_947473045.1 Myxococcales bacterium | reverse complement strand
TCGGCGAGCGCCTGGCCGACGCGCGCGCGCCACGAAGAAGGCCCGCGGAGAACGCGCCGCAGGTCGCGTGCCTCTTGGCTACGCCGCGGATCCGAAGACGAAGCAGCTCGTCATCGTCGAGTCGGAGGCGGCCGTCGTGCGCTGGTTCTTCACGGAGGCCGGGAGCGGCAAGTCGACGGCTGATCTTGTCGCGCGAGCGAACGCGCTCCGGCTCATCGCGAAGAACGGCAAGCGGGGCGAGTGGTCAGCGCGCTCCGTTCTGCGCCTCCTACAGAACCCCGTGTACGCCGGTCGTCGCCCCGATGGCGCGGCCGCAGTGCACACCGCGATCTTGCCTGTGGACCTCTACGAGCGCGTGCAGGCAGCGATCGTCGCGCGCAAGACGAGAGCCACCACGACGCGATCGAAGGTCGACGAGCGCGACGATCCTTTCCTCCTTCGCGGCCTGCTGGTCTGCGAAGGGTGCGGTCGCACGATGACGACCTCGATGAGCACTGCGCTCACCAAGAAGACCGCCGCGAAAGCGCCGCGCTACTACCGATGCCGCACCGACGGCTGCGACGGCGGTCAGATCGCGGCCAGCGCTGTCGAAGGCATGGTCCTCGATGCGCTTCGCCGGCCGCAGTGGAACTGGCCCGACTCGGCGAAGCAGCGCCTCGCGCAGCTCGCCTCGACGTGGGACGTGCTCTGGCCGCAGAACCGGCGCCGCGCGCTCGCCGAGGTGTTCGAGACGATGACGTGGCGGTCGCGAACGCGCCGGCTCCTGGTGCGCTTGCGCAGCGAGCCGAGCCCCGAAGGGCCCGCGGCTTCGTGAGGTCATCGACCCGATCGACGACGTTGTTCGGATCTCGTCGAGGACACGTTCACCAGCGCCTGCGCCACTTTTCGCGGTAGCTCGGCGGCTCGGCGATCGGCTCGTCGGGCTCCTCGGCGCGCACGGCGACGAACGTGCTCGAGTCGCCAGCCTGGATCCGGAGCGAGCCCTTGAGGCGACCGTCCTTGCCGAGCGTGACGCGTCCCGAGCCAGACATCGGGTCGTACTCCCAAGCGCCCTCCCAGGTGAACGACACGCCGGTCTTCGTCGGCTTGCAGTTCACGTAGGCGAGCAGGCAGTGCATGCGCAGGCGATCGGCCTGCCCGGTCAGCGACAGCATCGCCGGGCCGAGCGAGTCGAGGAACTTGCTCGACCACTGCGACGTCTCGGTGATCCTCCACCAGCCGTGGTACTCGGGCGGGATCGAGTCGAGGTCCATGCGCGCGTCACCATGCCATGAGCCCGGGCGTTCTTCGCGCGCGTTCTTTCCCCTGAGCGAGACCAGAGAGCGCGCGGTGGAACACGGCCTCGACGTCTTCGCCGGGCTGGTCAGTTAAACGTCAGCGGCTCCGTCTGGGACAGTTAATCGAACTCGCGACCGTCCCGCTAACAGCCGGCACAGCAGACACCTGCAATATCGGCAACTTACAGATTCTGGACAGCGTTCGCCTATCCGCCACGCGTGGCGGATAGTTGGCGGAAGTCTCCGAATGCCCGTTCTTTGTGCTCGACCTCGGGACGGCTTCTCTCCGCTCGCACCGTCCCGCCCATCACCCGCTCCCATCCCGCCCCGCCAGCGTGTAGACCGCGTTCTTCCGCGCCCCGCGCTTGGCGAGCACGCCGTCGCTGACCAGCTTCTGCAGCCGCCGCTGCACGGTGCGAAGGGGCGGCGCGTTCTTCCCGAGCCCCGCCACGATCGCCGCGCTGCCCGCTTGGCCGAACCGCTCGACCACCTCGTACAGATGCGCGTCGAGCGCATCGGGCGGCGCGACGACCTTCCAGGGCAGGTGCTCCTCGTTGTCCCGCACGCGCCCGAGCGTCTCGAGCCGCTCCCAGAGGACGCGCAGCAGCGCCGAGGTGAACAGCTCGAAGTACTTCGTGAGGTCGCCTTCGTCGGTCTCGAGCAGATTGATTCGCGCTGTGTCGAGAAGCTCGTGCTGCGCCACCGTCGCCTCGGTCAGCATCAAGAGCCCGTTGGCGTCGACGCGTCCGGCGCGTAGCTCGTGGTGCAGGACGACGCTGACGGAGCGCCAAGCGGGATACAGCAGCTTCAACCCCCAGTAGAGAGTCGCTGCCCGCAGGACCGCCGACCTGGACACGAGCGGGTCCTGGTTCGTCCAGTCGAACATCGCCTTTACCGGTGGCGGCACTTTGCTCGCATCCTTGTTCAGGTCGAGGAGCTTGCCCCGCTCACCCATCGAATACGCCAGCCAACGCGCCTCCCTCAGACTGGACGTGCCCTCGCTGGCGCGCTCGTACGCCATCGCTAGCTCCGGCGTGAGCCTGTTGTCGGAGCTACCTCGCGCTGTCGAGTAGTGGGCGAGCGCATCCTCGACGATCGCCGCGCGACGGATCGCCTCGGCGATGGGCTCGCGCTTGTCGACGAGGCGCGCGCCGCCGAGCACAGCCTCGACCTCTTCGAACTTCACGCTCCTCCAGCTCCCACCGACGACCCAGATGATCCGCATGAGCTTGGCCCGCGCCTCCAGCTCCTTGCGCCGGTAGTACGAGAGCGGTGCCGCGGTCATCTGGCCCGCGGCGTCAGCGATGCGGACGAGGCTGTCGACGAGGTTGGGCGTGACGGTGTACCGCCACGGCTGCGGCGGCAGCTCGGTCGGCCGCGTGAGGAGGCGGACCTCCTCCTCCGAGAGGGTGGACGGAAGGCGGCGATTGCGCGGGCGAGTCACAGCCCCAACTCCCTGCCGAGCACCTTCGTCACGAAGCGCTCGCCCGCACCCTCCGCAGCCACCATCTTGCGCACGCGCTCCCGCACCTCGGCCGCGCTGCCGTGGCGCTCCGCGGCCGCGAGCGTCGCGCGGTAGGCGTCCCACACGTCGACGCTCGTGATCTCGTAGCCGTAGCCCTGCACGAGCCAGTACAGCGACAAGAGCCCCGCACCGACCGCGAAGGCGGACTGCTTCTCGGCGTAGTCGCGTGCGGCGCGCGCGAGCGTCTTCGGATCACACGGCGTGCGGCTCGCGAGGGCGAGCGCTTCGTCGTACAGGCCCGCTTCCTTCGCGGCCGCGAACCACTTGCCCTCGTCACCGGGCGTGGTCTTCACGAGGTCCGCGAGGACTTCACCTGCCGCCTTGTGCGGGTACTTCTTCGAGACGGCACGGAACGTCGCGAGGTACGTGCCGCCCTGGTTCGCGCGCACGCCGTAGCGGCCGTAGGCCTCGTCAGCCATGCCCGACGAGAGGAGGATCTCCTCGCACACTGAGTCGACCTCGTGGTCGCTCGCCCAGGGGCTTCGGCAGGACTCGGCGTAGCGAAGGGCCTCGGCCTTCTTCCCGCTCGCGGCCATCGCCCGCACGGCCCACTGCTTGTACGGCCAGATCGTGTCGACGCGCAGGAGGTCGATGAGCTCGTCGAAGCGCTCGGCCCGGTAGAGCGCGCTCAAGCACGCGGAGGTCCCGTGGAAGTGGCCGCGCAGAGTCTTGTCGGGGTTCAGCGCCATGCGCGTGATGCCGACGAGCTTGTCCGCCCACGCGAACGCGACCTCCTTCGACGCGCACAGCTCGCCCCAGTGATCGGCGAGCCGCTCGATGTACGGGATCTGATCCTCCTGATGCGCCTCGAACAACCGCTCGAGCCAGCCGTCGCGCGTCTTCGCGTCGGCGGGCGCGCCGGCGATGATCGGCACCAGCTCCCCGATGGCGTTGCCCACCGCCGTGCCGATAGAACCCGACGAGCTGTCGACGTGCTCGAGCGCGGGCGACACGCGCTCGAGGAACGCGATGGCCCCCTCGGCGGCGAGCACCGGGTCCTTCTTGGCGACCTTCTTGATCTCGGTGACAGCCTGCTTGATGCGCGTGATGGCGGGCTGCGACTTCCAACCGAACGCGTGCCGGCGAAAGCGCGCCTTGAACTCCCACTTGTGCGCTTCAGCCATCGCCGGGAACCTTCCCGTCTGCCGCAAGCCGCAGCGCACGCTCCGCAGCCTCGCGCTCGCGGGCTAGCTCGGCGCGTAGCTCCTCCTCCGTGGGCAGGTACATCTGGTAGCGCGCGGCGAGGATCTGCTCGTTGTTCTCGGGCAGGGTGATCTTCGCCATCGCGTCGTTCTTCTCGGAGCAGAGGACGATGCCGATGGTCTTCGCCTCGTGCTCCGCGCGCTGGAAGCGGTCGAAGAAGTTCACATACATCTGCATCTGCCCGAGGTCCTGGTGCGTAAGCTTGCCGAGCTTGAGATCGACGAGCACGAAGCAGCGGAGCAGGCGGTTGTAGAAGACGAGGTCGACGTAGAAGTGATCGCCCTCGAGCGTTACGCGCTTCTGCCGCGCGACGAAGCAGAAGCCCTTGCCCAGCTCGAGGAGGAAGCCCTCGATGCGATCGATGATGGCCTGCTCGAGATCGCGCTCGCGCCAGTGAGACCTCTCGTCGAGCCCGAGGAACTCGAGCACGAAGGGATCCTTCAGCACGTCGGCGGGCACCTCGACCTCGTGTCCGCGCCGTGCGAGCGCGAGGACCTTCTCCTTGTTGCGGCTCTTCGCGAGCCGCTCGAAGAGGAGCGACGCGATCTGCCGCTCCAGCTCGCGGCTCGCCCAGCTCTCGCGCGCGGCCTCGATCTCGTAGAACGCGCGCGCCGTCGGGTTCGCGACCCGCATGAGGAGCAGGTAGTGCGTCCACCCGAGGTACGGCGGAAAGGGCGCGGGCCCGCCCGCAGTTTCGGTCAGCGCCGCTGTCCGAATACCTCTGCGCGATTCGCTAGGCACTGCCGAGCGAATCTTCGACGACGCCGAAACGCTAGGCAGCGCCGAGCGTTTCTCGGGGCGACTCGCGGTGCCGCCGAGCGGCACGGGCAGCGCCGACCCCTCGGGGTACGTGAGGTAGAACTGCCGCATGTTGCGGAGGTTCGGGACGCTGAAGCCCTTGCCTACCCGCCCCGCAAGGCGCTTGGCGAGACCCTCGATCACGCGCGCGCCATAGCCAGCGCGCTTCTCGCCGTGCTGCTCGACCTCGACGATCTCGCGCCCGATGAGCCAGTACGCCTGCACCGTCGCCGTGTTGACCGAGCGCGCGACGTGACCGCGCGCCGCCTCGATGATGTCGACGACACGCGCGAAGAGCGCGTCCTCGTGGCTCGCGGTCGCCGGCTTCGTCGCCGCGACGGCCTTCTTACGAGGCGGCTTCTTCACGACGCCGCCGAGTCCGCGGCGACGCGCGCGTGGTGTTCTTCCGGTGCTGGACGGTGCTCGCTCATGCGCTGGTGACCCGATGGAGAAGGCGCCGCGCAAGTCCCCGAAAGTCCGAGCGTTGGGCGTCGCTGCGCTCTTTGTTTCTCTCTGTTCGACGGCTTTATACGCCACCACAGTGGCGGACACCAGACGCAAAGAGCGCGAGCGAAGTGGCGGCGGGGACCTCGCGCGCGACGACGGAGAGCGCGTCGGCGCTCTCGCGGCGGTGGCCAGTTAAACGTTCGCCGACCCGTCCCGCCCGAAGGGGCCGAGCTGTTAAACGCTCTCGGTCTCTCTCTCCCCGGTGGACAGAGTTCGACGCCGAAACGCTGTCCTGCGAGGGAGAAACGAGCGCACGCGAGCGCGCTCTTCGCTCTCTGCGCGAACGCCGTCCACGCGCGCGTCGTGCTCGCGGAGCGTCGAAGGTCGCGGAAACGTGGGGGAGAAACGCAACGGCCCCGGAGATCGCTCTCCGAGGCCGCTGTTAAAAAGTGCGGGGTCGCGTTTCCGCGACCCCGCG
>CANJCO010000121.1 GCA_947473045.1 Myxococcales bacterium | reverse complement strand
CTGCGCGGACCGAGCGCTTGCCGCGCTGGGGCGAAACCCCGTCAGTGATGCGGCGGTCGCAGTGGCGACTCAGGTCGGTGGCAACTGCTTGATCGGGGGTCAGTCGTCCGCGCTCGCCGCGCTGTGCGAGGCGCTCGATGTGCTGTCCCGCGACGGGGTGGTCCGCGGCCCGCAGTGTCGCGCGCGGATGATGCAGCTGAACGCGAAACGGTCGCTTTACGGTGGAGATTACGAGTCGTACCTCCACGGATTGCAGCACGCTGCGGATGCCTTTCTGGAGGCGGGAGACCCAAGGCGCGCGGCTGGTGAGCGCGCGAGCGCGGGCTATGCGCTGATGATGCTCGGAGCGAACGACGAGGCCGTGACAGCGCTGCGCGCGTCGTACGCGGAGGCGTCGCGGCTGGGGCTCGCCGGCGTTGTCGCGAACGCGCAGCAAAACCTCGGCTTGGCGCTGGCGCGCATCGGCGCTCTCTCCGAGGCCGAGCAAGTCGAGCGCGCGTCGGTCGTCGCCTTCGTCGCGGGAGGCAATCGCCATATGGAAGCCGCCTCACGCGCGTATCTCGCGCGGATCCTGCGGCTCGCGGGCAGGCTTCGCGATGCGGAGTCGGAGGCCCGCCACGCGGGCACGCTGCTGGCGCCCAGTCATCCCGTGAGCGTGCTCGCCTCGATGTCGCTCGCCGACGCCCTTCTGGCGCGCGGCGACAGCGCTGCCCGGGCCGAGGCACTCACCCTCGCCCAAGCCGCCTACGCGCTGCTGCAAGCGAGCCCGGACGGCGTCGAGGAGCCGGCGTTCGTGCGGCGGGTGTATCTCGATGCGCTCGAGGCCAGCGGACAGCACGTCGCTGCGCGGGTCGCGAGGCACGAGGCGCGGGAGTGGGTGCTGGCGCGCGCGGGCCGAATCGCGGGCGCGCACTACCGACGCACCTTCCTCCGCGGCGATCCCGAAAACGCGGGCATCATGGGGGACGCGAACGAGTAGAGGCCCCCGGGGCTTTCGAAGGTGCGCGTGGCGGGGGGGGGGGGCCGCGGGCGCAGGCGACGTTCAGGCGTGTGAACACGGGTGTTCAGACGTGTGAACACGGGTGTTCAGGCGTGTGAACACGGATGTTCAGGCGTGTGAACACGGATGTTCAGGCGTGTGAACGTCAAGGTTCAGCTATGCCAGCTGGAAAAGATGAAATTTATTTGTCATCCACGTGCACGGGCACAACGACGAAGTCGCGTGGCGCAGCGGCATCGAGTGACTCGCGTAGCGCGACAACCTCGGACTCGGTGACACCTGCCGCGCCGTCAGTCTCCCCGCGGGCCGGAAGACAGCGCGCGCCTCGAACTGTACGGAGTCCACGACGTGAACGAAGTACAGCGAGAGCCACGGAGCGAAGCGAAGTGCACGCCGTCCAGAGCGCCCTCGTCGCGCGCTCCTTCACGCCGCGTTGGCAGCGCAGCGCGAACCCGTTCACAGTGCTCTCGGCGGGACAGGTTCGCTCCGCTCGCACTGTCCCGCGACGAAGGGGGGGCGTTCGCGGCGTGCCCCGGATGCATACCCCACCACCGACCCGCTCGGAGCCTCCGCGCGGCCCCGGTCGCCTTACACCACCGGCCCGCGCAACTCGGCGACCAGCCCGCGGCCCTCGCCAGTCGTCAACGCGAAACGCCACTTCTGGAACTCTGCGACGCGAGCAACGATCGAGAGACCGAGCCCGCCCCCAAGGCCGCGCGACCGTGCGGCGTCTACGCGCTTGCGCCACCGAAGCGCGCGGTCGAGCCGAACGTCCTCGCTCGCGACGGCGCCGCCGAGCGCCCGAACGAGAGCGGGGTGACCGACATCACCTACGTGTGGACCGACGAAGGCTGGTGCTACCTGGCCGTCATCGTCGACCTGTTCTCGCGCGCGGTGGTCGGCTGGTCGCTCGACACGACGCTCGCGACAACGTTGCCCCTACGTGCGCTCGACGCCGCGCTGCAGCGACGCAGGCCCTCTGCAGGCCTCCTTCACCACTCGGACCGCGGCCGCCAGTACACCAGCGCGGACTACCGTGACGCCCTGCTCGAACTCGGCGTGACCGTCAGCATGAGCCGCAAGGGCAACTGCTGGGACAACGCCGTGGCCGAGAGCTTCTTCGCGACGCTCAAGACCGAGCTCATTCACGACCGCCGATGGCGCAGTCGCCTCGAGCTGCGCGACGCCGTCTTCGAGTACATCGAGGTTCGCGACGCCGTGTGTCCGACGCAGCCGCCGATCGGGTCGTTCGCGCTCAAGGGCATCTCCGGCATGCACGCGCTCTACTGTGCTCCGTGACGCCTTGACGTGAACGCAACGCCACGTTTAACCAACGCGAGCCGTCCCGGCCGCCCCGTCGTGTAGGATGTGTGGCGTGGAACCCCGCCTGAACTTCGTGACGCTCGTCGTCGCCGATCTCACTCGTGCACGAAACTTCTACGTCGGCGGCCTCGGTTGGAAGGTGGCGCTTGCCGCTGACGACATCCTCATGATTCACGTCGGCGCGAAGGTCGTGCTGTCGCTCTGGTCGGAGGCTGGAGCGCGCGACGAGCTCGGGCCCGTGACGCGCGCTGGAACTCTCCCGTTCACGCTCGCTCACAACGTCGCCTCGCCCGCCGAGGTCGATGCCGTGCTGACGACCGCGCGCGCCGCCGGGGCGACCGTTCACGCAGGGCAGCAGCGGGAATGGGGAGGCTACAGCGGTTACTTCGTCGATCCCGATGGGTTCCGGTGGGAGGTGGCCTTCAACCCGTTTCCGATCGGCGACGTGACGTTCCCGTAGCACCGTCAGGGCGGGGCTGATGTCTCCCCGACCTCGCCGAGGCCCCCCGGAGATCGCTCTCCGAGGCCGATGTTTACTGACGCCTCTCGCGAAGTTCGCGACGAGGTAGAAATGGCTCCGAGACCGTAGGCGCTCACCAACCCGTTCGCAGCGCTCTCTGCGGGACGGGTTCTCACCGTTCGCACCGTCCCGAAAACCCGAATTGTTGCGAATCCGAGGGCTTGGGTTCGGCGAGCCGGGACACTCTCTCTCGTTCGCGCCGTCCCACGACGAACGCGGGGGGCGTTCGCGGCTTGCCTGGTCGTCCCCATGTACAGGAGGGCAGCCGACGCCGAAGGCTGCGGTAACGATGGCGCTGCTGCCGCGCCGGCGCTGCGGAACACCGAGGGGCCGAGCACCCGTAGGATCTTGGTGCTGATGAGCGTCTTGAGTTTATGGAGACTCGAGACGAAGCTGGAGCGATGATCAGGCGACCCGAAGACGATGCGACGACACCCGCCAGCCGCTTCCGTCGGCGAAGCGTGCACTGCGGACTTCTCGCGCTTGCGTGGCTGGTGATGGCCGGCTGCGGGGCGTCGTCGAACGCGTCGTCAGGCGACGCGGGCGACAACGATGTGGCGACGCCTGATGCGGGCAGCGGCGACGCGGGCAGCGCCGATGCGGGCGGCAGCGACTCCGGACCTCCGCCCCCAGCCAGCGGGCAGATCGTGCTCGACGCCTGCCTCGGCCAAACCGGGATCGCCGAGCGATGCACGCTCGTCACGAACGCGTCCGCCTGCACGGGCTCCAAGTGCTCCAAGCTGGTGGTCGTCTTCTCCGGCGGCGAGATGGGGTGCATCACTGGCTCCGGTTACAACAACGTCCTCGCAGGATACGCGTCACAGGGCTACGCCGCGGTCTGCATCAACTACTTCGACACCTCCACGGGCTCCGGCAAGGCGCCCTACATCGACGAAGCCGCGCGCATCGACCTAGCGGTCCGCGAGGCGACCACAGGGGCGTGGGCGCGCGCCTACTGGACCGGCGCGGACCTGCTGCTCGAGGGCATCAGCCACGGCGCGACGGCTCCGGTCATTCTCATGGCGCGTACCAGCCTCGACGATCAGCCCCACTGGCACGGCACCCACTTCACGGGAGGCTGCTTCTTCGACGGAGCCTACGACCAAGCCGCCACCGCCAGCCTTCTCGCAACCGGAGCGATCGGGGGCAATCCGTGCACCGTACCCGTGTCGTACACGCGCTGGCTGGAGCGATACTGCGGTCCGGGTGCAACCGGGGCGACCTGCGACCTCTCGACCAATCCGAAGGCGCAAGAGGACACCATCACGAATGTCCTGCCTGCGAACTTCTCGATTCGCGATTTCAAGCTTTTCGAGTGCGGCAGTGCGCTTCCCGCCTGCTCTGGCGACATCGTCGCGGCGCCGCCCGTCCAAACTCTCTGTCAGCGCCTCGCCGCTTCGCCGACCCACACCTGCTCGTTCGGGAGCCTGCCGACGGATGGGCACCTGACCTGCCACGGCAATCAGTACGATCAGTGCCGCGCTTGGTTCGAAGGTCTGCTTCCCCCGTGAACCGGCGATGCCAAGCTGCGAAGCTCGGCGGTGCCGATGCGGCTTGACGACGATGCGTTTCGAGCATGGGTTGCCGAGACCCACGGCGCGTCGCTCCTACTTGCGCGCCGAATCGTTGCGAACGACGCCGATGCCGCGGACGTCGTGCAGGAGAGCTACGTGCGCGCCTACACGGCCCTACGGAGCAACCAGTTCCGATCGGGAGAGGAGGCGCTCGGGTCATGGCTCAGGAGCATCGTGACGCGAACAAGCCTCGACGCACTGCGGGCACGCCGCCGTCTGCGGGAGGAGACCGACGCGCAGATCGACGACTTGCCCGCGCCGCATGCGGCAGACGTCACGGTGGACCGGAGCAACCTCGAGCGCGCCATCTTGGACCTGCCCACCGAGCAGCGCACGGCCTTCGTCCTGCGGGAGGTCGAAGGTTTCTCGCTCAAGGAGACTGCCGAACAACTAGGTTGTTCGATCGGGGCGGTAGAGCAGCGAGTGCTCCGCGCGTGGGCAGGATTGAAGAGGAGGCTGCACGATGAACCACGAAGATGAGTGGCAGGAGCACGTCCGAACCGCGCTGAACCTCCCCGAGGAACGCGATGCCATGGCCGCCGCCGTGATCGCATCCACGGCAATCGACCGTGGCACGCGGCGCATCCGGGCACACGCGAGCACTCGTGCGGCGACGCTCGGACTCGCGATTGCGCTCGGCATCGTATTCGGCGCCTATCAGTGGGAGCAGACAGAAGCCTCGCGCACTGCGGAGGCGACCCTTCTCTATGGTGTTGCATGGACACCATAAGACGGAGCTATTGGCGGACTGGCATCGTCGTCGCGATCGTTTTTCTGGTTGGCGCGCTGTCGGGCGGCCTTGCGACGCGAGCATTCCAGCAGCGTCGAATGCGCGAGCTCGTGATGGGGGACCCTGCGATCATGCGAACGCGGTTGATGTTGTACGCCCTCGACCAGCGTCTCTCGCTCACGCCCCCGCAGCGCGCTGAGGCCGAGCGCGTCTTGCGCGCGCAGGAGGACTCCTACCGGCAGGCGCTCGAACTCAGCAGGCCATATATTCGTGGGCTTCGCAGGGACATGGCGCGGCAGCTGGGGCCTTCGCTCGAGCCGAACCAGCGAGTGAACCTCGAGGAGCTCGTCCGGGAGGGCGAACGCTTTCGTTAGGGCGGCGGCGGAAAGCGCGGCCCGGCGCTCACCCCGCGAGCTTCTGGAGCATCGCCATCCCGCGCGCGGTCTCGGCCGGCGTCGCGTCGGCCAGCTCGAGGTAGACGCGCCCGTTCTCGTTGTAGTCGTCGACCTGCACCCCGGCGAGCACCCGCGGCTGATCGACGAGTCCACCTTCCGCCACGCTGAGCGCATCCTCGCGGGCACCGGGCGCGAGCTGCGCTTCACCGGCACGACTCGAACTGTACAGAGTCCACGAAGTGGACGGAGTACAGTGAGAGCGACGGAGCGAAGCGGAGTCAACCCCGACTACGTGCTGCGAGGGCTGCTCCGCTGCGGGCTCTGCCGCGAAGCCATGTGCCCGGGCTCGACGACGAAGAACGGGAAGGTCTATCGGTTCTACCGATGTTCGAAGCGCGACAAGCACGGCAAGGAGGCGTGCCGCGCACGCGCACTGCCGGCGGGTGCGCTCG
>CANJCO010000120.1 GCA_947473045.1 Myxococcales bacterium | reverse complement strand
CGACGCAGCCCTGTCGACGCTCGACCTCGATCGACGCGCAGTGCTCGTGCTGCACGAGATTGAAGAGATGAGCGCGCCCGACATCGCCGAGTCGCTCGGCGTGCCGCTCAACACCGTTTATTCGCGGCTCCGCGTTGCGCGGGTCGAGCTCGACGCCGCCCTGCACGCTACCCGTGACACTTCGCGTTCGCCTCGCCGAACGCCGCTGCACCCCGGAGGAGAGACATGATTGACGGCCTCGGACCCGAAGCAAGCAAGCTGATGCGCGAAGCCCACCGCGATGCGCCCACGTATCCGCAGCGCACGCGCATGTGGGAGGCCATCGAGGCGGGCGCGATCGCAGGCGCGTCGATCGCTCCGGGTGCGAAGGGGCTCAGCGGTCTCGCGAAGCTGCTGATCGGCCTCGCAGTCGGCGGCACGCTCGCCGCAGGCGGCGCGGCGGTGGTCGGCCGCTCGCAGCTGTCACCCGACGCCGCGGCGGACCGGGCGATCGGCCGCAGCGCCATCGAAGCGCCGAGGTTCGCCCTCAGCGCGCAGCCGGGCGATCTCGCGCTGAACCCCGCGCCCGCGCAGCTCGATCCGGCGGCGGAAAACCCGCTCCCCGCGAGCAAGTCGCGCGTGGCCGCCCAGCAGCCAAAGAGCGACGAAGCCGGCCACGAAGATGCGCTCGTGCGCGAAGCCAGGTTGATTTCCGAGGCCCGCGGCGCGCTGCTTCGCGGCGAGGCCGATCGTGCCCTGCGCGTCGTGCGCCTCGCGCGATCCGCGCCTCACCCCGGGCTCGAACCTGAAGAGCTCGCGCTCGAATCGCGGGCGCTCCGCCAGCTGGGGCAGTTGGGCGAAGCCGACGCCGTCGACCGCGACCTCGCGAGGCGCTTCCCCGACCACGCCCTCGCGCGCTGAAGCGGCCTGTCAGTTCTTCGCCGGATTGTGCTTCACGAACTCGGCCCAGACCGCGTCACGCTCGCACTTCGTCCACGTATGAAATTTGTAGGTGGTGTGGCTGGCGAGCCCATTTCTGCCGGCGATCCAGTCGTGGACCTGCGCTCGCAAAATGCTCTTCATGGGCGCGCCCACGTACACGGCGTGAATGTGTGGGGCGTCGTAGGACGGCCAGCCGTCGTAGCCGGGATGCCGGTACCACGCCGCAAATCCCTCGTGCGCGAGCTTCGTGAGAAGCACGCCGATCTGGGCCTGGCTGAGACCTCCGATCCGAATGTCGGTGGCGGCCGAGTAGGCGTATCCCATGAAGCTGCCGTCCTGCGCGTGCGTGCCGGCAGACGCTGGCGCGTTGCCGATCGTCTGTGAAATGTCACCCGCGCCGAGACCGATCGCGCGCAGGCCGTCGGAGGCATACGGGTGCAGTCCGTACGTGAGGTGAGATTTGTGGGGCGGCGCAATGAGCAGGCACGCGGGAGGCGCGGCGTCGGTTGGGTGAACGACGTGGCCGGCGTCGTGGGGTGCGGGCGCAGCGTCCACGCTCGCGAACGACGAAGGCCCCGCGTCGGCCTCACTCGGCAGGCCAAGGTGATCGAGGTCGTCCTGCCCGACATCGCTCTGCGCCGGATCGTCGACGGGCGCGCTGCAGGCGACGGGCGCCGCGCAGACCATCGCGAGCAACAGGCCGTGGAAGACGCCGCGAAGGTTAGCCATGACCGCCATTAGAGCAGATCGCGTGCCAGCCGCGCCGCCTCGCGCGACGGCACGATTCGCGCTGAAAGCACGCATGGATCGGCTCCGATCCCGCGCAATCCAGCGGCGATCCATCGCGACGGGCCGCGGCCGGGTTCGCGAGGTCGCGCGAGCGGCTAAAGCCTTACGGAGATGTGACCGCTGAAGACGAGCCAGGCCACGAGGCTGCTGATGACCAGCGCCGCGATCATGATCAGCGCGGAGACCTTCGCTGGCGGGGCGCGACGCTTCTGCCACGCCACCGGATTTTGGCGTACCACCCGCTTGGCGACCACCAGCGCCAGCGCGCTGCCTTCGGCGACGCCGAGCAAAGTCGCCGCGGAGCGAATCGCCAGCGCCGTCGCGTCTACGTCGCCGGCAACGTCACCGATCGCCTCGCGCTCCTTGCGGGCGACGGAATAGAGCAGCGCCAGACTCGGAGGCAGCGACGCGGCCGCCTCGGCAGGCCCGAGCACCTGGAGCACCTGCTCCCAGTTGCCTCCGCGCAGGAGCGGCTCGACCTCTGAAAGACGTGGATCCGGCGCCGACGCGGCAACGGCGGGGCGCGCAACGGGCGGCGGCACCTCGGAGGTGGGGCGCAGGACGTCTACCCTCGGCGCGGAGTCGGCGCTGTCAGTCTCCTCTTCGCGCCGAAGATCGACTCTCGGAATCGAGGCGGCTACCGCACGATCGTTCGGCTCGTTCATGTCCACGTAGTATTTCATGAATCCCGGCGACGGGGGCAAGGACTCTGCATCGAAAGTCGCCACGGCCGACGCCGCACGCGGGCGGGCGGGCGCGTGATAGCCTGCAGACCCATGAAATTATCACCGCTCGCGTTCGCTGCTCTCGCCGCATGCGGCGGTCAAATCGCTGACTACGGCGACGGTGGGCTGAACCCGGCCGACGCGTCGAACAGGAGCGACGGTGCCTTGCGTCCCGACACGGGACCGGTTCCTCCCCCGCCGCCTCCGCCCGTCGCCTGCTCGCCCCACAACGGCAGCGGCTTCGCGAACCCGAACGGGGCCTGCGGCGCCGAATCCGACTGGGCGTGCGGCGCAGACCGGTACGGGGTCGCGTGCAACTGCCCAGAAGCGAAATGCGTTTGCACCAGAAACGGCATCCTGACGGCCACGGTCACCTTCTCGGCGTGCCCATCGTGCGGCGTCGGCGACGTCGGCAGGCTGTGCCCCTTTCCCCAGTAATCGCGCCAATGCCGCTGTCTGGCTTCTCCGAATTCGCCTTCACCCACGAAGGCGCTACGCGGCGCGTGTTTCGGCGCGGCAGCGGGCCAGCAGTGATCGTCATGCACGAGATCCCCGGCATCACGCCCGAGGTCGCGCATTTCGCGACGCGCGTCGCGGATCACGGGTACGCGGTGATGATGCCGCACTTGTTCGGCGAGGTCGCGAAGCCGTTTTCCCGTTCGTATGCGCTCGCAGAGATCGCGCGCGCCTGCGTGAGTCGCGAATTTTCAGTGTGGGCGGCGAATGAATCGAGCCCTGTTACCGACTGGCTCCGCGCCCTCTGCCGCTTCGCCCACGGCGAAATCGGAGGCAAGGGCGTCGGCGCAATTGGCATGTGCCTGACTGGCAATTTCGCCCTGTCGATGATGATTGATCCGGTGGTGCTCGCGCCCGTGCTCAGCCAGCCTTCGCTGCCATTTCCAATCGGCTCAAAGCGCAAATCGGGACTCCACATTTCGGAGCCGCAACTGGCGACGATACGCGCGCGCGTGGCGCAAGGCGCGTGCGTTCTGGGTCTGCGCTTCACGCAGGATCCGGCCGTGCCGCCGCAGCGCTTCGAGCGACTCCGACGCGAGCTGGGCGACGGCTTCCGGGCGATCGAAATCGACTCGTCGGCGGGCAACCCCCACGGCATTCGCGCGAGCGCCCACTCGGTGCTCACGACCGATCTCGTCGATCGCGAAGGTCACCCCACGCGCGCCGCCGTAGACGCCGTGCTCGCGTTCTTCGACGAGCGGCTGAAGTAGCGCGGGAAGCCAGCACAGGCGCGCACAACGCCCGCGATCGCGCGGCGAACCGTTACCGGGCAGGCGCGCGCACGAGGCGCTCGAGGCGAATTCCGAGGCTGCGCGGAACATCCTTCGACTCCACGAGCACGTCGTACGCGCTGCCGTCCGGCGTGGGATCGACGCGCACCAGCAGGGTGCTTACCGAGACCCTCGATTTCTCGGCGACCAGCTCGATTTGCCCGGCGAGCCTGGCGTTGCGCTCGAGGTCGACCAGGCCGGCAGCACGCGCCTCCGCCGCAGGGATGCGCACAAGGAACGCGGCCTGCGTGTCGCCCGGACCGAGCGACACACTCGCGACTTCGACCGCACCCAGCGCTCCCAGCGCAAGCGTCATGCCCGTAGCCGCCGACGACCGGCGACCCTGCCGCGTGTTGACGCCCTCTTTGCGCACGACCTTCGGCGAGGCCGCGCGCGGAGCCGCAACGACGGGTTCGGCGACTGCCCGCGCCGCCGCGAGCGTCGCGTTCGCCTTGAGGCTTCGCTGCCGGGAATCGCGACCGTCGAGCCATGCCTTGAGAAACACCGGCGAGCTCTGCGCGAGCTGGATGAACTCACCGATCGCGACCGCGGGCACGTTCACAGCCGTGTAAAGCCCGTGATTGGAGAGCTTTTGATCAATCTCCTCCATGTGCTGCTCGTCACGAGCATCGATGATCGACAGCAGATCGAAGGCCCCGAGCGTGGCGAAGGCCTGGACGAGCGTGCCGCCCGCCTCGGTGATCATCGCGGCGAGTTGATTGAGCAATTCTGCCGGGTTGCGGCGCACGGTCTTGACGCCGGCCTCGGTAAACGTAAGCAGCCTGATCCAATTTGCCATGGTGACCCCGCAGTGTGACCCGTCAGGCTACAGCGGCTGAAGCGCGCGGGGGAAAGCGTTTGGATGAGCGGCTCACCGCGAATTTTCGCGAGCGGAGCCGCTGGCCGGCCGCGCGCGCGTCAGCTCGCTGGCTCGTATCCGAGGTTCGGCCCGAGCCAGCGCTCCACTTGCGCGAGGGTGACACCGCGGCGGGCCGCGTAATCAACAGCCTGATCGCGCCCAACCCGGCCCACCATGAAATAGCGCGCTTCCGGATGCGAAAAATACAGCCCCGAGACGCTCGCAGGCGGCGTCATCGCGAACGACTCTGTGAGATCCATCCCGATGTTTCGAGCCCCCAAAATATCGAACAGGGTCGTCTTGGGAGAGTGATCGGGGCACGCGGGATATCCGAGCGCCGGACGAATGCCGCGGTAGTCTTCGGCCGCGAGCGCCTCGCGCGACAGCTTCTCGGCCTCGCCGTAGCCGCACTCCCGCCGCACGCGCTCGTGCAGCCACTCCGCGAAGGCCTCTGCGAGGCGATCGGCCAGCGCCTTCACGATGATGGCCTGGTAGTCGTCGAGCGCGTCTTTGTACTCCGACGACAGCTCCTCCGCGCCGAGACCGGCCGTCACTGCGAACGCGCCCACGTAGTCGGCGACGCCCGCTGCGGCCGGGGCCACGAAGTCGGCGAGGCACGCGTGCGGCTTGCCAAGGTCGGCGGGATTTTTCACGAGCTGCTGGCGGAGCATCGGAAAGCGCGCGCGCTCTCGGGTGCGAGACTCGTCTTCGTAAAGCACGACGTCGTCTCCCACCGAGGCGGCGGGGAAATACCCGTAGACTGCGTTCGCGGTGAGCTTGCGTTCCTGCGTGATTCGCTCGAGCAGGGCCGTCGCCGCCGCGTAGAGGTCGCGCGCGGCCTCCCCCTGCTTCGGGTCGTCCAATATCGCGGGGAACGTGCCGCGCAGCTCCCACGCCGTGAAAAAGAACGTCCAGTCGATGTATTGTGCAATCTCGGCCAGCGGCACCTCGCGCAGCTCGCGCACACCGATGAAGGGGGGCTTTGCCACTTCGGCCTGCGTGAAGGCGAGCTTCGGCGCGTTGTCGCGCGCAGCCGCGATCGGCAGCAGCGGCTTGTCGGCCTTGCGCGAGAAGAGGTCGCGCAGCCTCCGCTGATCTTCCTTGTTTTCGAGCGCAAACGCAGCATTTCGCTTGTCGTCGATCAGGGTCGAGACCACGCCGACAGCCCGGGAGGCGTCGAGCACATGCACCGTCGACGAGCCGTAGCTCGGAGCGATCTTCACTGCCGTGTGCTGGCGGCTCGTCGTGGCGCCTCCGATGAGCAGCGGCAAGCGCATGCCCCGCCGCTCCATCTCCTTGGCCACAAAGGTCATCTCGTCGAGCGAGGGCGTGATGAGACCCGACAGGCCAATGACGTCGACCTTTTCGCGCAGCGCGGTCTCGAGGATGGTCTCACAGGAGACCATGACTCCCAGATCGATAACCTCATAGTTGTTGCAGCCGAGCACCACGCCGACGATGTTCTTGCCGATGTCGTGCACGTCGCCCTTGACCGTGGCGAGCAGCACTTTGCCCTGGGTGCTGGCGCCCGAGGAGTGCTTGTCGGCCTCCATGAACGGCATGAGATAGGCGACGGCGCGCTTCATGGCGCGGGCGCTCTTGACCACCTGCGGCAGGAACATCTTTCCCTCTCCGAACAGGTCGCCGACGATCTTCATGCCGTCCATCAACGGGCCTTCAATGACGTCGAGCGGCCTGGCCGCCGTCTTGCGGAACTCTTCGACGTCGACCTCGATGAACTCCACGTCGCCGTGCACCAGCGCGTAGGCGAGGCGCTTGTCGACCGGCTGCAGCCGCCACGCGAGGTCGACCTCCTTCTTTTTGCCGCCGCCCTTCACCTGCGCGGCGTAGTCGATCATGCGCTCGGTGGCGTCGGCGCGGCGGTTGAAGATGATGTCTTCGACGTGCTCGAGCAGACCTTTTTCAATGTCGTCATACACGACGATCTGGCCCGCGTTGACGATGCCCATGTCGAGGCCCGCCTTGATCGCGTGGAACAAAAACGCCGAGTGAATGGCCTCACGAACGGCGTT
>CANJCO010000119.1 GCA_947473045.1 Myxococcales bacterium | reverse complement strand
GGACGCCGCCGAGCCCGATGCCGAGCCCGGGGCGGAAGCTGCTCTCGCGTTGGACGCCGCCGAGCCCGATGCCGAGCCCGGGGCGGAAGCTGCTCTCGCGCTGACCGATGAAGTCGCCGAAGATTCTGGGCCCGAGGCAATCGAGGCCGAGACTCCGCTCGATCCGGAGGAGGGTGCTGACGCCGGCGTTGATGCCGGTAGCGCGACGGAGCCGGTCGCCGTCGGGTCCGATCCGGTCCCGCCCGCCGATCCGTCGGCCGATGATCCGGCGGTGTTGAAAGAGCCGCGCCGCTCCGGCAAGAAGTCGGCTGCGAAGAGCGAGATCAGCGAGTCGCACCTCAAGGGCCTCGTTGAGGCGCTCGTGTTCGCGAGCGACAAGCCGCTGAAGGCCAACGAGATCGCGCGGCTCGCTTCGGCGGGGACGCGGCAAATCACCAAGGTGCTCGACGAGCTGCGGGGAGAATACACGCATCGCGGCATTCAGCTCGACGAGGTCGCAGGAGGCTGGACGTTCCGTACCAGCGCGGTGTTCGCGCCGTTCGTGCGGGATCTCACCGGGCATAAGCCGGTGCGGCTGTCGCGCGCGCAAGTCGAGACGCTGGCGATTGTTGCCTACCGCCAGCCGATCACCCGCCCTGAGGTCGACGACATTCGCGGCGTCGACTGCGGCGCGGTGCTGAAGATGCTTCTCGAACGCGATCTCGTGCGCATCCTCGGCAAAAAAGACGAACCCGGGCGGCCGATTTTGTATGGGACATCGGGCGGCTTCCTTGAGCTGTTTGGCCTCAAATCGCTGAAAGATTTGCCGACGCTGCGCGAGTTCACCGAGCTGAACGAGGACAGCCGTCGCGTGGTCGAGAAAGAGCTCGGCGACGTGGTCGACGGGGCGGGCGGCGTCGATGCCCTCGTCGACGCGCTGCGCGGGCCGACCAACGTCGAGGCCGTCTCGGATCCCGAGGAAATTCCCGAGCCGCCGGTGTCCAATCCGCTGCTGAACCTGGAGATCATCGCCGACGATGACGGCGAGCTCGAGGGCGCGCGCGCCATGTTTCTGGGCGATGCGGAGCCGGGCGACGACGAACCCGAGCCGTCAACCGACGACGAGGCGTCTGAGCAGGGCGCGCCTGCCGAGGCAAGCGCCGGGGACGAAGACGCTCGCGTCGTGGAACCTGCCGATGGCGACGATCAGAGCCCTTTGCCGGTCGCTCAGTCGTACGATCCGGCAGACGAGCTCGAGTTTCCCGACGATGACGACGACGATGACGATGACGACGATGACGACGATGACGACGATGACGACGATGACGACGATGACGACGACGCGTGAGCGTCAGGGGCAGTCAGGGCGCGTCGGGATCGGCGGCGGGGTCTGCGTAAGGGGCGGCCAGGGCTGCCACGTCTTCGCGAAGTTTCTTGTGCGCCGCGAGCTTGCGTAGCAGCAGCCACAACATCGGATCGGCCAGCATTTTGATCGGATCGCTGCCGCCTGCGCGCGGTTTGCGGACAATCGCGGTCGGGCCCTTCGCCCGCAGCGCCTCCATTTTGCTCACGTACTGTTTCGTCGGAAAGCGTTCGCCCTTTTCCCACGCGAGCACCTCGGCCTGTTCGAGGTCGAGCGCGAGGGCGAGCTCTTTCGCAGTGCACGACAGATGTTTTCGGAGGGCCTTGAGTTCATCGGGAGTCACGGGCGCGTAGCCTAACCTACGTGCGTGCGCTCGTGCGAGACGCGCGGTCGCGCTAAGATCATGGAGCGATGCTCAGCGTGCGCCTGTTTTTGGTGGGCTCGGTCGCCTGGGTTGCCGCGTGCGGCACCGACGCCGGCTCCGAAGTGACGTTTGCCTACGATGGCGCTGCGGCGCGATCGGACGCGGAGGGCTCGTTCGTCGATGCCGGCGCGGAGGCCGCGCGGCCCGCGTCGCTCACCCACGTGAGACTCGCGCAGATGTCTCCCGACCTCGGAAGCGTCGACTTCTGCCTCAAGCCGGAAGGCGGCGAAGCGATCGGCCCGCTGCTCGCCGCGGCTTCGCTCGACGGCGGAACGCCGGACTTCGTGGATTTCGCGCAGGTATCGGTAGAGGTCGCGGTGCCGGCGCTCGGTACGTTGCAGGTCGTCGTGGTCTCGGCGCCCGCCACAGCGTGCGCGTCGGCGCGAGCGGTCGGCAGCGTTACGCTGGGGGCCGGCAAGCACGCGACACTCGTGGTGTCGGGCGTGTCGAAGGGCTCCGTCGAAGCTGCGCGCGCCGCCTCGGTCTCGGCCTTCGCCGATGATGTGAGCGCGAGCGCCGCGGGGCTCCGCGTGCGCTTCGTGCATGCGGCCTTCGGAACAACGATCACTGCAGGGGTGCCGTGGTTTGCCGCAGCGCTCACGTCGGGCAATTCGGTCTCGCCGGTCGCCGCTGAAGTGCTTCCACGCAAGGCCGGCACGCCGAGCGGGCTCGATCCGGTCGTCGACGCGCTCGGCTACCATGTGCTGCCGTGGCTGCCGGCGGGCGAGGTTGGGGTGCGCGCGTCTATCAGCGGCGGCGACGCGGGCCCGTCGCTGTGGTCGAGCGCGACGCGTGACTGGGCGCTGTCGGCGGGCGACGCGCGCACCGTATTTGTAGTCAGCCTGGCCGCAGGCGGCAGCGGCGATCTCGCGGCTGTCGTCTGCGACGATCTTCGGCGCGTCCCTGCGGCGCCATGCCGCCTCGCGCCAGCCTACTGACGCCGCACGCTTACTCTGACTTTCCGCCGGCGATCGTCATCTTGGCGACGCGAAAGGTCGGCGCGGCGGTCGACGTGCGAAGGTCGAGATCGCTGCCGATGGCGTCGATGCTCTTGAGCAAATCGTCGAGATTGAGCGAGATGGTCACCTCGCTGACCGGGAAAGCGAGCTCGCCGTTTTCGACCCAGAAACCAGCGGCGCCGCGCGAAAAATCGCCTGTGATCGCGTTGAAGCCGAAGCCCATCATCTCGGTCACGTACAGTCCGCGCGCCGTACCTTTGACAATGGCCTCGGGCGAGTCAGCGCCCGCCGCGAGGATGAAGTTGCTGGTGCTGGCGCCCACGCCGGCACCTCCGCCGCGCGCGGCATTTCCGGTGCTTTGACGCCCCAGTTTTCGGGCCGAGTAGCTGTCGCACAGGTATGTGCGCAATACACCGTTTTCGACGACGACGTTCTTGCGACTCGCGAGACCCTCGCCGTCGTAGGGGCGCGAGCCGGGCGCGCGCGGGATGAGCGGATCGTCTACGACGTTGACCAGCGAGCTGGCGACGAGCGAGCCTTCGCGCCCCATGAGGTAGCTCGATTTGCGCCAGATCGCGCTGCCCATGATGCAGCTGGCGAGCAGGCCGAGCATCGAGCGGGCCGCGTCGGGATCGAAGATGACGGGAGCTTCGGTGGTCGACACGGTGCGCGCGCCGAGCTTGCGCAGCGTGCGCCTCGCAGCCTCGCGTCCAACGGCTTCGGCGTCGTCGAGCTCGCTGAGGTAGCGCTTCGAGGTCCAGTAGTGGCCCCGTCGCTTCTTGCCGTCGGCGTCGTCGGCCACAGGCACAACGCTGAGCGACGCGTAAGACCCCTTCATGCTCGCGCGAAAGCCGCTCGAAAGAACGATAGCGGCGCCGCCGGCGGTGCGTCCGAACGTCGCGCCTTCGCTGTTGGTGATGCGCGGATCGAACGCGAGCGCGGCCGCCTCGCCGCGCGTAGCCTCACGAATCGCGCGCGCCGCGTTTACGTCGCCGCCGGCCGAATCGTACAGATCGAGATTCGGCAGCGTCTTCGGATCGCAGAGCAGCGCGCTGTCGGCCGCGCCCGCAAACGGATCTTCTTGCGACAGCTCGGCGAGCTCGAGCGCGTCAGCGACGAAACGAGCGATGCCGTGCTCGCTCAGATCGCTGGTCGACGTGGTCGCGACGCGTTTGCCCTTCATGACGCGAAGGCCCGCGCCGCGGTGTCCGGCCTCCTCTACGAGCTCGGCCTCGCCCATGCGCACTTTCGCCGACAGCTCGGCGCCCGACCGAAGCATGCATTCTGCAACCGTTGCGCCGCCCTTCACCGCCATCGCTACGACGCGGTCTCCCAGTTCGAGCAATCGCTCGAGTTCGCGATCGAGGGGGGAGGCTTGTGCGGATTGGTCAGACGACATGCCCGCATTGTAGTCGACCGGCCCGCGCGGGGCGAGGCCAAGGGCGGCTCATGCGCCGGCGCGGGGCTCAGGCGAGTCGCGCGAGAAAATCGCCGATCTGGGCAAGCGGCAGCTCGTGCGTCACGATGCCGGCGCGCACGGCCGCGCCGGGCATTCCGTAGACGACGGCGGTCTCCGCGCTCTCGGCGATCACGATGCCGCCGGCCGCGCGAATGGCCCGCGCCCCCTCGACTCCGTCGTCGCCCATGCCCGTGAGAATGACGCCCACGGCCCTCGCGCCCGCGCACGCCGCGGCGCTGGCCAGGAGACGGTCCGCGTTCGGAACGTAGCGATCGGAGTGAAGCGGCGCCAGCACGCGGAGGCTGAGGTTCGCGCCGGAACCGTGGACTTCCATGCAGTGGCGGCCCGGGCAGACAAATCCGCTGGTCGCGCTGACGCGGTCTCCGTCCTGCGCTTCGGTGACGTGAATGGAGCCTCTGCGGCCGAGGCGCTCGGCGAACGTGCGCGTGAACTTGTCGGGCATGTGCTGGGCGACCAGAAACGCGGCGCCGCTGGTGCGCGGGAGCTTGCCGAAGATATCGAGCAGCGCGGACGGACCACCGGTGGAGCTCGCGATCGCGACGAGGTAGCGAGGCGCCCGAAACGCGACGTGGGCCGCCGCCGCAGGAGTGGCGACGGCGACGTTCGGGTTGCCGAAAATGCCGCTTGGCAGGCGTCGAAGCATTCCGGGACGTCCCAGCTCTCCGCGCGACCGGCGAAACTCCAGCACCTTGGCGACGAGCTGCTGACTGAGGTCGACGGCGTCGGGCATCGCGAGAGAATCGGTTTTCGTGACGAAGTCGAGCGCTCCGAGTTCAAGCGCTTTGAACACGTTCTCCTTTTGCGCATACGACGAGACCACGATGACCGGCGTGGGCTGGCGGCTCAGCAAAATGCGCAAAAACGTGAAGCCGTCCATGCGCGGCATCTCG
The DNA here is from genome assembly GCA_947473045.1 of Myxococcales bacterium. Taxonomy (GTDB): domain Bacteria; phylum Myxococcota_A; class Polyangia; order Polyangiales; family Polyangiaceae; genus JANYHY01. Next base: position 1,652 of record CANJCO010000119.1, on the reverse strand, counting down.
AGGTCGAGCGTGATGAGATCAGGCTTGAGCAATACCGCCATGCGCAACGCTTCTTCGCCGTCTGCCGCCTTGCCCACGATCTCGACTTCGCGGACGCTCGCAAACGCATTCGCCAGATGCCGCCGGTTGTAGGCGGAGTCGTCAACGATGAGCAGGCGGGTGATACCGGAATCGGACACGCGGTGGGGTTCCAGGCGCAGGGGGATTGTGGCTCGCCGGTGCGGTCACAACCGCGCGGCTGGACGCCGGTAGACGAGATCTCCCCTCAAGTGTAACAGCTCGAACGCCGTGGTGACATTGATCAGCGACTCGGCGTGTCCGAGCAGCAGCACGCCGCCGGGGCGCAGGCGCTGGTAGAATGCATCGATCGCCCGCAGGCGCGCGGGCGCGTCGAAGTAGATCAGCACGTTGCGGCAGAACACCGCGTCGACCTCGCCGATGATCCGCGAGCGCGGCTCGTCGAGCATGTTGAGCTGACCGAACTGGCAGCGTTCCCGGATGCGGTCCTGCACGTGCACGCCGTCGGGCCGCTCGACGAAATAGGCCCGGCGCTGCTCGGGCGTCGTCGTCCGAAACGACGCCTCCCGGTAGACGCCTGCTCTCGCGAAGGTGACGCACCGGCGCGAAATGTCGGAGCCGAACACGCGCACGTCCCAGCCCTCAAAAAGACGTGACTCGTGCAGGAGGATCGCGATCGTGTAGACCTCTTCGCCGGTCGCACATCCGGCGCTCCAGATCGACAGCGCCCGGCGCGCGCGACCGCGCTCAGCGAGGGCAGGCAACAGCTCGTTTTTGAACGCGCGGAGTTGGTAGCCCTCGCGAAAAAAATAGGTCTCGTTCGTGGTCAGCGCGTCGGCGAGTTCGTCCCACTCTGCAGGGGCGACGGGGCTGAATCGCAGGTGGTGGTAATATTCGGAGAACGTGCGCAGCGACAGCGCCGCGAGCCGATCGCGCAAGCGTCGTTCGAGCTGGGCGCGGGCGCTGTCCGGGTAGCAGAGGCCCGTTCGCTGCGCGATGGCGTCGCGGAGAAGGGAGAACTCCTCCGGACTCATGACGGCGTCAGCCGCGAACGGGGGCCCATGCACCTACGGGGCCTCCCGGACGGCGGCGGACGCGAGGCCCGCCGCGAGTGCGCGCAGGACGCCTTCGTTCGTTTCGCGCGTCGCCCGGTACGCGAGAAGCTCGGCGGCGACGTCGAGTGACGAGCCGCCGATCACGGCTGCTGCCGCCGCGCGAACATCGGCGGACGGGTGTTCGATGAGCGCCGCGAGGAGCGTTACGACCGAGTCGCGAAGGCTCGTCGTCGGCCGGCGCAGGACGCTCTCGGCTTCGCCCACAGCCAGCGACGGGGCAAACGACGCCAGCGCGCTCAGGGCGATGGCGATCGTCTCCGCATCGGTCTCGCTTCCGATGACCGCTCGGAGAGGATCGGCCATTTTCAGGGAGCCGAGCGCGCGGGCGGCGGCCTTGCGCACGTCGGGCTCTTCGTCCGAGAGGGCGAAGACCAGATCGGCCGACGCGTCTGCGACGGTGGCGAAGGCCAGGGCGTCGACCGCCGCGCGTCGTGTGGGCGGGTCTCCGGTTGACAGCGCACGCTTCACAAACGACGTCGCGGCAGCGCCGAGTTCGCCGTCGCGAGCTGCACCGCGGAG
>CANJCO010000118.1 GCA_947473045.1 Myxococcales bacterium | reverse complement strand
GAGCTATCAGGGTGCTCGAAAAACACCCTGATAGTAATTGGCGAAGCCAATTGCGTGGGGTGGGGACCCCGAAAAACCGCGTTTTTCGGGGCGGGGAGGTGCATACCTCCCCGAGATGAAAGGCTAGCAGGCCGTTCTTCAACGGCCTGCTAGTTGCCCACGACGCCGAGCCAGATGCGCCGGGTCTGGCCGAGCTGGGAGTTGATCATCAGCGTGCCGGTCTTCGTGGTGTTCGTGAACGCCGTCTTTGCCGTGATGGTCAGGTTGATCTTGTCGCCGTTTTGGCCCGTCGTCTTGTCGAACGCCAGGGTGACCGGTGACGCGCCGCCTTTGCCCAGCACTTGCGCCGAAACGGTCCACGGACCCGAGGTCGGGGCGTCGCTGTAGAGATCGAGCTCGATCGTCTTCGACTGCCCCACGGGCACCTTCACGCCCTTGGTGAGAATGCCGTAGCGCGAGGGGACCTTGTCGGGAAACACGGGCGCGGTGTTGAAGTACGGAGTCGCGTCAATTTTGGGCTGACACGGATCGGTGCCGGCCTTGGCCGACTTGTTCGACCAACCGCGCTGCACGACATACGGAAAGTCAGTCGGCGTGTATTGCGATGAGCTGAACTGCGCGCACAAGTCGCCCACTTCGCCGCCACCCAGAAAGCTTTGCCAGACCAGGTGGTTGTCATCGACCTGCGCGTACGCGGGTTGATCCTGCGGATACGGATCGGTCGCGGCTTCCTGGAGCTCGTGGCTCACCGTGGCGCTGATCGCGTCGAGCCCGCTCAAGTTGCCGAATGAGCCGCAATCGGGAATGACCGCATAGGCGATTGCAATGTTCTGAAGCAGGGTGTTGTTGTGATATCCGCCGAAGTTCTGGCAGCTCGTCGAGCCGCCCTGCGACGGCGCTCCGCCGAGCGTAATGGTGGTGCTCGAGGGATAATACAGCGTGTAGATGGTATCGGGATCGGGCGTATTTCCCCACTCGGGGTGCGTGCCGTCGAAGCGCGACAGCAGCCAGCTCTGAATGTCGTTGTCGTCGAGGTTTTGCGCGGCGGTTTCGGCCAGCGTGATCGAGGGCGCGGCGTCGATGGGGCCGACTCCGTACTCGCTCATCGGAGCCCAATACGAAGAAGCGCCAATCTTGGCGGCGTAATCGTCCATCTCCTTCGCGTACGGAAAACCGGGAAAGTACACAGGACGAACCTTCGGTGTCTTGAGCACCGGACCGCCGCTGGTCTTTACTTGCGGCGCGTCAGGATGGAACGCGGGGTAGGCGACCGGAGGGGCGGCGTCCGGCACGTCGGGCGCGGCCGAGTCGATGCCGGCGTCGGGAGCGCTCACTGCGCCGCCGTCGGGCCCCACAGGATCGCTCGCGACTGAGCCGCCGCACGCCATCGCAACCATCGGGCCGAGTAAGCAAATGTAAAGTGCACGCATCGTCGTGACCTCCGCCCACGTCCGATAACACGGCGCAGCAGCCGCGCACGTTCCGGGGAGGCTAAAATCAGCGCCACTGCGCTACGGGCGGCTTTTTGCGTTCCTACGGTCTTGCGAACCGCTCGGCACCGCTCGAACCTCAGGCCTCGTCGTGCGTCAAGTCGCTCGCGTCGGTGGGGGCGTCGGCGTCGACGACCTTCGGGGCGACCTTCACCGGCTTGGTATAGCCCTTCGGCACCGGGATCGTCGGCTTCCGCGGATGCGGCTTGTAGAGCACCACGACGCGCCCGATGCGCTGCGCAACATCGGCGAGGCACCGCTCGGCGAGGTCGGCGGCGACGTCGTCGGGGCTCTCCGGAGCCTCGCCCTGCACTTTGACCTTGATGAGCTCGTGGTCGAGCAGCGCCCGCGAGACGGCGGCGGCCACGTCGTCGTTGACGCCGTGCTTTCCTACGTGAACGATGGGCGACAGGGCGTGCGCGAGGGCGCGCAGTTGGCGGGCGGCGTGACCGGTGAGCGGCATGGGACGAAGGCGTATCGTCGCCCCGCGCCGCGGCGTCAAGGCGCGCGTCAGGGCGCAGGGTCTGCGATGAGCTTCAAAAGCACTTCGTCGGCGAGCTTGTTCGAGAACTTCACCGAGCCGTTTCGGTCGAGGTGATCGCCGTCGACGAAGTCGCTCGCCGTCACCCCTTCCATCTCACGCATCGACGTGAAGCTCACGTTCATGCTCGCCGCGAGCTCGCGCAGGTACACTTCAAACTCTGGATAAATGCTGTCGGGGCCGTCGAGCACCGCCATCTGCGGCGCTTGCGGATTGCCAATGAACGCGACCTTGACGCCGCCGGCGCGCAGCCGCGAGACCATCCGCGTCAAGTAGGCGCGGGGCGTCACGCGATCGACGGTCTTGGGCTTTAGCATCATCGACTTGAAGCTCTCGGCGCGGTGCCTGGCGCGGAAATCCTGAGTCGAAGCGTCGACCGGCGGAATGCCTCCTCCGCCTCCGTCGGCCGGCCAGGTCGCCACGGGAGGCGCTGGCGTCAGCTCGGTAATCATCGCGATCACGTTCGGGCGAATGGCGAGCAGCCGAAATGCCGTTAGCACCAGATCGTTCGCGCCCTCTTCGAACGTGGGCGCGGCGCTCAGCAGCGGCAGCAAATCGGGCAGCCTGAGGGTGTTGGCCCATTTGGTGTCGGACGCAATTTCGAGCTGCGGACAGCAGCTGAACTCGGTGGGGCTAAACGACACTACAAAATATTTCGGGCGAGCCTCGCGGGGAATTTCGAGCACGGTGTCGGCCGTCAGAAAGTCGGCAGCGAATCCGCCCGCGCTCACGCCTCCGTTGAAGACCTTAAACGTCTTTCCGGTGCGCTCCAGCAGCCGCGCAGAGACGGCCGTCGGGCTCATTCCCTCGGCGATCACGGAGCTTCCGACCACCACGATGTCCGCGCCCGATTTTGCCAGCAGCGCGCGCTTGACGGGCATCCACGAGCCCCGGTCGACGCTGCGCGAAAAGCGCGAGTCGCGGAACATGCCGTCGCCGCCGACCAGCACCGTCATCATGGTGAGCAGCGCGATCGCGAAATCACGAATCGAGCTGCGCGCCGGGGCGCGATCGAGCGGGGCTGCGTCGTTCACCATCGCCTCAAAACTGGAAATAAATGAATGTGGGAGAGCCGATCGCAAACACGTATACGCACGCGATCATCGCAGCCCACAGCAGCCCGCGCGCCGCGGGAGGCATCGCGCGGTGCGCGCGGAGTCCCACTTTGGCGAAGCCCAGCACATGCATGAGCGCGAGCACCGCGAGCAAGCGGCCGGTGAGCACGAAATCGGGCGTCGCGTCGGCTGGCGAGAGCGCGACGAAGGGGCCGAACATCGCCTTGAGCATGGCCGCGGCGGCTGCGAAGGTTTGCGCGCGGAAGAGCACCCACCCGAGCACGACGACGAAGAACGTCGTTACGAGGCTCGCCGTCTGATACGCGATGTTGGCGCGCAGCCGCACGAATATCGGAGTCTTGCGCGTCAGGTCGACCAGCAGCTTGTGGAGCGCCAGCAACGCGCCGTGCCACGCTCCCCACGCCACGAACGTCCAGCTCGCGCCGTGCCACAGGCCGCCCAAAAGCATCGTGAGAAACAAGTTGCGATAGGTGGCCAGCTTGCCACCTCGATTGCCGCCCAGGCTGATGTAGAGATAGTCCCTCAGCCAGCGCGAGAGCGTCATGTGCCACCGTCGCCAAAACTCGGTAATGCTGCGCGAGTTGTAGGGGTAGTCGAAGTTTTCGGGCAGCTCGATGCCGAGCATCATCGACGCGCCGCGCGCGATGTCGGTATATCCTGAAAAATCGCAAAATATCTGCCCGGTGTAGGCGAGGGCGCCCAGCCACACCGCCGCGCTCGGGTGGGCCTCGGGCGCCTTGAAAACGGCGTCTGCGAAGACGCCGAGATTGTCGGCGAATACCATCTTTTTGACGAACCCAACGAGCGCGATGAACATCCCCTCGGAGGTGAGGTTCGAGTCGAACGGTCTGGCCTTTTCGAGCTGGGGAAGCAGCTCGCCGGCGCGCACGATCGGGCCCGCCACGAGGTGCGGAAAGTAGGCAATATAAACGAGATATTGAACCAGACTCCCCGCGGGAGGCGTGCCCCGGTGCACGTCGACCACATAGCTGATCATCTCAAAGACAAAGAACGAAACGCCCAGCGGCAGCGCTACATCGACGTGCCCGGTCACGCGCAGCTGCGCCAGAATGAAGTTGGTATATTTGAAATAGGCGAGCACAAGGAGCAGCGCCGTAACCGCGAGGGTGACGACGAGCTTCTTTCGGCCCCCCGGCCGCGCGAGCAGGGCGCCGGCGAAATACGAGGCGAGCGTCATCGCCCCGAGGAGCGCCGCGTACCTGGGGCTCCACGAGATGTAGAATGCATAGCTCGCGCACAGCAGCGCAGCGGGCACGAGGCGCGCGGGCACCAGCCACCGCAGCGGCATCGCGACGCCGGCGAAGAACACGACGAAGGCGTAAGACGTAAACAGCATCGCGCGGAGGCAGGTGGGGTGGCGGGAGCGCTACCGGGTGGATCGGGTCGCGCGGCTCACGTTGCCCCCGCGAGCCGCACAATCTCGGTGATCGCGTGCGTCTCGCGCGCGCCGAGCAGGCCAAACTGCACGCCGAATCCGCCGGGCCCGAGCCAGCGCACCACGCCGCTCAGCACCAGCGCGTCGCCGCCCCGTTGCAGGTGCACGGACACTTCGGCCCCGAACGTCGGGGGCGCCGCGCACTCGACGAAGACGCCGCCCAGCCCGAGATCACGCGTCTCGCAGGCGACCGCGGTCGTGTCGCCCTTGCACACGAATGTGGCTGCGGTTCGGAATTCGACGCGGGAGAATTTGCGCTTGTCGGCCAAGGAACCCTTCTTTCGGCGGCGCCGGTCTTCCGAACGCGCCAAGAGTCCGATCGCTTATCACCGCGCCGCCGCGCGACCAACCCTGTGATAGCGTCTCGTGCGTGGAACTTTCGGTCTCCAAGGGCTCGGCGTCGCCCCGGCGCGGCAGCCTCGTGCTCGGGCTCATTCCGGCCGTGGTGGCGCTGGTGGTTGGCGGGCTCATGCTCCCGCGGGCGGTCGTCCCCGGCGACGTGCCGCTTCCGCTGGTCGATGCGCGCGCGCTCGGTGCGATCGAGGCCGCGGACGACGCCCGCGCCGCGGCTGTGCTGGCGGCGCCGCTGTCTCCCGAAGTGCGCGCGGCCGGTCAGGCGATCCGCGTTTTCAACGGCTATGAAGCGGCCGACTCCGCCGCCGCCCCGTGGCCCGAGGCCCGCGCAGCGATCGACGCCGCGGTCGAGCTCGCCGTACGGCGGGAGACGCTGTCGGCCATGGTCGCGTTGCGATCGGTGCAGCTTGCACGCTTTATGGCCGAAGTGCGCGCGTTCTCGGCCTCCGGCACGGGCAGCGCGGAGCTCGAGGCCCTGGCGGGGCACTTCCTGAAGAGCATGGCCGGTGTCGGCTGGCTCGACGGGCGTCGCATCGCCATGGACGAGCACGCGCTGCGCGCGGCCTTCAAGCTCAAGTGGAACGCCACTGCGCACCTCGACGGCGCTCCCGCGCTCGCGCTCGCACTCGATGAGCAGCGCGCGCTGTTTTCGTTTTTTCTGTCGCACCCGCACGCGACGGACGCCTCGCGCTACGCGCTCGCTGCCGCACGCCGCACGGCCCGATCCCGGGCGGATTGCGAGGCGCTCGATGAAGGCGAGCGGCTGTCGGCCGAAGTTTGGCGAAACGAGCGCATCGAGAAGCTCGCGCGCATCGATCCTGAGTATCCGGCGGCGTACGCGAGGGGCATCGGCGAGTTTCGCGCGGCGCGCTACGAAGCCTCGGCGCTGGCCTTTCAGTCGTGGATCGAAGCGCACCCGAACGGGGCCTACGCGCTTCGCTCGAAGAATTATTTGCGCGCTGCGCTGGCCATGTCGACCGCGGATCGCTGAGCGCCTCCGTCTGCGACGCCGGCCTCCGCTCCAGCCTCCTTCGCTCCCGCGTCCGCTCCCGCGTCGGCAGCTGCGACCATCGGCGCGACCACGAGCCCTTCCAGGCCCGACGGCGCGCCGCACGACCACGCTGCCCCGATCACGGCGCCCGAGAGCGCCCATGCTGCGGCACGCTGTCGCGAGGGGGGGCGGCGCTTTACGCTTCTTTGCATACTTGGCTCCGAATCGGACTCGCGTGCGCGTGCTCCGTGGGGCGACACTAGCGCAATGCGGGTCCTGCTCATCGACGACGACACGGCGCTGGCCGAACTGCTCGTCGAATACTTTACTCCGCATCAGACCACGGTCACCCACGCCACGAGCGGACGGGCCGGGCTCGAGCTGCTGGCCGGCGATCCGTTCGACGTCGTGCTCCTCGACGTGATGCTGCCCGGCGATGACGGCTTCGTCGTCTGTCGCAAAATTCGCCTGTCGCACCGCGTGCCGATCATCATGCTCACCGCTCGCGGCGATCAGCACGATCGCATCACTGGGCTCGACCTCGGCGCCGACGACTACGTGCCGAAGCCGTTCAACCCGCGCGAGCTGCTCTCAAGAATACGGGCCGTGCTGCGGCGAACGGCGCCGGCGCAAGCTGAGCTCGAGCGACTCGAGGTGGGCGACGTTCGCATCGACGTTCCGGCGCACAAAGCCGAGGTCGGCGGAGCGCTGCTCACGCTCACTTCGTTTGAGTTCAGACTGCTCGTGGCCCTGGCGCGCGGCGCCGGCGAGCCCATGAAACGAGAAGATCTCGCGCGCGCTCTCAAGGGGGGCGAGTATGATCCGAGCGTGGATCGCTCGCTCGATGTTCACGTCAGCCATCTTCGCCAGAAGCTCGGCGACGACGCCCGCGATCCCAGGCGAATTCGTACGGTGCGCGGCATCGGTTACGTCTTCGTGAGGCCTTCTTGACCCGGGGAATGCGGCTCCAAACGCGTTTGTTTCTCTCGTTCATCGTTGCGGTGGTTTGCGGAATGGTGGCGGCGACGGCGGGCGTTTCGCTCACGCTGCATGAGGGCGCGGACCGGCCCGTCCACGTGGTCGCACGGGCGGTGGGCGCCAACCTCGCGTCG
>CANJCO010000117.1 GCA_947473045.1 Myxococcales bacterium | reverse complement strand
TATCAGGGTGTTGAAAAACACCCTGATAGTAATTGGCGAAGCCAATTGCGTGGGGTGGGGACCCCGAAAAACCGCGTTTTTCGGGGCGGGGAGGTGCATACCTCCCCGAGATGAAAGGCTAGCAGGCCGTTCTTCAACGGCCTGCTAGCTCTCTCGTTGGAGCTGGCCAACACCACGCTACCCTTCGAGGGATTCGTCATCGACGGACCGCCCCCCTTCGAGGTGCTTGGCATCGGCGGATTCGTCTCGCCACAGCGGCTGTCCGGAGCGGGGTACGTCGTGCTCGACTTCCCCAGGAGCAGGTTGGTGGCCCTCGACGGGGACGAGGCGGAGGTCACGAGGTGGCTCGCAGCGTATGGCGAGCCTGCGGCGGTCCCGACCACCTGGTCTCGGAACAAGCCCTTCGTCGAGGTTGCCCTTGCCCCACGGGGCACCGTCCTTGGAGAGCTCGACACGGGCGGCAGCGGCAGCGAGGTGTCGGCAGGCTACGCGGGCGAGCAACAAGCAGAGAGCGCGGCCTGCCAAGGCATCGGCGTGAGCGGAACGTGCGTCCGCGGGGCCACGCTGGAGAAGCAAACCGTACTCTTTGCGCGAAAGCCCTTCTTTCTCGGCCGAAGCCTGTCCGTCCTCGACGCTATCTCCTACGGGGACCAGCTCTCGAACGAGCACATGCTCGTCGGAATGGATGTGCTGCGATCCTGCACGCTCGCCGTCCCCCAAGACCGCAAAGCCCGCGTACTTGCGCGGTGTGCGGCAAGGTAGCGAGTAGGCCAAGTTCACAGGGTTGGTTCTCGCGAATCGGTGGCCGATCCCGGGGGGTCGCCCTGGCCGGCGTCGGTGCCCGCACCGCGCTTGCACACGCTTCGGTACGCGGGGGTGCTAGCCCAGTAGGGCTAAAAACAGGCGCTTCCGGTGGGGTCGCGGACACAGCGCGGCCCTGGCGCGACGGATCGCGCATGGCCCGACGTGGCGTGGCGAGGTCACGCCGCGGGGGGAGGGTCTCGGGGACGGCGCAGGACGGCGAGGAGCTTTTGGGTGGCGTCGGCGTCTGTGACGACGGCGCGGACGCGGACGGGACCATCGCAACGGGCGCAGGGGCACGATGGCGGCCAAGCGGGCGAGACACTCCACGGGTGTCATGCGGCGGACTTTGACGCGCCCGCGCCGCGTCTTCTTCACGCGGTAAGTCATCGTGCCGTCGCGTTCCTTGCGCAGCCGCGAGAGCGCGAAGGCGGGGCGCGTGTACGTCTGGTGCTCGGCGACGACATGGAGATCGTCTACTCGCCGGACAGTCGCGACCCCATCACCCTCTTCGACGGGAGCGGCCGAGTGGTGCGGGTTGAATACCCCCAGCTGGGGGAAACAACGCGGGACGTGCTCATCCGCATGCTCCGCCCGCCGCCGATGCCCGGCCCCTAGCCGTCGTCGGGGATTCGGGCGACCAGCACCATTCCGTGCTCGGCCAGGAGCAGGTCGATCTCCGGGTCCCCCGCGGGACCATGGTCCAGGTCGAAGGACAGATTGACGTTGACCGCCGGCAGGCGTCCGCCGGTGACCGACCCCAGCAAGGCCGCATCCAGGTCGAAGTCGTCGAAGTCGACCGCCTCGACCAGGGGGATCACCTGCCCGCCGAGACCTGGCCGGCGCACCGCGATCACGCTCAGCCGATCGGCCAGGACATTCGTGATAGCCACCGTGGCGGCGCGGTCGGCGCAGCCCTCGGTGGTGACGTAGATGTAGCTCTGAAAGTTCAAGGATGCGACTCCAATGGGGTGGGATCGCCGGGGACCAGCAGGGCGGCCAAGGCCCGCGCCCGGTTCACCGCGACAGCGACGAAGACGGGCACGTCGAGCAGCGTGAGCGCAGTGCGTCGCGCGAACTCGCCGCGACTGAACGGCCGATTCTTGCGAACGATGAGGTCGACCTTCCACCCCGAAGCGAGGTCGACGACGTTGAACATCGAGCGCCGCGCCAGGGCGTCGCGTGCGGCGTCCGCGTCGACGTAGTACTGCTCGGGCGCCATGGAGCGGACGAGCGCGTCCAGCGCCGCGAGGCTCGGTGGGTCGATCACCACGTCCAGATCCTGCGTGGTCCTCGGCATCCCGTGAGCGCTGCTCGCGAAGGAGCCCGCGACCATGAAGGGGACGCCCGCCGCCTCGAGGAGCCCCACGAAGCGAGCGAGGAGCCCGCGGAGCTCGGTGCTCATCGCGCGGCGGCGGGCATCGGCACCGATGCGGCGAGGTCAGCTCCCCACATCCTGCCGAGGACGGCGCGCCTGACTTCGGCGGCGGAGAGCTCAGGGTGGCGCCGCTGCTCTCCCTCGAAGGCAATGCGCCGCGCGTCCTCACTCATCTCGGCTGCAAGACGCACCCTGCCGGACGGCCCGAGCCGCCGGAGCGCAGCGATCTGCGCCGCGCGGGCCTTGTCTTCGGTGTCGCCGACCAGCATCTACCCAAGTCTAGGCGAGGCCCGGCCGTTCGCAACCCTCACGCGCCCGCGAGGGCCGTTCGCCTTCCGCCGCGCGCGCTTCGTCGGTTCGGCACCCTTTCCAGCACCGCGAGCGTCGGGGGCGCGCGCCCGCCTCGCGCCTGACCGGGCGAGTCTCACGATCGAGCACGGTCGACCGCGCCACGCTAACCCGTAACGCCGATGGTCCGCCTGCCTCACTGGACCGGTGCCGCCACCGTGCTCTGTGCATGTGCGGCTCCGTGCCCGGCGCCCGCTCCACCTCCGAAGACGGTAACGTCCACCGTCGCGAAGACCGCCGCGCCCGGCCCCGTGTTATGAGGTGCGAGCAGCGTGGGACGAGTTCGAGGAGACCCTGCGCGGCGCGTACGCCTACGTCGATCGGGACGACTTCGCGCTCGAGCCCCAAGTCACCCACTCTAGGCAGCCAGCGCTACAAACCTCGGATGCCGAAGCGTTCGCCAAAGATGCACAGGGTTCGGGCAGCTCGAGGGGCATCGAGAATCCGACCGTGGTCGGGCCGTAGCCGACGAATACGTCGCTTGCCAACGACCACTGCGCCGCGCTTCACGATCGACGGGGCGACGTTCGAGCTCGGCTTCGCGCATCGCTGGTCGTTGCGCATCTCGACTCGCCGCGTGGCCGACTTCGACGGCGGCGTTGTCGAGGTAACGACCGACAAGGGCAAGACGTGGACGGACATCTCGGAATACGGCACGGTCGACTACAACACGACCCTCGACGAAGGGCGTGACGACAACGTCCTCGAGGGGCGGCGCGCATACGGAAACAAGAGCAAGGGGTACCCTGATCAGTGGGTCGCGTCGCGGATCAAGGTGGACCTGAAGGCGCATCCCGAGGTCGTCCAAATTCGCTTCCGTCACGCGAGCGGCACCGGTTCTCGGGGGCTCCAGGCTGGGAGATCGACGAGATCGATCTCGGCGGGATCTCGAACACGCCGTTCTGGTCGTTCGTCAGTTTCGAGCTGATTTCGGGCTGATCGGAGCGTGAACCGACTATGAGCCCGCATTCAGGGCTAAACTTCTTGTGCTGGGGGCCCGGCTCGTTGGACGGCCCCCGGGGTGCGCTCAGGGCTGGTTGGTGGAGCCCGGCGTCGGCGTGTTCTTGGCGAAGTCGCCGGTCGCGTTGGGCAGGCGGCCCCAGGACTCGCCCGCGTCGACTGCGCTCGGAGGGTAGGCGCCCAGCGCGACGACGCCGTCGCTTGCGGTCGTGAGAAAGACGGTGTCGCCGGCCGAGTTGCTGAGCCCGTAGGTCGCGTAGAAGCAGCTCGAGACCCCCGCGTCGAAGCAGGCCGCGTACGGACCGACGCCGGCGTCGGCCTGGCCGGTGAACACGACGACGTAGGCGCCGGCGGTGACCTTCGTGCCCGCCGGAAAGATCACCGCGGAGCTGAATTTGGGGCAGCCTCCGTCGGGCGCGACGTCGACGAGCTTCGCGCCGCCGAGGTCGACCGTGGTGCTGGTCGGGTTGTAGAGCTCGACGAACTCCTTGCCCCTGGCGCGGATCTCGTTGATCACGAGCGGCAGCGCCGCCGCATCAGCGTTGGCCAGTCCGCAGGCGCCGGCGCCGGCGTCGACCGAAGGCGCGATGGCGTCGACTGCGATGCCGGAATCCCTGGCGCCCGAGTCGGCGCTCGGCGGCGCGGACGCGTCGGTGGCGGAGAGCGGCGGAGCAGCCTCGGAGCACGCGAAGATCGCGGCGGCGGCCGCGAGGGAAAGAGTGCATCCTGCAATGATCGGCTTACGCATGGTGGGCTCCTAGAAGGCGACTCGGGTGATGACGCGCAGCGTCCAGAAATCGCTGCCGGGCAGCGCGGCTTGCGCGCGCGTGGAGGGCAGGCTCCGGTCGAACGCGACGAAGCCCTCGAGCGGCTGCCACACGCGGTAGCCGACGGCTCCGGTGAGCGTCGTGATGGTGTCGGCGTCCGCCTGCCGGGAATCGCGCGCCCACACCGACGCGCGCGCGTTCACGAGCAGCCGACTGACAGGCTCAACGCTCGCGAACACGTCAACGACGTAGCCCGTCTGATCGCCGTCGTCGCGTATTCCCTGCGCGTAGGTGTACGACGCGCCTGCGCGCAGCTTGCGTCCCTGCCAGAGCAGCGCTCCGGTCGCGCGGTTGGCGCGCGCGAGCGCGGTCCCCGACGATCCCATGACGTACGAGCCGAACACTGCGAGCGGACGCGCCGCATCGACCATCGCGAGCGGGTGAATCGAAACCGCGAGCTCCAGATTCTTGCCGCGATTGAGCTCTCGGTTGGTGTAGCCCTCGCCGTTGTACGCGCCGAGCGCGAGGTGACCAAAGCGCGACGGCAGCGTCAGCTTCACCGTGCCGCCGAGATCGGCGGGAGAGGCGAAGCCTGTCGCCTCGAGCGGCGTCGGGCCCACCGCGCGCGCCATCCACGTCCCCTCGAGCTCCGGCACGGTCAGCGTGGGCACGACTCCGGCCTTGCCCTCGACGACGAGGTCGTCGGCTGTGGCTGTCTCCGGCCAGCGAGCCCGCGCCCATGCCTCTCGCACGCGCAGCACGAGACTGTCGCCCGAAACGCCCATGAGCGAGCCCTCGCTCGCCGACCGGACGGCCTCCAGAACTGCGCGCGCATCGACGGACTTGTGCTCGATCTGCATCGACGCGTGGGCGCGCGGCAGGTCGAACAGGTGGAACCACTGGGAGCCCCCTGCGCCGTCGCTCATCGAGCGATAGGTGTATTGCGCAATGATCTCGAGCCCGGGCTTCAGGGTCACCGCGAGTCCGCTGTTGCCGGCAGCGGTCGGAGGCGCTGCGACGCCGTCATAGGCTGCGCTACGCTCGGCGGCGGGAGCGACTTCGCTGGCGACGGGACCCGGCGGGGCAGCAGGCGATGGCGCGGGAGGAGCCGCGTCGTCGGCGCGGGCGGGCGGAGCAGCGAGCGCCAGGGCCGCGGCGGACAGCGCGAATGCGAGGCGGTTCATAGCGGGGGAGCTCCGTAGAGGGCGGCGAGGTCGGGTGGAGGCGAGTCGGACGCCTCGACGACAGAGCCCAGCAGAGGGCCGAGCACCGAGAGCGAGTGGCTGAACCCTGCGGCGTCCGCGGCCGCCTGATCGCCATAGGCGAGCGCCGCGTCGGCTTGCTCGTCCGCGAAATAGGCGGGATCGGAGGCGAGCCTCGCCCAGATTGCGACGGCCGGCTGCGACGAGACGGGCGACGGGGTCGCGTGCACGCGTGCGAGCAAGCTGCCCAGCACCTGGCCGAGGCTGGCGAGCGCCTCGGGCGTTCCGCGGTCGCCGACGAGGCGCGAAACGCGAAGCGTCTTTTGTCCGGTGAGCTCGGCGCGGACCTGCACCGGAAGCCCCATCCACGTGCTCGCGCCCCAGAGCGGGGCGGCGTCCGGCCTCGCCCAGATTCGGCGCGCGACCGAAGTGACGCGCGACTGAATCGTGTCGAAGTGCACGCCGGGCGGCGTCCACCCGGCGGACTGGGGATCCGCCTCCTCTTTGACCTCGAGCAGCATGTCGTCCGCGGGGTCGTCGCTGGGGCCGCGCACGAGGACGATCGCGCGCACCCGAGGCCAGCTCGCGACGCCGCTGCCGAACTCTCTCACGCTGTCGAGCACCGTGAAGAACTCGGGGGCCGGAGGCGCCACGAGAGATCGCCTGTATTCTGCAAGCACCTCGGGCAGCGCTGCGCGAGGCGAGGCGGGCAGATCGGCGTACGTGTTGAGGGGGCTCGCAGGGTCGAGGACACCGCGCTTGAGCGTGCGCACCCCCCCCGACAGGACCGTCACGTCGGCGAGCTCTTGCCGCGCCGCGAGGTCGCGCTTGCCGCGCTTCCACAGGTCGGCCAGGATCGTGCTCGTGCCAGCATCAACGACGGGCTGCCGCGCAGCGCCCTCCGCGTAAGCCTTCATCGAGGACGCGTAGGCGACCGCCGCGGTGCGAGCGATCTCGCGGCGGCGGTCGACCGTCGCCTGTCGAGCCGATGGATCGTCGGAATTGGCGCCGTGCGCGGCGACGACGAGCGACGCGAGCATGCGGCGGAGCTCGAACAGATAGGGGTAGTAGTCGGCCGTGTCGAAGTCGTTCGGCTCGAGTCCGAGCGTGCCGTCCGCTGCCGCGAGAACGCCGAAATTTTCGAGGTGCGGGTCTCCGGTGCCGAGCACCAGGGGGGCATCGAGCGCGAAGCGCGAGCGCGACAGCGGACCGCCGGCCTCTTTGAAATCGTGCGCGAAGACCGGCACGCTGCCTCGATAGTAGCCGATCACGTCCTCCGTCATGCGCGCGTACTTGCCGGCCACGAGCACCGGACGCGCGTCGATCAGGGCGTGGTCCGCGCGCGTCATCGCGGACGCGACGGTCGCCTCGCGAGGAGACACCTCGCTGCTCGCGCACGCGCCGAGCAAGCCGAGAGCGATCCACGTGACGCGTGCGGACATCGCGGCACGACTACCCTACGGCGCGCTCCCGAGGCAACGCTGCGCGGCGCACGTTACCAGTTTGTCACACGTCACAACTGGGCTGATCGGAAGGTGATGCGGTGGCGCGCGTGCGAGGCGCGTCTGATGACTCAGCGCTTAATCGTCCACAAGACAAATCCGGACGCGCCGACGACGCGCCGCTCGTCGACGACGGCAAATCCGAGCGAGCGGTAGAAGGGCACATTGGTGTCCCTTGATGTGTGAAGCAACGCCGGCACGCCGTCGGCCAGGGCGCGGCCCTCGAGGTGGC
>CANJCO010000116.1 GCA_947473045.1 Myxococcales bacterium | reverse complement strand
TGGAAGGGAAAGCGGTGTTCAAAAACGCCGTCGAGCGGATGTGCATGGCCGTCATGCAGGTGCTGTGGGATCAGCAGCTGTCGACCAACGATGTCGACCTGTTCGTGTTTCACCAGGCCAACATGCGCATCAACCAGTACGTGGCGCAGCAGCTGGCGATCCCCGAAGACAAGCTGGTTCACAACATACAAAAATACGGCAACACCACGGCGGCGACGATTCCGCTGCTGCTCGCCGAGGCCGAGGGATCGGGGCGCCTGACGCGCGGCATGAAGGTGGTCATGGTCGCCTTTGGCGCAGGCTTTACATGGGGCGCGACCGTCGTAGACTGGTGAAACCGCTCAGAGTCGACGTATTGTCACAGCGACGGCACAAACGCGCGACTGCTTACTTCCCGGCTTCGCCGCGCCGGCCCCGGAGGCTTTTATGGTCCATTCAATCGCCCGCATCGCCACGGTCACACTTCTGACGGGTGCCTTCGTGCGCGTCATTTCAGGCTGCGCGACAGGCGTCACGCAGGTCGACGACGGAACGGGCGGCGGAGGCGGAGGCGGCGGGAGCGATCCCGACGCCGGCGGAGGCACCCCGGGAAAAGACAGCGGCGGCGGCACGCCCGGAAAAGACAGCGGCGGCGGCCCGACGTGCAACAACACCCTTTGCAGCGGCAAGTGCATCGACACGAAGACCGACGTAAGCAACTGCGGATCGTGCGGCAACGCGTGCGGCGGCGGTAGCGGCTCGTGGAGCTGCGTGGCCGGCGCATGCGTCCCCGTGTGCACCGGCAGCGACGTGGCCTGCGGAGCGACCTGTTACGATCTGACCGCGACCGACACGCACTGCGGTGACTGCAAGACCGACTGCACCGCCAGCGGCGGAGCGTGCTGCTCGAGCGCCTGCGCCGACTTGCAGACCGACGGCAACAACTGCGGCGCCTGCGGCACGTCTTGCAACGGCGGCGCGTGCACCAACGGCGCGTGCTGCTCGAAGCCGCCCACGGGCTCGTGTGGCACCTCGCCTTGTTCGACCAACCCCAACGGGCTCTTTCCCGGGTGCGACGGCAAGGGCTGCGTCAGCGCAGTGATCAACAACGATCCGTTCTGCTCGTTCGACTGGGATTCGTTTTGCGTCCAGGAAGTCGACCTGTACTGCAAACCCTACAAGTGCGGCTGCTGAGCTCCGAAGCGCCCTGACCAAGCGTGACCATGCCCTGACCGTTCCGTGACACGGGCAGAGCTAGCCTCTGAGACATGCAAGCCATCACGGATGACGCCGCGGAGCGCGAGAGCAGGCGACCCCAGCTCACGAAGTCGGTCCCGTTTTTCGCGATTCACGCGCTCGCCGTCTTTGGTGTGATCTTCACCGGCTGGTCGTGGAAGGGCCTCGCCCTCGCGGTGGTGCTCTACTACGTGCGCATGTTCGGCGTGACCGCCGGCTACCACCGCTACTTCGCGCACCGCACGTTCAAGACGGGCCGCATCATGCAGCTGGTCTTCGCGTGGCTCGCAGTGTCGAGCACCCAAAAAGGCGTGCTGTGGTGGTCGGCGCACCACAGGCACCACCACAAATATTCCGACGAGCCAAGCGACGTGCACTCCAAGCAGCGCGACGGGTTTTTCTGGAGCCACGTCGGGTGGATTTTGTCGAAAAAGTGGGACCAAACCGATCTGTCGAAGGTGAAAGACCTCGCGAAATATCCCGAGCTGCGCTGGCTCGACCGCTACCACCTGGTGCCCCCTACCCTCCTCGGCGTCGCCCTTGTAGCCATCGGAGGCTGGCCTGCGCTTCTGTGGGGGTTGTTCGTGTCGAACGTGCTGCTCTGGCACGGAACCTTCACCATCAACTCGCTCAGCCACATGTTCGGAAGCCGGCGCTACGCGACGACCGATCAGAGCAAAAACAACTTCTTTCTCTCGATCATCACCCTGGGAGAGGGGTGGCACAACAACCACCACTACTACCAGCGCGCGGTGAATCAGGGGTTCTTCTGGTGGGAGTTCGACCCCACCTACTACGCGCTGCGGGTGATGGCTGCGCTCGGTCTGGTTTGGGACCTCCACACCCCGCCCGCGAAGGTTCGCGACGCTTACAAGACCACGGCGGCGATTGCTCCGTCGATGGCGCTGCCGATCTCGCAAGAAGCCGAATAGCTCACGCCGACTTGGCGCTGCTCTTGAGCCTCTCGAGCAGCCACCGCGCCGCGACGCCGATCGGCTGACCGCGCTCGCGCACCACCGACAGCGGCAAATCGTGCACGTCGGCCCAGGCTGCAGGCTTGATGCGCACGAGCCGTTTTTCGCGCAAGTCGTCGCGCACCATCGGCTCGGGCATATTGCCCCAGCCGAGGCCCGCCAGCAGCATGGCGTGTTTGGTCGCGAGCTCGGCCACCCTCCACGTGCGCGCCGAGCCCACGCCCTGGTCGGCCGACTGCGAGCCGCGCTCCGACAGCACGATTTGCACTTCGCGCTCGAGCACGTGCATCGGCACCCGCCCCTTGCGCGCCGCCGCCGGATGCGAGGGCGACGCCACGGTGACCATGCGCACGACAGTGAGGTGCTCCTGCTCGAGCCCGTGGGTGCGGCCGTGAGGTCCGGCGATGCCGAGCTGGCAGGTCCGATCGAGTACGCGCTCGTGCACGACGCCCATCGTCTCGGTGAGCACGCGCAGCTCGACCGCCGAGAAGCGCTGCGCGAATTCCATGCAGGATACAATCAGCGCGCTCACCGGAAACAGCGCGTCGACGCAGAGCGAGACGCTCGCCTCCACGCCCGCCGCGAGGCTCGCCGTGACGCGAGCCAGCTCGTCAGTCTCGCCCAGCACGCGCCGCGCGTGCGCAAGCACTACGCGCCCTGCGTCGGTGAGCTGCGGCACCCGCGTCGAGCGATCCCACACTTCGATGCCCAGCTCCGACTCGAGCGACTTCATCGCGTGGCTCACGGCCGACTGCACGCGGCGAAGCTTGCGCGCAGCCGCGGAGAAAGAGCCCTCGTTGGCGACGGTCACCAGCACGCGAAGCTGGTCCAGCGTGAGAGACTCGAGCGCCACCGCCGGGCTACTTCTTTTTGAAGTCGATGCTGGCGGAGTTGATGCAGTAGCGCAGGCGGGTCGGCGCGGGGCCGTCGTCGAACACGTGACCGAGGTGCCCTCCGCAGCGGGCGCACATCACCTCGGTGCGCGCCATTCCGTGGCTGCCGTCGAAGACCTCTTCGACCCGCTCGGCCGCCGCGGGCGATGAGAAGCTGGGCCAGCCGCAGCCCGAGTCGAACTTGGCGTCCGAGTCGAACAGCGCCTCGCCGCAGCCTGCGCACGCGTACGCGCCGGCCTCGTGATGGTCGTAGTACTGACCGGTAAACGCGCGCTCGGTGCCCTTTTCGCGGAGCACAGCGTATTGCGTGGCGCCGAGGACCTCACGCCACTGTTCGGGCGTCTTTTCGACCGCGTAGGGCTTCTTGCTCATGACAGGTTCGATGACGGTAGCACGGGCGCGGTAGCGTTATCCGAGCGCCGATTCGATGCGTTCGACGAGCGTCTCGAGGACGTGAATGCGCGCGTGGTATTTGTTCTCGGCAGCGACGAGCGTCCACGGCGCGTACTGCGTGCCGGTGCGGTCGACCATCTCGGCCGCGGCCAGCTCGTATTCGCCCCATTTTTTGCGGTTTCGCCAGTCTTCAGCCGTGATCTTGAAGTGCTTGAAGCCGGTTTGTTCGCGCTCTTCAAAGCGCTTCAACTGCTCGGCTTTGCTGATCTGCAGCCAAAACTTGCAGACCACCATGCCGCTCGCGGCGAGCTGCTGCTCGAAGTCGTTGATCTCGCCATAGGCTCGGCGCCAGTCGCGCTCGGCGGCAAACCCCTCGACGCGCTCGACGAGCACGCGGCCGTACCACGAGCGGTCGAAGATCGTGAGCTTGCCCTTGCGGGGCATGTGCCTCCAAAAACGCCACAAATAAGGCTGCGCGCGCTCTTCGTCGGTGGGGGCCGCGATGGGCACCACCTGGTAGCTGCGCACGTCGAGGGCGTGCACGACCCGCCGAATGGCGCCGCCCTTGCCCGCTGCGTCGGAGCCCTCGAACACGACGACCACGCCGCTGTCGCGCATGCGCTTGTGGCGCGAGAGCAAGTTGAGGTGGCCCTGCAATTTTTCGAGCCGCTTTTCGTACCGCGCCTCGGGGAGGTTCTGTCCCAGATCGATCTGGTTGATGAGGTTTTTTCGATCGATCGCGATCTCGGCGGCGGGGACCGGCTTTCGCGCCGCAGCGGCAGCGGACGGAGCAACGGCGTCACCGTTGTGGTTTCCGTGCACGCCGGCGAGACCGCGCTGCATGGCCTCGAGCACGAGGGTGGCGCTGGTGAGGGTGCGGTACCGGGCGTCGGAGCCCTCGATGATGTGCCATGGCGCGTGGCCGGTGCTCGTGCGACGAATGACGGCCTCGGACACATCGCGAAAGCGGTCGTACAAATCGAGATACTGCCAGTCGAGCTTGCTGACCCGCCAGCGCGTCTCTTTTGAAGCTTCGAGCGCAGTGAGGCGCTTTTTCTGCTCGCTCTTCGAAAGGTGAAACCACAATTTTACGACGGCCACGCCTTCGTCAGCGAGCATCTGCTCGAGGTTCACGATGCGATCGAGATCGTCTTCGTAGGCCGCGCTCTTCACCGTGCCGAGCGCGCGACCCAGGATGGGAGCGCTGTACCATGAGCCGAAGAACACTCCCACTTTTCCCCGCGGCGGAAGCGCGCGCCAAAAGCGCCACATGGGAGGTCTCGCGCGCTCTTCGTCGGTGTGCTCCCCAAAGCCGTGGGTGATGATATGGCGAGCGTCCATCCACTCGCTCAAAATGTGGGCAGTCTCTCCCTTGCCTGCGCCCTCCACACCGTTGATGAGCACCAGCACCGGAAAGCGCTTCTGCTCGAGGATCGCAAACTGCGCTTCGAGCAACTTCTCCCGCAGCGCCGGCACCTTGCGCGCGTAGACCGACTTGCTGATTGCGTGCCCCATCTCGGCGGACTCGAACATGGTCTCGTGCTCCCCTGCGCCGGCGGCGCCCGGGCGAGCATAGCCCCTGTCGCCGCCGATCCGAAGTTGGCCACGCGCCACGGTCTGGTGCAGAAGACCTTCATGCAGCGCCTCTTGCTCGTATGCGTCGCGGGCGCCGTCGGCACCGGCTTGCGTTACATCGTAGGTCTGGGGTGCGCGCGCGCGCTGGGCGGGGCGTTTCCGTATGGAACCCTCGTCGTCAACGTCGCAGGCTGCTTTCTGATGGCCGCCGTCATGCAGGCGGCGACCGACGCGGCGCTGGTGCCCGAGACCGCGCGCGTCGCGCTCACGTCGGGTTTGATGGGCGGACTCACCACGTATTCGGCGTTTAACTTCGAGTCGACACGCCTCAGCGATCAGCGCGCATGGAGCCTCTTTGCGCTGAACGTGCTTGGCACCCTCGTGCTCTGCTTTGTCGCCGGACACCTCGGCGCGTGGATCGCGAGACGCATGCTCGCGCCCTCAGCCTGAGTCTCGACCATCGACGCAATCGATAGAAGACGTCACTCTTTTGCCGATTCCGTCGATATTCAGAGCGACCTACAGTGGTGCTTCAACCGTAGGGAGCACGACCATGAGCAACTGGAAAATCGACAACACGCACTCCGGCATTCACTTCACGGTGCGCCACATGGTGTTCGCCAAAGTGCGCGGACAGTTCGGCAAGTTCACCGCGAACTTCGCCCTCGATGAGGCGAACTTCGCCGCCTCGAGCGTCGACGTCGAGATCGACGCGGCGAGCATCTCGACCAACGACGAGCAGCGCGACGGTCACTTGAAGTCACCCGACTTCTTCGACGTGGCGCAATTTCCGGCCGCGCACTTCAAGAGCAAGACGATCGAAGGCACCCCCGAGTCGTTCGCGGTGACCGGCGATTTCACGCTCCACGGCGTAACGCGCGAGATCGTGCTGACGTGCGAGAAGACCGGCGGCGGCAAGGACCCGTGGGGCAACACCCGCGCGCTCTTCACCGGCAAGAGCAGCATCAACCGCAAAGACTTCGGGCTCAGCTGGAACCAGGCGCTCGAGACGGGCGGCGTTCTCGTGTCGGAAAAGGTCGATCTCGAAGTGGAGATTCAGGCCGTACAAAGCGCCTGAACGCGCGCTGAGTGACGTCGGGCCCCGCGCGATCGACGCAGGTCGCGCGGGCTCCACGAACGTGTAATTTGCATTCAACTTTTCGCAGACTGGAAGTCGAGATGGACGTAGCTAACCAGACCCCGCCGCCAGGCAAAGCCCAGCTTTGGGCAGGCCGCGTGCTTTCAGGGCTCCTCGTGTTCGCGCTCGGCGGCAGCGGCAGCATGAAGCTGATGGGCAAGCCCGAGATGGCGCAGATGATGACCGAGAAGTTCGGCTTCAAGCCCGAGATGCTCCCGCGCCTCGGCATGCTCGAGCTGCTGTGCGTGGTGCTCTACGCAGTGCCGCAAACGTCAGTGTTCGGCGCCCTGCTCATGACCGGGTACCTGGGCGGCGCAGTGTGCACCCATGTGCGCGTCGGCGAGCCGTTCGTGGCGCCGCTCATCCTCGGCGTGATGGTGTGGGTGGGCCTGTTTTTGCGGGAGCCCCGCCTGCGCGCGCTGCTGCCGCTGCGCAACCTGTCGCGCTAGTCTCACAGACGATCTCCATGTTCGCCCCCCTGCCCCTCGACGCCGGCGACGCCGCGCGCGCTGCGCGTTACGCTGCGGTGCGCGAGTCGATCGCATCTCTGCTCGAGGGGCAGCACGACTGGGTCGCCGCGATGGCCACCGTCGCGTGCGAGCTGCACCACGCGTTCGCGTTCTACGACTGGACGGGTTTCTACCGCGCCGCCTGCGCCGATCGCCTGCTCATCGGCCCATATCAGGGCGGCCACGGTTGCCTGTCGATCGCCTTTTCGCGGGGCGTGTGCGGCGCCGCAGCGCGCACCCGCCAAACGCAGCTCGTGCCCGACGTGCGCGCCTTCGAAGGCCACATCGCGTGCGCGTCATCGACGCTCTCCGAGATCGTGGTGCCCGTGATCTCGCCGGGCGGGCGGCTGCTCGGCGTGCTCGACGTCGACTCCGACGCCCCGGCCGCTTTTTCGGCCGTAGACGCGCGATCGCTCGAGGCGATCTGCGCCGACCTCGGCGCGCGCTTCGCAGGCGCAGCGCACCTGTAAGCAGCCCCCCGCGGCGCGCCACGCGCAATTCGTTAGCGTTTGCGCGTAGATCGCTTGACGAAGCCCCCGCAGGCGGCTATTCCCGCCTCGTATTCCGACTTAGCTCAGTTGGTAGAGCAGGCGGCTGTTAACCGCCGGGTCGCAGGTTCGAGTCCTGCAGTCGGAGCCATTCACGCGGGGTCGCGGAAACGCGACCCCGCACTTTTTAACAGCGGCCTCGGAGAGCGATCTCCGGGGCCGTTGCGTTTCTCCCCCACGTTTCCGCGACCTTCGACGCTCCGCGAGCACGACGCGCGCGTGGACGGC
>CANJCO010000115.1 GCA_947473045.1 Myxococcales bacterium | reverse complement strand
GGGGCCTGCGCCTCGGACAGCCGAAGCTGGGCGAGATCAAGCTGCGACCGAAGACGCACGTCATCAGCGAGAGTCTCCATCGTCAGAATTTCAAGTTCCTCTGGGACCTCGTCTTCGACCGACACCCCCACGGCAGCTACGTGCGAGGCAAGTGGGAGGCGCTCGAAGACAAGGTCCCAGAGGAACTTGAAGTTCTGACGATGAAGGCTCTCGCTGATTACGTGCGTCTTCGGCCTCAGCTTGATCTCGCCGATCTTCGGTTGGCCGAGGCGCAGTCCCCAACCTTGGAGCCAGGTCGAGGTGACCTCTGGGTTCGTAAACCCGTGGTACAGCGCGGCGAGCAAGTGCGACTTGCCTTGGCCGCGTTCGCCGATCAGCACGACGGGCTGCCCGCGACCGGGCCCAATCGCCTCCATCGCAGCGAGCACGTCGCCGGTCGGGTACGTGATCCCAAGGAACTCAGCCGCGGAGACTTGCGTCGCGCCGGTGTTGTTGTCGTTCGCGAGCTCGATCGCGGTGCCCTTCAGCCGGCGACCTTGGAACTCCTCGCGAAGTGACAGGCCCAGGAGGGCTCGGCTGCGTGCCGAGGGGGGAGCGGAGCCAGAAGCCATCTCAGTGCTCCTTTCGGGTGGTGCGTGTGGTGCGGGCCTGCTTCGAGATCCATCGCTCGAGATCGTCGCGCCGGAAGCGCCACGAGTTGCCGACCTTGAAGGCGGGAAGCTGTCCCTCTTGCACCAAGCGGTAGAGCGTCCGCTCTGTGACCTTCAGGTACTCGGCGACCTCTCGAATGGTGAGAATGTCCTCCGGCATCGTCGTTCCTCGTTCGAGCAGCATGGGGGGAGCATGATGCTACGGGAACGTTTTCGACGAAACAACGCTCCTGGCGAAGGATTCAAACGGTTTCCTACTGCTCGGCGCGACCGAGGCGAAACCAGCGTGCCAGAGCCGAGTCTTTGATGATGCGCTTCTCGCGCCGTCCGTCGCCCGCGAGCGACAAGGGCTGTCGCGTCAGAACAGACCGAGCTGCTTCTCGTGAGGGATCGGCAGGACGCCGATGATGACCCACGGGTTCGGCGCCACCTGGTGCCACTGCTGCGTCGTGCCGAGGAACAGGTGGAGGTCCTTCTGGAGGAACTCGTCCATGTACTTCTGGCGGACCTTCGCGATCGCCGTGCGCTCGTCGCCGTTCGCGCGGCGCGCGCAGTTCCAGTAGAGGGCGCCGATCTCCCAGTCGAGGATCTGCTGCTCGCTCTTCTTCCCGGCCGCGTCCTCAAACTTGTACGAGAACTTGTAGGGCATCTTCGGGATGACCCTGAAGGTCTCGCGCCAGGCGTTGTCCTCGAACAGCTCGTGCTGGCGCGAGGCCTCGCGCATCTCGCGCACCTTGCTTAGGTCCCACTCGCGCTCGTCCTCCTCGACGACGAAGTCGAGGATGCGCGCCGGCTTGAAGACGGCGAGCGAGACCTGATTCGCCTTTGCGCCCGAGATCAACTCCTCGAGGTTGTCGTAGACGCGGGCCTTCTTGAGCAGGATCTCCCGGCGTTCACGCCAGTTGTGGTCGGTTCCGATCTCGCCGATGGGCACGAGCTCGTGCTGATCCACGGGCCGATAGGTCTCGGGGCGCACGTCGACGGTGTTCCGCTCCAGCCGACACTCGACCCAGGAGTACTTGCTGTACTGCTCCTTCTCGTCGAGGCGTCGGAAGGGCACCGGATAGATGCGCACCCAGCTACCGTCTTCGCGAACGCCGGCCGTGCAGACCGTCTCGCCGTACTTCCGCGAGAGCGTCGGGTACGTCTTCACGGTGATCAGAACGCGCTCTTTGCTCATCCCCCCGTTCCCCCTCACAGATGCTTGGCGACGAAGCCCTTTCCGTACTCGCGCTCGAGCGCCTCGGCCACGCAGTGGCGGTGGCACTGGCTCGGCACGCGTTCGTAGCACGTCAACGCCACCCGCTCGCCGGATCGAACCCACGCTCGAATCTTCGCGAGAGCTGGCCCCTGCAATGGGAGGCTGTCTCGTTCGTACTCGGCGAAGAGGGCGTCGTAGTCGGCCTGCGTTTCGAGACTCTGGCGCTGTTCGGATGCGATCCCAAGCTCGGGAACGTGCTCGTACCGAATGCCAACACCCTCGCAGCCTTTCCCGAGCGTGCCCTTCGAGAACCCATACTTGCGGCTGATCGGATTCCGACGAACGTCGCAGAGCAACGTCACTCCCGAGCGAAGGAGCTCGTTCAAGTAGCTCTCGAGCGTCCGCCCTTCGTAGCCGATCGTGGAAACGGCGGCAGCCTTCACGGCGGGCCGTGCCGCCTCGATCCGTGCGAGCGCTGCGCTATCGCCACGAAGCACTCGCTCCGCGATCTCGCTCCGCGTCGCGTAGTAGGGAAAGCGGCGATACGTCTCGGCGACGAGAGCGTCGCCGCGGGTGCCACGAAGCCCGCGCGTGAAGCTCGTGAGCCGACCAGTTTCCGCTCGGGCGAGCGCTTTTCGTCCCGCGTCCGTGAGCGCCCAGTGCTGCTCATCGTCGGCAAGGAAGCCGCGCTCGATGAGCTTGCGTCGGTCGGCATAGGAGGTGAACGAGAACGCTCCAAACTTGTACGGCACGAACTCGTAGGGCGGCGTGACGCCCGGCTCCTGGCAGTAGAGGAAGAGCAGCTTCTGAAAGTCGAGATTCCCCGCGCGCCCCCCGAGCGCGTCGAGCAGTGCCAGCATCTGGCGCTGTCGATCGAACAACACGTGCTTGGCCCTCTCGCGCGGCAGGTCGGTCTGCAGCGTCACGAGCCCACCGCTGCGGGCGGGACACGCCCGTGCCGGAATGACTCCATTGGTTGTGGCGCGTCGAAGATCATCGCTTCCATCGTAACATCAGGGGTGTCCATCGACCTACAGGCAACTCGACGATGGCTCGGCGACCGACTCATGACCGGGCCAGCCGCGCGAATCGGCGCCGCTGCTCCGCCCACGACGAGCACCGCGCAATCGGCATGAGCTCCTTCGCGGTCACCCCGTCGCGTCCGTCGGCGATCTCCGTGACGAGGAGCGCCTCCTGGATGTCCGGCGCCAGCCAGAGGAGGTTCATGATCTGGCTGACGCGCGAGTCGCAGAAGCCGGTCACGCGCGCCATCTCGGCGCGGTCGGCGACGACGCCGGTCTCGATCAGCCGATCCATCTCGTAGGCGAGCGCGAGCATCTGCGCGACGCGGAGCGGCCGCATCGCCGGCGCCGGCTCGGGCTCCTCGGCGAACCGCGTCTTCGCGAGACCGCCGCGCCGATAGAACGGCATCTCCACGTCGAGCCCGTCAGGCGGCATGGTCGATCTGCTTCGCGTGGTCGACGAGCTGGATGCGGATCGCGTTCGTCCCCTCGTTCACGGAGACGCGCTCGATGAGCGACGCGATGAGGCGCGACCGGTTCTCCTCGGTGAGCTTGTCCCAGAGCTTCTCGAAGCTGGCGAGCGTCGTCGCCGTCCACTCGGCCTCGGCGCGGACCTGTTGGAGCTGGTCGAGCCTTCGCTCCACATGGTGCAGGCGCTCCTGCGCTTGCACCATCGCCTGCGCCACCTGATCGAGCCGGCCGGAGAGCGCCACGCGCCCGGCCTCGCCCATCGATCCCATGGAGGCCACCAGCGTCTTCGTCTCGGCCGAGAGCTGTCCGATCTGACGCGGCAGCTCACGGTGCTCGGCTTCGAGCTTCTCCTGCGCGCTCGTCACGCGCGCTTGCACGCCGACGGTCACGCGGTGCGCGAGCGTTGCGTCGCCCGCGATCTGGCGAAGCCGCTCGACCACGAACGCCTCGACACCCTGCGCCGGCAGCGGCCGCGTCGGGCACGCGCCGCGCCCTTCGCGATCGCGCTTCGTGCAGCGGTAGTAGCGGTACTCGCGCTTGCCCTTGTAGGCGCTCGCCGGCGTCATCGCCGAGTTGCACACGCCGCAGCGGAGCACGCCTCGCAGCATGTAGCCGCGCTGCACGCTCTTCGTCATCGGCGCGTTCTCGCCGAGGATCGCGGCCACCTTCTGGAAGGTCTCCAGCGGGACGATGCCCTCGTGCTCGCCGTCGTAGACCGCGTCGCCGATCGTGATCTTGCCGATGTAGAGCGGGCTCTTGAGGATGCGGAGCACGTTCGCGACCGTCCACGCGCTCGCGCCGCCAACCGTGCCTGTCTTCGTCGTGTAGTGCTTCGGCAGGCGCCCCTTCGCGCGGAGCTCCTCCAGGATCCGCACGAGCGACCGATGCCGGAGGTAGCCGTCGTAGATCTCGCGGACGACGACGGCTTCGAGCTCGTTCGCGAACAGCTTTCCGTTCCGCACGTCGTAGCCGTAGGGCACTGGGCCGCCCGTCCACTTCCCCTTCTTCCGCGCCGCGTGGATCTTGTCGCGCGTCCGCTCGGCGATCATCTCGCGTTCGAACTCCGCGAAGCTCATCAGCATGTTCAGCGTGAGCCGCCCGATCGCGTCCGCGGTCGAGAAGTTCTGCGTCACGCTCACGAAGGCGACGCCCGCTTCGTTGAAGCGGTCCATTACCTTCGAGAAGTCGAGCAGCGAGCGCGAGAGGCGGTCGACCTTGTAGACGACCACCACGTCGACCCGCTTCGCGTCGACGTCGGCGAGCAGGCGCTGGAACGCTGGCCGCTCCACGTTGGCGCCGGTGAAGCCGCCGTCGTCGTAGCGAGTCTCGACGAGCACCCAGCCCTGACTGCGCGCGTACGCCTCGCAGGACTCGCGCTGCGCATCGAGGGAGTTGAACTCCTGCTCGAGGCCGTTCGTCGTCGACTTCCGGGTGTAGATCGCGCAGCGCTTCGCGGCGACCTTGGCCTTCTCAGGGCTTGCCTTTCGCATGGTCCTCCTCAGGCGCGGCGGGTGGAGGCTGACCGGTTCGCTCGGCGAGCTCCCGCTCGAGGATCGCGTTGAGGCGCGTGAGCTGCCTCACGAGCTCGGGCATCGTGTGCTCGTAGAAGCGGTGGCCCATCTGCGTTCGGTAGAAGGGGATGTCGCTCATGCTGCGGCTCCACGCTTGCGCGTCGCGAGGTTGAAGAAGAGCCACCCGTTCCAGTGGGTGCCGGTGATGTCCTTCGCGATCTTCGAGAGGCTCGCGTAGCGCTTGCCGCGGTACTCGAAGTCGGTCTCGTGGACCGTCACCGCGTACTCCTTGCCGTTGTACTCGCGGCGGATCACCGTGCCGGGCTTCGGCAGGCGCGGATCGCGACCGTCGGACTCGGCCTCCTCGGTCGGCTTCACGCGCGGCGCGACGTGACGGAGCGGCGCGGTCGCGGCGAGCTCGGCGACGCGCGCCTTCGCGCGATCCGAGAGGCCGCCCTCGGCGCGCTCCTGGAGTCGCCACGCGATCTTCCGAACGAGGTAGGGGCGGTTCCGCGTGCGCGTGTCCTTGCCGAACACGCCGCGAAATTTCTCGACGAGCTCACCAACGCTCATCTCGTCGAGAGAGAGCAGCTCGCGCTGCAGGGGATCGATCTTCTTGGCCATGGTCGTGTCTCCTTCCGTGGAGACACACACGCTCTGGTTCGGAACATCATCAAGTCGATTGCGGCTCATGCCCCGAGACAAAGGCAGACGAGGCGCCGCGATTGGACATCCGGTGGAGAGATTCTCCGAAACCGGTCCCGTTCCATGGACTTGGGTCCTGTGGAGAACTAAACGCTTGTTCAGTAGTCGGAATGGAGGGAGAAGTTATCGAAGGGGAGCCTTCAATGACGCAACACCAGCCCGGAGCCAGGCAGCGAAAACAGTCGAAATCGTTCATCTCTCTGTCCATCCTCGAGGGCGTGAGCCCGCCGCTCTTGGCGCGCCTCCTCGAGCCCCACGCGGCCTTCCTCTCAGGCGCCAACCTCGCCCTCGACGACTCGCCGGCGACCATCGCGCGCCTCCATCGGCTGCTCGCCGGCGAGGACGTTCCGGACGATCTCGTCGACGCGCTCCTGCAGATCGAAGCGCTCGCCGATGAGGACAACCACGACGACATGCTCGCGCAGGCGGGCACCGAGCAGCTCGATCTCTTCGCGGGTGCGAAGCGCCTCTCGACGGCGGATCTGGCGTTCACGATCTACCTCGATCACCGCGACGTCTTCCAAGCGGCGGCGCCGGCGCTCGGCACCGAGCGCGTCACGCGCTTCGTAGAGTTCTGCGGGCAGCCTCCGAGCGCGCCTCCGTCGCTCAGCTCGCGAACGCGCAAGGAGCGACTGCTCGAGGCCATGCGCGGCTGGTTCTCCGGTCGTCACCGCACGGGGTACGTCGAGATCGAGATCGTCGAGACGCCGACAGAGTTCAACTTCCACATCGTGCACGGCCGACCCGAGAAGCGCCGCACGGTGATCTCCGAGGACGAATGCAAGCGCACGAACCTCTCGTACATCCCCGACAAGCACGATCTCGTCATCTACGACGCGCGGACGCACAAGCTCTGCGTGAACGCGCAGTTCGCGATCGAGAACAACTTCTACCGGCGCGCGATCGGCGAGGTGTACTTCGGCCACGCCGATCACTTTCAGCCTCGCTCCGTGTTCACGGGTGCGCCGATCCAGGAAGAGGGCCCGGCGGCGCTCTCGATCGAGGGTGTCGACGGCCTTCGGAGCGTCACGCTGCGCGAGCTTGTGATCGAGCGACCGCGGCACGCGACCGTGTTCTTCAAGGGGGACGATCTCTCGAAGGAGCTGCAGTCGAGGCACGAGCGGGAGGTGATTCGCAGCGGCACGATCGCCCATATGCGGTTCGCCCTCGGCGTCGCGGGGCGTGCGCGCCCGCTCAAGGTGGAGGTGTCCCTCCCCAACACGCTCTCGTACGACCGGCGCATCGCGCCCGACGTCGTGAGGGCCTTCCTACGAAAGCGAGGGTTCCGGGCTGTCCCGAAGGAGGCAGCCTGAATGAAGAGGTTCCTCCGGCTCTTCGAGGACTCCTGGGACTGCAAGCTCCACACGCACCTGTACGCGAGCGCGATCGGCGACGAGGCCTTCGAGCTTCTCTGCCGCGAGAGCGTGCTCGAGCCCGCCGGGCAGGCTGACACCTATCCGTGCCCGAGCGGCGGCAAGAGCTGCCCTCGCGTGATCGTGCCCGTGCCGCGCAACAAGGCGCGGCCGTACCTCGCCGTGTGCGGGGACCGTCGAAGCTGCGTCAGCGTCCCGCTGACCGAGGAGCAGACGCAGTTGCATGGGCTGAACCGTCGCGCGTGGGTCGATCTGCTTCGGCGCGCGTACGGGCTCGATGGCGCCATCTCGTACGATCTGCCGGGCGCGTTCGGTCTGTGGGCGATCGGCCAGGCGCGCGGCCGCGAGGTGTTCCTCTCCGAGAAGCCGGACGGGCACGATCTCTTGCAGTTCGTGCTCGCGCGCGAGGCGATGCTGCGCGCGACGCGGGTGCTGCTGCCGACGGCGACGAGGCTCGACGCGTTCCTCGCTCAGCGCTGCGGCGCCGGACAGCGGGTGGAGATCGCCGTCCTCGAGGACGAGCTCGCGATCGCCGGCGGGCAGCTTCTCGTCCGGTCGCTCGAGGCCCAGGCGACGCCGGAGCCGGCTCGATCGGTGCCGCAGCGGGTCTTCCCGCTCCCAAGTGAAGCGTCGTGGCGAGACCTCCGCGTCTACCGCGTCGACGGCCACACCGTCAGCGTCCGCAGCGGCGGCACGCACAAGCGGCTCACGTACGTCGACCTCGGCATGGCCTC
>CANJCO010000114.1 GCA_947473045.1 Myxococcales bacterium | reverse complement strand
TCCCTTCCATTTGCGGGAAGAGCATCTCGGGCGGCACGGTGCCGTGGCCCGCCTCGTCGAGGCTCACGTAGGGGCGCTTGGCGATGTTCCAAACTTCGAGGCGCAGGGCCTGCACCCCCCGTCCGTCGGCGCCGAGCACCCACTTGCGCACCCCGCGATCTTCGTCGGTCGGGCTCACGATCACTGCGCCCGCGCCGTCGCCGAAGAGCGTCGTCACCTGGCGGCCGCGCGTTGAAAAATCGAGCGCGGCGGAGTGGGTCTCCGCGCCGACGACCAGCACGTGATTGACTGCGCCTGACTGCACCATCGCGGTCGCCGTGGCGAGCCCGTAGAGAAATCCCGAACACTGGTTGCGGATGTCCATCGCAGGCACGAACTTCGGGCTGTCGCCTTCGACGAGGCCGAGCTTGCGCTGCAGCATTACGCCGCTGCCGGGGAAGTGCATGTCGGGCGACAGCGTCGCGAAGAGGATCATGTCGAGATCGCCGGGCTTCAGCCCCGCGCGCTCGAGCGCCTGCTGGCTCGCCGGAACCGCGAGATCGCTGGAGCCGACGCCTTCTTCGGCGTACCGGCGCTCCTCGATTCCGGTGCGCTGCACGATCCACTCATGCGTGGTGTCGATGCCATACTGCTCGCGCAGATCGTCGTTGGTGACCACGCGCGGCGGCACGTAGCCGCCCGTACCGGAGATGAATGCATTGCGCATGTACGCCTCGCTAGCACGCACCGACTGCGCGCTCAAAGGCCGGCGTCGTGGCTCGCGCGCAGGTGGTCGCGCAGTCCCTCGCCGAACGGCGTGGGGGTGCCTGCGAGGTCGCTGACGAGCGACGGCCCCTTGTTGCAACCCCACACGTTCCACGTCCAGCCGAGATACGAAGTCTTCGTGCGATCGGCCCAGCCCATGAACGCGTCGATAAAGCCGTGTGCGCAGTCGTCTTCGCCCAGCTCGCCCGCGACGAGCGGAACGCGGGCGGCGACCGGCAACAGCTGCGCGTCCCAGCACGCTGCGTTCGTGCAGGCATTGAAGTTATAGAGGTGAAGGCTCGCAGCCAGGTTGCCCGTTGCGTCGTTGGGCGCGTGCGTGAGCCATCCCGACAAATCGCTTGTGAACGCGAGCCCGGGCACGAGCACCACGTTCTGTGCGCCGGTGCTGCGAACGGCGTCGACCAGCGCCTGGGTGCCGGCGGTCCGGTAGGTGCCTTCGAGTCCGCGTTGCAACTTCGCCGTGCAGCCGCGGGCCAGACACTCCCACGGGTCGACCCCTCCGACGATGTTTTCGGGCGACAAATAGGGCTCGTTGAACACATCGAAGATGACGCCGGCGTCGGCCTTGAAGGTCGCCGCGACGCTCCGCCAGAAGTCGGGGGAGTGGTCTTCGTCGGCCATGGGCTGCTGCTCGGTGGGCACGTTCGTGCCGGGCGCCGACCAGTGCAGATCGAGCACCACGTAAACCCCGCGTCGGCGAAACCGCGCGACGAACGCGCTGACTGCGCTGCGATAGGCCGCGCCTGCGTAGGCGGGCTTGACGCCGGCCAGCCCGAGCCAGCAGGCCTCGTTCAGCGGCAGCCGCACAGTGTTGACGCGCCAGCCGAGCATCGCGCCGACGAGCGCGTCGTCCGCTGCGGAGTCGAACACGCTGTATCCGCCGGCCTTCACGCAGGCGTATTCGCCGCCCGAATGGTTGACGCCAAGCAAACGCACGGCCCGGCCCGCGTCGATCAGCGCGCTCCCTTCGACGTGCAGTCCTCGCGGCAGCGGGCCGGCCTGCGCCCGCGAGCCGAGCGCCGGACTCGCGTCACGCGAGCACGCGACCGCGACGACCGCCGCAGCGATCGCGGCTTGCCTCAAGGCCCCGTCGCGCCCTGATCGGCCCAGTCCGCCAGCAGCCCGCGCTCTTCGTCGGTGATGCCCGTCTTGTTGCCGAGCGGCATCATCTTGTTGACGAACGCGAACTCTTTGATGCGCGCCGCCTGCGCGATCGTCTGCGCGGGCGTATTGAACATGACTCCCTTTGGCGCGACTTTCCACGTGTCATCAGTGGGTCGCTCGGCGTGGCACTGCAAGCAGCGCGCATCGATTACGGTCTTCACTTCGCTGTAGCTGACTTTTTTTGCGCCCTCTTCGCGATGCGGCGGGCGCGTCAGAAAAAAGAGCAGCCCGAGCGTGGCCGCGATGGTCGTCGTCATGGCCGGACCCCACGCGCGATTCCAAAAGCGCACGTTGAGCCAGTGGCGCGACAGCGCACCGCCGACCGCGACCACCGCCAAAATAAGCCAGTTTAGCTTGGATCCGTAGGCGCTCGGGAAGTGGTTGCTCACCATGATGAAGAGCAACGGAAACGTCATGTAGTTGTTGTGAATGCTGCGCTGCTTGGCGCGCAGGCCGATCGACTTGTCTTGCGCGCGCCCCTCGCGGGTGGCGTTGACGAGCTCGTGCTGACTCGGCACGATCACGAACCACACGTTGCCGGTCATCACGGTGCCCAAAATGACGCCCATGTGAATGTACGCGGCGCGCCCCGACAGCACATGCGTGAGCGCGTAGCAGGTGAGCGCGGCGAAGCTCAGCGACAGCGACGTGGCGATCGCGGGCTTTTCACGCAGCGGGGAGATCCACAGCAGGTGGTAGAAAAGCCACGAGCTTACGATCGACGTGAGCCCCACGAAAATGGCCACGGGCGCGCCGATTTTGGCGATGCCGGTGTCGACGAGCAGCGCGCCGCCGCTCATGTAGTATACAACGATCAGCAGCCCGATACCCGAAGCCCAGGTCGTGAAATTCTGCCACTTGAACCAGTGCAGCGCGGCGGGCAGCTGGTTGGGCGCGAGCTGCTTTTTGACGACGTCGTAGAACGCGCCCGAGTGCAGCAGCCAAATGCGGCCCTCGATCACTTCGCCCTTCGCCGTCGCGGCGTTGGCCTCTTCGGTAGAAGGCTTCTCGAGGTTGCGATCGAGCCAGTTGAAGAGCAGCGAGTTGCCGATCCACATGATGCCGGCGATGACGTGAACCCACCTCGTGACGAGGTCGATCAGCTCGTGAATCTGCGCTTCCACGACTGCATGCCTTACCACGAAGGGCGCGCGGGTATCACGTGCGCGCGGGCGGGCGCTGTCGTAATGTGCTGACCCATGCGCAAGGCAATCGTTACCCTCGGACTTCTCGCCCTCGGCCCCATCGTCGCCTGCGGAGCGTCGCAGACGCCTCCCGCCGAACAGCCGCCAGTGGCCGCGCAGCCCGGCTATCCGCCCGGCTACGGTCCGCCCCCGCAAGGTCAGCCTTACGCGCAGCCCGGCTATCCGCAGGGCTATCCTCAGCAGCCTGCTCCGCAGGGCTATCCGCAGCAGCCCGCTCCGCAGGGCTATCCGCAGCAGCCTCCTCCGCAGCAGCCTCCTCCGCAGCAGCCGGTCGCTCAGCCGGCGCCCGCGGGCACGCCTGCTCCGGGCGCGTGGCCGTTTCCGATCCCGTCAGGCATGCCCACCGGGCTGCCGTTCCCCATGCCGACCGCTGCCGGCTCGGCGCCTGCGCAGCCGGCCCCTGCGCAGCCGGCCCCCGCGCAGCCGGGGATCCCGGCGATGCCGGGAGCGGCCCCCACGGGAGCGCCCGCGCAACCCATCGATCCGGCGTTTGCGGGCGTGGCCACCGTGCCGCTCATGGCCTTCGCAACCACCGAAGCTCCCGGCATGTCGCGGGAAGGCAACATCGGCGCGGCCAACTTTCAAGAAGGGCAGATCTCCGAGCAGAACCTCACCCTGCAGCCGGGCAAGTGCTACGCGGTGCTGGCGGTCGGCGCAGGCGTTCAGGAGGTCGACATCGCGCTCGTGGGCGTGAGCCCCATCCCGGGCGTGCAGGGCGTGCTTGCGCGTGACGGCGGCTCGGGCGCGCAGTCGTCGCTCGGCGGCAAGGGCAACTGCTACCGCTTGCCGGCGTTCGTGCCGATGCCTGTGACCGCAAAGGTCGTCATCAAAGCCACGCGCGGGGCGGGCCTCGTGGCCAGCGCGCTCTTTACGAAGTAGCCAGCGCGACCGCTTCGGCGGGCGTCTTCGCCACCAGCAGCTTGCGCCTCACTTCGGGGCGCAGCAGGCCCTCTTTCTCCATGTGATCGAGCTGCAGCAGCAGCGCGTCGTAGAAGCCTTCGAGGTTGAGCAGCACGCACGGCTTGTCGTGCAGGCCGATCTGCACCCACGTCCACACTTCGAAGATCTCCTCGAGCGTGCCGGCGCCGCCTGGCATCGCGATGAACCCGCGGGCCAGCTCCGCCATCAGCGCTTTGCGATCGTGCATCGAGGCCACGATGTGCAGCTTCGTGACGCCGTGGTGTGCGACTTCTTTTTCGACGAGCGTGGTCGGAATCACGCCGATCACTTCGCCGCCTGCCGCCATGCACGCGTCCGCGATCGCGCCCATCGTGCCCACGTTGGCGCCGCCATACACGAGGCCGACGCCCCGCGCGGCGAGCTCGCGCCCGAGCATTTGTGCATTATGCATGTAAATCGGCCGATGACCCGGCGCGGACCCGCAATACACCGTGACGCGCTGCTTTTTCATTGTCCGTTCCATCTTCGCAGAGGTCCGACGTCGGCGTGCACGAACCAGTCGGTCCGTTTGAGATAAACGCCGATGCCGCCTCGCCAGCCCATCGCGCGCAGCTCGCGCTCGACGGCGGGCGGGTTCATTCCCTGAGGCTCGCCTTCGATCACCACGCGAAAGTCGACCGCGTGACCGAGGGTGTGCTGGCTGTGCGACGCCACGTGGTGGCCCTTTTTGCGGAGCATCTCGTTGAGCTTCGGGCTGCGAAAGCCGCTCACGAGGTCGATGCGGGCTCCCGGGTGGGCGCGCCCCAGATCGCGCAGCAACGGCAGCAGCGCAGGGTTCATGGGCGAAGACTGACCTGTGGCGCGATCGGCGAGGAGCTCCGCGAAGCGCGCGTCGGTCGGCTCGGATGCGCCGATGATCACGCGCTCGCCCGTGTGCGTCTGCGCCAGCGTAGCGATCACTTCGGCGACCCCCGGGGCGCCCCGCTCGGCAGACTTCTTTCGCGCGCGTCCTTCGCCGCGCGGCACGGGCAGCTCGGGCGCGACTGCGGCCGACAGCGACGCGCTCGCGATCGCCGCGCTGAGCGGTACGAAGAAGAAGCGCACGCATGCATCATGCACGCATCTGCCGGCTTGCCAAGCCGAGACTCATCTTGACGCCGCTGGCGCCTCAGACGAGCCTCCCTCGCCATGAAGCGAAACGAAGGTCAGGTGACCTCACGCAAGACGCCCGGCCCCACACTTCACCAAATCACCGTCGCGCCGGACGCTCCGAAGGCAGTCGTCGCGATCATTCACGGCTACGCCGACTATGGCGCCCGCTACGCGCACGTGCAGGCCGCGTGGGCCGATCAGGGCATCGCTTCGATCGCGATCGATTTGCGGGGCCACGGCTACGCCGAAGGCATGCGCGGTTACTGCGAGCACTTCGACGAGTTCCTCGGCGACGCGGCCGAGCTTGAAGGCCTCGTGAAGGACGCATTTCCGGGCGTGCCGGCCTTTCTGTTCGGGCACAGCTTCGGCGGTCTCATCGCGGGCACCATCGGCGCACGCGGGATCGGCGGCTATCGCGGCATTTTGCTCAGCAATCCCTACTTCGAGCTCGCGCTCAAGGTGTCGGGGGCGAAGGTGCTGCTCGGCAAGGTGGCTTCGCGTTTCGCGCCGAAGCTCGCAATTCCCGCCGGGCTTGGCGGCGCGGCGCTCACGCACGATCCGAAGGTCGCGGCGGCCTACGACGCCGATCCGCTTGTGTTCAAAAAAGCCACGGCGCGCTGGTTCACCGAAGCGACGCGCGCGCAGGCCGAAGCGATCGCCGGCGCGCCGCAAATGAAGGCGCCGCTGTACGTGGCGCTCGGCACGGGCGACGTGGTCGCGAGTCCGAATGGCGGGCGGGCATTTTTTGCTGCTGCGGGCTCGACTGACAAAATCAAGCGTGAGTGGCCCGAGCTCCGGCACGAGCTCCTCAACGAGCTCGAGTGGCGACCAGTCGCGGACGCGATGGCGGAGTGGGTGCTCGAGCGCGCCGGCTGAATCGCCCTGGCCCGCCGCTACGCGCGGCGGCATACGCATGACGCCGAGCGCTGCCCGGTCAGCAGGTCGAACACGCGCTTCGCGGTTCCCCGGGGTCGCGCGGGGCTGGGCGAGCGCAGCGGCGAGCGATGGATCGCTACGCGTTTGCTCGGCCCAGGTCTGGATTGTAAAATACACGACCATGTCTTCAAGTTTCGTCGCGGTGGGAGTCGTTGCCATTGTCGCCTGCGCAGCCTGCGGTTCGACTGCAGAGGCTCTGTCTGCGCCGGACGCAGCGCCCGATCAGGTATCGCCCGTCGACGCTTCCGACGCCGAGCGCAGGGACGTGGGGACCCAGGACGCCGGTCCTGCGGGCGACCCGAGCGATCCGGGGTCGGGCCCTTGCACCAACGCGCCCCCCGACGTCACGTTCACCGAAGTAGCGACTACCAACTTCGGCAAAGTCTACAAAGTCGCCTACCAGGTCGCGGGAACTGAGCGCCTCGCGCAAGTGTGCGTGCCTTCATCGGCTGGGCCTCACCCCGTCTTCGTCGTCAACCACGGGGGCTTCGCCGGTCTGCAAAACGAGCTGACCGACCGCACGTACTGCAACATCGGGTTGTCGAAGGGATACGTCACCGTCGAGGCGCAGTACCGTGGTGAGTCCGACATCGGCTTCGGCGCGAGCGCGGGCTCGATCGAGTTCTGCAACGGCGAAGCGACCGATGTCATCGAGCTGCTCAAGCTCGCGCGGCGCCGGTGCGACGTCGACCCCAGGCGGGTCGCGGCGATCGGCATCTCCCACGGCGGCTGCGTGACCCTTCAGCTCGCGTCGCGGGGCGTCGCCCTCAAGGCGCTCGTCGACATCGTCGGGCCGACG
Source organism: Myxococcales bacterium (assembly GCA_947473045.1). Taxonomy (GTDB): domain Bacteria; phylum Myxococcota_A; class Polyangia; order Polyangiales; family Polyangiaceae; genus JANYHY01. Next base: position 842 of record CANJCO010000114.1, on the reverse strand, counting down.
CACGCCGCGCCGCTGTACGCGTATCACGCGGCGAATCGCGCGACGGGAAGCGCAGCCGAACAGAAGGCCCACAACGAGCTCGCCGACAACATCCCCGTGTGGGTGGGCGGCACGCCGGCCGCCGTACCGCAGGCTTACGACGACCGAAGCCCCGCACTGCGGGCGAAGAGCTTCACGCAGACTCCGATCATGATTGTCCACGGCACGGCCGACTACGTCGTGCCCCACGTGCAGTCATGCGAGCTCCGCGAAGCCCTGATTTCCGCGGGTGCGAGCTTCGTCAACCTCCACGTCAACACGTCGCTGAGCCTCGTGACCGATCAAGTTCCGTCGTGCGCGCAGGCAACCTACGCGAGCGCGCTCCCTGCGTCCTATCCGGGCGACCACTACTTCATCGTGTTCGACGGTCAGGGCCACGCAATCGACGGCCTCGCAGCCACCGCGACGCTCAACACCGTGAACCTGTTCCTCGACGCGCACCTCTGAGCGGAGCGACACCTGCGCCGATAGCGGGTTCGGCGCGTGGCTCTACGCGGCTCGCTTGTGATGCTTGGCAATCGGCATCTCGTCGACGCCGAGTCGGCGCGCGAGGCGGCGAGGCTCGCGTGCGTGTCCGCGCGCGACCGCGCTGCATCACGTGATGCGCCTCGTCGCAGCTGAGTCCGAGAATCTTCGCCGCGCCGGCGACGTCGGTCTAGCAGGGTGTTGAAAAACACCCTGATAGTAATTGGCGAAGCCAATTGCGTGGGGTGGGGACCCCGAAAAACCGCGTTTTTCGGGGCGGGGAGGTGCATACCTCCCCGAGATGAAAGGCTAGCAGGCCGTTCTTCAACGGCCTGCTA
>CANJCO010000113.1 GCA_947473045.1 Myxococcales bacterium | reverse complement strand
TAGCAGGGTGTTGAAAAACACCCTGATAGTAATTGGCGAAGCCAATTGCGTGGGGTGGGGACCCCGAAAAACCGCGTTTTTCGGGGCGGGGAGGTGCATACCTCCCCGAGATGAAAGGCTAGCAGGCCGTTCTTCAACGGCCTGCTAGTTGTCGCGCCAGATGCCCATGGCCTCGTCGGCCGTGACGACGCCATCTTGCGTGGCCAGCGAGGCGCGGAATTTTGCGCGCTCAATTTTGCCGATCCCCTCCGCGCGCGCCGCGCCATCGGGAGCTTTGGACAGGAGCGACTGCATCTGCTGAACGGTCTTTTCGAAGAGCGGCCGGAACTTGTCGGACGACATCGGAAACTTGGGAGGCACCTTGCTCGCGTCGGCGGGCAGGAGCGGCTTGGGTTGCGCGAGCGCGACCGCCGCGAACGCTACGCACGCGCAGGCCGCGAGAAGCACTGCGCGCTTCACGGCAACACTCCCAGCTTTTCGGCGGACGGCGCCTGCGCCGCGATGCCCACAGTGCCGACGATGAGCGTCGTGCGCGCGGCGTTCTTCGCGTCGGGAGTCGCCTGAAATACGCTCTGTTCGAGCGTCTCGGGGTTCAAGTACCAGTGCGCGTCGGCCAGCGTCTCGGTGAGCGCCACGCGCTTCCAGCCGAGCTTGGTCATCGAGCCGTCGTACGCTTCGAGCGCCTGCGCCGGCGAATCGCCAGTCTCGTAAAAGCGCGCCGCGTAGCTGGTGCTGGTGGCCGTCGCGGTGAACAACCGGCGAGCGTTTTGCGGCCTCGGAAGCCGCGCTTCATCGCTGCCCGGAGCGTCGCCCTCCGCGGGAGGCATGACCCGATCGAGGTTGAAGTGGCCTTCAGTCCAAATGGTGCGAATCGCGGACTTTCCGTTCCCCTGCCGAACGACGTAGACGTACCGGAAGTTGCCGAGGGCTCCCAGATCACCCGTCTCGCGGAGCGTCTTGAGGGCGTCGCGCCATTCGACGCTCTTGCCGTTCGGGTTGGCAAAGCACAGAACGGTGCCCTCTTTTCCGTCGGCGCTCACGGTGCGCTGAACACCAAACGGGCTGAGGTTTTGCGCCTTCGCGGCCACCTTTCCCTGCGGCGTGTTGAGCACCTTGTCGAGCACGTCTTTCATCGGGCCGGGGCTGTCGTTGCAGCTTGCCTCAAACCGGTCGAGCACCGTCGTCAGCGGCTGATCGGTCGTCGCCGTCGACACGTTGACCGCCTCGCCGTTGAGCATGATTTCTGCCGTGGTGCCGAGCAGATCGGTCATACCGGCGATGTCGTGGCCAATCTGCAACGTCTGCTCGCGGAAGTCGGCAATCGCGCTGCGCATCGTGAAAAAGCCGAGCGTTCCTGCCACCGCGGAGCCGTAGACCAGCACGCGGCCAATGCCCAGAACGCGACGCAAGACGGGGCTCTTGTTGCTGCGCTTACCAAGAATATAAAGGCCTAAGAGCATGACTTCTCCATTCGCGCCGCGTTAGAGCGCGCTCGGCGAAAGACTGCCGAACAGCGGTTTCTCGTTGCAGAGCACGTAAGACTCCGTCTTCACGGTCTGCTCGGTGACCGTGAAGGTCTGACCGCCGCCGTATTCAATCGTGTTGCCCTTGTTGTAGCTCCAGGTCGCGTTGGCTCTGCCGACGGCCATCGGCATGAGGTTGTCGGCGAGCTTGCCGATAATGCTCTGCCCCTTGCTCTCGGCGCCGCCCGCAGTGCCATCGTTGGTCTGCGAATTCTGGCTCTCGCCGCGGGAAGCGCTCGACGTGACGCCCTGAAACGAAGACGAGCCCGACGACTCACAGTTGTTGGTCGCGTAATAAAACGCCTGATACCGCGACTCCTGAGCCGTAGCGATCTTCGTTTGATAGACGCCGGAGATGTGAATCATCATCAGCCAAAACAGGGCGTACACGGGCGCGATAACCGCGGCCTCGACGAGCGCCACGCCTCGCGCGCTGCGTCTGGTTGTGAATTTCGCGTCCGACATCTTCAGTTCTCCTTCACTCAGTGAATGACGTCGGGAGCGACTGTGTCGCCGTCGAGATAGTGGCCGGCCTTGCCGAGAGCGCCGCCCTTGAGAATGTCGAACACGCTGCTGAAGGCCGATTTCTTTCCGAGCGCGCCCTTCCATTTGTCGAGCTCGCCGAGCGCTTCGCCGAAGACCTTGTCCTGGAGCAGGTCTTTCGCGCGGTCGCCGATGATGCCCTTGCCGACGTAACCAAGGAGGTCTTCGCCCCACGCGGGTTTGTGAACCCGGCGCAGACGGGCGCGCCACTTCATTTGGAAAGTGGCATTGCTGTCGCGACTGCACTCGAACTCATCCCACTTGGCTTCGCAGTCGAGATAAAATTCGCTCATCGTGAAGTAGACGTTCGCCGCCTCGTCGAGCATTGAGAGGGCCGCCGAGCCGGAGCTCGCGCCGAGTGACCCGCCGCCGCCCGCAATAGAGGTGATGTTTTCGGCCTGCTCGACCCGGTTGAAGCCGAATACGAGGCCGTAGACTTGCATCCAGTCGTTGCCGTTTTCGGCATATTCGACCATCCACTTTGGTCCCCCGGCGTTTTCGTCGGGGCCAAGGCTGCCGTGCTCCTTCTTTCCCCAGAAGCTGCCGCCCTTGTAGGGAAAGTCGTATTTCGGAGAGCTGGTGCCGCCCCGAACGTTCGACATCCGCAGGCCCCATATCCAGTTGATCGGCATTCCCGTCATGTTGATGACATTGAACGGTGCAGGACCGTCGGCGTCAGGATGGCAGTACCAGGCTTGCACCTGAAAGCTGAGCGTTCCGATGATGCTGTTGATGATGCCCGAGACGAAGCCCATGTTCGGCAGCTTCGAGAGCACGAGCTGCGGCAACGTGCTCGTGGCCTTGTTGCAGAGTTTGCCCATGGGCATTTCGCCGACGGGTAGTCCGAGGCGGGGGTCACCTTCGGTCCAGGCCCACACGCTGCTCTTCGGGGTCTTCGACTTGAGATAGCCGTTGAGCACGCTGGCGGGGACCATCGACGGGCTCAGCGCGATTCCGTAGCGCGCCTTGCCGGCGTCTTCGTACTTGCTGCCCACGTACGCCCCGGTGAGCGCACCGGCGTAAGGGGCGAGCTGCGCGATGCGCGTCTGGAGCTTCGCGGCGGGAGGCATCACCGTGGCCATCACGTCGTCTTCGAACTTTTTGATCAGCATGCTGCTGCTGCCGTGGCCGGTCGTCGGGCCGAGCCGATCGTGAATGGGCTCGAGCACGCTCGCGAGGTCGCAGAAGTCGCGGTTGGCCAGGTCTGCTTCGGTGGGCGCCCCGAATACCGCGGCGACCGCCTCAAGGATGGTCTTGATGTCATCACGCACCGCGGCGCTGCTGAACGAAAGCCAGCCGCAGCCATCGCACCAGGACCCTCCGGGGCAGTCGTCGTTGCGACCGACGACCACGAGCGCGACATCGAGAATGCTGTAGATGACCGCGGTAATCAGATAAATCGCCGCCAGCACCAACATAACAATGTTGAGAAAGGCGATAAAGTTCATGCCGCGCGCGTGAACCGAGGCCGACGAGAAGGCGATCGCGTCGGCGGCCTCCTGCGAGCGATCGCGCCAGATGACAGCGTCGCCGATGCCGACGAGGTACCACATCATGGCCACCATCGCGCAGGCCATGAAAATGCCGAGGACCATGATGGCCCCCTGATTGTCGCTTCCGAGTGTTCGAGCCCTGGTCGCCGTCATAAGCTCCTCCGTCACTCGCCAATCTCGTAGCGTGCGCCCTGGTGCGCCATGCGCGCCTGGAGCTCAATCTTCGTCGTGGGGTCGGACAGCACCGCGCCGTTCGTCGAGTTGATCGACGTAAAGGCCATCGCGCCGCACACCAGCTGACCACCAACGGGAACCGCGCAATGATACGTCGCGGTGACCTTGGCCACGTCGGTTCCGCCCACGTCGCCCTGCTCGGGACACTCGACCGACACGTCCGACAGCGTCTGCTTCAGCGTCCACGGCAGCAGCGCCACTTTGCCGGCCTTCTCGATATCGGTCTCGGGGCCGTTGACTCCATCTTTGCCCTTGTTCTGCGGCTTCTGAATGACAGCGCAAGCGCGCGCCGACACCGAGGCGGCATGCTGCATGGCCACGCGCGCGATCGAATATCGCGTGATTTCCATGAGCACGGCGAACATGGCAAAAATGGGCAAAAACGCGATCGCGAACTCGACGAGTACCGCGCCGCGATTGTTGCGTCCGAGCCGGGTCATCGCGTCCTCCAGTGCAAGTAGGCCACGAGCAGCGTGCCAAGAAATATGGCCGGACCGAAACGGAACCATGTCATGAGCGTTGGCTCGATCGAGCGACGCTTCGACTTGGGCAATACCGGATTGGTCGCGATTAAGACTACGTTCTTGAGGGTACGAAACAATTTGCCCTCGTAAGCAAGACGGGCCGGGGCAATGAGCCCGGCCGCAAAAAAAGCGTACACTTGCACTTCGAACCCGAGTCGCGGCTGCAAGACGGCGCCTATGGCCGCGAGCAGCTTCACGTCACCGCCGCCGATGGCGTCCTGCCGATAGAGCACCAGGGGCACGAAGGCGCAGGCGATGATGCCGAGTATCGAGTAGCCGCCTTCAGCAAGCGCGCTCGTACCCGGCATTCTCACTGCGGCGTAGATCAGGTGCGCGACAGGCCCCCCGACGAGCCCTGCGAGCGTTAGCCACTGGGGAATTTCGCCGGAGCGAAGATCGGTGGCCGCCGCGATAAGCGTCAGCAGAAGCGCTGCGACGAGAAACCCCTGCATGAGCGCTGTTTATACTCCAGAGCTTGCCGCGACGGGGTTTCTCTCGCGAGCGGGGCTCAGTGGGCGCCGAACGCGCTCGTCGCGTCGCTGCCGGCCTTGCTGACCTTGCCGCCGAGCTGCGTGTAGCCGACGTAGCCGAGCACGAGGATGAGGGCGAGCATGAGGCCGTATTCGACCATCGTCGCGCCGCGGTTGTCGTTGACGAGCTTGGTGAACTTGTTGTTGGTCTTCTTCATAGCGAATCTCCTCGGTGTGGATGGAATCTGGGATGCCCTTTTCAGGGCACCGGAGCGAGAACTGCGGTGCGGGTCAGGACGTACTCGTCGTGCAGAAGCTTTCCGCCGGCCATGAGGCCTGCGGCGCCGGGTACGACAACCAGCGCCAGAAGGAACGCGTACTCGACCATCACTGCACCGCGCCGCTTGGAGCGAACTTTGGCGAGCGAGAGTGCTTGGGCTTGCATCGGGTTCCTGCGTTCTACTCTTTCCACGTTGCGTGCCATCGCCGGAGAGCCTCTCAATCTACGAAGATTCAAGCACTTACGCGACATGGACAGGGCTGTGTCCGGGCTCGCGACCCTTCGCGAGGTGGATCGCCCGCGGCCCAGTGATGGATAAGCGATGATCCGTGGGAGAAAGTGAGACTTCGGCGCTAAGCCGCGGTAATTTCGACGCGCAGCAGCTTTCGACCGATGAACAGGTAGTCTCCGTGCGAGAGCTCCTGCTCGGTGCGGATGCGGACGTAGGTGCCGTTGCGGCTACCGAGGTCGGTCAAGGTGAGCCGGCCTCCCTGCTCTTCGATTTTGCAGTGCGTCGTGCTCAGGAAGACGTCGGACGGGAAGTTCACGTCGCCGCCCTCGCGGCCGATTTGCAGCGCGGCGCCGCGCGAGCGAATGGCCATGCCGTAGGCGCCGTTGTCGAGCAGCTGCGTCACGCGGAAGCTCGCCTGGTGCTTCGGCGACGAGTAGAAATACGTGCCGTCCGGGCCCGGACCGTCGGCCGACGGCTCGGCCAGCTCGACGCGAAACACCTGTTCGCCCGCGAGCAGGGTGTCGCCGGAGGTGATTTCGACGGCGCCGCGGACGCGCAAGTACACGCCGTTGAGCGAGCCTTCGTCGCGCACGACGAGGCGTCCGTTTCGGTAAAACAGGTTCGCGTGGCGGGGCGAGACGTACGGATCGTCGGGGAATACGAGCTGACCGTTCCGACCTACGAGGTGCTGCTCGGCGTTGAGCTGGTAGCTCAAGCCTTCGACGCCCTCCCCGCGAATGAGAATGAGCTTGGCTTTGCCGGGCATTTGCAGCTGCCCGAAGAACTGCGTGCGCGTCGTGAGGATTTCGGGAGGAACGGCGGCGCCGCACCGACCGCAGAACTTGTGACCGATCGGCACCGCCGTCGCGCAGGATCGGCATACGAAGTTCTTCGCTTGTTCCATGAGCTCCTCCAGAGACGTGGCTGATCCCTCGCCCAAAGCAGGCGGCGGCGAGGTGATCGCAGATGATACCGCACGCGGGGGCGGTTGCGCACCCTCGATAAGGGAGATGTGATCGGCGGTCGCCCGGTGAATCGACGGGCGGGGCGGAGGCGGACGCAGCGCCAGCGGACTGCCACAAGCCGGGCAGAGTGCCCCCACGGCGGTGGCCAGCTCAATCGGGCTGAAGGCGTCACAGTTGCCGCAAACGATGCCGATTTCGCCGTGCATGAGCTGCCCGACCCTACTCTCGGACCGCCGCGAGGTCTACCAGATGAGGTTCATGCGCTTCTGGCCGTCGGCGCTCCAGAGGCGGAACAGGATGTGCTGGCAGGTGCTCGTGTTGACCACGCCAAAGTCGCGGGAGTCGAGGTGATAGACGCGGTTGTCGCTGATGATGAACGTGGCCCCGGTCAGGGGGGTGATGTCGGTGTCTTTTTCGACCGTCTTGCCCCGCAGCATTTCGTGATACCCGCCGCCGAGCTCCTCGTTGGCGCAATCGAGATCGATGTCTTCGCCGGTGCCCGGATTGCGCACGCTCATCGTGGGGGTGTCGCAGCGCGTGGGCGAAGGCGGCGAGCGTCGGTCGACCGTGGCGAGTCCGCCCTTAATCTGAATGTTGGAGCCGGTCTTCGCGAGCACCCGCCCGATGACGAAACGTCCCGGAGCGTCGGGATCGGAGCAGCGCACCAGTTGCCCCGGCTGAGCGGACACCGAGCGCGACAGCAAAACGGCGTCGCCCGCAGCCATCGTCGGAAGTAGCGACACGGCGAGCTGGGGGTCATCGACCGGCACCGTCCACGGCTCGAGCAGCGTGTAATAGAGCGCGATGCAGACGACGCTGGCGATGCCAAGCACCCAGAGAATGATTCGGACGAGTGTTCGCATGCTTCTGTGAGGTGCCCCCCGGCGAGAGGCTACAACGTCGGGGGCGGTGGCGCGAGCGGAAGCTCAAACCACACGGCCGCGCCGCCGGTCTGTGCGTTGCCGGCGCCCACCGACCCACCATGCGCTTCGACGACGCGCTTGACGATGGCGAGACCGAGGCCCGCGCCCCCTCCGTCGCGGGGGCTGCGCGCGACGTCGCCGCGAACAAACGGCTCGAACGCGCGCGCGACGACGGCGGCGTCGAAGCCCGGCCCGCGATCGGCGAACGTTACGCGCGCGACTTCGCCCACGACCTCGACGCTCACCCGAAAGGGCTCGCCATCGGGATGCCCGTGCCTGTGGGCGTTCGAGGCGAGGTTGTGCACCACGCGCCGGAGCAACGCCTCGTCGGCCAGCACATTTGCCGGGACCGGAGCGGCGATCGCGGCCTCGTCCGGCGGGAGCTGGATCGCGAGCCACGCGCCGAGCTCGATCGGGCTCTTCTGCAGATCGCTCAGGCCCGCACGCGTGACGTCGAGCAAGTCGCCGAGAATGCGATCGACGCCTTCGAGGTGAGTCTCGAGCTTGTCGAGGGCGGCGGCCTTGTCCTCGTGTTCGCGGGCGATTTCGAGGGCAACCCGCGCCCTTCCGAGGGGAGAGCGCAGCTCGTGACTCACTGCGCCGAGCAGCTCGCGCTGGTCGCGCACGAGGCGCTCGACCCGCGTCGCCATCGCGTCGAACGCGCGCCCCACACTGAGCGCTTCGGCGCCCGCATCGCCGACCTGCGCGCGCGCCGAGAGGTCGCCCCCACCGAGCCGATCGGCGGCGGCCGCCACGCGCTCGAGCGGCGCCGCGATTTGCCGCGAAACCCGCCGGGCCGCGAAGGCGAAGACGGCGAGACTGACGACGACGCTCGCGAGCGGCCGCAGCCAGCGCGCGGGCGGCGGATCAATTTTGAGCGCCGCGGCGCCGAGGAGTGTGCTGCCCGAAACGACCGGAATGAACGCGGCTTCGGGGCGAAACACGACCAGCACGTTGTGCTTCGCCGCGCGCCGCACCTCCTCGGGGAGCGACGAAACATCCCGCAACACCGTGACCTCGAGGCCGCTGGCGGCCTTGACCTCGCGCACGTAGGCGTCGATCGCCGGCGCGTCGAGCCAGCGCGACGCGAGGTTGGCGCCC
>CANJCO010000112.1 GCA_947473045.1 Myxococcales bacterium | reverse complement strand
TTTGGAGCGCAGCTCGAAGCGCGCGGGGTGAGCGCTGTGCTCGACGGCGATTTAGTCACCGAGACGCTTGAAGCCCTGACGCGGCAGGAGCTGCTCGCGGCGCTGCCGTCGGGTGGCTACGCGTTTCGTCAGGCGACGGTGCGCGAGGCGGCGTACGCGCAGCTCGTCGACGACGACCGCACCGCGGGCCACGCGCGCGCCGGGGCGTGGCTTGCAGCCGAAGGCGAGAACGACGCGGCGAAGGTCGCGGAGCACTTCGAGCGCGGCGCAGAAGCGCGGCAGGCGGCGGAGTGCTGGGCCGTCGCAGCTGAGCAAGCGATCGAAGGAAACGACTTCGCCGCTGCGATCGCGCGCGGCGACCGTGCTGCGGCGTGCGGCGCGCAGGGGGACTCGCTCGCGCGCGCGATGCTGGCCAGGAGCGCGGCCCATGGGTGGCGCGGCGAAGTGCGTGCGCAGCTCGAAGCGGCCCAAGTTGCGGCTTCCGTCGCCGACGCGACCGTCGAGCTACGACTGCGCGGTACGGCGTTCGTCTCCCGGGCTGCGCGCAAGCTGGGAGAGTTCTCGCGGCTCAGCGATTGCGTGGACGAAGCGCTCGCCGCCCTCGGGCGCACCCCCGTCCCTGACGCATTGGTGGAGGCCGCGGCAATCATCGCGTCAAATTGTACGGACGCGGGTCAATCGCGCATGCCCGCCGCGCTCGTTGAGCGACTGGAGGCTCTCTGCGGCGACGGCGTCGTCCGTGGCCCGGCGTGTCGCGCACGAATGACCGAGCTGCGAGCCTACCGCCAGCTCTACGCGGGGGAATCTGAGGGGTACCTGCACGGGTGCAACGCAGCCGTGGACGCATTCCTCGACGCGGGCGAACCAAAGGCCGCGACGGCACATCGCACCAACGCCGGCTATGCGCTGCTCTTGCTCGGGGCCCACGAGGAGGCCGTCGCGACGCTTCGCGTCGCCATCGGGGAGGCTGCGCGCATTGGCGTCACTTCCGCGGCGGCGGCGGCGCAACAGAACTTGGGCCTTGCGCTCGTACGTAGCGGCGCTCTCGCCGAGGCCGAGCAAGTCGAACGCGCCTCGGTTGCCTATTTTTCAGCGGGGGGCCATCGCGTGATGGAGGCCGGCTCGCGCGGTTATCTCGTGCGCATCCTGCTCCGCGCAGGCCGGCCGGCAGAAGCCGAATCGGAAGCGCGGCATGCGCGCACGCTGCTGCCGCCGGATCATCCGCTCCGCCACCAGGCGTCCGCGGCGCTCGCGGACGCGCTTCTCGCCCGCGGCGACGACGCGGCGCTCGCCGAAGCGCTCACCCTCGCGCAGGCGGCCTATCAAGCGCTCCGCGCCGATCCGGAGAGCATCGACGAGCCTGCGCCCGTGCGGCGCGTGTACATCGACGCGCTCGAAGCAAATGGGCTTCAAGACGAGGCATACGACGCACGGCAAGAGGCGCGGGCCTGGGTGCTCGAGCGAGCATCGAAGATCCAGACCGAGCACTACCGCCACACCTTCCTCCGCGGCGATCCCGACAACGCGGGCATCATGGGGGACGCGGCGTTGTAAATGGCAAGCCCCGACGTTCAGGAACTTGCCATATCGGAGTGCGATTGGCGGCCCGCGTCCACGAACCCTTGTCTCGCGGGCCGTAAATAGGCCGCGCTTTCGATGGCGCCGCGAAAATTCGGATCTCCGAATTCGTTGACTCCGCCGTCGCCCGCTTGCGCGCTCGTCGTACCCACCGCGGGCGCTCGAGCCTTCGCATCCGCCGCGATCGCGCGAGGCTACGCGCGCGGCGTTGGCTGAGGCTACGCCCTCAAAAGACAACGCATCCGCCGCGCCGGCCCAGCTCAAAAGCGGCGACGTACTGCACGACCACTTCGACAGTCCTGCGCTACTGACGCCGTCTCGCCCGCTGACGCGTCGCTTGGAATCATATTGGCTGCCTGATTGAACGCGTTCTTCGCGGCGCTCGCTCGCGAATGAACGCGTCCGGCTCGATGCGCGCTTTGAACGTCCATTGGGCAACGAGCTCATTCGTCGTGAGATGCGGGCGAACGACATTCCTGGCAATGCCACCCTCGGCCTCGAGACCTGGCCCCCGATCGACCATCGTCGCGGCGACGCCGTGGCCGCTCGGCTAAGCGCGGCGGCGCCCCGGAGCGCCTCGCGGGTCAGCCGCCGGCAGGCGTGATCGGCAAGCTCGGCGTCAGCGACGCCGGATTGAACAGGTTCGCCTTCTTGTGGTGATTGGCGTGCATGTAAATGCCAAACCACAGCAAGTTGCCAATTCGGTAGTAGCCGTGATTCAAGTTGACCGGCCGGTAGTCGGCAGTCCTCGACGCCGCGTTGTGCGTCGACCAGTTGAAGTGAATCAAGTGAAAGAAGCCGATCAGCGAGGCCGGCACGAACACTCCCACGAACGCGACGGGGCCGAGAAAGCGAAACCAGGTGAAGAGCAGCAGCAAGTTGGTCGCGTAGCTCACCCGGGCGCGCATGGCCTCGAAGCGGTGATTTTCGGGCGTGTCACCGAACAGCTCGTAGTAAATCGACTGCAGCTGGTGTTCGACGTTTACGATCGTGAAAAGAATAAATCGCCAGTAGCTCGCGACCACCGGGTGCGGGTCCTTCACGCGATCGTCCGAATACCGGTGATGCCGCTGGTGAATCACCTCCCATGAGGCGAAGCGCGTAAGCACCACGACGCCGCAGAGCTCGCCAACGAGTCGGTTAATGGGGCGGGGAAACCCGTTGTGCGTGCAGTTGTGCACGAACACAGTGCAAAGTATCTGCGCCTGCGTCGCGAAGGGCAGCATGAGCGCGAGCAGCTTCCAGTCCCACGTCGCCATGAGCGGCTTAAACTGGCTAAAATGCATCGCGGTGAGCGCGACGATGCACAGCGCAGCGTAGGTTCCGTCGTACCAGAGGTAGAAGCGCTTGTTCTTTCGCAGCTGCGTAAACGGAAGCGACTGCAGCGTATGGGCGATAGCGTTCAATGGGTTCGGGCTCGGTACGGCAAGCTTCCACGGGTATCTGTTCGCTCCTTGCGCGTCACGACAATACGGATTCGTGCGACGCGCCCGGGCTTGACGCGGCGCGTGACTGCTCGAAAACGGGCCGGTCGTTTATCGGGCGCCGAAGATGGCCGTGCCGACGCGCACCATCGTGGCCCCGCGCGCGATCGCGAGCTCGAGATCGCCCGTCATCCCCATCGACAGCTCGGGCAGACGCGCCGATCCGCCATGAAGCAGCCGCAGCGAAGCGAGCGTCGCGAACGCCTGACTGGCCTCAGCGGCGGCGTCTTCGGGGAGCGTCATCAGTCCCGCGAGCAGGAGCGACGGCTCGGCCTCGACGGCGCGCAGGACGTCTTCGAGGTCTTCCGGACGGGCGCCGTGCTTGGTGGGCTCGTAGCTGAGCTTCACTTCGACGAGCGCGCGCAACCTCGGACGTCCGGCCATGGCCACGCGCCTGCCGAACTCACGGGCCAGCGGCTCGGTGTCGACTGCGTGCACGACATGCGCTGCACGGGCCACGTATTTCGCCTTGTTGGTCTGCAAGTGGCCGATGAAGTGCCACTCGATGTCGGGCAAGTCGGCGAGCTCTTCGGCCTTTTGCGCGAGCTCCTGCGCGTAGCTCTCGCCGAACGCGCGCTGCCCGGCGGCGTAGGCCTGACGGATCGCCTCCGCGGGCTTCGTCTTCGAGACTGCCACCAGAGCGACCGAGTGGGGATCGCGTCCCGCTGCAATGGATGCCGCCTCGATGCGCGCGCGCACTTCGGCGAGGCGCTGCGCGACGCTGCTCATCGGCGAACCTTCGCGTGCCAGACCATCACGTCGCTCGCCCGGTCGAACGGCCCGCTGTGAAAGTCGCCGAACAGATTGGTGACCTCGAAGCCGTTGTAGTGCAGCAGCGCCTCCCACTCGCGGGGATAAAATTGCCGGTGCGCGAGGGGCGTCATAAACGCGCCGGCCGGGTTGTCGAGCGGCTCGAACCCCATCGAGATGAAGAGAATCTGCCGCGCGCGATCGTAGTCGAAGTGCTCCTCGTAGCGCACGACGCCCATGGCTGGATGGCGGAAACGCGGCGTGCGAAACGCCTTGCTCGGATCGCGCGCGAGGTCGGCGGGCACCGGCACGCTCATGTCGACGACCAGCTCACCGCGCGGCGACAGGTGCCGCTTTACGCGGGCGAGGAAGGCCTCGACGTCGGGTCGCTCGTAGAGGTGCAGCGCCGTGTTGAAGGTCGCGAGCACCAGCGGAAAGCGCTTCTTGAGGTCGACCTTGCGCATGTCGCCGCGCACCGCACGCACCCGCGCGCGCACCTCTTTCGGCTCGGCCTTCAGGCGCCTCGCGAGATCTTTGAGCATCGGCGCCGAGTGATCGACGCCCGTCACGCTCACCCCGTGACGCGCCATCGGCAGCGCGATGCGTCCGTTGCCGATGCCGTATTCGAGCACGGGGCCACCGCACTTCACCGCCAGCGCGACGTACATGTGCGCGTCGTCGATGCGGTTGGCGTACGAATGCGTGTAATATGCAGGGTCTTCGTAGTGCGCGAGCGAGCAGGCGATCAGCTCGCGATCGGGGCCGCGTCGTTGGGTCATGGGGCCGGCTACGATACACGCGCCAGCCGTCGTTGCACCAAGGCGATCAGTCGCCCTCGAGCGCGCCGAGGTGGGTCGCCACGATGCCGTGCTTGCCGGCGGCGTGGGTCAGCACTGCGGCGAGTTTCCCCGTGCGTTGTACCGACGGAAGTCGCTCGTAGGTCGAGTCCCACAGCTCGAGCATGATGCCGTCATCGTCGATCACCATGCGGTGAATCTGCGCCCACTTCCAACGCTTGACGCTGGGGACACCGAGCGGCAGCAAGTAGCGCGCTTCGAGGCCGTCCTTGGTGACAATGACGCCCCGCATGTGCGCGCGAATCACCGTCGCGAGCCCGCTGCAGGCGATAATGATCGCGAGCACCGCCGCGGGCACCGGCCGCCCCTTGTCGCCCTCGACGATCCACATGTAGAGCCGCGAGTTGCTCGACACCGACGTGTACGCGAGGGCCACCGAGGCCACGACCCCGAGCGCGAAGAGGCCGAACACGTACGAAGGCGCGCGCGTCGCGAGGGGGGCGCCGAACGTCATGCGATCGCTGTCGCCGTCGGGGCTGTAGGCCATCGAAAAGCGCGCGACCGTGCCGTTGACTTCGGTGATGCTCGGGCGGTCTCCGTCGTCGGCGACGTCGGGGAGCGCGTGCGCGGTCGACTCGGATTCGGAGGTGGGGGCGGTCAAAGTGAGCATCCTCGAGAGACACGCGCAGGTGTCGCTCGCTTGGGAGGTCGAACCTGCATCTTACGCTTCTTGCCGGTGGGCGCGGGCGTCCTCGCGTCGTCGCTCCCGCAAGGCCGCGATTTCGGCCTTTGACGGGTTGATCACGAGCAGGCCGTGATCGGCGTCGACGAGCGCAAGGTCGCCGTCGGCAGCCCAGCGAAACAGCCCTTGCACCTCGGCTACCGCAGGCGCCCCCATCAGCTGGAGCAGGGTGCGGGTCCGCGGGCTCGATGCGCGCTCCGAAAGCGCGATCGCCACCGGCTTCGCCTTCGACGACACGAGCAGATCGAACACGCTGAGCGAGTCACCCACGAGCACGGCCCGCTGCGGCAGCGCGGCGCGTTTGTCGGTGTCGGCGAGCATGGAAAGCGCGTCGCAAAGGTCTTCGATGTCGCGCGCGCGCTCCTCGAGAAACGGATCGCGCGTGAGCGTGGCGGCCGTGCGGGTCACTTCGCGCGCGACCTGCGAGAGCGACTGCGCCAGCCCCGTGCCCGCCTCGATCAGCTCTGCGGCGCGCTCGCGAAAGCGCCCGTCGCCGAGAATGTCGACGTAGGTGGAGAGAAAGTCCGCAGGCAGCTTGCGCTCGCGGGCCTGCACCGTGAGCGCGTCGATCGCGCGCGCTCCGACGTCGAAGGCGCCTTTGAGCAATCGCAGCTCATTTTCGACGTTCGACGCACGGTAGAGCTTGGCCGCGTCGCTCGCGTGCGAGGGAAGGGCGCGCTCGCTTGGGCGCTGCGCGGGCCTCCGCAGTGCGGCAATCGCTCCGAGCTCGCGGCCGGCTACGATGGGCCTCCCGGGCAACGTGACCTTGCGTGTGCCTCCGCCTGCGCGCCGGTAGGGCGTCTTTTCGCGCTGCGCGTCGACCAGCTCCGCGGTGCGGATTCCGGCCGCGATCAGGGCGCCGAGCAGCACCAGAACGTCGATTTCGTGCGTCGAGAACGGCCTGGCCGCGCGCTGCACCGCGATCGCGCCAACGGCGCCCGATCGTCCGCGAATCGGCACCGCGAGAAACACCGGAAAACGGTCTTCACCGAGGTCGTCGAAGTGCTTGTAAGACGCATGCTTTTTTGCGAGCTTGGCGGTCACCGGTCGCATCGCCTCGACGGCCTCTCCAGTGATGCCCTCGCCCACAGCGAGGCGCACCTGGCCCATCGCTCCGCCCGAAAACCCGACGTTTCCGCGCATGACCAGCTGGCCTTCGCCTTCCATCAGGTAGAGCGAGCAGACCTCCGCGCACACGATGCGCGCGATCCGCTCGGGGGCCTCGTCGAGGAGCTTCACGAGGGGCATCGGGCGCGCCGCGAACGCTGTGAATTCGAGTACGCCTGCGGCGCGGTCCGTGTCGCTCGTGGCGCTTGCCGTCGGCATCTGAGGTGGTGGCATCTTGGTCGCTCGCGGCGCCGGCGTCCAGTCGACCGGCCGGCTCGACGTTGGCCCCGGTGCGCGGTAAGGAAGGCCGCACTATGTCGCACGTCTTCCCGTCGCCCGAGTGGGCTGCCGCCTACCAGCACGCCATCAACAACAACCCGAAGTACCAGGAGGCCGGCAAAGAGTGGACGCATGGCGCCGTCTCGATGGTCGTCAAGGCCGACCCGTCCCTCGGCATCGATGAAGACACGGCGCTGTGGCTCGACATCGAGCGCGGTCACTGCAGGGAGTGCCGCCTGATGCCGGCAACAGAGGCCGCCGACGCGCCGTTCATCATCGTGGCCGATTACGCCCGCTGGAAGACGGTCATCAAGCGCGAGCTCGACCCCATCAAGGGCATGATGCAAAACAAGCTCAAGCTCACCAAGGGCCACATGCCCACGATGGTGAAGTACGTCAACTCGTCGCGCGAGCTCGTCGAGACCACCGCCATGGTCGACACCAAATTCCGCGACGAGTGAGGCAGCCTCAGGGCTTGGTGTCGAGCAGCTCGATCTCGAACACGAGGGTCGCGTTCGGCGGAATCGAAGGCGGAGCGCCCCGGCGGCCGTAGCCAAGCTCGGGCGCAATCGTGAGCTTGCGAATGCCGCCGACCTTCATTCCGACGACGCCGCGCTCGAAGCCCTTGATGACGGCGCCTTGACCGAGGCGAAACTCGAAGGGGGCGCCCCGCGGCTTGCTCGCGTCGAACACGGTGCCGTTCAGGAGTGAGCCTGTGTAGTGTACACGTACCTGGTCGTTCGGCCTGGCCTCCGGACCGGTGCCGATCGTCAGGTCGTCGATAACGAGCTGGCCTGCGGCGCGCGCGGACGGAGCGGGGGGCAGGTCGCCGCCTGCACTGACGGTCGTCGGATCGCCGGGGAGCGCAGGCTCGGCGTGCGCGCATTTCTTGCCCGTCCACCGCCAGCCCTCGCCGCAGATCGCGTCGCCGAGCTGCGCGGTGCTCATCGACTTGCCGTGGGCGGCTGCGGTCATGGCATCGGGCCTTGGGCCGCCGCACGAGGCCAGGGCGAGGGCGGTGACGACGGAGGCGAAGCGTGCGCGCATGATTTCGGCAGCATCCTAGGCGCTGCACGCGCCGCGGTGACAGCCAATTCCGAAGTCTCGTGACGTGCCTTGCGAAAGGCGCGGTCGTCATGGAAGATGCGCGCATGTCTTCCAAGAAGCCCCTGGTGCTCGTCGCCGACGACAGTGATGAAATGCGTGAGATGGTCGCGAGTCACCTCCACTCGGCGCGCAATCCCGCGTTCGAAGTGATCGAGGCCGCCGACGGCGAACAAGCGCTGCGCCTCGTTCGCAAGAAGCTCCCCGATCTCGTCGTGCTCGACGTGATGATGCCGGGCGTCAGCGGTTGGGAAGTGTGCAAGAAAATCCGCGAAGACGTGTCGCTCGAGCGCACCGCGGTGGTGATCCTCACGGGCATCGGGCAGACGGTCAACGGGCTCACGAGCCCGCTCTACGGGGCCGACGCCTACATCGACAAGCCCTTCGACTTCGAGGACTTCGACGCCGCCGTTCGCAAAGCGTTGGCGGCGCGCGCGGGCGTCGTCGTGGCCACGGGACCGGGCGTAAAGAAGGCCCCCGCGAAGAAGGCCCCTGCGAAGAAGGCCCCCGCGAAGAAGGCCCCCGCGAAGAAGGCCCCCGCGAAGAAGGCCCCTGCGAAGAAGGCCCCCGCGAAGAAGGCCCCCGCGAAGAAGTCCGTCGCGAAGAAGTCCGTCGCGAAGAAGGCCGTCGCGAAGAAGTCCGTCGCGAAGAAG
>CANJCO010000111.1 GCA_947473045.1 Myxococcales bacterium | reverse complement strand
TTCTTCGATGACCCTGCGGGCGATCGAGACCTTCAGTTCAAGACTGTGCTTGGCGGGCGCGCCTAAACGACGTTTTTGGTTCACAGACAATGGTTTCATGATTCGAGGACTTTGGCGATGACTGCCTCAACAGAACTGTTGCATGTTCACTGGGTGATCCATGTGCCCGAGGGGAGGGCCGGGTTCGAGACTGTGACGCCGGGGAGCGACGTGAGCAGGTTCACGATCGCGCCGGACGCCAGGTTCCAGGCGGCGCCCGGGGACTCGGCCTGCCAGGTGAGGTCGAGCGTGCCGCTGAGCGGGAGGGAGCCGCCGACCAGGTTCGTGAACCGTCGGGTGCGACCGATGTCGCTCGCCCACAGCTGGCCGGGGACGATCGTGAACGGCCCTGCACCTGCGGCATCCGTCAGACGGATGGTCCCTTGCGTGAAGACCGACGGCTTCCGGCGCTCGTCGTAGAGCCCATCGGCGAGGAGATCGAGCCAGCCGCCCTCCGCGTATTCGAGGAAGCCGCCGGCCGCGATGCTTCGGATCGTCTGCGCGAGATCGGCGAGGTTCGCGCTCTCCGCTTCGGTCAGCGTGCGGGGGATGCTGCCCGGCTGCCACGAGGCGACGGGGAAGCCCGCGAGGCGGAGAGTAGCGACGAGCAGGTCGAGCACCTCGTCCTTCGACGGGGCGCGCAGGAGATCGGCGAGGGTGACCACGTCATTCGATCGCGAGGATGCTCGCGCTCACTTGGTCGATCCCGAGGGTCAGCTTGAACGCGTCTTCGCTCGTGTCGACGATCAGTGTCACCGTCAGCGTGTGCGCGACCGCGTTCAGGTCGAGCGTTGCGTCGGCCGAAAGGACGCGCTCGTCCTTCTCGCACTCGGCCTCGATCTGCCGCTGGAGGAGGTAGAGGCGCTTCGGGACGAGCGACTCGTTGAGCCACGCCCGCACGTCGAGGCCGTAGTCGCCGTCGTAGAAGAGGCCCTCGCGCGTCGTGGTGAGCCTGCGGAGGATCGCCTCGGCGAGGACACGGTTGCCGTCGATGATCGCGAACGTCGGATCGAGATCCGGGAACGTCGAGACGTCGGAGCCGAAGTCGCTCACGCTTTTACCGTTGGGTTTCCCGCGGTGATCATGCCGACCATGGGCGTGCCGGGCACGAGGACGCCGGGCGCACCGACGCTGTTCACGAGGACCGGATCACCCTGACGAGCCACCGGCATGGCGCCTGCGCCGAGCGCGATGTTCGGCGCGGTCACGGTCACCTTGCTGGAGGCATTGATGTCGAGCTTGCCGGACGCCGTGAGGGCGACATCGGATCCCGCGTTGACGGTCGCTTTCCCCGACGCGTTCACGACGACGTCCGAGCCGGCCGAGACGGTCACCTTGGCTGACGCCGTGATCGTGATTTCCTTGAGGGAGTCTTTGTCAAAGAGCGCGGCGAACGGAGCGCGCGGATCGCCCTCCGCGAAGCCGAGCAGCACCTTCGCGCCGCCTTCCACCTTGACGTCGACGCCGGGGACGCCGATCCGAATCGGAACCTTGCTGAGGCCCGGGAGGCGGCTGTCCTCCGGCTGGAGCTCGAGGGACCCGTCGCCGTTCTGCGAGAGGACCTTGCACGGGTAGAGCGCGAGGTAGTCGAGGCGGCTCGTGACGCTGCGGACGAACGCGGCGAGGGCCGCCTTCAGCCTATCCACGCTCGAACCACGCCTCGGTGTGCACGTCTTTGGGGTCGAGGTGGTGGACGACCCGGCTCACCTTCCGGTCGAGGAACGTCGTCCCAGGCAGGAGTGATGGGAGATCGCTCCCGAGGTCGACCCGCCCGTCGTCCGGAGCCTGGTGGGTGACGTGCGGATTCTTCACCTTGGCGGCCGGCCAGGTCTCCGAGCCGACCCAGAGCGTCCCGTCCGTGAGAACGCGCCACGTCACCTCGAGCGCCGCGAGGAGGTTCGTGAGCGCGATCCCCGCGATGCTCTTCGGGCGACTCCAGAACGGGAGCTCCGTCCCGAGCACGCCGCTGTCGCTCGTCCCCGCGAGCTTCTCCCCCGCGCCTTCGAGGATGTCCGTGAGGGGGATCTTCGCGGGGATCTGCCGGTACGCCTTCGGCTCGAGCTCCTTGCCGAGCCCTCCTGCGCCGCCAACGACGCGGACGACAACCCTCCCCCCGTACACGCCACCACGAAAGGCGGTGCCCTTGAACGACAGCGCGCCGTCGCCCACGGTGAGCTCGACGGCCTTCTCGAACTTCGACGCGTCTTCGGAGTCGATCTCGAGATCGGCGTGCCACGCGCCCACGCGGGGGAGCGCGATCACCGCCTTCACGACGCCGGCACCGTTCGCCTTCGCCAGACTCACGGACCGGTGTTGCTCTTGCTGGGCGGGGTCGGGTTCGGCGGCTTCGGCCGCGTGAGGGCGTTGTCGAACGGAGGGATCCCGCCGCTCTTCTGTCCGCTACCGCCCTTGCTGCTCGCCTTCGGCTTCGGGAAGAACTCCACGCACGAGAGGGTGACGTCGTAGATGCCCGCGCCCGCTTTCTTCAAGAGCGGCATCTTCTCCACGTAGAACTTGTGCAGGTTGTAGAGCGCGAGCTGCGGGTGGACGATCTCCACGGGCTTCGGCGCGGTCTTGCCGGGCTTCGGTCGGATGTCCGGCAGCAGGGACTCGAAGTCGCGAAGCATGTCCTCCGTGTAGAGGGCCCAGGTCACATCGACCTTCGCGGGCGTGTACCCGCGGTACGTGATGCTCGCGCCGTCGCTGCCGGGCGCCTCCTTCACGTCGAACTTCACCGAGAGCTCGCCGTCGATGCGGACGCGCGTCGGGGAGAAGATCACGAACGTGTCGCTCCCGAGCATGATCGCGTCGTACTGATCGGGCTCGGTCTCCCAGAACGGAGTCGTCACAGGGCACCCGCCTCCATCGCGAGCTTCTCGAACGTGGCCGTGAGCTTCTCGGGAAGGATCCGATCGAGCTCGGCGGAGAAGCTCTGCGCGTCCTTCACCTGCGCGCCGTCGATGGTGATGGGGCCGAGCGAGACGGAGACGCCTCCCCCTCCGCCGCGAGCACCGCCGCCGGCCATCCCGCTCGCGGTGACACTCGACGCGGGCGACGCCATCGTCGGTCCGGTCGGGCCGGCGAGTCCGGGCGGCTCGACGATCGCCGCCATGGCGCCGCCGACATCAGGCTTCTCCATGCCGACCATGAAGCCCTGGCTCGTGTGCTCGCCGAGTGCCGAGAACACCTTCGACGGCGACGCGATCCCGAGCGCCTTCTTCGCCGCCGCCGGGAGGAGGTTGAGGAGGCCTTCGAACCGCTTGAGGAGGTCCGCCCACGACGTGGAGAGGCCCGTCCAGAAGCCGTTGATGAGATCGGTCGCGATCTTGGCGAGGTCAAAACCCGCGAACGTCGTTCGGATCCAGTCGATGCCGGCGCCGATCGTCGCTGCGACGGACGCCCAGAACTCCAGCATCTTCGAGTCGAGCCACACGATGCCGCCGATGAGGAGGATGAGGCCCTGGTAGCTGATAGACGCGAACTCGCCGAGGAACTCGAAGAACTTGAGGATCTTCGGGTCGGGCCCCTTGTTGTCCTTCATCTCCCCGAAGACCTGCTTGAAGATCGGACCCACGGCGTCCATGGCGGGCTTGAGCGACTTCCCGAAGGCCTCCCCGAACGCCTTCACGTACGGCCAGCCCTTCTGGAACGCGCCGATGAGCGCCTCTCCTACGTCGAGGATCGCGGAGAAGATCTTCTCCATCCCGTCCCCTTCGCCGAGGGCGCCGATGAACTTGAACACCGCGTTGTAGATCGTCTCGAAGAACGCCTTCGCGCGCTTGCCGGTCGGACTGTCCGGATCGAGGAGCGAGTTGACCTTCTTGAGGAACGCGGCGAGCGGCTCGATATTCACGTCCTCGAAGAGGTTCCCGAAGGAGTTCTTCACGACCTGGACCTGCGCGGTCACGCTCTTGTCGGCCATGTCGGCCGCACGCGATCCAAGCGCGCCACCCTTGTCGGCGACCTTCTGGACGGTCTTGAGGATCGCCGCGATGCTCTCGTCGGCGCCGAGCTCACCTCCCTCAGCGAGCTTCTTCGCCATCTCGACGGAGATGCCGCGCGCGTCGGCGATGCTCTTGATGATGTCGTCCGGCTTGATGCCGACGTCGCGGGAGAACGAGAGCAGCTCGCGGGAGTCGAGCTTCCCCAGCGCCTTGATCTTCTGGATGTTGGCGAGGAGCGCGTCGGTCGCCTGCTTCCCGTCCTCACCGCCGCCGCGAAGCGCGCTGACATCGAAGCCGGCCGCGAGGATGTCTTGGACCTCCTTCGCCTTGAAGCCCGAGGCGAGCAGGTTGCGGTAGAACTTCGACGCGTCGTCGTCGGCGACGCCGACCTGCCTCGCCATGTTCTGCACGAGGTCGAAGGTCTTCTCGGCGTCCGCTCGATTTTCGGTGAAGGCCTCGAGGCTCGAGATCATCGCCTTCTTGAAGCCGGCCGCCTCGATGGCCGTCTTCCCGAGCTCGATCCCGATCTCCAGGAGCTTCTTCCCGAGCTCGGAGAGGACGTCGATGGCGATGGTGACGCCGGCGGAGGCGGCGGCCATCTCGGCGCCCATGGCCATGGCGCCTCCACCCGCCTTGCTCTCCGCGCCGGGCATCCCCTGGAGCTCGCCCTTGAGGAGCTGGAGACCCTTCGTCTGCTTCTTGATCGGGTCGGTCTCCTTGGCGAAGTCCGCCTGCTTCTGAGTCTTCTCGAGGTGCGCGAGCGCGGCGTCGATCTCCTTGAGCTGGCTCGGAAGGCCGCCCATCTTCCGCTGCATCTCGCCCGCAGGACCGCTGACGCGGTCGATGAGGTCGAACGTCCACTGGAGTACGTCACCCATAGCGAGAGATCACGAGGGGGGCGCTGGCATGGCCGGGGCGCGTACTATCCAGGTTGCATGCACCCTGACTTCGACTTGCCCGCTGTTGCGAAGATAACGGGGCGAAAGTCCACCATCACCGGCATGTTCTTCGCCGCATTGACTCCTGTTTTCGAGCCGACTGACGCGGAGGTGCGCGAGGCCCTGGGCGTCCTGGGGATGACAGAAGGAGCTGTCGTCTGCGCCTACTGCGGTGGCAAGAAGTCCGAGTGGGACCACTTTCGACCGATCACCGTCGACCGGAAGCCGACAGGGTTCGTCACGGAGATCGCGAACCTCGTGCCCAGTTGCGGAAAGTGCAATCAGTCCAAGGGCAACAAGCACTGGCTGGAATGGATACGCGGCAAAGCGAAACACTCTCCGACGACCCGCGGAATCTCTGACATCGACGCGCGAGTCGAACACCTCTCGGCGTACGAGCGCTGGCGGAAGCCGATCCAAGTCGACTACGCGGCGCTCCTGGGCGCCGCTGACTGGGACAAGCACCTTCGACATCTCGACGAGATCCTCGCCTATATGGCGGCAGCGGAGGAGCACGCCGCAAAGTGCCGGCAGGTCATCTCGGCTTCCTTGGCATCCAAGCGTTAGGCCGGGAGATCACTTCTTTGACGTGAGGAAGTGCCGCACGAGACCGAGGAACTCGGCGACGAGGAGCGCTCCGACACGCTCGTCGCGTTCGTGCCCGCCGCGGGCGAGGGCGTGGATCGCCTCGCCGGCCACCCAGAGCGAGCGCTTCGCCTGCTCGTAGCGGGCTACAGTTTTTTTGCGTTCTCCGCCTCCTCGGCGCCGGCCACCTTGAGGGCGTCCGCGACGACCTTCGAGGCGATGCCGGGACGCTTGTCGAGCAGAGCGCTGAACGCGGCGCGGTCCGGGAGAACGACGACCGCGCGGGCGAGCTCCTCCTGGGCGTCTGGTAGCGCCTTCCGGTCGTCCGAGACGCGCGCGAGGAAGCGTTTGTACTCAGCGCGGTTCGGGCAGCGGAACGCCACCTGATCGTTGCCGAGGTCGAGGAGCCACACGTCACCGTGCTCGGCTCGGAGCTTGTCGAGAATCGCGTCGTCCATGTCTTACCCCTCGAGAAGATGGTTCACGGGCGCGAGGTCGTTGCGCTTGATGTACATGAGGTGGAGATCGAACTTCACCTCGGCCGCTTCGTTGCCGGCCTTCGGCGAGTCCTCGAACTTCTTGATGCGGCATCCGGTGAGGACGTCGGTGATCGTGTCCTGGCCGTCGTCGGCGTAGGAGACGTTGATCCCGAACACCTTCTCCATCCAGCCGTCGCCGAACTTCGCGATGAGCTCCTGGGCCTGGGGCTTGTACATCGTGAAGCTCCCCTCGACCTTGTACTCGCCGCGCGTGCGACCGATGAGGTTCGGCGCGGTGCCGCGGACCTCGCCGGGCTCCGTCGTGTCCGAGTAGGTGATCTCTTTGATGCCGACGACGACGTCGCCGTCGATGTTGATCTCGACGCTCGACCAGTCGAAGTAGAGGCCGTTGATCAGCGGGTAGGAAATCGCCATGCCATATCTCCTGGACTACGCTGCCTTCGGTTCGAGCGCGGGATTGCGGAAGCCGATGTCGATCTCGATGTCCTTCGCGTACCCGAGCGGCGTCACGCGGATACGCACGGGCAGCTGGCTCGTCGAGATGATGTTCTGGTCACGCTTCACAGCGATCGACGCGTCGGACGCGTGTCGCGGAGAGACGAGCGCGGCCTTGAGCTGACCGCCGACGTAGCTCTCGATGGCGCGCGCATCGAGCTCGTTGATGCGTCCCGTCGCCGGGTCCACGCGCACGCTGTCGTTCAGGAACCGAAGCATCCCCGTGCGCGCCACCTTGCACGCTCGGTTCATCACCCGCTTGAACTGGAGCAGCTGGTAGTCCGAGATCGTCGACGCCATGGTCTTCCCGTTCGTGACGTAGAAGCCCTGGAGGCCGATGATCGTGCGGAGCGTGGTGAAGCGCTGGGCATCGAGGCCCGGCGTCGCCTGCTCGTCGCGGTAGAGGCTGGCGACACCCGGCAGCGAGCCCGTCGCCACGCGCCCGAGGTCCTCGCTGATCGGAACCTTCGAGATGCGCGCGGCGACGGGCCACGCGCTCGAGCGCTTCGACACGCGGCCGGTGATCTGCGAGACGAGCTCCTCGTAGCCCGCGGCGAGGACCACGCGTGGGGTGGCGAAGTTCGCGAAGGCAGCGATGAGGTTTGCGTCGGTGTCGTCGGGCGCCTCGAGGACGGCGAAGGCGTATCGGTAGTTCGCCTCGGCCTGGGCCATGAAGCTGTCGACCGCGGCCGCCAGCGTCGCGGCGCCGGCCGCGGTGGAGGGCGCGCCCACGACGTGGACGAAGCCCCACTCCCGCGGATCGGCCAGGAGCACGTTGAGGGCCGTCGCGAGGTCCCCGGACGTGAACCCAGGGGCGGTCGCGGTGGCCACGTACCGGTCGCCCGCGGCGAAGGAGGTGCCGACGCCATCGGTGAACGTCAGGGTGACCCCGGAGTCGGGCACGGCGTACGTCCCCGCCGTGGGGATGGCGATTTCAGGGCTGAAGACGTCTCCGCCATCGAGCGAGTACTTGAACGCGCCGGTGGCCGCCGCGAGGTTCGCGCCGTCGCGCGTCACCTGGACGATCAGCTGGTACGCGTCGAGCGGCGAGCCGCCGATCGCGATCGCGCCGACGCCCGTGCCGGTCTTCGTCACCGCGCCGACGGCGCCGGCGACGCTGGCCGCGATGCGAACGAGGTAGACGGGGCCGCCTGCGATGGCGAGCGCATGGGAGGCCGACTCGACGAGAGGACCCGTCCCGAGCGTGTCCTTCAGGAGCTTCGGATCACCGATCGAGTAGAGCGTGTTGACGGCACCCGCGGACGACACGCCCACTTTGACGTGGATGTTGTCCGTCGCCTCGGGCAGCTGCCC
Organism: Myxococcales bacterium; assembly: GCA_947473045.1. Taxonomy (GTDB): domain Bacteria; phylum Myxococcota_A; class Polyangia; order Polyangiales; family Polyangiaceae; genus JANYHY01. Next base: position 1,068 of record CANJCO010000111.1, on the reverse strand, counting down.
GAGCGCACCGTCCTGGATCGTGACGTTGACCGCGGGAATCGGCATCAGCGCACCTCAACGCTCGCCGCACGCGCCATCGCGGCGTCGAACTCCTGCTCGGTGATCTCCTGGCCTGTCGGCCATCGCTCGCCGTACTTCGCGCCGGCGAACTGCCATGCGGCGACGCCCTTCTGGATCGCCCAGTGCTCTGCGGGCTTTCGGTCGAGCGAGGTGCCCATCTTTGCGCTCTTGCTCACGGGCGCGGTGGTGACGTCGTCTTTCATCCGGGATCTCCGCACTGCAGCACCGAGGGTTGAAGACCGGTCGCAGGTGAATGCACCGCGGGGTCGGGGACGATGCTGGAAATGGTGGCCGTGGGAACGATCTCGTTCGTGACCGGCAGGTCGAAACCGAGCGAGAGCACGCATGCCCATCCCTGCTGCAGCCACTCGGGCTGGCCCCAGATCGCATCGGCGATCTCGACGCTCCCGTGGGTAAGCGAATGCAGCACCCGCACCAGCCCGTGGAGGAGGTTCTCGGTCATCTCGAGATCGAGGCCCCAGAGGTGCGCCTCGAGGCCGGCGCGTCGCGAATAGAGCGGACGCGGGTTGAACCCGCCCTTCACCGGGCGACCGAACGCGTCCTTCGTCGGCACCCACACGATGCGCGGAGGCCTGTCCATCTTCGGGACCTCGCGGGCGCCACGCCGGAAGGTGATCCCAGGATTGGTCGCAAGGAAGCCGGCCTCGATCACGTCGAGTATCTCGAAGAGGCGGGCGCTCATTGTCGTGCGGGCTACTTCCCGAAGACCTTCTTCATCGTCTGGGCGATGACGGCGTCGAACGCGGGGAGCCAGATCGGGCCGAACCCCCGGCTCCCGTTCGGCATCATCGGCCGCGCCGGAATGCGACCGCCTTTACCGCGCTTGCCCGGCTTGATGCCGCGACCGAACTGGTGCGTCGCCGCGTACACCACGTTGGTGCCGACCGCGAAGCCGCGCGCGGAGAGTCCACCACGTGCGAACGAGTTCCGAAGGCGTCCGGTGTCGAGGAGCGGATTGCCCTGACGCCGCTGAAGAGCGGGCCAGGC
>CANJCO010000110.1 GCA_947473045.1 Myxococcales bacterium | reverse complement strand
GGTCGCGAGCAGGGCGCCCTGCTCGCCGTGCATGAAGTTCGAGAGCATGTACGCCGTGAAGTTGCGGCGCATCTCGCCGAGCTTTCCGTCGCGCTCCAGCGTGCGCCACATCTTGGTGCCGTAGAGCGGGCTCATCGCGTCGGGCGTAATCTCGGACTCCGGATCGATCGAGGTCTCCCACGGGAGATCGGTGCGCGCGTTCCAGTTGAGGTCCTTGCTCTTCTCGTACAGGGCGCGCAGCTCGGGGCGCTCCGAGTGGTAGTCCCACGTGTAAGTCAGCGGCCCGGTCACTGGCAGCAGCTCTTTGCCCGAGGGCCCGCTTTTGGCAGGAATGCCCATCGATTTCGCGTAGGCCGTGTAGTCGATGTGGCCCTTGAGCGGGGCGGCGTCGTTCTCAGCAATCAGCCGCGCGGCGCTCGCCGGGGGCGCGGGAACTTCGCGGCGAGCGGGGGCGATTCGGTTCGCAAGCTCGTTTCTCGCGGCGTCGGAAGCAACGGCGACCAGTGAGCGTACAGTCGAGAGAAGGGCCATGGAGTCTCCTGCTAACTTTCTAATAAGTAAACGCCTTGCCGCGACAGACTGCAACTCTTTATTGAAAAGAAAGTAAGTGCTCCGGCGGCGTCGTAGGCACGGCCCCGAGCCGGTGCTAAACGCGACGCACCATGCCGGACTTCTTCGAGATCGCGCGCCACCTCACCGCAGAAGAACAAACCGTCCAGCGCACCGTGCGCGCCTTCGTCGACGCCCGGGTGCTTCCCACCATCGGCGATCACTTCGAGCGCGGCACGTTTCCGACGGAGCTCATCGGCGAGATCGCAGGGCTCGGGCTGCTCGGATGCAATCTGCACGGATACGGCTGCGCCGGTCTCTCGGAGGTCGGCTACGGCCTCGCGATGCAGGAGCTCGAGCGCGGCGACTCGGGCATTCGCTCGTTCGCGAGCGTGCAGGGAAGCCTGGTCATGTATCCGATCTGGGCCTTCGGCTCCGACGCCCAAAAGGCGCGCTACTTGCCGAAGATGGCGGCGGGAGAGATCATCGGCTGCTTCGGGTTGACAGAGCCCGACGCCGGCTCGAACCCGGGCGGCATGCGCACTGTGGCGATCGACGACGGTGACAGCTACGTCATCACCGGCACCAAGCGCTGGATCACGAACGGCAACCTGGCGCAGGTGGCCCTCGTGTGGGCGAAGCTGGGCGGGCAGGACGGACCGGTGCACGGCTTCCTCGTTCCGACTGACAGCAAGGGCTTCGAGGCGCGCCTCATCCACAAGAAAATGAGCCTGCGCGCGAGCGTCACGAGCGAGCTCATCATGGAAGAAGTGCGCGTTCCAAAAGAGGCGATTTTGCCGAACGTCAAGGGCATGAAGGGCCCCCTGTCGTGCCTCACCAGCGCGCGCTTCGGCATCGCGTGGGGCGTGATCGGCGCGGCGAACGCGTGCTTCGATTCGGCGCTCGACTACGCGAAAAATCGCGTGCAGTTTGCAGGCAAGCCGATCGCGAGCCACCAGCTGGTGCAGGCGAAATTCGCCGAGATGCTCACGCAGATCTCCGGCGCGCAGCTCATGGCGCTCGAGGCCGCGCGACTGAAAGAAGAGAAGAAGCTGCGGCCGCAGCACGTGTCGATGATCAAGCGCAACAACGTGCGCGTCGCGCTCGACGCCGCGCGCGTTTGCCGCGACATCCTCGGCGGCAACGGCATCACGCTCGAGTATCCGATCATGCGTCACCTCTGCAACCTCGAGACGGTGTCGACCTACGAGGGCACCCACGACGTGCACACGCTCATCCTCGGGCAGGACGTCACCGGCATCAGCGCCTTCGAGTGACCGACGGGTCGCCCGCTGGCTCGAGCGAGGTCCAATGCCCGTAAAAACCCGCCATGAAGTGCGCGCTTCGGCCATCGCCGGCCTGGGCGTGTTCGCGACCCGGGCGATCCGAAAGGGCGCTCGCGTTGTCGAGTATCTCGGCGAGCGGGTCACCCACGACGAGGTCGACGCCCGCTATGACGACGAGGCCATGGCGAGCCACCACACGATGGTGTTTTCGATCGATGACACCTGGTGCATCGACGCTGCGCGCGTGGGCAGCGACGCGCGCTTCATCAATCACTGCTGCGCGCCCAACTGCGAAGCCATCCAGTACGGAGATCGCATCTTCATCGTGGCGCGCGAGGCCGTTCCGAGCGGCGCTGAGCTGACCTACGACTACCAGTACGTCGTCGAGCCGACGATGACGCTCGCGCAGCTGAAGCGCGTTTATCCGTGCCGCTGCGGCGCGTCGTCGTGCAGGGGCACGATCGCGGCTCCGCGCGAGAAGCCGAAGTCGCGCAAGCGCCGCTAGCCCTGGAACGGGGCCGACAGCGCGCCGGTCTGCCGTAGCGCCTCGTAGACGGCGACGCTGGCCGCGTTGGCGAGGTTGAGTGAGCGCACCGCCCCGAGGGTTGGGATGCCCACGGTGCGATCGGTGTATTGTGCAACAAGCTCGGGAGACAGGCCGGAGCTCTCCTTGCCGAACACGAGCGCATCGCCCGCGCGAAAGTCGGCGGCGAGGTAGCTGCGCGCGGCGTGCGCCGTGAACAGAAACAGGCGCCCCTCGGGCTCGCGGACACAAAACGCAGCGAGGAACGCGTCGAACGACGCGTGCACCGACAAATCGACGAGGTGCCAGTAGTCGAGGCCGGCGCGCCGAACGGCCTGATCGTCGATGCGGAAGCCGAGGCGTCCCACGAGGTGCAGCGCCGAGCACGTCGCGGCCGCGAGGCGCGCGATGTTGCCCGTGTTTGGCGGGATCTCGGGCTCGACGAGCACGATGTGCAGCGGCCTCGTGGGCTGCGGCCCCCGCAGTCGCGGCTTGCCGTCGGAGGCTTGCGCGGGCGGCTTCGTGTCTTCGGGCGATGACATGTCAAAAGGCTTACCTTGACGGGGATTGCGCGACAAACGTAGGCTGACAGCGGAGAAAAATTCCTTTGCGCACGGCCCGCACCGCTCTTGCCTTCGCCTTCGTGACCACCGCTGCGCTCGCTTCGCGCAGCGCTTTGGCCGACACGATGGATCCGGCCATCGAGCGCCTCGTGCTCCAGCCTCAGGGCTTGCCCGCAGGCCAGACCTGCCAGAGCATGGCGGCCAACCCCGAGCTCGCGCTCAGCAACGGAAAGAGCCCCAACGCCTTCACGTGCGCTCCGGCGAACGCAGCCTTCGCGAACTATATGAGCGAGCTTGGGTTTGCGATCGCGCCCACGGCGTTTCATCCGGCGCGCACCACAGGCATCGGCGGATTTGCGCTCACGCTCGAGACGAGCTTCACGAAGATCAACGCGGACGCGGCGTCGACCGAGCGCGACGGGTCGCAGATTCAGTACTGGCATCAGGCCACGCGCGGCGCGACCGATCCGAACACCAAGGCGTTCGGGATTACCAACAAGAGCCCTGACTCGATTCTTCAAGTCTACTCGCTCAAGGCGCGCAAAGGCCTGCCGCTCGGCTTCGAGCTCGCGGGGGCGATTGGCACCCTCGCGAACACCTCGCTATGGGTTATTGGCGCCGATGTGCGCTGGGCTCCGCTCGAGGGCTTTCGTACGGGTTTCATGGGCTATTTGCCCGATGTTGCCGTGGGAGGCGGGGTTCGCACCATCGCCGGAACTGCCAAATACACGCTGACATCGGTCGGCTTCGACGCGCAGATTTCCAAGCGCATCGCCATAGCCGACAGCGCACAGATCACGCCGTATGTCGGCTATCAGCGCCTTTGGGTGTTCGGCGACTCGACCATCGTCGACAGCACGCCCAACACCGATCCGCTTCAGCAGTGCGGCTATCAGGGGCCTGACCCGTCTACCGGCACGCCCCGGTGCGCGAACAAACTCTCGAATGGCGCTGACGCCAATACCGACTTCAACAACAACTTCGTATTCCAGCGGGTGCGCACGCAGCGCCACCGCGGCATTGTCGGGCTCAGCTACCGCTACGAATTTCTCTATATCGCCGGCCAGTTCATCATCGACCTCACTCCGCCGAGCGACGAAAACCCGGGCCTGCAGGATACGCGTCAATGGACGACCTCGCTCGAAGCCGGCGTGCACTTCTAGCAGGCGCGTTCATGGGGGCGGCGAGCGCGGCCGCCGCGTGCGGGCCGGAGCCGATGTCGCACGTCGGCTCGTCGCATGCCGCGGGCGCCGAAGTGCGCTCGGTTGACGCAGGCAAGTCAGCCCCGAAACTTGAGTTTCTTCCGGCCGACTATGGATCGCGCTTCGTGAGCGTCGCGCAGGTCGGCACCTCGCTGCACGGCGTGGGTGCGTTTGAAGCGAGCATTCTTGCGGGCGATGACGCGACTGCGGCGGCGCTGCGCAGCGGCGTTGCGCCCGGGTCTGGCGCGGTGGTTGTCGAGTCCCTGCGAGACAAACGCAGCGGAAAGCCGGGCGGAGCGCTCGTGATGCGGCGCGAAGGCGACGACTGGACCTTCTTCGCGCTCGATGAAAGTGGCGGCCTCGCGCTCGATCCGGCCCGCTCGCCCAGCGTCGCAGCAGACTGCGCGGGCTGTCACCGTGAGGCTCCGGCGGGCGGGCTGTTTCCCGCGCGCTGAGTCGCGATCGTCAGTGCAGGACCTCGCCCTTCGAGCTGCCGCGTTTCACTTGAATGTCGTCGAGCCGGCCTCCCAGGCGCATGGCCAACACGACCGCAACCGCTGCCACCGCCATCGTCGCCCAAAAGGCGGGCTCGTAGTCGAAGCGGACCTTCACGAGGCCTCCGTGCGGCGGTCGGGCCCACAGAATGACCGTGGTGACGAGCGGAACGGCGGCCAGAAATGCCGCCGCGATGCGAGCCCCCCGCAGCTCCCAGATGCTGCGGCGACTGAGCACGGTAGGCACGAGGACCACCCAGGCGACGCCCGCCCCCCACGACCACCCGAGCCGCCGGGCCATGCCGAAGCCGGAGATGTCGACCGTATCGGGAAGCGTGACGTGCACCCATGGGAGAAAGAACAGCGCGAGGCCCACCACTGCGAGCACGGGCAGCGCGAGGCGTCCGCGCGCCTTGAAGTTCCAGGCGATCGGCTCGTGGTGTGGCTCTACCGGGATGTCCTCACCCACCGCGTCGTGCGAAGGGGGCAGCTTCTCGAACGCGACGAGGCTCATGCCGCACACGGGGCACGCGCTGGCCTCCGCCGACTCGAACATCTCGCGACAAAACGGGCAGGCGACGAGGGCCATGGGGCGAGCAGGATAGCGCGGCGGCGCGACGGAGCGAGCGATTCGGGCCATGCTGTCGCTGACAGCGCTGCGGCGCGCATGTTCCCGCGCCCGCGCACTTGCCAACCGGCCGCAACTGGCGGAAAGCTTCGGCCCACATGCCGAGGCCGCAAAGATTGCCCGACGCCGCGATCGACGCGTGGCTCGCACTGCACCCCGGTTGGTCGCGCGAAGGAGAGGCGCTGGTTTGCGCCTATCGCACCGCCGATTTCGGCGCGGCCGTGGCGTTCGTGGTTCGCGTGGGATTTGCGGCTGAAAAGCGCGATCATCACCCCGATCTCGATGTGCGCTGGGGGCTGGTGCGCGTGCGGTGGACCACCCACGACGCCGGCGGAATCTCGGCGCTCGATCTCGAGCTCGCGCAGCTCTGCGATGGGCTGGCGCCTTGAGCGCGCTGTCTGAAGCGCGAGCACGTCTCACCTCGCGGCTCACGCTCCTCACGGGAGAGGGGCCGCTGCCTCGGCTCGAAGAGGCGCTGACTCACCCGAGCTACTCGAACGAGACTGGCGCTCCCGACAACCAGCGCCTCGAATTTTTGGGCGATTCCGTGCTGGGGCTCTGCACGAGCGAGCTGCTGTCCGAGCGCTTCCCCGACGCCGACGAGGGCGCCCTGTCGCGAATGCGCAGCGCAGCCGTAAGCGCGGTCGCCCTCGCCGACTGGGCGCGGCGCGTGGGCCTGGGAGAGGCCATCGCCGTGGGCCGCGGGGCGAGAACCGACCGCGATCGCGAGCAGATGAACGTTCTGGCCGATGCGGTCGAGTCCGTCGTGGCGGCGGTCTACCTCGCGCGCGGACTCGACGCTGCGCGCCTGCTCGTCGGCGAAATCGTGAGCGACGCCGTGGCCGCTGCGCGCGAGAGCGGAGCGCGCGATCCGAAGGGCGTCCTGCAGGAGCAGACGCAGGCGCGCGGCATGGGCGTGCCTGTCTACCGCGTGGTCGACAGCAGCGGCCCTGCGCACGCGCCGCGCTTCAAGGTCGAGGCGGTCATCGGTGATCGGGTGATCGGATCCGGTGAAGGACCGTCGAAGAAGCTGGCCTCGCTCGGTGCTGCCGAAGACGCCCTGACGCGCCCCCTCGAATAGGTCAGGGTGACTGCGTGCTCGTCGCCGGTGGCACCTGCCCGGGCCTCTTGCGCGGGATGATCTGGGCGTCGCCGAGCGAGACGTCGATCATGTCGAGCAACGCGGGGTTGAAGTCTCTCAGCAGCCTCGACCGCGCGTCGTCGGTCACGCGCTTCGCCTCGGCGTCGCTGCGCTGCTTGAACAGGGTGTCGCGGATCTGCGCCTCCACGTCGCTCAGCGGACGGTGACTCGCCCCGACCGTTCCGCGGCGCCAAATCACGGCGAAATTCGGGCCTTCCGACACAATCTCGGAGACGAACTCCCCGTCTTTGACGCGCGTGGCCGCCGAAACGATGGCCGGATCGACGTGCAGCCCGGCCTCGTTGGACGTGCCGTCGAGCGTCACAAATCCGAGGTTGCCGCCGCGCATCGCGGTCGCCTTGTCGAGGCTGTGGTCGCGGGCTAGCGAATTCCACGTAGTGAGCGCCGGGTCTTTGCGCGCGGCGGCCAGCACGGTCAGGGCCTCGGCGCGCGACGCGGTGAGAATGCGCCAGAGATTGTAGCGCTCCGGCGAGTCGTAGCGGCTCTTGTTCTCGTCGTAGTATTGCTTCACGTCCTGCGCGGGAAGTCGGGCCGCCGGCGTGACCGACTTCTTGATGCCGCGAACGGCCGCGTCGGCGCGCGCGTGGTCGAGCAGGTAAGACGTGGGCAGGCGCGTGTCGACGTGACGGTCGCGCGCCCCGAGCGCGCACAGCAGGTCGGGCACCATCACCTGATCGAGAAATTTCCTGCCGCGCTTGGCCGGCGTGTCGCCGAAGCTCGCGAGTTGGTAGGGCGGCACTTGCGCCATGCGGTCTTCGAGCTCGCCGACGGTGATCGACTTGTCGCCGACGTGGGCCACCACGGTTGCCCGGCGCGCATCCTGGGGCTGCTGCGCCCCTGCGGACGAGGCCAATGAGAGCGCGAGGCCCGTGGCGATCGCGGCGTAACGGCGCATGCCGCGACTATACACGCTTTTTGGCGCGCGTCCTGACGCGGCCGACGACCTCGAGCACGCCTGCGGCGCGAAGCACGTCGTCGTCGATACCGACGAAGCGGTATGTCTCGGGCCTGAAGCCGTAGGCGCGATGCAGTCGGCCCACGACGTCAACGATGCCGTCGGCGTTTGCCGGAAGGTCGGCGATCGGCTTCTTGAGTTTCGCGACTTTTCGGATCGCCACGAGCGGTTCGCCGAGCACCAGCAGCTCCTGAACGCGCTGCAGGATGTCGAGTGGCTTGAGTTCGCGACCGCGCGCCTTGCCCTCTTCGAGCTCGCGGAGCAGTCGCTGCCTTCGCTTCTGCGTGCGGCCGTCGAGCGCCGACGCGCCGCCCTGGCCACCGAGCACGTCGTTGAAGCTCCTCGCAGCGCGCCGCTTTTCGATCGCCTCGGGGCTGCCTCGGCGGTTGCTTCGCGCGGGGGGCTTCGGCTTGGCGATTCGCGGCATCGAACCCTTGAGTCTATCAATGCGTTCAAGCTGGGTCAATTGAGGCAACGGCGATAATCAAACAGGTTAGTTTTGCCAGAATCTACCTGCAATCAACGCGCAGGCCCGCGCACTTTCGCGGCAAGCCCGGGCGAGCTGCCCCGGGCTGTTTCACGGGGGCAGCGCTGCCGCTTCGGTCAGGGCTGCGACGGCGGAGTGAGCTCGCTGACCGGCGGGGGACCGTCCAGCGACAGGACCAGTCGAAACTCGCTCCCGCGAGTCGTGCGCGGCGCATACGACAGCTCCCCGCCGTGCTCGATGGCGATCCGTTGCGCGATGGCGAGGCCGAGCCCGGTGCCCTGCTCCTTGTTCGTCGCGTAGGGCTCGAACAGGCGCGGGACCATGTCGGGGGCGACGCCTGCGCCGTCATCGACGACCGCGATTGAAACGCCCACCTCGTGACGACTGAGCTGAACCACCACGTGGTTTCCGCCGCCGGTGGCGACCGCGTAAGTCGCGTTTTGAAGCAGGTTGGTGACGACCTGCACAATCTGGTCGCGATCGGCGCGCACGTGCGGCAGGTCCGCGGGGGCTTCGACGGCGACGCGCACCTTTGGCGCCGCGGCCTGGTGAAGCTGCGCGACCTCGCGGCACAGCTCGGTGAGGTTCACGCTCTCGGGCCGCGGAGGGGGCAGCCGGGCGAAGCGCGTGAACTCGGTGACGATCGAGGTGATTCGGTGCACCTCCCCGAGCACCGTCTTGGTGGCCTCGTCGAAATACAGGTCGAACTCAGGGTCATTTCGCGCCCGAAGCCTGCGAAGTGTCTCGACCGCCGCGCGGATCGGAACGAGCGGGTTTTTGATTTCGTGCGCTACGCGGCGAGCCACCTCACGCCACGCAGCGACGCGGCTCGTGGCGGCCAGCTTGCTGCGCGTCGCTGCGAGATCGATCAGCATGCGATCGAACGACCGCCCGAGGTCGGCGATTTCCCCGCTGCCCGAGGCGCCGATCGGCTGCGCGTCTCCGCTTGCCACCTTCGCGGCCTGGCGCGCCAGTTCCGAAATGGGCCGGCTCAGGCCCCGCGCGAGGATGACCGCGAGCAGCAGCGCGAACGCGAGCGAGCCGAGCGCCGAGACCGCCACCGTTTGGTCGATCGCGGCGAGGGCTGCGATCAGGGCTGCTTTGTCCTTC
>CANJCO010000109.1 GCA_947473045.1 Myxococcales bacterium | reverse complement strand
GGTCGCCGACGTAATGCTCGTGTCCGCCGCAACCTCGGCGAACACCGTCTGCCCGCGCAGCTGCGAGAGCGTGGTCGGCGTCGTGACGTTCTGGTCGCGAAGCCGCAGATCGGCGCCCGAGCGATCGACGTAGACGTTCTGATCGCGGTTGGCCGCGTCCTGCAGATAGACGCCGGCGCACTCGATCGCGTCCTGCTGGGGAGCGATGGGTGCGTCAAAAGGGAGGTCGTCGGCAGCGCTTCCTCCGAGCGCCGCCGACTCCCGCTTGACGACCTGGACGCGGTCGGTCCCCGGCATCCGTTACGCAGCCTTCTTTCCGAAGTCGACGATGCGGACGAAGAGGTCGGTCGCGTTCTTGGCGACTCCGCACTGAATGACTCGGTTGCCAGCGCCCGGCGTGGCGGTGCCGATCCCACCGGTCGCCTGCAGGTAGTACGGCTGTCCCGGGGTCGCGCCCGACAGGACGCCAGCGGCGGGGCCGGCGGTCACGACCTCGGAGGTGCTGCCGACCGTGGCTTGTGCGGTGCGCGCGATGCCGACGACGTAGGACTTCGTCGTGTCGTCCGCGCGTGCCTTGCCGACGCGGTCGGCGGTGGCGGATTGGTAGACCGGATCTGCCACCGCGACGGCCTCTACGACAGCCAGCGTGTTCTCGACCTTCGGCGCTTCCGTCGCGACCGTCGCAGCGTGCGCGTGAAGGGCGTCGGCGTTGGAGCCGTTGGTGAGCGTGTCGAGGTTCGGGCCGGTCACTGCGGCGCCGACGGCGACGCCGTTGATCTCGAACAGCGAGGGGAGGCCCTTCACGCTCACGCCCGACGCGCCGACGAGGAGGGTCGAGCCATTCAGCTTGAGGCCCAGGCCAGCGGCGACCCGCTGAAGACCCTGGTTCGCGTCGATCTTCGCCTGGAGCTTGCCGGTGTCGCCGGCCACGTCGAACTCGAGACCGGGCGTCGCCGAGAGCTCGACCTCGATCTTGTCGGCCGACACGAGAACACCCGGGCCATCACCGACGTCGAGCGTGTTGCCCGTCTTCACGAGACCGGCCCCACCGAGGATGGCGCCCGCGCTCGAGAACTGCACGAAGGTCAGGCTGTTCGTCCCGACGACGTCCGAGCCAGCGTCACTCGAGCAGACCCACCCGGTGTCGGCGTAGGAGGTCCCCTCCTGCACGAAGAGATAGTCGCTCGCAGCGTTCGAGCCGGCGGCCATGTCTGCGGCCCGCGCCCACGCGCCGGCGGCAACGACGTAGACGCCGTTCTGACTCGCGGTGGTCTGCCCCGCCGCAAGGACGCGGTTGCCGGCAACCACGGCAACGCCATCGATGGTCTGCGTACCCGAGAGCGTCAGGTTCGACGTGGCGAGGACCCGCACGGGAGCCTTCGACGTGAGTCCCTGCGCGACCGTGTCGACGTACGACTTGGTCGCCGCGTCGGTGCCGACCGTCGGCGAGCCGAGGCCGGTGATCTTGTTGCCGCCCATGGCGATCGCGCCGCCGAGCGTCAGCCCGCCGAAGGTCGCGGCGTCCGACTGCGCCATCTCCTCGGCGTAGCCGTCGGCGCTCATGAAAAGGGGTTTGCGCTCTGCCATGGCTATTTCCTCCGTACGGGTTCACCGAGAACCATGATCTTGCCGCTCACGTCGTCGTAGGTGACGCGCGTGAGATCGAGCTCGTAGGTCTTCTCGAGCTCGCGCTGCAGCGCTTGGAGCTCGAGCTCCCGCGCTCGCGCGAACGACGTCAGCTCCGCGAGCTCCGACTGGCCAGCCCGCTGACGCTCCTCGTGCTCGACGCGAAGGCGTTCGAGCTCAGACTTCTTGAGACCGATGCCCTGGAGTGCGTTGAGGACCTGGGCTTGCGCGAGCTCGTAGCGGAGCAGGTCGACCTGGTTGAAGTGTAGGAAGCCGTCGACGAGGACTGGACCTCCGGCGCGAGCAGGCTTCTTTCTCTTCGCCACGCGGGTCGTCACGGAATCACCTTGGTCAGGAAGGTCGATGGGGAGAGCGCGAGGCGCGTCTCGTCGAGGGCGACGCCGACTGATTGGATGAACCGCCCGCCCGGGCCCGCCGGTGGACGCGTGGGCGTCGGCCGGCCGTCTTCTCCAGCGAAGTACCGCGCTCCGGGCGTGAGGCCTGAGCTCGGAACGACGCCGGAGAGAACGATGCGGCAGCTCGAAGGGGACGACTTCGCCGTGATGATGCCGACGGCCGGCACCTTCAGCGATGTGCTGATGTCGACGCGAGACACCTGCATCGCTCCGGTAATCGCAGGTCCGGTCACGTAGACGAGGTCCCCCACGGCATCGCTCGGCGCGCACGCGGCCCGCACCGAAACGGTGCCGGAGTGGTACTCGATGTGAGCCACACGGGTTTCCGCCTACGGGACACAGCGCACGTTGCAGGTGTGGACGGCCTCGACGGTCGACGCACGCGCCACGCACGCGGGGTCGACGAGCGCTCCCGCGTTCTGGCAGACGTCGACGCAGCTCGCGCCGCTCCGGGAGCGATCGCCCTCGGGACAACCGAGCGCGCGGAGACGAGCGCACGCACGGGCGCACGGGGACGAGCGAGCATCGTCCGCGTCGGCATCATCGACGACGTCCGGCGGCGGCACGGTGCTCGGTCGGCACGAGCCGACGAGAGCCCCAAGGAGGACGGCGGCGACGAGCTTCATCGAACACCTCCCGGCGTCACGGTGAGCACGTAGAAATCGGAGCAAACCTCCGAGCCCACCCGCGCGTCCGAGATCCGATAGAGCCCGCTCTTGCCCCAGCCGGTGCCCCAAGAGTTGACGCCGAGGAACCACCCAGGGCCATAGCCGATGAGCGCGGTGTAGTGCCCGCCCTCGCTCGGTCCTGCGAAGGGTCCGAGGATCCCGTCGCCGTAGTCCTCGAAGGCCGCGTCGACCTCCTGGGCGAACGCGATGGGGAAACCCTGCGCGAGCGCTTGCCGAAGAGCGGCGCAGCGCGCGTCCCCGTCACCGGCGACGCGGTAGTAGCCGTCGACGCGGGCGTCGGCGCCGGCTTGGAGCGTGTCCCATGGGAGAGGAGCGTTGACCTTCGCGGTGTCGAAAGGCCAGCGCGCCTCGGCGCAGATGCCGTAGAGACGCATGCCGTTCGCCGCGTCACGCGGCCGGCAGCCGCCGTCCGCCAGCGGCTGCTCTCCGCGACGGGCAAGAGCGTAGATGTGAAGCGCCGAGATGGGCGGAACGGCAACGTTCGCGATCTTGGCGCGCACCGAGAGGACCGTCGCGAGGGCCTGGCCCACGCACGAGCTCGTCGCGCCCTGGTCCCGGATCCCTTCGAGGTGGTGGCTCCAGTCGACCAGCGGTGGCACCGGCAAGGCGCCGACGAGGGCGTCGAGCGTCCAGTCGCGCGCGTCGGGGACGTCGCGCAGGTAGCCCTTACTTCGAGCCATGGGCTCCTCCGTCGCGGCAGCGCGCCGCGTGCTCCTCTGCGAAGCGTCGTGACGCTGCGCGCTGCTCGGCGAGGATCCGCCTCACGTCGGGAAGGAGGAGATCGGTGATGCGGCAGATCTCCTGCACCGAGCTGTCGTCGCTCTCCGCGTTGGCGATCACGCAGGCGATCTGGGCCACATCGAGGGCGGTCTGAGCGTCGCGCCGCGCGGCCGCGCTGCAGCCGGAGAGCGCGATGACAGCGGCGCCGAACAAGGAGCGCCTCACGGCTCCCCCTGAACTACGTCCACCGTGACCGGCGGCGGGAGGCTGGGCGGGCCGGCCTTCGGGCGCGGTCCGTTCGATTTCTCCGCCGCGTCCTCGTGCGCGACGCCGAGCACGTACGCCGACGCGATCGCCGCCAGCGATCCGAGAGTCGGGATCATGGCTTCGACGGGGAGCAGCTTGAGGATGACGAGCACGAGCACGGCGATCAGGCACGCGAGGAACACGATGAGCGCGCGCGCCTTCCGCCCAAAGGTGGGCTGGGGCATGGAATGTCCTTTCGGGGTGGGTCAGTGACGGGCGGCGAGAACGGCGCCGACGAAGCCGGCGATCGCCGTGATGAGCGTGGCGACGGCGGCGCAGACCTTGATGAAGTGCTCTCGCTTCTCCTTCATCTCGACGAGCTTCTTCGCCGTCTCGGCGTCGAGGTCCGCCTTCTTTCGCTCGCTCTCGGTCTGCTGCTCGAGCGCGATCTTGTCGCGGAGCCGTCGCTCCTGACGCTCGATGCTCGCCTCCTTGAGAAGCTGCATCTGCTCTTCGTTCATGACGTAGAGGCTCTCGAGGCGCTCGAGCTTCGGCGCGATGGGCGAGAGCGCCGTGTCGATGGCGCGCTCGACGGTGCGCTGCGCCCCGGCCATCATCTGATCGAACTCGTGACGCTGCTCCTCGAGCACGCGCCGTCGTTCGTGCTCGCCGTCGCGGTGCGACTGCTCGAGCCGCCCGATGCGATGCTCGTGGTTATCCAAGCGTCTCTTCAGCTCGTCGGACATGGGTCAGCGGCACGACAGGGCGAGTAGAGTTGCGAAGATCGCGGCGAGAACAGCGCAGATCGACCAGAGCGGGGTCGCCGGCACCGTGCCCTGCTTGGCATCCAGGCGCGCGACGGCCTCACGAACGACCTTGTCCTGCTCTTGCAGCTTGAGGGTCGTCGACTGGAGGATGTTGTTCACGTAGGCGCGCCAGTCGCTCATGTCGCGAATGTGCGAGCGGAGGAGGGCTTGGAGCTCATCGTCGTCGTTCACGGTGACTCGCTTCGCAGAGGGACGTGGGCGACGTCGGACAGCTCGTGCCCCGACGGCGGCTGCGTGTTCGGCGCGTGAAGCGCGATCCACACCTCGTAGGACGCGGTGCTGGGATCGAAGCCGATCATCTTGAATCGTTCGGGCGCTCCGAAGCTCTGGGCCGCAGATGCGGTCAGCATGCGACGCCCATCAGCGACTGCTGCCGGCCCGAACACCAAAGCGGTCTCCGAGCCACGGAGACGGCGTCGACCGTCGAAGACGCGCGCCGGGCTGAAGGCGAGGCCCGCAGCGCTCACAACGCGAAGCATGGCTTAGAAGGAGATCCCCGACCGCGTCGCGTTCGTGCGCGGCGTGCTCGAGCCATTCCACGCGATGCTGTACTTCGTCGAGTACTGCGCCGCCTGACCGAAGAACGCGCGCGACAGATCTGCGGCGGCGTCACCGTTGTTCACGCCGTTGATCTCCATGAGGAGTGCCGGGTCGAGGGTGCCGAGGTAACCGTTGAAGCTGTTCAGCTCGCTCCAGCCCACGGGAATCGCCCACTCGTCGAAGGCCACCGGGTTGAACGCCTGGTTCGGATTGCACGCGGCGACGTTGGGGAAGCCGTAGAGCGTGTCCTTGCCGAGCTGCCGCACGCTGCTGTTGTTGTCCGGGCCCGCAATGCCGCCCTCTCGGTTCATGTCGCCGTAGGTGATGGGCCCGTACTTCGTTCCGTCTCGGAACACGGCGAGCGGACCGTCGTTCGCCTCGTTGAGCATGACGAAGGGCCGCGCCACCGTGAGCCCGGGACGCGGAATGTACACGCCCACGTACCCGAGCGAAGCGCCGCCATCGTCGCCGTAGTCCTCGACGAAGCAGAGCGAGTCGCTGTCCGCGATGATGTGAAACCGGTGAGGAGCGAAGGTGGTGAATGCGTAGTGGTAGGCGCCGAGCCATGAGAAGTTCTCGCGGTTCGTGGCGTAGTTCCCGCCAGGCTCGTTGGAGCGCGGGAGCACGTGGACGGTTCCACCAGCGGGCGCAGTCCAAACGGGCGTCCCCTTCGTGTCTGCGCCGTTGTTGTTCGAGGTTCCGTTCCACGGGCTGGCGTCGATGCCGCCGCTGTCGACGGCCCACGCCATCTGCATGCCGATGCCCGTGTTGAAATACTGGTTGCCGCCGCCGAGCGTGCACGGGCTCGCGGGACCGTTGCCGCTCCCGAGCGTGAAGTTGTTCTGCCCGTCGAGGTACGTGATGAGCAGGTACCAAGCGTGCGCGCCGACGGAGCCGTTGACCCGAAAGAGCGCCCACGCGTGCTGGCCGAAGGGCGCGGCGCCATCCCAGTAGTCGCTTCCACGACTCGTGCCGCCCGGGATGTTGCCGCTCGCGTCGCCCTTGTACCAGGCGAGCCGCGTGAACTGCCCGGAGAGGAAGTCGAAGAGCGTCTTGAACTTCGCCTGCGACGACTTGAAGTTGTCGCTGGCCTCGTTCGCGAGGCAGTCGATGCGTCCGTGGATGGTGCCAGCCATGTCTCAGCTCCAGTCGAAATCCAGGGAGGCGAAGGAGCAGATCGCCTGCGCGCCCTCCGGACCCGTCACCCAGAGCCGTGCCTGGAAGACGCCGTAGGTGCCCCAGAGGCTCCAAAGCGCGGTCTCGCCGAGCTGCGGAGTGACGCTCGCGATCTGGAGCTCCGAGTTCGGGACGACACCCGGCGTGCCACCGGTGCTGACGCCGGCCACGTCGTACACGTCGAGATGGGCGGTCGCATCAGGGTCGGTGACCTCGAGGACTGCTCGGAGCCACGGCTGCGCGTACGGCTGCGGCGGCAGTACCACGCGCCCCGGCTCGAAGTGGCAGGCGCCGACCACGAGCGGGGTCGAGGGGCCGACGCTCGTTGCCCGTGGGCCGGCCACCATGACCCGCGCGAACCGCCGCGGATCGCCGAGTCGCGGTCGCGGAGGAGCGGCGAACAGGCCCACGTCAGACGAACTCCGCGTTCGCCCAGATCTGCGCGTAGTAGTCGGGCGAGTAGGACGCGGCGTACTGGCTCGCGACCCACACGATGCCGTTCGTGAACGAGCGACCTCGTGGGAGCTCGAGCGAGAAGGTCGAGTTGGCTTCGACAGGGATCGTGAAGCGCGGGACGGGACCTCCCTCACCACCGCCCTCTGGCACCGACGAGAGGTCGAAGATCTGAACCCAGGTCTTCGAGTAGCCCTCGTTGCTCCCGAAGAGCTGGTAGAGCGACCCCGCCGATGACTTCACGAGGCCGCTCGATGCGAGCGACATGGGATCCACCCACTGGACGAGCGGATCGGCGAAGCGGACCTTGAGGCTCCCGTTCGCGTCGAGCTGCAGCTCGCCGAGCGAGCCCGGTGTCAGCGTCGGCGGCGTCGGGTTGTACCGCCCCGCGCC
The DNA here is from genome assembly GCA_947473045.1 of Myxococcales bacterium. Classification (GTDB taxonomy): domain Bacteria; phylum Myxococcota_A; class Polyangia; order Polyangiales; family Polyangiaceae; genus JANYHY01. The sequence goes on along the minus strand of CANJCO010000109.1, from coordinate 2,130 downwards.
AAGCCAGTTGAAGATCGCTTTTTCCCAGCCCATGGGTCACGGACGCTCGTGCCGGATGCGCATCGAGAACGGGTACATCAGGTAGAAGTAGGTGGAGCTCGAGCCGAAGGCGGCCATGCGCATCGCGAAGTAGACGACGTTGCCGTGCTGGAGCGTGTACTTGCCGGTCATCGTCACGTGCTGCCACGGCACGTTGACGTTCACCGCCGCCTGGAAGTGCGACGGGTAGAAGAGGAACCCGCCGTCGTAGATCTCGAGGCCGATCGCGCCCGAGCCGCCGAAGACGACGTAGAGCACCGCCGACACGTCGATCGACAGGACGTCTCCGACCTGCGGGTCCGAGAGGTACGTGACCGTCGGGTAGGACGTGTGGAACACGCCCGAGCCGTCGAAGAACGGGTTTCGGTAGTCGACTTGCGACGACGCGTACCCCGACGTGATGGGGAACGAAAGCGCGCCGAAGTACTGCTCGTAGATCCCGATGAGTCGGTTCGGCGTCTGCTCGGGCCGCAGCTTGCTGGTGACGTCGAGCGTCGCGAGCCCGCCGGGAGTGGCGCGCGCGTCGTTGAACGAGATGACCCAGCGGCCGGGGCTCGCAGGTCCGATGTCGTTCGGTCGAACGACGTAGGGCTCGAGCGCGGTCGCCGTCGATGCGGCGTCCCACTCGAAGATCCCCTTGCCGGTGATCTGGACGATCTGCCCCTGCGTCCGCTGTCCCGCGGGCACGGCACGAAGGGCGTTGTAGTCGGCGACGATGCGGAGCTGTCGAACACCGGACCCGTCGGGGTCGAGGAGATCGATGCGGCCCTTGAGGTTCCGCGTTCGATTCGCGAGGCCCTGGAAGGGCACCTGCACGGAGGCCGCGTTCCCGGGATCGGCGTCGATCGGGACCGCGATCGGATCGTCGAAGGTCGCGGTCTCGAAGAGGTTGGTCGGCATCGATCAGCAGGTCCAGTAATCGGCGATGGTTCCGCCCCACGGCGGGCACGCGCCCCACACGGGGCGGTCGCCCCAGAGGAGGCCATCGGAGAGGACGATGATGTTGACGAGGTGGGCGTGGGCCGGCTGCCACTTGTGGATCAAGCTACAGACCAGCGCCTTGTCCGCGTCCGTCGCGCCGAGGAGACCCCACGGGTACGGGGGTCGCAGGACCATGTAGAACCACCACCAGTGCGGGAGGCTCCACTCGGTCCCCTCGCGCACGCTCGCGTTCGCGTACCCGGCGTCGGCGAGCGACGTGAGGATGCTCTCCTTCGTGCCGGCGATGCTCCACGTTGCCCACGCGCGCCGGATGCGCGTCCGGAGGATCGAGTCCGAGCTCACGGCCGGGACATCGAGGTTGCGGTCGCGGAGCAGAGGCTCGAGCGCGTCGGACGGGGCCAGCCCGACCAAACGCACCTTCACGGCCTGCCGTGCGGCCTCCGCGAATCCGTCCTTCACGAGGCCGAGCGCGTAGCTCCACGCCTCGCCGACCGCGCCTCGCAGCCACGAGGGGGACGACTCGACCTGGTAGTCCCGGTAGTCGCTCATCAGTGGCCGGTCAGCACGAGGTAGAACGGCACCGCGACCTCATTCGCGCCGAGCACGACGTCGCTCGCGGGGCTGAGGAGCTGGACGTTGTACGCGCCGGGCACGCTCATGAGCGCCTCGACGATCGCGGACTGGTAGACCGTCTCGCCGATCTCGAGCGAGCGGGCGTACGCGTCGACCGCAGCCTGCGCAGCGCTGGTCGCCTGCGCCAGATCGAATGCACCGCCGACGTAGAGGAACGCTTCGACGAAGATGTTCTGCTCGACCGCAGGGCTCGCGGTGATCGTGACGGTGAGCGGCCGCTTGGTCTGGAGATACGCGTCCACCGCCGTCGCGACGGCCGGAGTCACCGTTCCCGTCGCACCGGCGAGGGTGACGGTCACGACGCCGGTCGACGGCTCGTCGGTCACGCGGACGCGGCGCACATCGGGGAAGCCCGTCAGCGCGTAGTACTTGTACGCGTCGGCCGTCGAGCCCGTCCCGATCGTGGACCACTTCGCGCGGCAGCGAACCTTGAGCTGGTCGTCGCTCTCCTCGTCAGCCCCTTGCTGTGATCGTGCAACGGTTTCGTTGAGGCACGTTTTCTTAGTTATGGAGATG
>CANJCO010000108.1 GCA_947473045.1 Myxococcales bacterium | reverse complement strand
GTTTGACGAGGCGCTTCGTCATACCGTCGATCCTCAGGTTTTCCGCGATCGCGGGAAATGCCACGACAAGCTCGACCACCTCTTTCCTGCGATCGATGACTTTCGCGCCTATTTGAAAGGCAAACCCGATGCCGTCGATGCCGACCGCATCCGCGCGCGTTTGGTCGAGCTCGAGAGCGGCATCCCCGACGACCAGCGTAAAGTGGGCGTGGGCGGCAGCTACGAGTTCGAAATGCGCGGCGGCGCAGGGGCAAAGGGCGGCGAGGCCAAGGCTGCACCCGCAGAAACGCCCGCGGACGTGGCTCCTGAGCCTGTCGGCGACCCGACCAGGCCGTTGCGGGAGATTGAGCTCGCCGAGCGCCTCGCGCAGGAGCGGGCGACCTCGCCGCTGCGCGACGGCAAAGGCCCCATCGCCGGCCTGTTCGTGATGGGCAGGTACTGGGGACGCGACACCTTCAAGGCGTCGCAGACCTACGGCGCCGCGCTTCGGTACGCCATGTCGAAGACCAGCACCGTAGTGGGCGAGCTCGGGTACGTCGGCGTGTTCTCTACGGGCACGGCGTCGTCGATGAGCGGCTACGGCATCATGCTCGGCTACGAGGCCCGATTTGCGCTCGACGATGCTTCGAGCAATCACTTTTTGCTGGGCGCCGGCCTCGGCTACGAAAACGTCAAACAGGGCGCAAGCGGGCTCGCATTTTCGAGCTTTTTACCGCGCGGACGTGCAGGCTACAGGCATGTGTTCGGTCGCGCGGTCGCGCTCGAATTCGCCGTTGACGGCGGCGTTGCCGTCACCACGCCGGTGAAGGCGCCCGCGGACGCGGGAGGCACGGTGGTGTCGCCGGTCGCGGGGGTTGCCGTCGCGTTCCTCGTTGGCTTTTAGCGGCTACACGCGCTTCTGCGCGACGCTCGCGTTCAGGGCGGTCATGCGGCCCGCGATTTCCGCCACTTCCACGTAGGAGGCGGCGGCTTCGCGCGCGCCGAGCGCCTCGAAGATTGCGTAAAGCATTCGGTAGTCTTCGAGGGTGTCGAGCGTCCAGCGATGGCCCGAGCGATCGACGCCGTCTTCGGGCGTGACGCCCGCGCACGTAAAAAGCTCGGCGTGTGAGTACATGCGCAGCGTCACGTGTTCGCGCTCGGGTCCGGCGGGAGCCTCGCTGGACGCCCGCTCGAGGGCTTCGCGCGAGAAAACCTCGGTGTCGAGTCCGCGCGGATAGCGCCGGGTGAGCGTGTTCGAAACGTAGTCGACGTCGCCCGCCAGGAACCTGGCGACCACCCGAGCCGACTCGCGCGGATCGAGGAGCGGGCAGTCGCTCGTGATGCGAACCACCGCGTCGGCCTCGGTCTCGCGTGCCGCCGACACGAATCGGCCGAGGACGTCGTCGAGCGCGCCGCGCACGACCCGTACGCCGAGGCGCCCGGCTGCGCTGACCACCAGATCATCGCTCGAATCGACCGAGGTCGCCACGACCACTTCGCTCACGCCGGCGATGCGCTGAACGCGCCCGACGCACCGCTCGAGGGCAGTCTTGCCCGCCAGATCGAGTTGAATTTTGGCGGGAAGGCGCGTGGAGGTGAGGCGCGCCTGGATAACAGCAACGACGCGCGGGGAGGGAAATCGGACCATGAGCTCGCTTACAGCGTCGCGCATCCGGCAGCGATGTCAACGCCGCCCGCTCGTCGCTCAGTTTGGCGGGGGAGCTGCGTCCTGCGCGGCGGCGCTGTCGCGCTCGGTTTCGGTGTCGAGCGCGCGGTAGCCCTCGCGGCGATAGTAGTAATATTGCTGGTAGTAGTAGCTGTAGCTGGTGCGATTGAGGTCGACCGCGTTGAGCACGGCGCCGGCGACCGGAGCGTCGACGTCGTAGAGCGCCCGCAGGCCCTGACGGGCGAGGTGGTAGCTCGTGCCGAAGGCGCGCACCACGAATATTGTGGCGTCGACGAGCGTGGAGATAATGGCCGAGTCGGTGACCGCGGCGAGCGGCGGGCTGTCGATGACGACGCGATCGAAGTGCTCTCCGAGCTCGGCGAGAACTTTCTTGAACCGCTCGGATTGCAGCAGATCGGCCGGGTTTGGCGGCGGAGACCCAGCGGGGATGCACCACAGGTTCGGAATGACGCCGCCGTTTGCGCCGGCCTGCGCGGGCTTGGCGACGTCAAGCAGCTGCGCCTCTCCGACGAGCACGCTCGTGAGCCCCTCGTCTCCGACGCGCGAAAACACGCGGTGAAGCTTCGGTCGGCGCAAATCGCAGTCGATGATGCACACGCGGTGGCCGCTCTGAGCCATGGCGATGGCGAGGCTGCAGGCGACCGTGGTCTTGCCTTCCGCGGGGGCCGAGCTGGTCACCAGGATGATGCGGTGAGGCTTGTCGGGACTCATGAACGTGAGGTTCGTGCGCACCGTTCTTGAGGCTTCGGCGATGCCGCTCAGCGGACGCTGGTGAACGTAAATGGCAGGAGCGTCGTTGACGTGACGCGGCAAATCACCGCGTCGCCGCCTTCGCTTGCCGTCTTTGCCCGTCTCGGGCTCGCGCTCGAGGGCGGGCAGCAGCCCGAGGAACGTGAGCCCCAGCTTCTCTTCGATGTCGCCCGGCGCCTTGATCGAGGTGTCGAGGTGCTCGCGCAAAATGGCGATCGCCAGGCCGAGCACGAGGCCGATCAGGCTGCCCGCGCCAAGGTTGGTCAGGGTGTTGGGGCGGATCGGAGCCTTGGGCGACGTCGCCTCGTCGACGATATCGACGTTGTTGACGCGCATCATGCGGGCCAAATCGGCCTCCTTCATGCGCTCGAGCAGCGTGTCGTACATTTTCTCGTTTTGCGCGCGCTGGCGATCGAGGCGGTGGAACTCGAGCTCTTTCATGTTGAGCTCAACCGCGCGCTTGCGGGCGTCTTCGTACAGGCCCGCCTTGCCGGCTTCTTCGCGCTGAATCACCGCGAGATCGCGCTCGACGGCGCCTTGAATGTTGCGGACCTCGTCGACGAGGGCGCGCTTGCTCTGGATGACCTTTTCGTCGTCCGATTTCACGAGCGGGTGATTTTCACCTTTGCCGCTGGCGATGAGCTCTTCGCGGCTCTTTTTGGCCGCGAGGTACTGACCGCGCAGCTGCTGCAGAAAGACGCTGTTGAGGAGCTCGGACGCCGGCAAAATGTCGACATTTTCGAGCGTGATCTTGGCCAGCTCGGCGTGCCGGGCCGAGAGCTCCTGCTTGCGGGTGCGGGTGTGGGTGAGCGCGTCGTCGTACGACTGCATCTCGAGGCGGATCATCTTGCTGACCTCCTCGAGCGTGCTCGACGGAAGCTCATTTTGCTTCTTGAACGCGTGCAGCGCCTCTTCGTTGACCTTCAGCTCGGTGCCGTAGTGGTCGACCTGGCCGCTGAGCCACAGCGCGGCGTCGGAGCTCTCGTCGACCGACTTCTTCAAGTTCTGATCGCGGTAGGTGGTGCTGACCGAGGCGCAGAGGCGCTGGGCGAAGGCCGCGTCGGTGTCCTCGACGCGAATGTAGAAAAGGTGGCTGTTTTTGACGGGCTCGACCACGACCTTGCTGCGAAGGACGGCGGTCGCCGACTCGACAGCTTCGCGTGAGCCGGCCGTGCGGCTGCCGATGAAACGCGGGTCAGCCTGGAGCCCGAGGTCGCGCACGGCTTTGGACAGCACGCTCTCGCTCTTGATGATCTGAAACTGGGTCTCGTAGTTTTGCTGGGTGTCGAAATAGGACACCCAGCCCATCATGCTGTCGGTCTTCTCGCCCAACGGGCGCACCGGATTCGGGTCGAAGTCGAGCAGCGCCGACGACTGGTAAATGCGCGACTGTGCCTTTGAATAAAGCAGCGCCATACCCGCCGCGAGCACGGTGAGCGCGATGGCCAGCGGCCAGTGCTTGCGGATGCCGTGGACGACCGCCTCGTAATCGATGCCGCCCTCGTCGGGGTTCGGCAACGACCCCTTCATGGCGAGCTTTTTCTTGGTGGCGTCGTTCAGCATGCTGTGAAACCTGGCTCCGGGCGGGTGGGGACCCCTCGCCGACGCGAGAGCTATCTGCCACTTCGTTGCGCGGCGGGCAAGCGAAATTCATCGCAAATTACGCTAGAAATTGGGTATTTCGACTGGCCTCCGGGGAGGTCAGGCGTTAGAACGCGCCTCATGCCGCCGCGCATCTACCTCTCGCCGCCGCATATGGGACCCGACGAGCGCGCGCTGCTCATCGAAGCGTTCGATTCCAACTGGGTCGCGCCCCTCGGGCCTCACGTCGACGCGTTCGAGCGGGAATTTGCACAATTCGCGGGTGTGGCCAGCGCCTGCGCGCTGTCGTCCGGAACCGCGGGGCTGCACCTGGCGCTGGTGATGCTTGGCGTCGGCGCCGGCGATGAGGTCTTCACCTCGACGCTGACGTTTGCGGCGACCGCCAACGCCATCACCTACGCCGGCGCCCGCCCGACCTTCATCGACAGCGAGCGGGCCAGCTGGAACATGGACCCCGACCTGCTCGCGGAGGCCCTCGCGCAGCGGGCGCGCGCCGGCAAACTGCCGAAGGCGGTCGTGGTGGTCGATCTTTACGGGCAGTGCGCCGATTACGATCGCATCCTCGCGGCGTGCGCCGAATACGGCGTTGCAGTGGTGGAAGATGCGGCCGAGGCTCTCGGGGCGAGGCATCGGGGCGCCGGGGGCGACCGGTCGGCGGGCGCGCTCGGATTGATCGGCGTGTTTTCGTTCAACGGAAACAAAATCATCACCACGAGCGGCGGCGGAATGCTCGTCTCCGATGATCCGAACTTCACGAACCGGGCTCGCTTCCTCGCCACGCAGGCGCGCGAGCCGGCCGCGCACTACCAGCATGAACATGTAGGATACAACTACCGCCTCAGCAACCTGCTCGCCGCGGTGGGTCGCGGGCAGCTGCGGGTGCTGGGCGACCGCGTCGGCAGTCGGCGCGCGAACAACGCGTACTACCGCAGCGCCCTCGCAGCGCTGCCAGGCGTCAGCTTCATGCCCGAAGCGCCATGGGGCAGCTCGACCGCGTGGCTTACCTGCCTGCAGATCGATCCTCAGGCGTACGGTCAAACGCGCGAAGCGTTGCGCCTCGCGTACGTCGAGCGTGACATCGAAGCGCGACCGGTGTGGAAGCCGATGCACCTGCAGCCGGTCTTCGCGTCGTGCGACGTATTTGGCGGCTCGGTGGCGTCTGAGCTGTTCGACCGCGGGCTCTGTCTGCCGAGCGGCTCGGCGCTTACCCAAGCCGAACTCGAAGAGGTCGCCGCCGTGGCGACGTCGCTTGCGAAGTAGGCGCGCCTGATGTGCGGCATCGCCGGGTTCTTTGGAATCGACGTCGCTGACCCTCGGGTGACGATCGACGCGATGTGCGCGGCGATGCGCCATCGCGGACCCGACGGCGGCGGCGTTACGGTGCGCGACGGCGTCGCCCTCGGGATGGTGCGCCTCGCGATCGTCGATGTGGAGCACGGCCAGCAGCCGATGCTCTCGGACGACGGCGAGATCGCGCTTGTTTACAACGGTGAGATCTACAACGCGCCCGCGCTTCGCCGTGAGCTCGAGGCCGCCGGGGTTCGCTTCAAAACACGCAGCGACACTGAGGTCATTTTGCGACTCTACGAGCGCGATCCCGCGCGGGTCGAAGAGCGCCTCGTGGGCATGTGGGCGCTGGCGATCCACGATCGCCGCAAGAAAAAGCTCGTTTTGTCGCGCGATCGCTTCGGCATCAAGCCGCTGTTTGTGGCCGATGGCGGCGGCTCGTTTGCGTTCGGATCGGAGCTCGGCGTCTTCGCTCCGGTTCGCGCGCACCTGCAGTCGCTCTTTTCAATCGATCGCGGCTCTGCCCACGCGATGCTGGCCTGGTCTTACGTGCCCAACAGCGACACGATCTACGAAGGCGTCAAGCGCGTCGAGCCGGGCTCGCGGATCGAGATCGATCTTTCGAGCGGGCGCCGGACCTCGCGCACGTACTGGCGCCTCGAGCCTTCCGCCGAGGCGCAGGCAGTACGCAGCCTCGGAGAGGCCTGCGAGCTCGTCGATCCGCTGTTGCGCCGCGCGGTCACCGAGCACCTCGAGAGTGACGTTCCGGTCGCGGCATTTCTGAGCGGCGGCATCGACTCGTCGCTCGTCGTTGCCTACGCGGCGGAGGCTTCGCAGCGCCCGATCGAGGCGTTTACGATCGGCTTTCGGGAGCCGCGCTTCGATGAGTCTCCGTTCGCGCGACGCACGGCCACGGCCGCCGGAGTAGCGCTTCACGTCGAGACGCTCGATGAGGGGCAGGCGCGCGCTTCGCTGGCGGCTGCGATGGCGGCCTACGACGAGCCTTTCGGCGACTCGTCGAGTCTCGCGACATTTCTGCTCTCGCGCGTCGTTTCGCGCAGCCACAAAGTCGCCCTCGGCGGCGACGGCGGCGACGAGATATTTGCAGGATACAAGAAGCATCGAATCATCCGCATTCGTGAAGCGATGGCGCGGGCGCCGCGGCTGCGGGAGCTCGCTTCGCGCGCCTTGATGGCGCTGCCGTCCCGAACCGATCGAACGACCGCCTATTCCGACGCGCTCCGCGTGGCCCGCCGTGTGGCGCGTGCGCTCGCCGGCGACGACGCGCACGCCTTCGTCGCGCTTTCGCAGGTGGCTTCGCTCGACAAGACTGGGCCGCTGGTGCTTCAGCGGGCCGATGCCGACCGCTTCGAGCGCCCGCTGCTGCGCGTCTTCGAGCAGGCGGGGGGCGCGCAGCTTCAGCGCACGCTGACGGCCGACATGTTCGGCCCGCTTCCGAACGACATGCTCACAAAAGTCGATCGGGCGAGTATGGCCAATCACCTCGAAGCGCGCGTGCCGTTTCTCGATCATCGGGTCGCAGAGGCCGGCGTAGGACTGCCCGCGGCGTTTACCCTCGGCGGACAAGGCAAGCGCGTGCTTCGCGAGCTGCACGAGCGCCGGTTCGGAAGCGCGCTCGCGCGGCGGAAAAAGATGGGCTTTGGGGTTCCCGTCGAGCAGTGGATGCGCGGTCCGCTCGAGGGCGCCTGCGCGCGGGTCTTCGACACGCGCAGCCTGGAGCGCGGCGGAGTGCTCGACCCGCGAGCGCTCGGCGACGGGCGATGGAAAGCCTGGCGTGAGCGCGATCCGCAAGTGCTCTGGCATGCCTTTGCGCTCGCGACGTGGCTCGATTCGCACGTCTGAGCCAGCCCTGCGTCAGGGGGCGGCGACCCGGACCGCGGCAGGTCGCGCCAGGGCTTCGCGCGCCGCTTTTTGGCTGGTTGCGAGCTTTTCGCGCAGCAGCAGCAAGAGCGCGGCATACATCGGAATCATCGGCATGCGGTAGCGCGACAGCGAGCCGAGATTGCTGGTCGCGAGGCCGACGGCCACCGCAAACGTAATGACGAATACGAATGAGAAGACGAGCAGCGGCGACGAAAGCAGCGCGCCCCGCAGCTCGCGAAGGCGAAACCTGCGAAGCGTTGAAAAAGACAGCCACATCAGCCAGGTCGTCTCGAGCGCAGCGCCCAGCATCGGACCGTTGCGCGCCTCGAACACGAACGGGCGAAACAGCGCGTTGGCCAGCGCGAAGGGAACGAAAGGCAGCTGTTCGATGGGCGTGCGGGCGTCGGCGCTGCCGAACTCGAAGGTCGAGCCTGCCTCGACGGTCGTCCACAGGCCCTGCTGCATCGCGGTCGTTTCGGCGACCTTTGTGGGCGAATATTCCGGGAAGATCTGCGACGTGAGCGCGATGCCTCCGATGGCGATCGTGGCGGCCAGCGCGAGGTAGGTCGGGCGAAAGACGTCGCGGCCGTTCGCGGCGACGCGCGCCACGTAAATCCACGCGCCCACGGCGATGGCGAAGGGATACAGAATGTACGGCTTGGTGACCGCCACGCCGATCACGCCGATGACGATGAGCGGCGAGTACAGAAACGAGCGCGACGCGGCCACGCGGTAGAGGCCAAAGCTGAGCAGCCCGAGCGATGAGACCGCGAACGCCTCTTTGTTGAAGCCCGAGCCCCAGAAAATGACCGACGGCATCAGCATGACCGCGTACAGCGCCGGCTTGCGCTCGCTGACGGCGATCGTTTCGCGCGCGACGCGGTAAAACAGCAGCTGGCCGTTCCACGCGAGCAGCGAGACCACGACGCACGCGACGAGCAGCGAGTCACCGAAGAAATAGCTCACGACGGCCGCGAGTCCGGCCATGCTCGAGGTCGCCGAGCCGCCAGTTGGGCCTCCACCCATCTCGGGAGGGAAGTCGTTTGGGCGCTGCAAGATGACCTTGAGCACTTCGGGCGCAAACCGCGTAAAGTCGGCCTCGACGGCCCGGGACATGAAGCCGCCAAATTCGATGTATCCGTGCGCGTCGCTGATTCCGTAATAGTACTCTTGCAGGGCGTACTGCACGAATGAGCCCGCCACGTGCGCTACCAGCGAGTAGTTGGCGATGCGCGACTCGGCCGGAGTCAGCGCGCGGTACTGCATTGACGCGATGAGCGCGCCCAATGCGATAGCGACGATGACAGCGGTCATTTCAAGCCTTTTTGCCGCGCGCTGAACTGCATTTGCGGGCGCATTCGTACCACGATCGGGGTCGCACGGCAGGCTTCACCGAACGTCAGGTGCGCGAGGGCGGGCGGCCGTTCATCGGAGCATCGATCGGTAGAGCGACAGCCACGCGGCCCACGTTTGCTCGTTGCTGTAGCGCCCCGCGATGCGTGCGCGGCCGGCTCGCCCGTGGCGAAGGCGCAGCTCCGGATCGCTCGCATAGCGCGCGAGGGCGTCGCCCATCGCCGCTGCGTCTCCGCTGCCAACGATGACGCCCGTCTCGTCGTGCGCGATGGCGTCGACGGTGCCCGTGGACCGGTAGCCGACCGCTGGCAGTTCACATGCGGCGGCTTCGAGCGGTACGTTTGGCAGGCCCTCGCGATGGGAAGGAAACGCGAGCACATCCATCGCGGCATAATAAGCAGCCGGCTCGTCGACCTTTCCGGCGAGCACGATTCGCTCGTCGCCGGCGATGCGCGCGTGAAGCGCGGGGGGAAGTGCGTCGCCAGCAAGGTCGCCGCCCACGATGAGCAACCGGACGCGCCGCGAGCGGCAGGCGCGGCCCAGCGCGGCGACGAGGTCTGCGATGCCCTTGTCGAGCACGAGGCGGCCGACGAAGCCCACGACGAACTCGCCAGCGCCAATGCCGAGGCGATTTCGAACCTCGAGCGCGATCGCGCGCGTGTCGCTGCGGGGCGCGAATCGCGTCAGATCGACGCCGTTTGATGCGAGCACG
>CANJCO010000107.1 GCA_947473045.1 Myxococcales bacterium | reverse complement strand
TGCTAGCCTTTCATCTCGGGGAGGTATGCACCTCCCCGCCCCGAAAAACGCGGTTTTTCGGGGTCCCCACCCCACGCAATTGGCTTCGCCAATTACTATCAGGGTGTTTTTCAACACCCTGCTAACTAACCGCGCGCCCACGCGCGGAGCGCTGCGAGCTCGATCGTGACGACCGCCACCATGCGTCCGCCGCTGCGTCTCACTTGCACCGTGGCCTGCCGATCGCGCTTCTTCACGAGGCGCGCGAGCGCGTCTGCTTCGCGCTTCGCTTCGGCGAGGGCGACGCTCGCGGACGAGCGCGGTCGCACCTCGCGCGTGATCGAGTGGAGCTGTCGCGCCGAAAGCTGCGAGACGTCGACTTGCCTGCCCCCCACGCTGAGCCCCGTGTCGAGCAGCGACGCGGCCGTGTCGGGCTGCGCGCTGGCGTGGGCGAGGGCGGCGAGCGCGTAGGCTCTCTCGGTGCCCATCGCGAGCGCGCGCGAACGCGGCAGCGAACGCGCGATCGCCATCAGCTTGTAGGCCTGCGAGCGGCCGATGCCGCTGCGCCGCTCGAGCATCGCCTCGAAGCTCTTGAAGCCGAGCGCCGCGTGCAGCGCCTTGTGGTGGATCTCGCGCAGCGCTTCGCCGATGTCGTAAAACGACTCAGCGATGGTCGCGGTGCGCCGCTCGATGAGCGCGAGCAGCTCCTCGCAGCGCTTCGCTGCAGCGGTCGTCGTGGTCTGCCCTGTCTTGAGGAGCGCGCCGATCGGCGCGGCCGCCTTCGACTTCTTCGATGCCATAGGGTCCTCCCGGGAGATCAGGCTATCGCAAGCCCGGGCCGCCGCGCGAGGACTGTGATGTCCAGTCGACTGGAAAATTTGTACAGGCGACTGGACGACGCGCGACCGGCCATTTCAAGGCAGTTACTGCGCCTTGCGGTCTTTCGCTGCCTTCATGCGTGCCTTGATTCGGGAAGCGTAGCCCTCCTTGTTCTCCTGCTTCGTGCGCGAGATGGCGAGCGCGTCGGCGGGCACGTCGCGGGTGACGGTCGTGCCCGTCGCGACATAGGCGCCGCGACCGATCGTCACCGGCGCTACGAGCTGCGAGTCGCTGCCGATGAACGCGTCTTCTTCGATGGTCGTCGTGTGCTTCAAGAAGCCGTCGTAGTTGCAGAAGATGGTGCCCGCGCCGATGTTCGCGCGCGCGCCCACGAGGCCGTCGCCAAGGTAGGCGAGGTGATTGGCCTTCGCTCCGGGGCCGAGCTTCGTCTTCTTGGTCTCGACGAAGTTGCCAATGTGGGCGCCCTCGCCGATGTCGCTCTCAGGCCGCAGGTGCGAAAAGGGGCCGATTTGAGCGTTGGCGCGGACGAGGCTCTTTTCGAGCACCGAGCAGGGTTTGAGCACCACCCCGTCTTCGATGACGACGTCGGTGAGCACGCATCCCACGTCGACGCGCACGCCGGCGCCCACCCGCGTGTCGCCCCGGAGCACAGCGCCGGACTCGATCACCGTGTCGGCTCCGATCACGACGCCATCGTCGATGCGCGCGCCGTGGCGAACCGTGACGCCGGCGCGGCGGTGGGCGTCGGCGATGCGCGCGAGCATGCGCTCCTCGGCCTGCGCGAGCTGCACGCGGTCGTTGATGCCGACGAGCACCTCGGCGCGCGCCTCGATTACGCCGATGCCAAGCCCGGCACCGCGCGCGGCGGCCACTACGTCGGTGAGGTACAGCTCCCCCTGCGCGTTGTTCGGCGACAGCGCGGCGAGCGCTTCGGTGAAGAACGCGGCGCTCGAGACGAAGATGCCCGGGTTGATCTCGCGCACGGCGCGCTCGGCGTCACTGCGAAGGTCTTTGTGCTCGCGGATTTCGAGCACGTCGCCCGATTCGTCGCGCAGGATGCGACCGTAGCCTGCAGGGTCGTCGACGACGATGGTCGCGAGCGCGAAGGGCGCAGCGCTGCGGGTCGCCGAAGCGAGATCGCCCGCTTCGAGCAGCGGAACGTCTCCGTAAAATACGAGCACGCGATCGCAGTCGGCGATGGCGGACACGCCGTATCGCGCGGCGTCTCCTGTGCCGAGCTGCGTGGTCTGCACTACGGTCTTGACCCGCTCCCCGAAGGCCGCGGCGAGGTAGCGCGTGACGTGCTCGCGACCGTGCCCGACGACGACGATCACCTCGTCGCAGCCCGCTTCAAGCGCGGCGCGAACAGGGAAGTGCACGAGGGGCCGGCCTGCGATCGGATGCATCACCTTGGGCAGGGCGCTCTTCATGCGGGTGCCCTGGCCTGCTGCGAGAATCACCGCCGCGATCTTGCTCATGGGGCGATCGCTTAGCATGGCCCGCGCTGCCCCCGGCGCGCCGATTGTCGCAGTCAAAGACGAGCGTTTCGGTGAGGCCGTCGGCGCGATACGCTGACGCCCATGCGTCGTCCCACCCTGCTTCGCGCGCTGGCGGGCGCGGCCACGCTCGCGCTCGCGGTCAACTGCAACGACTTCGACACGACGCACACGCCGCCGCCGCGCGGCACGATCGGCGAGGAAGTGTTCGGCATCTTCTGCGATCGCGTGTCGGCCCAGGCGCTGCGCGAAGATGTGTCGGGAGCTTCGTTTCGCGCCCTGTGCCACAAGCAGCGGGGCACGTATGCCAGCGCGGTCGACGAGTCGAAGCTGCCGCCGATCACGCTCGAGGCGCGCGACGTCCGCGGGGCCCCCGTTTCGGTCGCCGACCAGAAACGCGATCGCGACTACGCGCTCGCGCGGATCGGAGCGCTCGTGCGACGCCGCGCCGATCTCATCGCTGCCATCGATGCGGCGCTCCCCGATGCAAACGTCCCCGTCAAAGACCTCCGCAACGCGAACGAGGCGAAGAGCTGCGATGCGCCGGCGGCGAGCGGAGAGGCGAAGCTCGGCGCCGAAGTGGCCGACTTGCTGAGTCGCTTCATGAAGCTCTACGAGGACGGCACGATGCCGCAGTCGACCGAGTCGGTGGCAGCGCTGCTCCGCTCCATTTCGGCCGCCCCCGACGCGCAGGCCGCCCTCGCGCGCCTCGGATCGCGGCAGGGGTACAGGCCGGCGAGCGTGGGGCTCGGCGCCGCGAGACCGGCGCTCGCGTACCCCCACTTGCGCGACCTCGCGAACGCGACCCTCTCCACGATCTCGGCAGACTCGAAGCCCTACGCGCCGAACCCGCGGCTCGACTCGCGGGGCCAGCGCATCCCCGAGCCAGGCGCCGCGTATGCCCAGTTGACGCAAGCGCTGACGGTGCTTGCGCAGGAGCTTCGCACCAAACAGGCCGACCCGCCGCAACCTCCGCTGGTCGTCACACGCGAGCCCTCCACGGAGCGCGATTTGCTCTCGCGCCCCCGCGATGCGCTCGAAGCCATCTCGTCAGTGATGTTCGCGCAGGATGCGGCGTTCGGGGGAGGCTCGCCGGCCTACATCGCGCGACGCGATGCCCGCGGCTACGCGCAGGTCGCCAAGGCCGCAGGGGCGCTGCCGGCGCCGTTCGTCGACAAAGACAAAGACGGCCTCGCCGACGTCGACGATCTTGGGAGGTTCGTCTCGTCGAGCGGCACGGCGCCCGCTGCGCCTTTCTTTGCGCAGAGCGCGCCCGACACCCAGTTTCGCGATCCGCAGGGGCGCGCGCTCATCGGGCCCGGCGGGGCGCTGATGTACGACTACCTCGACACGAGCCACTCGTTCACCGCGTCTGCGTTGGCCGATCTGAAGCCGCTGCTCAATCGCGACCCGAACGCGCAGCACGAGACCCTGATGTACGCGATGCAGGGCGCCTACGCGCTGCTCGGGACGCGCGACGGCAAGCTGGCGACCCTGCGGCAGTATCCCGCCGACGCCACCACTGGCGGACAGCCCGTGAGCGTGGCCTACGACGCGTTTCATCCGGAGAGGTCACCGCTGGTCGACCTGGCCTACGCCGGCGCGCAGATCCTGGGAGACCGCTCAGCGGACGACACGCTCGCGCTGTCGCGCAAGCTCATGGTCAATCACCCGTCCGAAGTGGCGCGCACCGTTGGGGCAGCCTTGTCGTTCCGCGACGCGGCGACCCAGCACCCCGAAGCGACGCTGCCCGCGAAGTCGACCTTCTGGGACGAGATGATCGACGTCGCGATCGCGATGGGGAGCGAGCCGAGGCTGCTGGAAGACGTGCTGCGATCGCTGTCGGCCGACGCCGCGCAGCCGCTCAACACGATATATGCAAACTACATGCAGTACCGCGATCACCTGACGTACGATCGCGCGAACCTCAACGGCAAGCCCCGCAACCTCGACGCCGGCTCCGTCACCGAGATGAAGACCGCCGTTGATCGCACCAAGCCTGACAACGGCTGGAACCGCAGCGCGTGGCACCGGTTCTTGCAGCTGATCCACGACTCGAACGGCGTCACCGTGTGCAACAAAGACGGCGCGCGCGTGCACGCTGCGCTGGGAGGTCTCACGGTGAACGTTCCCGCTTTCGGGACCTTCAAGGAGTGCGAGGCCTTCAAAATCGACAACATCGCGAAGTTCTTCGTCGACGCGATCGCGGGGCGCGCCACGCTCTACTTGCGCGACAGCACGCTGCGCAACGGCATACTCGGTATTGGCGCGTCCAGCGTCGGCGTCATGGAACAGTCGAGCGGCATCACCGGGTTCTGGGATGGCCCGAGCTCGAAGACCCTGAGGCCGAGGCCCGAGTTTCTGAGTCGTCAGGTCTTCTTCGATCTCGCCGGAGACAGCCCGGGCTCAGGCGTCAACTACAAGACCAACCATTTTTTGGCCGATCTGATGGGACCTCACAACGTGGGCACAGTGTCGTGCCCTGAGCGCATCATCGCCGATCCGAGCCCCGGCGCTCCGGACGCGGCGGGCGATGGCAAGGTCCGCGGGCTGCGCCAGTGCAGCAGCGGCGACGCCCTCGACGAGCGCGACGCCGACGGCACCTTCATCACCGAGAATTTTGGTTTCATCGCAGCCATGACCCCGCTCGTCAGCGCGTTCGCCAACCACGGGCGCGAAGACCTGCTGCTGTCGATGATGGAGGTTTTGTACCGCCACTGGCCCGACGACAAAGCGCTCGCCACCGAGTGCGGAAGCTCGGGAACGCCGCAGACGAACCCACGGTACTGCACCAAGGACGGTCTGGTCAGCTACGAGGCGCTCATCGCGCAGGGACTCACCGGAGACACCCTCCCCGCCCTGAACGCGCTGACCAAGGTCATCGCGGCCGAGAGCATCGCGCGATGCACTTCGCTCGATCCGGCTACGCACGCCTGCAAGGCCACGCAGTCTGTCGACGGTATCGCCGCGAGCGCCGAGACAGTGCGCGCGCTCATCGATCCGGCCCGCGCAAAGGCCGCCGGACTCACTGATCGCGCCGGGGTCGTCACGTCGCTGCGCAACGACGGAAAGACCAACCCGCAGACGACGCCGATCTACCTGCTGACCGCCGGACTCAGCGGCGTCGATCAGGCCTTCGCAGACTACGTGCCGAAGGGCCCCTGGGACGACGGTCGGCAGGCCGCGTGGCGACGCGCGCGATCGCAGCTCGTCGACCAGTTTCTCGGTGTCAAAGGCTCGGGCGCGACGTCTACGTTCGCGGATCCGGCCATCCCGAAGGTTGCGCCGGTGCTCATCGACATGCTGCGCGCCCAGCTGCTGTCGCACTGCGCCGACGCGTTCACCCCGCCGTACAAGGCGTGCACATGGATGCGCAGCGAAGTCGCGGGCGACCTGTCCGACAAGATCAAGGGTCCGCTATTTTCTGCGTCCTTCGATCTGGGAGATGCCGTGCGGCGGGATGACGCTGCGCGCACCGAGCTGGAGGGCCTCCTTTCGTACCTCGTCGACACCGCCTCCCAGAACGACGCGCTGCCCGCGCTGCTCGCGTCATCGTCCGACGCGCTTCAGTTTCTGCGCGACGACCAGAACCTCGTGCCGTTTTTTCATGCGCTGGCGCCTGCGCTCGCTCCTTCGACGCGCAACGCCGAAGGGCAGTTTGTGAGCAAGAGCCTCACCGACGCGAACCTCGCGCTCCTGGCGCGCATCAGCGGAAAGTACGTAAGCGCGAGCGGCACCGAGATCTGCGCGCGTGAGGTCGACCCCAACCAGATCTTGACGCAAGTGCTCACGAGGCTCGTGACCCCCATGGAAGACCCATCCGGGCGCCCGGTTCAGGCGCCGATCGAGGTGATCGTCGACGTCATCGGTGATGTGAGTCGCCGGGCGCCCGAACAGACGGGCCGGCTCTCCGCGGACGACTACAAATCGGTGGCCGACGACGTCACCAGCTTCCTCGCCGACGAGCAGAGCGGACTCGAGCAGTTCTACGAAGTCGTGCGCAGAGGAACTTCCGGACAATGACCCTCGGCAAGACTGCGACCTTCGCCGCGGCGCTTGTTCTGGCGTGTGCAGCGCCTTCGCCTCGCGTCGCGCGCGCGAGCGGGCTGTACTTCACCGACCGCGGCGTGCGGCCGCTGGCCCGCGGCGGCGCGTTCGTGGCCGGCGCCGATGATCTGGGCTCCCTCGCCTACAACCCGGCGGGCGTCGCCTTTTCGGGCACGAGCTTTCTCCTCGACGGCGGTTGGCTCAACCACCATTCGAGCTTCACGCGCAGGGCGCAGGTCGTCTCAGCGACCGGCACGGTGCGCGTCTACAATTACCCCGAGGTCACGAGCTCAACCCCATTTCTGCCCATTCCTACGCTCGCCGCGTCGTACGCGTTCGGCGTCCGCGAAGGCGAAGACGCGCACGCTCCGTTTACCGCGTCGCTCGGCATCTACTCGCCGTACACCGCCATCAGCAGCTTTCCGCCCGCGCAGGACGGTGCCCCGGCGCCTTCACGCTATTCGCTCGTCTCGCTCGACGGATCGCTGCTCGCAGTCGCCGGCGCCTACCTGGGATACCGCGCAAGCCCGACGCTCGCGCTGGGAGTGGGACTGACCGCCCTCGTTGGGACGTTCCAGTCGACGGTCGTGTTCAACACCAACCCCGCCGATCGGCTGATCGGGGCCCCCGAGGACCCTGCCTACGACGCGCTCACCCAGCTCAAGGTCGGGCCGATATTCGCCCCGAGCGCGACCGCCGGCGCTATCTGGATACCGGAGCCGCGCGTCCGCGTCGGCGTGAGCGCCGCGCTTCCCACGTGGGTCGACGCGCCGGCCACAGTCAACGTCCGGCTGCCCCAGGCGGCGCCGTTCGACTCGGCTGTGCAGAGCGGTCAGGACGCGCGGGTGACCTTCCGACTTCCGGCGATTGTCAGGCTCGGCGTCGAAGTGAGACCCGCGCCCGGACTTCGCGTTGAGCTCGCCGCCGCGCGCGAATTTTGGAGCCTCCACGACGCGATCGACATCACGCCGCAGGGCATTTCGCTCCTCGGCGTCACGGGATTTCCCAGTCCGTTTCCAGTCGGCAAAATATCGCTGCCACGTAACTTTCAAGACTCGAGCTCGGTGCATCTCGGCGGCGAATACCACTTTGCGTGGCAGCAATACGGCATCGACGCGAGAGCCGGAGCGTCGTTCGCGCAGTCGGCGATTCCGAATGCGTACTTGTCTCCGCTGACCGTCGATATGGACAAGCTCACCCTCGCGGTCGGCGGCGGGCTCCATATTGGCGGGCACTGGCGCTTCGATCTGACCTACGCGCACGTGCTGGCGTTTTCGGTCGATGTCGATCCGGCGGAGGCCCAAATCGCGAAGATCAATCCGGTGAAGGGCAATCCCACCGCGCTCGAGGCGGTAAACGGTGGTCACTATTCGGCCACGGCCGAGGTGCTCGGGGCGGGGTTGAACTACCAGTTTTAATCGCCGCACGCGGGCGCCTGTAAGGTTCGCTCGCCGGGTGCGTTGTTCATTCAACCGCCATGAAGACCATCTCGCTCGCCGCTGCGCCGCTGATCTCGCTTCTTCTGTTTGCCTGCGGAGGGGCGGCCATGCCGGCAAGCGCCGCAGCGCCGGCGGCGCCTCCGCAAAGCGCCAACGCTGACGACGAGCGCGGCGCGGCGCAGAGCGACGCTGTCGCGGCTGCGACCGAAGCGGGGCCGGCGCCGTTCGCGGCCCCTGGCGCGGCGCACCCGCAGGCTGCAGGCCCCTCGCGCGGGCCGGGCGGCCAGAGCGCGGCGAAGTCGACGGGCACGCGAAAGGACGACGCTCCGCGCCCGGAGGCCGCCGGCCACGAGCTGTTCATCCTGTACACCGGCTCGCTGTCGCTGCTGGTCGATGACGGACGCGTCGCCGCGACGATTGACCACATCATCGACGCTGCCATCGCATCGGGCGGGCACATCGGCAGCCGACGCGACGACAGCGTGAGCGTCGTGGTGCCGTCGAACGCATTTCGGTCTGCATTTGCGGGCATCGAGGGGCTCGGAGAGGTGCTCCACCGGGCCGTCGCCGCGCAGGACGTGAGCGAAGAGTACCACGACGCAGAGGTGCGCCTGACGAACCTCAAGGCCACGCGAAAGCGACTCGAAGAGTTTCTCGCGAAGGCGCCTTCGGTAGGGGAGATGCTGACGGTGGAGCGCGAGTTGGAGCGGGTCGCGATGGACATCGACCGCACCGAAGGTCGCATGCGATTTCTGCGCGAACACACTGCCTTTTCGACGCTGACGGTCGAGCTGTCGGCGAGGCGAAAGAGCGCGCCGCTCGTCCGCCCGGCAGAGCCCCCGCCACCGCCGCGCGCCATCGACTTGCCCGCGAAGTGGCTCGGCGAGCTCGGCTTCGAACGACTCATCTCAGGAAAATGAAGGACCTCCCAATGATTCGCAACCTCCCAGTATTGCTGCTGTCGATCCTCTCTGCTTTCGCCGCCGGGTGCGGAGGGTCCGCCAGGCTCGGCGCCCCCGCCGGATTCGCGCACGTCGAAGGCCGCTACGACGACCGCGTCGCGAGCCCGCGTGGAGTCGTCATCGGCGCGCGCGCCGAGAAGAACGACCCGAAGGCGAACCTCGACTTCTGGGCGGAGGCCATCGACCTTCGCCTCCGCGCGCAAGGATGGACACCCGAAGAGACCAAGGCCATCAAGTCGGCTCGCGGACTCGCCGGAACGTCGCTGCGCTACGCGCGTGTCGACGGCGCCCGCACCAGCAGGTACTGGGCGAGCGTGTTCGTCACCGATGCCCGCGTGGTGCTCGTCGAAGCCGGCGGAGACCAGCGCGACTTCGACGCCGCAAAGGAGCAAGTCGAGACGACGATCGCCAGCGTCGTGGTCGATTAGCAGGGCGGTCGAGAGACACCCTGCTGGAGCGTCGCGAAGCCAATCGCGCGGGTCTTAGCACTACTTTGACACTGTCTAAATGGGCACGAGAGCACGTGCGCCGCAGGAGCGGCATTGGGAAGGCGCAGTCAGCCGGAGTATGAGAGCTCTACGGATCGCCGGCAACGAGACGGCGGGCTGACTGCGCCGAGACTTTATTTTCG
>CANJCO010000106.1 GCA_947473045.1 Myxococcales bacterium | reverse complement strand
TTAGCAGGCCGTTGAAGAACGGCCTGCTAGCCTTTCATCTCGGGGAGGTATGCACCTCCCCGCCCCGAAAAACGCGGTTTTTCGGGGTCCCCACCCCACGCAATTGGCTTCGCCAATTACTATCAGGGTGTTTTTCAACACCCTGTTAGAGTTACCGTTCAGGCTGCCCCTGCAGCCGCGAGGGTGCCGACATCGGTTGCGGCGGTGGCACAAGGTGGCCCACGGGCGGCGCGCCAGTAGCAACAAAACAGGGCCTCATCACGTTGGATCGGCCGTTGCAAACCAGAAGCCGATCATGACCGAACGACGCTTGCTTCGTGCCCTGAACCTCTCTCTGCTTACCGCCCTCTCAGCCGCATGCGGAGGGCAAACCGACGCGCCCGCCGACGCCGGTGGCGACGCCGCGGTGGGGCCCGACGCAGACCGGATCGACTCCGACGCGAATCGCTGCGCGACGATCGACAAGCCGGACGGAGGCGCCGCGCAGTGCGCTTGGTACGTCACGTTCGCCGGGGATCCGGCGGCGTGCGGGCTGCCAGGCGATGGCGGAGCGATCCCCGCCGCGCTCTGCGACGCGCTCTGCGGACGGGCCTCGGCCACCCAGCCGACGAACGTTTGCACCTGGGATCCGGTCGCCTCGCCCGGGCAGTTGTGGTGCGGGGTCGGGTGCGCTGGCCGCAAGCCAGGCGGTCTTCGCTCCGAGGCCATCACGACGGGCGCCGCGTTGGGCGATTACTTCGCGCAAATGGCGTTCCTCGAGGGCGCATCGGTCGACGCGTTCCGTATCCTTCATGACGAGCTCGCAGCGCACGGCGCGCCCGCCGCACTCCAGCGTGACGCGCTCATCGCGGCTGACGACGAGGTCACCCACGCGCGGGTCGCAGGCATCGTGGCGCGGCGCTTCGGCGGCGACGTCACGCCTCCCGTGGTAGAACGCGGCCCTGTCCGCAGCCTCCTCGCGAGCGCGCTGGAGAACGCGGTCGAGGGCTGCGTGCGAGAGACGTGGGGCGCGCTGCTCGCCGCGTATCAGGCCGAGCACGCCGAGGGCTCGCTGCGCGGCATGTTCCGCGTCATCGCGAGGGACGAGGCCCAGCACGCGCTGCTCGGGCACCGCGTCGCCGAATGGGCCGAGCGCTCGCTGCCTGCGACCGAACGCTCGCACGTCGCATCGGCGCGCGCGCAAGCGGTCGAGGAGCTCTTCGCTTCGCTGGCCGTCGAGCCGGCCCCCGAGCTCGTTCGCGTGGCGGGGGTGCCTCGCTCGGCGCAGGCCCTCGCAATGGCGCGCACCCTCTTCGCGCAGCTCGAGTCGCTCGCAGCCTGACGCCGGGGCGACGCACGCGCGCGGCGATTACGGCGACGTGGCCGCCGGGGCCGACGGGCGGGGGCGGAGGGCCTGGTGGCCATTCGGCGAGGATGACTCAACGGAGCGTTCTGGCGCCAGAACGCGTGACGCTCCTGACAAGCTCCTCTGACCAGCCGGTCGTGGTCGAGGTCGCGGTGTTCACGATGACGGCCTCCGACTCGCTTCTGCTCGAGCCTCGCCGATCGAAGCGCATCGAAGGCCGTAGCGCGGCGGATGGCCGACCTCGGCGCGACGAACAAACCCTCGCGCCGAGCGTCGGCATCGTACTCGCACGCGCTGCGACGCTGCCTTCGCGGATACGACGCCGCTCGCCAGGTTGCCTTCTAACATACGGAGGCGTATGCAGAATTATGGCTCGAAGAACCCGCGTCCGCGACGCGACCATGCTCGAAACCCGCCAAGCGCTCATCGCCGCGGGAATGGCTGCCTTCGGCGAGGGTGGGCTCGATGCACCGAGCCTCGATTCGATCTGCGAGCGAGCGGGCTACACGCGCGGCGCATTCTACGTTCACTTCAAGGATCGGGACGACTTCATCGTGGCGGTCATGGACCAGCTCACCGAAGGCTTCATCGGGTCGATTCTTGGCGGTCCGGTCGGCGGGGAGGGGAGCCCAGCGGACTTGGCCGCGCTCGTCGCGCGCTTTGCGCAGGCCGTGTCGATCGGCGCTTACCCGCTGCCGGGTGCGGTGCGGCTGCATCACATCCTCGACGCATGTTCGCGCTCGGACGTCGTTCGCGCGCGACGCGCGCGGCTGCTTCGCGATTCGATGGACCTGGTCGGAGAGTACGCGCGCGACAGCCAGCGGCGGGGGAAACTGCGGGCGGACGTCGACCCGGGACAACTCGGCGCGCTGTCGATCGCGATCGTGCTTGGAATCGAAGTGCTGACCGAGCTCAGCGTTCCCTTCGGAGCGACGGGAGCGGCGGGCACCGTGATGGACCTGCTGCGGCCCGCGAGTGCTGCTTCGCCGGGACCTGAAGGCGAAAAGCCTAAGCCTCGTCGCGCGACCGCACCCAGGGCGAAGCGTTCCTGACGTCGACACGCCTCACGTCAGGCCAGTCCCAGCCCGCGCTTGACATACGGCTTCGTATGCAGGTAGATACGACACGGTATGTACATGTCGGACGTGCTCCGACGGAAAGGCCGACGATGCGAGCGTTGATCTGGACCGGATTGGCTTTGGCCCTGAGCGCCTGCGGCGGACAGCCCGCCGGAGCGCCGAACCCGCAATCGAGTGGGACTGCCGACGCCGGCGCTGGTGAAGCGGGCGAGCTGTTCGTCGCCGCCGACACGCTGGCGAGGCACCTCGACGGGCGGTTCGACTCGAGCGCGCAAGCCGAGACGTCGCCGCAGTACTTCCCCGTGCAGTTGCAGACGTGCCGCGCCGAGGCGCCCGAATTTGGACCGAACGTTCTCTACGTAGAGCAGGCCATGCTCGCCAGCCTCGACGCTCCGTATCGGCAACGGCTCTACGTCGTCGAGGCAGGAGGTGAGCCGAGCTCGAAAGCGGTCTCGAGGGTCTACGAGCTCGTGAAGCCCAGGGCGGCGGTTCATGCCTGCGCCGGCGGTGCGTCGCCGAGCTTCGTCCGTGCGGATGCGATCGAGCTTCCCGGCTGTCGCGTCGAGCTCGGCTGGACCGGTGACCACTTCGAAGGGGGAACGGTCGGTACCGAGTGCCTCAACGATCATCAGGGGGCCGTCTACGCCACGAGCGAAGTTGCGGTGTTCGCGGACGGCATCAAGTCGTGGGACCGCGGCTACGACGCTCACGGCAAGCAGGTGTGGGGCGCGGTGGTTGGACCCTACGTGTTCGACCGAAAGACCCCGATGCCGCAATGATGGAGGCCGGGGGGTCATCGCGAGCGCGCCCCGCGCGCGGCGATTACGGCGACGTGGCCGCCGGGGCCGACGGGCGGGGGCGGAGGGCTTGGCGGCCGCGCGGCGAGCGTGACTCAAGGGAGCGTTCTGGCGCCAGAACGCGTGCCGCTATTTTGACCGATCAGCCGACGTCGAGGAAGGACACGACGCGCAGTCCGGGCACGAGTCCGGATTTGTCGTCGAGCTCGAAGACGACCTCGAGGATCTTGGTGTCGATGCGCTCGGTCGGATCGTCGGTGCGCACGTTCTTTCGGCCCATGCGCTTGCCGATCTCGACGACCTTCCCTTCGAAGCGGCGACCCGGATAGGCGTTGAGCGTGGCGAAGGCGCGCGCGCCGGGCTTTACCTTGGCGATGTCGCGCTCGTCCACGTCGGTGCGCACGCGCAGCTTGTGGGTGTCTCCCATGAGCGCGAGCTCGCCGCTGGCGGGTGCGTAGTACTCGCCTGCGCGGAATTTCACCTGCAACACTTCGCCGGCGATCGGGGCCCGGATGGTGAGCCGATCGAGCGCCGCCTTTGCCTGATCGCGCCGGGCCGCGGACGCCGTCACTTTGGCCTGCGCGACGAGGATGTCTTCCGAGCGTGAGCCGGCGATCGCGGCCTTTCGCTTCGCCTCGGCGCTCTCGAGCGTGCGCTTGTCGGCCTCGGCTGCTTGCTTCGCGCGATCGAGCTCGTCGGGGGTCGCCGCGCCGGTGCGCGAGAGCTGCTGCGTTCGATCGAGCGTCGTGGCCGACTGCTGCGCGCGCGCCCGCTGCGCCTCGGTGTCGGCGACGATGGCGTCGACGTCTTCCTTGCGCAGGCCGCGCAAGGTGCGGGTGAGCTCTGCGCGCGATACCGCGAGATCGCCCTCGGCCGCGTCGAGCGCCGCCTTCTCGGCAGACGACTCGAGCAGCACGAGCGGGGCGCCCACGGCGACCTCTTCACCCTCATGCACGACGATGCGCTCGATGCGGCCGGCGACTTGCGAGGCCACCTTCGTCTCGCGGTCCGCGGGCTCGACCACTCCGTTGCCCGCGACGAAATTCCCGGCCGGCAGCTCGGTGCGCTCGTCGCTGCCCTTGGCGGGCGTGACCACGTTGGCGGACTTCGCCCGGTCTTTTTCGTTCGGGCTCGTCTGCGGACCGGCCAGGACGCTCCTGGTCACCACGCCGCTCAAGAAAACGACGACGAGTCCGCCGAGACCGAGCTTCCATCGGCCCTTGCTCAAGATGTTCATGATGCCCTCTTCTCCTCGCGCGCGATGAGGCCGTCTTCGATGTGAACGATGCGGTCGGCCAGGTGAAAGATGCGGCTGTCGTGCGTGACGACGACGACCGTGTGCCCGTGATCTTTGGCGAGCCGCAGCAGCAGCTCGGTGACGGCGAGGCCGTTCTGAGCGTCGAGCGCTGCAGTCGGCTCGTCCGCGAGGATGATGGGCGGCGAGCCCGCCAAGGCTCGCGCGATCGCGACGCGCTGCCGCTGACCGCCGGAGAGATCGCCAGGGCGGCTCTCGAGCTTGTCGCCGAGGCCGACCGCGTGCAGCAGCCGGTGCGCCTCTGCCGTCGCCTCCGCGCGTCCGAAGCCGCGCATGCGCAAAAGCAGCTCGATGTTTTGCGTAGCGTCGAGCGAGGCGATGAGGT
Organism: Myxococcales bacterium; assembly: GCA_947473045.1. Taxonomy (GTDB): domain Bacteria; phylum Myxococcota_A; class Polyangia; order Polyangiales; family Polyangiaceae; genus JANYHY01. Next base: position 4,721 of record CANJCO010000106.1, on the reverse strand, counting down.
TGTGCGCCTGAAAGACGAAGCCGATGTACTCGCGGCGCAGGCGCGGCAGGTGCGCCTCTTTGACGCGCGAGATGTCTTCTGTGAGCAGCTCGATGTGGCCGGAAGTCGCCGTGAGCACGCAGCCCAGGATCGACAGCAGCGTCGTCTTGCCGCTGCCGGACGGGCCGCTCAGCATGACGAACTCGCCGGGCGAGACGGCGAAGTCGACGCCCTTGAGTGCCAGAAACGCGTTGTCTCCGTCGCCGTAGACTTTGGTGACGTTGCGGACGTTGATCGCGTAGTCGCTCATCGGAACACCATGGCGGGCTCGACCTTCCGTATGCGTAGAAGTGCGAGCGAAGACGCCGTGACGCAGACCACGATCATGACCGCGACGGTGCCGAACGTGAGCCACGGGGGGAGCACGAGCGCGAGCTTGGCCGAGCGGATGCCGGCGGCCATGCGCGTCACGAGGGCGAGCCCGATGATTGAACCGAGCACTGCGTAGGTGAGCGACTGCACCAGCAGCAGCATGCCCAGATCGAAGTTGGTGGAGCCGACGGCCTTGAGCGTGCCGAACTCGCGCACGTTGTCGACGACCGACGAGAACATCGACAGGGCGACGATGACGAAGCCGACGATCAGCCCGAAGAGCGTGCTCGTGCCGAACGAGACTCCGAGCGACTGCTTGAAGACCAAAAAGTATTCGATCTTTCCCTTGAACTCAGCGCCGGTCATGACGAGCGCGCCGGGCATTTTGGCCTGCAGCGCGGCCTTCACCGCGCTCGGATCCTGCCCGCTCTCGACGCCGACCAGCACGTAGCTGCACTGGTCGCTCGCGGTGTGCAGCAGCTCGCGTGCGGTCTCGTAGTCGGCGAAAGCATACGAGGGGCCGAATGGCTCGAGGCCCCACGTGAAGCCGCCGACGGTCACCCTGCGTCCGTTCACTTCGCGCATCGAGCCGAGGTTCAGTCCGCCGAGCGTTTCGCGGTCGGAGTCCTCGAAGAACATGGTGTCGGGGAGGCTGAGGCGCTGCGCGTCGCCCGCGACGATGTTCCACGGGCCGCCCACGTACCTGGGATACCTGGTGCCGACCAGCGTGATGGGCTCCGTGCCGCCGCTCGGCGTCTTCACGCTGCCGCCGCCGTAGAGCAGCGGCTCTGCCCACGCTACGCCTGGCGTCACCTTCGCCGCGTAGAGGTTGGCGTTCGGCAGCGTCTTGCCGGCGGTGAGGTTCTCAGTCGAGGGCGGCGTGATCCAGATGTCGGCGCGCGAGTTCTGCACGAACATGATGTTCTTGTAGATGAGCCCGAGAAAGATCCCGAGCTGCTGGTTGACGAGCACGACGGCGAACACGACGCCGAGCAGGGTGCCGAGCAGCTTGGCCTTGTCGAAGAACATCATGCGCAGGCCCACGCGCCCCATCGTCGAGAGGCGCACCAAAAAGCTCGCGCGGGTCTTGATGGCTCTTGCGGCGATCACTGCGCGCCTCCGATCGATCGCCCGGCGGCGAGGCGCAGAGCGACGCGTGCGTACGCGAGGTCGGCGTCGGCCTGGATGAGGGTGACCTTCGCGCTGAAGGCGTCGCGCTCGGCAGTGGTCACGTCGAGAAAGCTCGCAGTGCCGGCGGCGAAGCGATCGCTCGCGATGCGCGAGGCCAGCGTGCTGGCTTCGAGGCCGGCGCGCGCGGAGCGGGCTTTGTCGAGGTCTCGGGCCACCGCGAACCAAGCGTTGTGGATGTCGTCGCGCGCCTGCTGCCGCGCCCTGTCTTCACGGGCGCGCGCCGCGACTGCGACGCTCGTTTGCGCGTCGGCCGCCGAAAACGTCGACGGATCGAAGCGCCACGTCACGCCGACTGCGATCGCGTAGTAAGGCTGCTGCCCGAAGCCTACGGCGTTGGTGACGCGCTCCTGCGCCGACGCCGCGACGCTCGGAACGAGCGCCATCCGCGTCGCCGACGCCAGACGCTCCTGCGCGCGCGCTTCGTCGCGCTGGGCGCGCACGGCGGGCAACGCGTCGGCGCCTCCGGCGTCCCATTCGGCGAGCGGCGCCTCCGGCGACAGATCGTCGCCGAGCGTGGATGCTCCGTCGGTCGTCGGCACGCGGCCGGAGGCGGTCGCGAGGGCGCGCTCGGCGATCCGCGCCTGGTAGGTCGCGTCCGCCAGGCTCTGTCGCCCGCGCTCCACTTCGGCCACGGCGCGCTTCTGATCGAGCTCGCTCGCGACGCCCGCCTCTTTGCGGCTGGTGACGTACGCGAGGTTCTTTCTCGCCGTGTCGAGCGACGACCCCGCGGCCTCCACGAGCGCCGCCGCGGCGACGAGCTGGTAGTAGTCACGAGCGACGGCCTTCTGCACGTCGCTGGCCGTCGACTCGGCGCGCGAGCGTGACGCCTCGAGGGAGCGGTTGGCCACCCCGATGCGCTCCCACGCGCCTACGTCTACGAGCGGCACCGTCGCGGACAACACCAGATCGCCCTGATCCTGCGGCGTGATCGTAGCCGTGCGGAACGTCGTCGGGCCGCTGGGAATGGTCACGATCGACTCGTACTGATTGCGCGTGTAAGTAGCCGACACCGTCGCCACGGGGGCGAGCTTCAGCCAGGACTGATCGCGCTCGGCGCTGCGCTGGCCCACGACTGCGGCGGCCTCGCGGTTGTCAAAGCTGCGGGAGCGCGCTGCGCTCAAGAACGCAGACAGCGGCTCGAGTGCGAGGGCAGGGGCGGGCGCGAGCGCGAGCGCCGCTGCCAGCGCGAGCGTCGTGACGCCGCGATGCATCGTATTTGAATGCTCACTCAAAAATGACACCCGCATAAGATTCCTTGTCGTCATCGATGTCAGGTCGGTCTTTGGCGTTGCGGGCGTGAGCGCGGCGCGGGCCTGGGCTCCACACCGCGGAGGGCGATATCGACGAGGCCGCGCACGAACGTGCCTCGCGCGAGCGGCAGCGTGCCGCCCGCCTGCTGCGCCATCAGCTCGTGGAAGACGTGCCCCCAGGCGCCGCCCGTCAACGTGCGTGCGAGCACCTCGGCGTCGACCCGGCGCATGCCAACGCGCGCGGGCAGCGCAAGCTCGGCTGCTTCCGCGCTTCGGGCGCGTTGCGCGGCAACGGATCGCTCCGGGTCAGACGGAGTAGTCGACCAGCTTCGCCAGATCGCCGGCTCTCGCGCCGACCTCGTGCGCGCTTGTCTCCGTCTGGCGGGCGGAGGCCTCCGTGGTCTCGGCCGATTGGCTCAGCTGAACGATTCCCGTCGCGACGCTCGCCATCCCCTGGCTCGTCTCGTTCGCGTTCTGGGCGATCTGTTCGACGGCGATCGCCTGCTGCTCGACCGATGACGCGATGCTGGCCGTGAAGGACTCGATGCGGCCGACGACGCGCACGATGTCGCGGATCGAGCCGACCGTCTTCGCGGTCTCGTCCTGAATACCCCGCACGCGTCGGGTGATGTCGTCGGTGGCTCTGGCAGTTTCGCGCGCAAGCTCCTTCACTTCGTTGGCGACCACGCCGAAGCCCCGGCCCGCCTCGCCCGCGCGGGCGGCCTCGATCGTTGCGTTCAGCGCGAGCAGGTTCGTCTGTTGTGCGATCCCGCGGATCGCCTTGGTGACCTCGCCGATCGCCTCGCTGCTGCCGGTGAGCTCCTGCACGATGCGCGCTGCGGTTTCTGCGACTTCGCGCGCTTCCTTGGCGACGCGCGCGCTCTCGGCGGCGTCCATGGAGATCTCCCGCACGGTCGCGCCGAGCTCTTCGGTCGCGCTGCAACGCTCGAGACTGCCATCTGCATCTGTTCGACCGCGGCGCTCATCGTGCTCGCCTCGTCGGCGGAGCGTCGTGAATCCGACGACATTTTTGCAGCGACTTCGCTGAGCGTGCGCGACGAGGTCGTCAGCGATCCGATCGAGCGCTCCGCCGCCGTGAGGATTTCGGACTGCCGAAGCTGCATGGCCGCGCGCTCGATGGCGCTCGCAATAATCGTCGACAGCACGCGCAGCACCGAGAGGCGCGGGTCGTTTTTACGCACCTTTTGCCGCGTGAAGAAGTCGAGGGTGCCAAGCACGCGCGCGCCCACCATCACGGGGAACGCGACGCCTGAATGGATGCCCGCGCGCTGTGCCGGCACCCGCCTCGGGCAGTCTTTTACGTCGCCGAGGTTCTCGACGAAGACGAGCTCGCGCGCTTCCCACGCGCCCCCGTTGATGCCCTGTCCTTCGACGAAGTGCGTGGCTCTCGACGCGCGCATGAAGTCGGCTCCGACCGTGCCGGAGTCGCTGTCGAAGCCGAGCGTCGCCGACGCTTCGTCCAGCTTCCAGTAGGAAGCGTACTCCCAGTCGAAGGCTTCTCTCACGCCATCGTGGGCCGAGCGGATCGCCGCTTCGCCGGAGTCGGCGGCGAGCACGTCGGCGATGACCTGCATCGCCAGCGTAGAGTCGTCGGCGGCCTTCGCGGGGCGAGCGCGCGCCGGCGATGCGGTGCGCGCGCGCGCAGGCGCTTCCGGACGCGGCGTGCGCGCGGGGGAGCGCGCGGCCGTGGTGGTCGAGACGCGCTTGCGAACGGGGGCCGGAGCGGCAGCGGACTTGGGCATGATGGATTCCTGCGATCGTCTAACAGGCCGTTGAAGAACGGCCTGCTAGCCTTTCATCTCGGGGAGGTATGCACCTCCCCGCCCCGAAAAACGCGGTTTTTCGGGGTCCCCACCCCACGCAATTGGCTTCGCCAATTACTATCAGGGTGTTTTTCAACACCCTGCT
>CANJCO010000105.1 GCA_947473045.1 Myxococcales bacterium | reverse complement strand
GAACGCGGCACGCGCGCCGACGTCCCGCGCGGAACCAAGCTCACGGTCGTTGTTCGACACGGCAGCGTCGAGATCCACGCCGACGGCACCGCGATGACCGACGGCGACGTCGGCGACACCATTCAGGTCACCATCGCGCGCACCGGTCGCGTGGCGCACGCGCACCTGACGGGCGACACCGTCGCCGACCTCGTGGACCGGTCATGAAGCGCACAATCGCTCTATTTTTAGCGGCTTTTGCGATGGCGGGCTGCGGCGCCCACCACATCGCGCCGTTTACGCCGCGCGCGCGGGAGTACACGCCCGGAAAGTACGCGGCCGACGTCGCCAAGCCGGCCAACGGCTCCCTCTACAGCGAGGCGATGCCGGGCATGCTCGAGGACACGCGCGCCATCCGTGTGGGCGATCTCGTCGTCATCAAGATCGACGAGCAGGCCGACGCCCAGGGCGCCGCTACCACCAAGCTCTCCAAGTCGAGCAGCCGCAGCGCTGGCGTCGACAGCATGCTCGGGCTCGTGCCCGCCCTCAAGGCGGCGCACCCCGACCTCGACCCCACCAAGCTCATCGCCCTGGCCTCGCAAAGCGACTTTTCGGGCGACGGAACGACCAAGCGCAAGGGCGCCCTCAGCGGCAGCATCGCCGTGCGCGTGCGCGATCAGATGCCCAACGGCGACCTCTTCGTCGAAGGCACGAAGGTCGTCATGGTCAACACCGAAGAATACCACCTGTACATCTCGGGCGTCATTCGCTCAGCCGACATCGCCCGCGACAACACGGTGGCGTCGTCGAGGGTCGCCGACGCGCAAGTCGAGTTCACCGGCCGCGGCGACATGCAGGACCAAATCGATCGCGGCTGGTTCACCAAGTTTCTCGACGGTCTAAACCCCTTCTGATTGGCGGCGCTCTTGCAATCGATATCCATCGTGAAGCTGTTGCCCGCCCTCATCGCGCTGCTTTTGCTGCTCGCGCCCGCATCCGCTCGCGCCGATCGCATCCGCGACCTGTGCGAAGTTCAGGGCGTGCGCGACAACCAGCTGGTCGGCTACGGCGTGGTCACGGGCCTCAACGGCACCGGCGACGACGCGATGGCTCCTTTTGCGCTGCAGTCGCTCCTGGCCCTGATGCGTCGGCTCGGCGTGCAAATCGACTCGAGCCAAATTCGCCTCAAAAACGTGGCGGCCGTGCTCGTCACCGCCAGCCTCCCTCCGTTTTCGCGAGCCGGCGGCAAAATCGACGTCACGGTGTCGTCGATGGGCAACGCGCGCTCGCTGCAAGGCGGCGTGCTCGTGCAGACGTTGATGCACGGCGCAGATATGCACGTCTACGCCGTAGCGCAGGGCTCGATGGTGCTGGGCGGCTTCGAGGCCTCCGGCGCGTCGGGCTCGTCGGTGAAGCAAAACGTCACCACCACCGGTCGCGTTCCGAACGGCGCCACCATCGAGCGCGCCGTGGTCCCGGTATTCGTGAAGGACGACGTGGTCACGCTCGAGCTGAAATCGCCCGATTTTACCACCGCCCAGCGCATCTCCGACGCCCTCCAGAAAGAGCTCGGCGCCGGCAACGCCACCGCTTCGGACGCGGGGGCCGTGCGCGTCAAAGTACCCGCAGCGCTCAAAGAAAACGCCACCCAGCTCATCGCGAAGATCAACGACATCGACGTTTCGCCGGCCGCCCCCTCGCGGGTCGTCATCAACGAGCGCACCGGCACAATCGTGGCGGGGGGTGACATTCATTTGGCGCCCGTCGCCATCTCGCAGGGCGGCATCACCGTCGTCGTGAAGGAGGCCGCCGAAGTCTCTCAGCCCGCTGCGCCCTTCTCGAACGCGGGCCGCACAACCGTGGTTCCCCGCAGCGAAGTTCAGGCCACCGAGAGCGCGCCCCCGCTCACTTTCCTAAAGGGTGCGGCAAGTCTCGCCGACGTGGCGCAAGCGCTCTCGTCGCTCGGAGTCGGTCCCCGCGACCTGGCAAGTATTCTGCAGGGATTGAAGAGCGCCGGCGCACTGAACGCCGAGATTGTCATCCAATGACCTCACCCATCTCCGCCATCACCCCGCAGGTCCCCCCGCCCGCCGCAGCGAGCGTCGGCTTGACCGACAAAGCGAAAATCGCGAGCGCAGCCAAACAGTTTGAGTCCGCGATGCTGCGCACTATGCTGTCAGCAATGGAAAAGTCCATGGCTGGCAAATCCTCGGGCTCGAGCATGTACGCCTCGATGCGCGTGGGCGCTCTGGCCGACGCTCTGAGCGACGCCGGCGGCATCGGCCTGGCCCGCGTACTTACCGAGCAGCTCGCAAAAGAACAAATAGCGACAAAAGGTCCTCAAGGATCCCCGGGCGCTGCCGTCCAGACAGCTGTGGGCGAAGCTTCTGCCCTTGAGAAGTCTTCGAACGCAGCGCGGAGTGAACGATGAAGGTCAATCCCAGAGATCTCCAGGCCTACGGCCGGACCAACGCCAACGGCGTGCAAAACGCCCAAAAAGCGCGCGAAGCGGTCGCCGCTCAAAAAGCTGCTTCGGCCACGAAGAGAGACGGCTCTGCTGCCCGCGTCTCGATTTCAGACGAAGCGCGCAAGCTTGCTTCCACCAAGAGCGTGGACGCGACCGCCTCGGCCGAAAGCGCCGCAAAGGTGGCAGACTTGAAAGACAGAGTCGATCGCGGCGAATACAAAGTCGACGCGCAACTGGTCGCACGCAAGATGGTCGACGACGTCGCCTGAGCGTCCTGTAGCGACCTCTGGGGGGGGGCTCTCGGACCTAACCGCGAGCCCCTGGAGGGCGATATGCAAGTAGTTTCAAAAACTGAAGCCGACACTTTGCTCGACGAGCTCGAAAATGCGCTCGAAGACGAACGTGTGGCTTTGCGCATTTTAGATTCGCAGGCCATCGATGCGGCCGCGGCTACCAAGCTGCGCCTCGATGGTCGCATGCGCGTTTTGTACGAAAGCGGCGGCTTCGAAAAACGGCACCAATCTCGCATCAAAGCTGTGCGAGATGCCGCAGTCCAAAACCAGCTTCTGCTTGCCCACGCGCGCTCGTGCATCCGGGGCGCCATCGCCTTCGCATCCGGCGCAGAGCCGGTTGGTTACAGCAACACCGGCAAGCGCCCGTCGGTTCCGCCAACTACTTCCGCGCCCGTGCGCGTCAACGTGCGGGGCTGACCATGGGCATCAGTAATCTTCTGTCGATCGCCAGCGACGCGCTGGCCGCGCAGGCGTTCGCGGTCGACGTCACCGGGCAGAACGTATCGAACGTCAATACGCCAGGCTACGTGCGCCGCAACGCGCTCATCGAGACTCGCGGGCTTCCCGGCGCCAGCCAGGGCGGCGTGAACATCAAGGGCATCAATCGCGCGTTCGACCAATTTCTCGACCAGCGAAGCGTGGTCGCCAGCGGGCTCTCTGCATACGCCAACAGCCACGACAGCGCGCTCGGTGGCCTTCAAGCCATCTTCAACGACACAGACGGCTCCGGCTTGAGCGATAAAGTGACGCAACTGTTCAGTTCGTTCACTGCGCTGGCCGCCAACCCCAACGACCCGACCACCCGCGCGACCGTGCTCACGCGCGCCGATGCGTTCGCGGCGGGGCTTCGTGATTCGAGCTCGCAAATCACTTCGCAGCGCACCGATATGTATTCGCAGGCTCAAGGAGTCGCGACGCAAGTCAACGGCATCGCCGGACGCATCGCCAAGCTAAACAACCAAATCGCGCAAGCCGAAGGCTCAGGCTCTGACGCGTCCGACATGCACGATCAGCGCGGAAATCTCATTTCCGACTTGTCGCAGTTGGTCGACGTGCACAGCTTCATCGACGGCTCGGGCAAGTTCGTAGTGCGGGCCGCGGGCTCCACGCTCGTCGAGGGAGGCCTCGCGGCCAATTTGAGCGTGCAGCTCGATGTCTCGGGCAACTTGCAGGTGCTCTCCCAGCGCGGAGGCTCCCCCGCGTCGGACGTGACCTCCCAACTGTCGGGCGGTCAGCTCTACGGCCTTCAGCAGGCCCGCGACGTCGACGCCACTTCGGCGCAGACCAAGCTCGACCAGCTCGCCTTCGACGTCGCGACGGCCGTCAACACGCAGCATGCGGCGGGTTTCGGCCTCGATGGCGTGTCGGGACGCAACTTGTTTTCGGTTTCACCGATGCCCGGCTCCGCGGCGACGATCACGCTCGATCCGGCGATGGTCGGGCAGCCGAACCGAATCGCGGCGAGCGACACCGCGGCCAACGTGCCCGGCGGCTCCAACAACGCCACGGCCCTGTCGATCATCGCCGGCCAAAAAGTGGCCAGCGGCGGAACCCGCACGCCGATCGAGGCCTACTCCGATCTCGTGGGCGACGTGGGCTCGCGCAAACAGGCGGCCCAGAACGACGTCACCTTGCGCGAGGCGCAGGCGGCGCAGACCAAGTCGCTGCGCGATTCGTCGAGCGGCGTGTCGCTCGACGAAGAGATGGTGTCGCTCACGCGCTACCAGCGGGGCTATGAAGCCGCCACGAAACTGATTAAGACGGTCGACGATTTGTTGGCTGGTTTGATGCAAGCACTGTGAAGTCATGAACCCAACTCTCACACCCCTGAAAGGAGCTTCGAGCCATGCGCATCAGTGATTCGATGCGCCTTGACGCTATTGTGCGTCAGCAGGGGCACCTGAAAGAGCAGTACGCGAACGCCTCGCGCGTGGCAGCCACAGGCGCAAAAATCGGAGCGCCCGGCGACAACCCTGTCGGCGCCGCGCAGAGCGTGCGGCTGCAGGGCGCGCTCGATCGCATCGATGCGTTCCGCGAGAGCATCAAGACGCCGAAGGGCGATCTCGATCAGGCCGAAGGTGCGCTCGCCACCGCGGGCGACCTGTTCGCGCGGGCTGGAGAAATCGCGCTGCAAGGGGCCAACGGCAGCCTTTCGGCGACCGATCGGGCGTCCCTCGCCAGCGAAGTCGACGCGCTCAAGACGCAGCTCGTAGACGCCGCAAACACCAAGGGTCAGGCCGGCTACCTGTTTGGTGGCACCAGCACGGCGACGGCGGCGATGGATGCCGCGGGTAATTTCCTGGGGAACGCAGCCGATCGAACCGCCGAGATCGCGCCGGGCGTCAGCGCCATCACGAGCGTCAGCGGCGCCCTCGCCTTCTCGGCCTCCGGCGGGCGCAACGTCGCGGCTGACCTCGACGCGCTTCGCACCGCGCTCATCAGCAACAACCCGGCGGCGATCGCGGCGACCGTCAGCACGCTTGACGCCAGCCGGCGTCAGATTCTTGCCGCACGCACTGACGCGGGCCTGAAATCGAACCGCCTCGACACCGCCGACGCCGCGCATCAACAAACCCAGCTGAGTCTGGCCGCGCAGCGCCACGCAGTCTCCGACGCCGACCCCACGACGGCCTATTCAAACCTCATCGCGCTTCAAGGCGCTGTCGAGCAGGCCATTTCGGTGGCACGCACTTCGCTGAGCACCATGTCGATCAACAAGTTCGGCTGAGTTTCGTCCCGATTCGCGCGCAGCCTCGGCTCACCATCGGTGGGTCGGGGCTGTTTTGCGTCGGCGGCCCGATCGCGCGGAAGTGGGGATTGGCACCTGTCGTGCACTACCGTCGGGACGATGTTGATGCTTACCCGCCGAAGAGGCGAACGAATCTGCATCGGCGATATCGAGATCATCGTCTCGGAAATCGCACGAAGCCATGTCCGAATCGCCGTGCGCGCACCCGCCGGCCAGCAAATCCTCCGGGGAGAGGTGAAAGACAGCATCGAAGCGCAGAATCGCGCCGCTGCTGCCAGCCAGCCCGAGGACGCCGCTGCAGCGGAGGGAGCGGCAACGCTCGAAGCCCCGCGCCGCGTTGATCTGCGCGAATTCCTCGGCAAGAAAAAGACATGAGCGACGACGCACGCGACGATGTCGTCGCCGCCGAAGAAATCCTGACGCTCGCCCAACGCTACGCAGTCGCGAACCTCGACGCTCTCGACTTCGGCACGACGTCGAAGAAGGCCATCTCGACCGCGCAGCCGCGCGGCGAAATCGTTACGCTCGCAGACGGTACGCCGGCGCTTCGCGTCGACGGCGAGCTGCTCGGAGCGATGCCCGACGCGGCGGCAGTGGCGCGCACGTTCGGGCCGCTCACGTCGAAGACCGACACCATCATGGTGGTCTTCGGTTTGGGCCTCGGTCACGCTGTGCGTGAAATACGGCTGCGGAGCACGGCGCAGATCGTCGTCTACGAGCCCGACGCGGGCATCGCGCGGACGGTGCTCGAGCACGGCCCGACCGATCTCGGCGGCACGGTGATCGTCACCGAGCTCGCAGACCTCGACAGCATGTGGCTTCGCCTCGCGGGCGCGAGCACCAACGCGTCGGTCGTCGTGTCACCTGGCTACGCGGCGATGTTCCCGGCGGCGTTCGAGTCGCTGCGTGAGGCGATCCCCCGTCACCTCGCCGAAGTCGACCTCGTCGAGAACACGCGCTCGATGCGTTTTCGCGAGTGGATTTCCAACCACATGACGAACGTCAGAGCGCTGACGCAGACGTCGCCAATCTTGACGCTGGGCAAAAAGTTCGAAGGTGTGCCGGCCTTCATCGTGGGCGCCGGCCCCTCGCTCGCGAACAACGGAGCCCTGCTGCGCGAGGCCTCGAAGAAGGGCATCGTCATCGCGGTCGACGTTGCGGGCAAAGCCCTCGCGAAAATGGGCGTGGAGCCCCATGTTCTGGTGTGCCTCGAGGGCCTGAATCTCTCGCATCACATGGCGGAGCTGCCGTTCATCGACCACGTCGCCCGCGCGTTCAGCCTTTCGGCGCACCCGGTGAGCCTCGCTACCGGAAACGGGCCGCTTTTGCCCTTTTTCGAGTCGGTCGGCGAGTTTCAGACGCTCGCGGACCTCTGCGGCGTTCAGGGCGTCAGCGTTGGCGGCAGCGTTTCGACGGTGGCGTTCTCGGTCGCGCAGCTGCTCGGGTGCTCGCCGATCGTGCTGGTAGGGCAGGATTTGGCCTATTCCGGCGGTCGAACGCACGCCGCGGGCTCCGCGTTCGAGCACTCCCGCGTCAATGTCGACGAGACGACCGGCAAGGTCACGTTCGAGCATTGCGACGAAATCAAGCGGGCGCGCGAAGGTTCGGCGCTCGGTTCGGCGCCGATCAGCGACGACCTCTACATGGTCGAAGGCTATGGCGGCGGCGCGCGCGTCGCTTCGACTTCGTCGTTCAATTCTTTCCGCGGCTGGTTCGAGTTTTGCGCACAAACCCTGCGCCAAATGGCACCCGAGACGAAATTGGTCAACGCGACGGAGGGTGGCTCGCGGATTGCACACTGGGAAGAACATGGACTCGCAGATGTCATCGCCGCAATGCCGGATGTCGCCGTCGACATCGCCGCTCTGCTCAGCGAGGGCGCACGCCCCCACCGCACCGACGAGCAAATCGACGCGTGGCTCCTGGGCATCGCAGCCCGCAGCGCTCAGGCTCGCCGCATCGCAGCTCGCATCGAAGCCGCGTGCGAGCGCGCGCTGCGCGACATCGACCACGGCTCCAACGCAGGAGCGATGCGGCAGTTCGCCCGCATCGACGAGCTCGAACGCGAGCTGTCGAAGACCCTGCGCTCCGAGCGCTACGTCGAGGCCTGGGCGCACGCGAGTATCCGCAAGCTCACCGACCGAAATTCCCGCGAGCACACCGTCGACCTTCGGGACGACGCCAAGTGGTCGCTCCGCGCCGAAAAGACATTCGCCTCCGCGCTGGCCGCGTCGGCAAAGCAACTCGAAACCGAGCTGAGAAGCTCCCTCTCCAAAAAAACGACAGCCGCCTCCAGCGGCCACTAACCGCACTCAATACCGCCGTTCGAGGCACGAAAGAGGACCGCCATGCCCATCGTCATTCAAACCAACCTGAGCTCGCTCAACGCCCAGCGCAACGTCAGCTCCACGCAGGGGATGCTCTCCACGAGCTTCAACCGCCTCTCGAGCGGCTACCGCATCAACAGCGCGAAAGACGACGCGGCAGGTCTCGCCATCAGCGAGAACATGAAGATGCAGATGCGCAGCTACACAGTCTGCGAGCGCAACGCGAACGACGCAGTGTCGATGGCGCAGACGGCGGAAGGCTCGCTCGGCACCCTCTCGGACGTGCTCGGCCGCATGCGTGAGCTCGCCACGCAAGGGGCCAACGGCGCGATCGGTTCAGACGCCCGCAACTACCTGCAAGTCGAGTTCAAGTCGCTGCAGGCTGAAATCAAGCGCGTCATGACGAGCACCTCGTTCAACGGCGTCAAGCTCATTCCCGCAGCGTCGACCGCCGTGGAGTTTCAAGTCGGTATCAACAACACTTCGTCCGACCGCATCACGCTCACCTTCGGCGGCGTGTCGCTCTCGACGCTCCTGAGCACGACGACGACTGTGTCGGGTTTGGCGGGCAACTCGCAGAAGGCGCTCGACATCATCGACGCCGGGATGAGCAGCCTGTCGACGGCGCGCGCCCGGTTCGGCTCGGCGATGAACCGCCTCGACACCACGGTGGCGAACATTCAGATCATGCGCCTCAATGTGTCGGCCGCCAACTCGCGCATCCGCGACGTCGACGTGGCCGAAGAGAGCGCGAACATGTCGCGCCAGCAGGTGATGATGCAAGCCGGCACCGCGGTGCTCGCGCAGGCCAACCAGGTGCCCCAGCAAGCGCTGTCGCTCCTGCGCGGCTAACCGCTGCAGCCGCGCAGGCGGCTCAGCTCTTTTCGGTGCGCGCCGCCCTTGGTCCTCAAGGGTTGGCGCGCGCTGTCGTTCTATTGCGCTGACGGGCAACCAAGCCCCGAGCGCTCACCAATCACGGTGCGCGTGCTCCATGAAGGAGAACGATCATGCCGATGTACATCAACACGAACGTTGCGTCGCTCGCAGCACAGAAGAACCTGGGCGCCTCGCAAATGGCGCTCGCGAAGAGCTTCAACAAGCTCTCGAGCGGCTCACGCATCAACACGGCTGCAGACGACGCGGCAGGCCTCGCGATCAGCGAGAGCATGAAGTCGCAGATTCGCAGCTACAACGTCTCCGAGCGCAACGCCAACGACGCGGTGTCGATGGCGCAGACGGCGGAAGGTTCGCTCGGAACGGTCACCGACATTCTCGGTCGTATGCGCGAGCTGGCGACCCAGGGCGCCAACGGCGCGCTTCAGTCGGCCGACCGCGCCTACCTCGGCACCGAGTTCAAGCAGCTCCAGTCCGAAATTTCGCGAGTCCTCACGTCGACCAAGTTCAACGGGCAGAGCGTCATCAACGCGTCGAGCACGCTGAATTTCCAGGTCGGCATCAACAACACCGCGGCCGACCGCATCACGCTCACCTTCGGCGCCCGCACCACGGCCCTGTCGGCCGCCTTCACCACGGGCACGACGAGCGTCACCGGAAGCGCCGGCAACGCGCAGAAGGCGCTCGATCAGATCGACGCGGCGCTGTCTGCGGTCTCCACGTCACGCGCGAAGTTCGGCGCGGCGATGAACCGCTTCGAAAGCGTTACCTCCAACATCCAGACAGTGCGCCTCAACATCTCGGCTGCAAACTCACGCATCCGTGACGTCGACGTCGCCGAAGAGACCGCCACGCTGTCGCGCACCCAGGTGCTCACCCAGGCCGGCACCTCTATTCTCGCCCAGGCCAACCAGTCGCCGCAAGCCGCCCTCGGTCTGCTCCGCTGAGTTACGAGCGCACTTAGGCGCTCCCTCGAGGCGCACGTCGGTTTGTTCCGGCGTGCGCTTCTTTCTTTTCAAGCACTTCGCCAGCCCGCCGTTCATAAGAGCTGGAAGGCGATTGTGCCTCCCACTGGAACGCATCGACGCGTTCGTCAGGCGCCCCTCAGAGGGCG
>CANJCO010000104.1 GCA_947473045.1 Myxococcales bacterium | reverse complement strand
GCCGTAAAGTGGGTAGTCTCGTGTGCAAAGGGGCCGTCGCGCTCGCGCGGAAATATTTCGACGGTTCAGCGCGCTAACAGGCCGTTGAAGAACGGCCTGCTAGCCTTTCATCTCGGGGAGGTATGCACCTCACCGCCCCGAAAAACGCGGTTTTTCGGGGTCCCCACCCCACGCAATTGGCTTCGCCAATTACTATCAGGGTGTTTTTCAACACCCTGCTAACAACACAAAGGCGATTTCGTGATACGAGGCCGTCATGTCTTTCTCCGATGACGCCTCCGCCGCATGGAATGAGCCTGTTTGGCTCGTTCGCTCAGCCAACGGTTCCACTGTGGGGCCTGTGTCCCTCGACCAGGTGCGTCGCGGCCAGCAGGCGGGGCAAGTCGAAGCCAACGTGATGCTGCAGCGCAGCGGCACGAGCGACTGGGTCCCCGCGGCGACCGCGATGGCGGTGGCTTCCTCGCCGGGGCCGTCGCTCGCTGCCAGCTCTCCGACGACCCGGCCGGCCGCGGGCGTCGCCGCCCCCGGAGCGCTTCGTGACTTGTTCCGACTGCTCGACGGCACGCCGGTTCACGTGGCCATTCTGTTTGGCCTCTTGTTCGCGCTGCTTTCGCCCGCGTGCAGTCGCACCCATGCCGCGCGCGCCGAAAGCGCTGCCGCCGAGCTTCAGCACGCGCAGGCGCTGATGGAGATTGATCTCGAGGAGTTCCGCCAGACCCAAAGTCAGGCGTCTGCCTCCTACGAAAACGCCGTGAAGAGCGCGAAGCTGCACGTGCAGGCGGCGCAGGCCTC
Source organism: Myxococcales bacterium (assembly GCA_947473045.1). GTDB lineage: Bacteria > Myxococcota_A > Polyangia > Polyangiales > Polyangiaceae > JANYHY01. Next base: position 9,665 of record CANJCO010000104.1, on the reverse strand, counting down.
CCGCGACGGCCTCAAGGGCGTCCTCGACGTAAAGAACCGAAAGTTCTCGGATGTGTCGCGCATCTTCTCGCGCGGCGGCCCCGATGCGACCCAGCAGGCAGCGATCGACGCTGCCCGCGCAGACGTGAGCGCCGTGCAGGCGAAGATCGAAGCGGCTGACACGCTCGTACGCGACGAGCAGATCAAGGCCGCCGAAGCGGAGTCGCGCGCGCTCGATTACGAGGGCAAAAACCTCGAGGCCGCCGCGAAGTCACTCGAAGACAAGCGCGCCACGCTGGCGACGACGTACAACATCAAGGCGCTGCAGCGCGCCGATGTCGACGCGCGCACCACTTCGCGCGGAACGACGGCTTCGGTTCACCTGCAGTGGATGGGGCGCTTGCTGCTGCTCGCCGGCCTGCTCGTCATCGCCCTCAACGCGACCGGAACGAAGCAGAAGATCGCCGCGATCCTGGTGATCCTGGCGCTCTTCGCGTGGCTCACCACGGTGCGCTTCGACTTCCTGACCGGCACGCAACTCGGCCCTGTCGCCGAGGCTGCGGCGCCGCAGGCCTCCCCGGTGGCCGCGCCCACCACGCGAAAGCCCGTCGCCCTGCCCGCAGCCGATCGCGGCGACCGGGAATAACCGTGGGCGCCCGCGCTCGGGCGGCGCGGATCTGATCCGCCCGCGGGTCAACGCTCGCGCGCGGCCTGCGTGATCGTAGCCCGAATCCCGCCTGTGGTTGCGGTCAGCGCGCGTCGATCGAAGCGATTAGTGCTCCCAGCTTGGCGAGCAAATCCTGATCGCGATCGTACCCGCGCAGGGTGATCAGCCGAAGCCGGTCACGTACCTGGTCGAGGTCCAATGTGGCCATGGCGATGAGGTTCTGCGCATCGATCCGATCCTGCAGTCGCGCTTCGCGCATGGATAAGATCTTCATCGCGAGAAGGTCCCCAGCTTGCGCGACGGGCACCGTTTCCGCTCCGAGCGCCACAGGGGAAGCCGTCTCGGCGATCTCGCCCTCGATTCCGGAGCTCGCCATGAGAAGGTCGACCACGACGCCCGAACGCGAGCGCAGGCGGCTGATCGCGATGCGGCCGTGGCGCTGATCCTCGACGACCGCGACACGAACAAAGCCGTCGCTCCGCAAGTCGACGACCAATCGCTCGGCATCAGGGTCGTCGCGCACCGGTACGGCGATGTCGACGTCTCGCGCAAACCGCACCTCGGCGCGCAGCGACACTGCGAGGCCCCCGACCAGCGCGAACCTTCGACCGCGCCGGGTCAGCGCATGCGTGATCTGGTGGAGCGCGAGCTCCGGGGTCATCGCGGCTCCGCGAGCCAGGCCAGCAAGCGCTGCTCGACTTCGTGTTCGCTCGCTCCGGCGAATCGTGCGCGCAGCTGGGCTCGCTTCATTCCGATGCCAAGCTGCATGACCTTGAGCGCGTGCTCGAGCTTCGCTTCTGCAGGGGTGGCACGCGCGATGTCGATGTCGCTGAGCCGGAGGGGATCCACAGCAAAACCCTAGCACGGACGGGCCCTGGGGCTCTCGGTTGGCTCCTCGCGCCCGAGACTGCTACGGGCGGCCGGCGGCGAGCTCGGCTTGCCGCTTCGCGATCGCGTCGCCGACGGGTGGACCTCGGAAGCGCCTGTTTTCGAGGCCCAGCCACAGCGCGCCCAGGAACGCGACGAAGCCCGCCGAGTAGTAGCCGAGGCCCGGAACAAAGCTGCTCTTCGTGGCCGGATCTGCGGCCACCGACGGCACCAGCAAGTGGCCGGCGACGATCGTGATCACCGTTCCGAGCGCCACGATGATCGCAAAGGGTCTCGAGAGCGCGCCGAGGCGAAAGGGACCGAAGCGGTTCCAGCTTCTTCCTTCGGCGAAGAACCCGGCGACCACCGGCATCGCGTACGACACGTAGAGATACATCGCGCTGCCCGTCGACAGCGCCGCGAACGCCCCCAGCGGCGTGGTGACGGCGGTGAGTGCGCACGACAAAGCGGCAGTCGCCCAGATCGCGGCGACCGGCGTGCCGTGCCGCGAACTCACCGACTTGAGCGCCCCCGAAAACGGCAGTCCGCCGTCGCGGGCGAAGGCGTAGATCATGCGCGAAGTCGAAGTAACAGCGGCCAGCGCGCAGAAGAAGTTCGAGGCGATCACCGCAATCAGCAGCGCCTTGCCGATGGCGCTCGGCAAGATGGCGGCGGTGAACAGATTGTTGAACGACGCCCACCCGCTGGCGGCCGCTGCGTTCATGTCGGGTACGGCCATGACCATCGCCACGATCAGCGCAAAGCCAAACACGATTGACCACAGCACTGCGTGCAGCATGCCTTTGTGAACCGTATTGCGCGCGTCCCGCGTCTCTTCGGAAGTGTGGGCCGAAGCGTCGAAACCGGTAATGGTGAAGAGCGGATACAAAAGGCCGATGACGAACGCCATCAGGTTGCCCGATCGCGGCGTGACGGAGCCGCCGGCTTCGCCTGTGTAGTTTACAAACGAAAACACCTTGCCCGCGCTGAACGACGGCGTCGCGATGGCGAACATCACGATGAGCACCACCGTGGCGCCCAGGATGAGATAGCCCGAAAAATCGGTGACAATCGTAGTGAGCCGAATGCCAAAGTGGTTGAGCAGGGCCTGCGCCGCGGTGATCGCCGTGACCGCCAGGATCTGCGTGGTGCTGGTCCACGCGGCCACGTTCCAGCCGAGAACGGCGCCAAAAAACAGGTCTTTGGTAATTGAATACAGAAATACGTTTACGGCGGGGATGACGAACAGCAGTCCGAGCAAATTCACGTAGGCGGTGGCCCATCCCCAGAAGCGGCCGCCCAAAATAGAAGACCAGTGGTAGAGCCCCCCGGCTGTGGGATAGGCCGACGCGATCTGGCCGAGGCTCGCGGCCACGACGAGCGCAAACGCGCCGCCGACGAGCCACCCGATGGTGAGCGAAAATCCGCCGCCGCTCGACAGCGCGATCGGAAACGAGCCGAACCCGCCCGAGAGTATGCAAATGACCGAAAACGATATGGCGAAATTCTGAAACCCGCCCATGCGCCGGTTGAGCTCTTGCGCGTAGCCCATTTCGTGAAGCGATTGCTCGTCGGCGCTGAGAGCCTGCTCGGGTTTCGATGTCATGACGGCCTGCTAGATCGTCCGCTGGTTGACGCGCGCCGACAGCTGCTCGGCGCTCTCGCGCCGCTCGCTGTAGCGACTGACGAGGTAGGGGGCGACGTCACGTGTGAGCAGCGTGAACTTAAACAGCTCTTCCATCACGTCGACGACGCGCTCGTAATAGGCAGACGGCTTCATGCGCCCCGCGGCGTCGAACTCGAGGTGGGCTTTGGCGACCGAAGATTGATTGGGAATCGTGAGCATGCGCATCCAGCGGCCCAGCAGGCGCAGCTGATTCACGGCGTTGAACGACTGCGACCCTCCCGACACTTCCATGACCGCGAGCGTCTTGCCCTGCGTGGGGCGCACCGCGCCGACGCTGAGCGGTATCCAGTCAATCTGCGCTTTCATGATGCCGGTCATCGCGCCGTGTCGCTCGGGGGAAGTCCACACCATGCCCTCCGACCACGCAGCCGCGGCGCGAAGCTCGGCGACCTTCGGGTGCGTCTCGGGCGCGCCGTCGGGCAGCGGCAGCCCGGCGGGGTCGAACACCCGCACTTCGCCTCCCATGGCCGTCAGCAGTCGCGCGGCCTCGAGCGTCAAGAGCTTGCTGTACGAGCGCTCGCGCAGCGAGCCGTAGAGCATCAGGAACCGCGGCGCGTGGGCGGAGGCCGCGACCGGGCGAAGAGACTCGGTAGCGGGACGTTCAAAGTGCGCTGGGTCGATGAGGGGGAGATCCGCGAGGGGGCTGTCTGCGCTGGGCATGGAGACAACAAGTAGCCCGCGCAGGTGCCGGTGCCTACCGCGGCGGCGGGGCGCTGCCGGCGTGCGGCGGCGCGGGGTGTCGCTCGAGCGGCGGGCGACCCGCGACGCAGGGCGCGACCCCGCTCCGACCGGAGCGACCCGCGTTCGCGACGCGCCCGAAATGAGGGCGCACGGGGGCTGGTCCGCAAAAATTCGGATCTCCGAATTGGCGATTCGCCGCGGCCGCGCGCCGGTCGAAATGACCGGTTCGTGATGCCCGGGGACGCGGACCACAGTAAGAGTCGCCCCCGCGCACGGTTTGCGCACGCGAACACGACCGGGCCGTCGCGGCGGTGAAGCGCCAGCGGTCCCCAAGCTTCTGGTTTTCCCCTGAGCGACCACGACCTCTCCATCCTCGGACACTGGCGCCCCTCGGCCCAGCAACCCGCCTTCGCCGCCGCTGACCTCGAAGCCGCGCTTGGCCGGATACGCGAGCCCGTGCACGTCGTGCGCGAGTCGGCGTCGGGCCGCGTGGGGCTCGGCTTCGGCGGCGAAGTCGTCGCGCGCGGAACGGGACGGCCAGGCGACCTTCCGCTGCTCGCCACGCTCCCGGCGCTTTACCCGGAGTGGCTCGGAGATCGATCGTTCAACGAGCTGCACCGCGTGCGCTTCCCGTACGTCGCGGGCGAGATGGCCAACGGCATCGCCACGACCCGAATGGTCATCGCGATGGCCGAGGCCGAGATGCTCGGGTTCTTCGGCGCTGCGGGCCTGTCGTTCGAGCGCGTGGAGCGTTCGGTGGGCGAGCTCGACCAAGCGCTCGGCGAGCGCAGGTCGTGGGGCGTGAACTTGATTCACTCGCCGAACGAGCCGGCCCTCGAAGACCGCGTCGCCGATCTGCTTCTGCGCAAGGGCGTGACGCGCATCTCGGTGTCTGCGTTCATGGGTCTCACGCCTGCCGTCGTGCGGTGCGCGGCCTCGGGAGTCACCGTCGACGCGTCGGGCCGCGTGGTGCGAAGGCACCAGGTGTTCGCGAAGATCTCGCGCGCCGAGGTGGCGCAGCGCTTCATGTCACCCCCGCCCGAAGCGATGCTCCGCGCGCTCGTCGAGCAAGGCTCGCTGACGCAGTCGGAGGCGACGCTCGCGGCGAAGTTGCCGGTCGCCGAAGACATCACCGTCGAGGCCGACAGCGGCGGGCACACCGACAACCAGTCGCTGGTCGCGCTGTTTCCCACCATAATGGCGCTCCGCGACGAGCTCGCCCTTCGCCACGGCTACCTTCGTCCGATCCGCGTCGGCGCTGCGGGCGGGCTCGGTACGCCGAGCGCTGTCGCGGCCGCGTTCTCGATGGGAGCGGCCTACGTCGTCACCGGCTCGGTCAATCAGGCCGCTACCGAGTCGGGCCTCTCCGAAGCGGGCAAGGAGATGCTCGCGCAAGCCGACGTGGCCGACGTGATCATGGCGCCCGCCGCCGACATGTTCGAGCTCGGCGTGCAGGTGCAGGTGCTGAGGCGCGGCACGATGTTCGGCGTGCGCGCCGCGAAGCTGTACGAGGCCTACCGCGATCACGCTTCGCTCGAAGCGATCCCCGCGGCGCTGCGCGCGCGCCTCGAACGCGACGTTTTGCACGCGACCTTCGACGACATCTGGGCCGACACGCTCGCGTTCTGGACGCGCCGCGATCCGGCCGAAGTGACGCGCGCCCTTGGCGATCCCAAGCACCGCATGGCGCTTGTCTTTCGCTGGTACCTCGGCAAAGCAAGCCGCTGGGCGATCGAGGGCGAGGCCTCGCGGCGTACCGATTTTCAAATCTGGTCCGGTCCGGCGATGGGCTCGTTCAACCGCTGGACCGCGGGCTCGTTCCTCGCTGCGCCGGCGGAGCGAACCGTCACCCAGATCGCGCACAACCTTCTCGAGGGTGCGGCCGTCATCACGCGCGCCTCTCAGCTCCGAAGCCACGGCGCGCCGATCAGCGCGGCGTCGTTCCAGTTTCGTCCACGACCGCTGTCGTCCGCAATCAGCTCTTGAGGTTTACCAAGATGTCCGCTGCTTCGCCCCTGCAGATCCCCATCGCCGTCGTCGGCGTGAGCGCGCTCTTTCCCGGCTCGTCCGACTCGCGCGGCTTCTGGTCCGACATCCTCGCGGGACGCGATCTCATCACGGAGGTTCCTCCGACCCATTGGCTCGCGGAGGATTATTACGATCCAAACCCGGCGGCTCCTGACAAGACGTACTGCAAGCGCGGCGCGTTTTTGGCGCCGGTGCAGTTTGACGCGATGGAGTTCGGCGTGCCGCCGAGCATCGTGCCCGCGACCGACTCCGCGCAGATTCTGGCGCTCATCGTGGCGCAGCGCGTGCTCGAGGACGCGAGCCGCGATCAGTTCGCCACGATGGACCGCGAGCGCATCAGCGTGATTCTCGGCGTGACGTCGGCGCAGGAGCTGCTCGGATCGATGGTGAGCCGCCTGCAGCGCCCGATCTGGGTGAAGGCGCTGCGCGAGAGCGGCATACCCGAAGCCGAGGCGCAGGCGATCTGCGATCGCATCGCGAGCAACTACGTGCCGTGGCAGGAGTCGTCGTTCCCGGGCCTGCTCGGAAACGTGGTGGCCGGGCGCATCGCGAACCGCTTCGATCTGCGTGGCACCAACGCCGTCACCGACGCGGCCTGCGCGAGCTCCATGGCGTCGCTGTCGATGGGGCTCAACGAGCTGCAGCTCGGGCAGTCGGACCTCGTGATCACCGGCGGCGTCGACGCCCTCAACGACATCTTCATGTACATGTGCTTCAGCAAGACGCCGGCCCTGTCGCCGACCGGCGACTGCCGACCCTTCTCCGACTCGGCCGACGGCACGCTGCTCGGCGAGGGCCTCGCGATGATCGCGCTCAAGCGCCTCTCCGATGCCGAGCGCGACGGCGATCACGTGTACGCGGTCATTCGCGGCGTGGGCACTTCGTCCGACGGCCGGAGCAAGAGCGTCTATGCGCCCGTGCCCGAAGGTCAGGCGCGCGCGCTTCGTCGCGCGTACGCGAGCGCGGGTTACGGCCCCGGCACCGTGGAGCTCGTCGAAGCGCACGGCACGGGCACCAAGGCCGGCGACGCCGCCGAGTTCGAGGGCCTCAAGCTCGCGTTCGGCGACGCAGAGCGACCGGACCCGCAGTGGTGCGCGCTCGGCAGCGTGAAATCGCAGATCGGCCACACCAAGGCCGCCGCCGGAGCCGCCGGGCTGTTCAAGGCGATCATGGCGCTTCACCACAAGGTGCTTCCGCCCACGATCAAGGTCGAGCGCCCGAACCCGAAGCTCGCGATCGAACGGAGCCCGTTTTACCTGAACACCCAATCGCGCCCGTGGATCCGCGACGCGTCGCACCCGCGCCGCGCGTCGGTGTCTGCGTTCGGCTTCGGTGGCAGCAACTTCCACGTCACGCTCGAGGAGTTCGCGCCCTCGGGCAGCGCGCGCCCGGCGTGGCGGCTGCGCACTTCGCCGAGTGAGCTGGTGCTGCTCTCGGCCCCGAGCGCGGTCGAGCTCGCGGCCCGTTGTCGCGCGCTCGCGGGCAGCCCGGGCGAGCTGCCGCTGACTGCGCGTGAGAGCCAGCAGTCGTTTCGCGTGACCGACGCCGCGCGCCTCGCGGTGGTCGCCGCGACGGCGCCCGAGCTGTCTGACAAACTCTCGCAGGCAGCAGCCTCGATCGACAAGGCCCCGGCGTCGGCCTTCAGCGCGCCCTCCGGCATTCACTACGGCGTCGGCGCAGCCGAGCCCGGCGCGATCGCGTTTGTTTATCCGGGGCAGGGGAGCCAGTACGTCGGCATGGGCGCCGACATCGCGATGGCCTTCGACGTCGCGCGTTCGTCGTGGGACGAAGCTGCCGCGGTCGCGTTTGATGGCGAGCGCCTTCACGGCGTCGCGTTTCCGCGCCCCGTTTTCAGCGACGCCGATCGCGAGGCGCAGACGGCGCGCCTCACCGCCACCGAGTGGGCGCAGCCTGCGCTCGGAGTGCACAGCCGCGCGCTCGAACGCGTGCTTCGGTCGATCGGCGTGACGCCGTCGTGCGTCGGTGGCCACAGCTACGGCGAAGTCGCAGCACTCCACGCTGCGGGCGTGCTCGATGGCGAGGCCTTCGTGGCCGTGTCGCGCCGGCGCGGCGAGCTGATGCGCGAAGCGGCCGCGACCCCGGGCGCGATGCTCGCGGTCGCCCTTCCCATCGAAGAGGTCTCCCGGCTCCTCGCCGAGAGCGGCAGCGACGTGGTGGTCGCCAACCACAACGCGCCCACGCAGGTGGTCGTGTCGGGAACCACGGCCAGCATCGCCGCCGTCGAAGCCGCGTTCGCGGCCAAGGGCATCGCCGCGAAGCGACTGCCCGTCGCGACTGCGTTCCACAGCCCGATCGTCGCGGGTTCGAGCGCGCCGTTTCGCGCGTACCTCGAGACGATCGCCGTGCGCGAGCCCTCGATCGACGTGTTTGGCAACGCCTCCGCGAAGCCGTATGCGCGCGATGCGGGCTCGGTGCGCGACACGCTCGCGGCGCAGCTCGCGCAGCCGGTTCGCTTCGTCGAACAGATTGAGGCGATGTACGCGCGCGGCGTGCGCACCTTCGTCGAGGTGGGCGCGGGCAGCGTTCTCACCGAGCTCGTCGGGCGCATCCTCGGCGACCGCGAGCACCGGGCGATCAACCTCGATCGCAAGGGACGCAACGGCGTGACGAGCCTTCATGAGGCGCTGGGTCGCCTCGCAGTCGCCGGCGTCCCGATGAATCTCGAAGCGCTCTGGGCCGCGTATGCGCCTCGCAGCGACAAGCCTGCGAAGAAGCCGGGCATGGCGCTGCCGATCTCGGGCGCGAACTATGGCAAGCCCTACCCGCCGGCTGGCGGCGCGAAGGCCCTGCCTGCGCCGAATCCTCCCCGCGCCCCGTCATCACTGGCGCACGCGGCTCCGCCCCTCGCGACGGCAGCGGCACCGGCTCACGCGACGGCGCCGACCTCCGCTGCTCAACCGGCCGCGGCCACTCTGCCGTCGCCCGCGGCGGGCCCTGCGATCGGCGTCGCTCCGCCCGCACAGCCGGCCGAACCTGGGCGCACCTTCACGGCCAATGACGCGTGGCTCGCGGCCTATCAGGAGTCGCAGCGGCACACTGCCGATGCGCACGCGGCCTACCAGCGCGCCATGGCTGACAGTCACGTCGCCTTTCTCAAGACTGCCGAGACGTCGCTCGCGGCCCTCGGCGCGCTGCTCGGCGGCGCGAACGTAGCGTCTGCGCAAACCTTGCCTGCCCCGACCGAGCGCATGCCGGCTTCGATCGCGGCCCCGGTGATGCGTGAGCCGCGGCCCGCGCCGGTCGCTCACGCGATCGCAGCGGCGCCGCTCCCGCCTGCGCCTGCGACGTCGTCGATGTCGCTCCCGGTCGCGGCCGCTCCAGCAGCGCCGGTGGTGGCGGTCGATCTCGAAGCGCTGCTGCTCGCGATCGTGGCCGAAAAGACGGGGTATCCGGCGGAGATGCTCAACGGCGAGATGGCGCTCGAAGCGGATCTCGGGATTGACTCGATCAAGCGCGTCGAGATCTTGAGCGCGATGCGCGAGCGCGCCCCTGGACTTCGCGAAGTGAAGCCTGCGGAGCTCGCGACGCTGCGGACGCTGGGTCAGATCGTGGATCACATGCGCGCGCACGCGGGCGTCGCGTCGTCGGTTGCGGCGGCTCCTGTGGCCGCTCCGGCAGCGCCTGCAGCGCCGGTGGTGGCGGTCGATCTCGAAGCGCTGCTGCTCGCGATCGTGGCCGAAAAGACGGGGTATCCGGCGGAGATGCTCAATGGCGAGATGGCGCTCGAAGCGGATC
>CANJCO010000103.1 GCA_947473045.1 Myxococcales bacterium | reverse complement strand
TTGCCGCGAAGGTGCCGTTGCCATTACCGAGCAGCACACTCACGGTGCTGCTGCTGCCGTTCGCGACGGCGAGGTCGGGCTTCTGGTCGCCGTTGAAGTCCCCGACGGAGATGCCAAAGGGGTTGGCGCCCAAGCCGTAATCGACCTTAGCCGCGAAGGTGCCGTTGCCGTTGCCGAGCAGCACGCTCACAGTGTTGCTGCTGTAGTTCGTGACGGCGAGGTCGGGCTTGTTGTCGCCGTTGAAGTCTCCCACCGCGACGCCATAAGGCTCGCTGCCGGTAGTGTAGTCGACCTTAGCCGCGAAAGTGCCGTTGCCGTTGCCGAGCAGCACGCTCACCGTGTTGCTGGTCTGGTTCGCGACGGCGAGGTCGGGCTTGTTGTCGCCGTTGAAGTCCCCCACTGTGACGGCACGAGGGCCGATGCCGGTGGCGTAGTCGATCTTGGCCGCGAAGGTGCCGTTGCCGTTGCCGAGCAGGACGCTCACCGTGTTGCTGCCGAGGTTCGCGACGGCGAGGTCGGGCTTGTTGTCGCCGTTGAAGTCGCCAACCGCGACGCCACGAGGGGCGGTGCCGGTGGCGTAGTCGACCTTCGCCGCGAAGGTGCCGTAGGAGCACACACAGACGCCCCCGGAACAGGTCTGGGCGCCAGGACACGCGTTGCCGCAAGCGCCGCAGTTGGACGCGTCACTACCAAAAGTCGTCTCACAACCGTCCACGGCGATTTTGTTGCAGTCTCCGTAACCGACATTACATGACCCCAGCCCGCATGCGCCGCTCGCGCAGGTCGGTACCGCGTGGGCGTAGACGGACGAGCACGCCTTGCCGCAGCCGCCGCAGTTATTGACATCGGCGCTTGTCCCCGTTTCGCAACCGTCACCTGCGAGGCTGTTGCAGTCGCCGTATCCAGCGCTGCAAGCGCCCAAACCGCATATGCTGTTTGCGCACGTTCCAGCAGCATTGGCATAGGCGCAGGCATTGCCGCAGGCGCCGCAGTTGTACGCGTCGCTGGTGGTATCGCGTTCGCAGCCGTCTGAGTTGAGCTTGTTGCAATCGGCGAATCCGGCGTTGCAGGCAATGGAGCACACGCTCGCGCTGCACGTAGGCGTTCCGTTAGCGGAGCTGCAGGTCGCACCGCAAACGCCGCAATTGCCGGCGCTTGTGGCAAGCGCGGACTCACAACCGTCGGCAGCGTTCCCGTTACAGTCTCCCAAACCGCTCGCGCAGCCGCAGGCGCCCGCATCACACTGGTTCGACTCGCAGTCCGTGCCCGACGCGCAGGCCTTGCTATAAACGCACTTCGGGCACTTTGCGCCTCCGCAATCGACGTCGCTCTCGTCGCCGTCCTGTTGGCCGTCGGTGCAAGTCGGAACGCACCTCGACGTGGCGGAGTCGCAAGATTTGGTTGCGCAGTCGGTGTCGACCAAACATCCGTTTCCGGCGACGCAGGCCGCACACTCGCTACCGCCGCAGTCGACGTCGGTCTCCGCGCCGTTTTTCACGCTGTCACCGCACTTGGCAGGCAGGCAAAGTTGGCTCGCCGGATCACATACGCCCGTTGCGCAGTCGGCCCCGCGAACACATGAGACGCGCGTGAAGTCGTCGGTGAGAGAAGCGCAGGCGAGCGCGACGCCGCACCCGAAAACGATTGCAAACTTTCGTAGCATTAGAAGCTCCCGTGAAGGCTGAGTCGCCCCGGGCCGAAGCCCAGGGAAGGTGCGCTCGGCATGCTGGCCGATGGCGCGGCGATGAAGAGCACCGCGGCGGTGGCAAGAGCAGCAACGCCGACTCCGCCCGAGATCATCGTCAGCAATCGGGACTGCTCGTAGGCGTCGACGGTGCTCCACTGCGGGTTGCCACAGGCGAGCGCCTGGCTGCAGTTGGCCGCGAGGGTGTCGTGGCTCGATGCCGCCTGACTGGCAAAGAACGCTGCGGCGCCAAGAGCGGCCACTCCCGTACCGAGCGAGATGTAACCGACGAGTCGCAGCGGCGGGAGACTGCGGAGCTCAACATCGAAGGATGCTGCCTCACCGCCCTTGATCGCGACTGTGTCCGACAGCGGCCGATAGCCGGGGGCTGCGGCGCGAATGGAGTGCTGGCCGGGGTCGAGCTTAAGCTCTTCGGTAGCGGAGACGGGGCGGGCAGGACCTCCGTCAATCGACAGCGTCAGGCCTGCCACTGGATGAATAACGACCGTTAACTTCGCCGACGCGAGTCGCTCGAGCTCCTGCCGGAGTAGCGTAGACCGAGCGACCGCGTCGGAGAACTTTGCGTCGGCGCCAGCGGCGACATCGAACGCGTGCAGCTGCTCCAGCGCTGCCTTAACTTTGCCCGACTCTTTGAGACAAAGTGTTCGCCCCCAGAGCGCCGCCGTTGCGTGCTCCTTGGCGATGATATCGTCAAACGCGGAGAGCGCTTTTGCGTACTGCTGATCGCTAAGAAGCAGAAACGCGACTGCGAGGCGTTCGCGTGCTTCACCGGATACAGTATTGACCAGTGGATCGAGCGATATCCGCTCCGCCGCGGCCTCGGTGACCGCGCTCTCCCACGATTCCGGATCGGCTTTTTGGGGCTTACGGCTTGAAATAGCTTGATAGGCGTCGGATGCCGAGGCCACGCGCCCGAGCCCCTTGAGGGCTCGCGCAACGCAGAGCCGCAAGGGGGGCGCATCTATGATCTGCGCCGCGGCGTCACATCGGCTGCGCGCTACTTCGAAGTCGCGCTTCTCGAGCGCCACTACGCCTTCTGCCCCAAGTGACCGGGCGCGCGCGAGCTCTGTTTCGGATGGTGCCGCGGCAGCCTCCGAAGACCACGCCATTGCGGAGGCCACGGCCGAAAGCCAAAATGAAGTACCGATTTTGTTCATCATAGCCGCCGATCAAAAACCGAACGACTTTGGCGGCGCTGCCTTGTTGGAAACGGGCAGCGGCAGGTATCGGACGACCTGATACGCCGCAGCCGGAGCGCCAGGGGGCGCCGCTCCAGCCTTCGCCGTTCGTTTGGCGTCGACGAGGTTCGCGAGCGCGTCGCCGGTGACGCTGTCGGGCAGAGCTTCGAGGCGCAAAGCGTCAAGGAGCGCGGCGGTCTGCGCGATGCGGCGAATCTTCTCGTAATCGGCCAGCGGATCGAGCTTGAGCACGTCGAGTTGGGCCAGCTCGCGCCGCGGGTGCGAGAGCTTGCCGGACTTGACGACCGCGGCCGCGACGATGAGGGCGCGCGCGAGCTTCCGTGACGGAGTGTCGAGCGTGACCTGTCGCGGCGACAGAATCGCCGAGAGCGCTTTGGCGAGCGACTGCGCGGGGTTCGACGACAGCGCGACTCGGGTCGCCGCGCCGCGGGATAGATCGTCGCTGGTCGCGTCGGCGGGGACGCCGCTTCGACTCTCGTTCGCTTTGGCGTCTACGTGAGCAACGAGCAGACTGGCTGTCGCCGTCGGGCGCTTCGCTTTCGAGACGATTGACGCGATGAGCTTCGACGCCGCCTCCGCGCTGATCTCGAAGTGCTCGAGGAGGGTGCGCGCCTCGGCGCTGCTGATGGCGTCGGCTTCGAGCAACGTCACGAGCGCGCCGCTCGCGGCCTCCGCGCTCGGTGCGACCCACGCGGCCTCGCCGAAGAGCTGGAGCACCGGTGCCACGGTCGCGTCGCCGGCGTCGACGGCGTCGGACAGTACCTTCTCCGAGTCGACACCCGAGGGCAGCCGCTCCCGGAGCCACAGGGCCGTGCGGCCGAGGGTCTGCGTCGGCGCGGTCGCGGGCTTTATTGGTTTGACGGTACCTCGCGACGCGCCTCGCGCCTTCTCCGACGTCACCAACGTTACGGTCGGACCGCCGGCGAAGTCGTAGGTCGCCCCGAGTCGCAGCCACAGAGTCTCTGGATGCGCAGCGAACGCCGAGGTCTTGTCCCGACCGCTTCGCGCAGCTGCGAACGCCTTTTCCGGTACCGAAACGAGGTCGGCGTCGTCGTCTGCGACGAACAGGTCTCGTTCAAGGTGGGTTGTCTCGAACTTGGGCGCTCGGAAGTTTACGAGCGCCGCGTCGGCGGACCATGCGAGCTGCATGCGAACGTAGGCGGCCGTGGCTGACGCAGGGCCGCTCACAGCAGGCAAGAGCTCGAGAGCTCGTCCCATCAGCAGTCCGCCCGAGGCGTCATGCTCCTCGCTGGAGCCCGGCAGGTCCGCGTCACGCCGCAGCTCGGCGCGCACGAGGGAGTCGGGCCTGGGCGAGAGCGTCACGTCGATCGCGGTGGCATCGCCGTGAGACGACTTGACGGCGAGCTTAAGGGTCTCGCGCGCTGAGCAGCGCCCGCTGACCAGCACGGGAATGCGCACTGTCGCGAGCTCCGCCTCACGTACTTCCGGAAGCTCGACCTCTTCGTCGATGACGGCCATGCAGTCAGGGACGGAGGCGGGCTGCAGCGACTCGCTGATGAGCGTGCCGACTCGACCGCTGCGCTCCAGCTTAAGTTCGAGCATGACGATCTCGCTGGCCTCCAGGCGACCATTGCCGCCGAAACTCCCGCCCGCATCGCCGGCACCGAATGAGGCGAGGGCGGTCACTCCGGGACGCCCCTGCACGTACGCTTCGACACCGTCAACCTTGTCGATCGCCGGCTCGGCCGGAGCATCCGCCCATGTTGACCACAGCGAGGACACAGCCTTCGACTGAAGCGCCCAAGGGCTGCTTCTTCCTGAACCATCTTCGCTACGCACCCAGGAGGGTCCCAGGATATCAAAGGCAGCCTGATACAAGTCTTCCGATGACGTCACGAAGCGAAGCAAGGCCAGGGTCCTACGCGGCCATTTTTCGTCCTTATGCGCAACCAGGTCCGCGGTAATTGCCTCCACGAGGAGCCATCCCAGTGCCACGTCGATCGGGACGACGGGCAGGGCGAGGGCGCGAGCGCGCTCGTCGACGCCGCGCTGGAAATCCTCAAGCTCGGGCCGCGACTTGCGTAGCGGACCCCAGGTCGCGTGGAGCAAGCCGATCGCAGGCCCGATCGCGCTCGCGACGGCTCGCCGCTGCGCGCCCGGATCGTCGGGAAGCTTGGTCAGCCAGGCGTTGTGGAGGGTGGCCAGGCTCTTTGAGACGCGCGACTGAATGACTTGCATCGATTCGGTCACCTCTGGCGTAGGCAACGCAGTCCAGTCGGCCGCGCCATCGGTGGTGCGCCGAGCCCGCGGTGTCTCTGCGGCCGCATGTTCATGCTCCGCCGCTGAGCCCGCGCCGCGGGCTGCCGTCGCCGGCTTGGGCGGAGACCCACCGCACGCGACGAGTCCCACTGCAAACATGCTCCACCCAATCTCATGCAGTCTTCGCATCGACGTCTCCCTCATCGTGTTGATTCTGTTCTCTCGGTTATCGATGCTCGCGACATCGATCCCGGCCCCCGACATGGCGACATACACGCGGCGTGCCGCGTGAGCGCTTCACCAGTTTCGTGCTCATCCACCGTTTCCGGCGGCAAACCAATGGTGTCATCGGTGCGTGTCGACGACTCTCGGTCGTCGCGCAAGTCAATCGAACGCCTTACACACTCTTTCCACGGCACGCTCGCCCGATTTTACGCAGCAAACCGCCTCGCCGGGGAATCACAGGTTCGCGACTGGGTAGTGTCCCGGAGGCACAGTCAGACGCTGCATGCTGTGATGTGTACGGAGTCTCATTTATGAGTACATCATAACTTCCCGTTGTACACGACTCGCATATGGGTGGGTAATGAAATCATGGAAAAATCCCTTGCGCAGGTTATGCACAACATAGGTGGTCATCACCGGGCCGAATTGGAAATGACATGCGCTGGTGCGAACGAAGCCGCGAACTGCGGCGCGTGCGGCGCGGCGTGCGGCGCGGGCCAGAAGTGCTTTGCCGCGGCGTGCTCGATGATGGCCTGTGACAACAAGGGCACCTGGGTCACGGCGACCCTCAACGCGAGCGGACCGCGAGAAGTGTTCGGCGAGATCATTATGGACATCGACAAGGACGGAAAGCAGGACCTCCTGTTTTCGAACCAGCTCGACACCGTGGTGACGCTTTACTGGGGCCACGGAGACGGCACCTTCGACGCGCCGGTGAACTTCGCCTCGGACTTCTGTCGAGCACCTGCTCGACGCGGCGACCTAAACGCGGGCCTGCGGGCGTGAGCGCCGCCGGCTTCGCAGAATTCGGAGGTCCGAATTTCTGTGCGCACGGTCACTTCTTATGGGCGTCCCTGGCGACACGGGCGCGCTCTCGCAGGTGATGCGGCGTGCCACGGCCGCGCCGCAGCGAGCGATGCGCCCGAAGGACGAAGTGAAGGCGATGGGCGCGTAGGGAAGACGTATCGCCTGCGATCGCGCATTTTTCACGCGCGGAGCAGGTGCGTCGACGCTGCAACGCGTGACCGACGCGAACGAATGGACGAGCAACTGTTCGGCGCCCACCGCCGTTTTGGCCACCTGACCTCCGAGAAGGGGACGCAGCGCATGCCCGTGCTCCGCGTCCTTGGCTGCGAGGCAGACCGCGAGCGTGCACTACGCACGATAGGCGGCGGAGCCGTCGGCGGAGATGAACCCAGGCCAGTATTCCTGCTCCGCGTCGAGTGCGCCGTCGAACACATCCGCGCGAACCGCGTTGAGGGGCGGGCCTGCGCGGCGGTACTCGGCGGCGAAGACCGCATCGCGGTCGGGGGAGTCGGCGAAGCGCCTTCGGCTTACGGTCTGGGCGTTGAGTTGGTCCACCTGCGCGCTATCTCCGCGGACGAAGAGCCCTCGGAGTCATGGAGCCGGGGACGGCCTTCAGGGCGACGCTCGCCCCTGTGTCGGGCCGCCCTGCGAACCGCTCTCGGTTCGCGATCGATGAGGGCATGGCTTGCTCGTCGAAACGCGCTGCCCCGAGGAAGGGCCGCGATGGGCTCGACAACGTCCTCTTCGTGCGCGCCGACCAGCATCTGCTCGACAAGCTCAACCAGCTGCTCGAGCGGCGGCAGCGGGAGAACCCCGGTCCAGCGTTGTCGCGCGCGGGCGTGGCACGCGCCATCCTCCGGGACGCCGTGACGCGTGAAGGGCTGACCGGATCATGACGACGACAGCGACGACGAGCGCAGCGCCCACGCGAAATATCCCGGTTGACTGCGACCGGACGGTCGTCGCCTTTCACGGCACGCGGAAGGCCATCGCAGCGAAGCTCGTGACAGGGGTTCCGTTCGCCCAGCGCGAGAACGACGAGAGCCGAACAGCATGCTGGCCGTTTGGCCCGTGAGGAAGGACGGTCGCTATGGCAAAGACCAGTAAGAAGAAGGCCGCTCCGGTCGCAGTGGGACAGCTGGCTGCAATCGGCGCGTTCACGCGCGAGCAACTCCTTGCCGCCTGTCACAACCGCACCGACGAGGAGCGCATCGCTGCAGCCAAGGCTGCAGACATCCTCGACGCGAAGGGCAAGCTCACGCCGCTGTACACGAAGAACTGCGTCAACAAGGCCACACGCGCGCCCGACGCCGACGCGTAGGCACAACCACCAGGGGCTCGGCAACGAGCTGATAGAGCCGAGCAGTTCAGGCCGGCACACCGTTGGCGGGAGCCGCCACAAGCAAGCACGATGCGACCAACGCCGCCCGCGGTACCGCGCCCCTTGTTGAGACGGTGATTCGTTCGAAGAGTCGATTCATCGGAGCTCCCTGCAATCCAATCGTTCGCATACCGAAACAGGTCACGTGAGTGTGGACATTCCAGATGCGCTCGACGTCGCGCTTGTCTGAGCGCGGTGGATCTGGGACTATGGGGATACCCAGTTCGACGTGCGCGTCATTTGCACTGGTTCAGTAGGATGCTCACTGTGCTGACGCTGTTCACATAGGCGACGTCGGGCGCTCTGTCGCCGTTGAAGTCCCCCACCGCGCCGCCAAAAGGGGTGTTGTTTCCGGTGGGATAGTCGACCTTCGCGGCGAAGGTGCCGTTGCCGTTGCCGAGCAGGACGCTCAGTGTGCCGCCATTCGGGTTCGTCACGACGAGGTCGGGCTTTTGGTTGCCGTCGAAGTCACCCACCGCGATGCCTTGAGGGCCCGTGCCGGTAATGTAGTCGACCTTGGCCGCGAAGGTTCCGTTGCCGTTGCCGAGCAGCACGCTCACCGTGTTGCCGCTACTCGCGCCATAGTTCGTGACGGCGACGTCGAGCTTCTGGTCTGCATTAAAGTCCGCCATAGCGATGCCAAAAGCGTTGGTTCCGGTGGCAAAGTCGGTCTTCGCCGCGAAAGTCCCGTTGCCGTTGCCCAGGAACACGCTCACCGTACTGGCTGAATAATTCGCAACGGCGACGTCGGATTTTTTATCGCCGTTCAAATCGCCTGTCGTGATGCTTAGAGGGTTGGTGCCGGTGGCGTAATCAACCTTGGCCGCGAAAGTGCCGTTGCCGTTGCCGAGCAGCACGCTCATTGTGTTGGCGTTGAGACGGTTCGCGACGGCGAGGTCGAGATTCAAGTCGCCGTTGAAGTCCGCCAGCGTGACACCATAAGGGCCAGCTCCGGTGGGGTAGTCGACCTTAGCGGCAAAGGTGCCGTCCCCGTTGCCGAGCAGCACGCTCACCGTGTTGCTGCTGTAGTTCGTGACGGCGAGGTCGGACTTCTGGTCGCCGTTGAAGTCCCCCACAGCGACGCCACGAGGGTCAGTGCCGGTCACGTAGTCGACTTTTGCCGCGAAGGTTCCGTTGCCGTTGCCGAGCAAGACACTTACCGTGTTGGCGGTCCCGTTGCTGACGGCGAGGTCGAGCAACTGGTCGCCGTTGAAGTCCCCAACCGCCACGCTTTGTGGCTTGGTGCCGACAGAATAATCCACCTTCGCGGCGAACGTCCCATACGAGCACGCGGGACCACATACTCCGGCCGAGCACACCTGGCCGCCGGGGCACGCCTTGCCGCAGCCTCCGCAGTTGGCAGGGTCGACCTTCGTGTCGGCACAGGCGCCGCTGCAGATCGTCGTGCCTCCGACGCAAGTGAGCGCGCAGAGGCCTCCCGAGCAGACTTGTCCGCCGGGGCAGGGCTTGCCGCATCCGCCGCAGTTCGCAGGGTCGAGCTTGGTGTCGACACAGCCGCCGTTGCATATCGTCGCGCCGCCCACGCACGTGAGGCCGCACGCTCCCGCCGAGCAGACCTGGCCGCCAGTGCACAGGTTGCCGCAGCCGCCGCAGTTGGCGGGGTCGCTCACCGTGGTGACGCAAATGCCGCCGCACTTGGTGGTGCCTCCCACGCACGACAGCGCGCACGCGCCGGCCGAGCAGACCTGGCCGCCAGTGCACGCGTTGCCGCATGCGCCGCAGTTTGCGGGGTCGCTCACGGTGGTAACGCAGGAGCCGCCGCACTTGGTGGTGCCTCCCACGCACGACAGCGCGCACGCTCCGGCTGTGCAGACTTGGCCCGCCGCGCACGCGTTGCCGCATGCGCCGCAGTTGGCGGGCTCGAGCTGGGTGTCAACGCAGAGGTCTCCGCACTTGGTGGTGCCGCCGACGCACGACAGTCCGCATGCGCCCGCTGAGCAGACTTGCCCGCCGGGGCACGATTTTCCGCATGCGCCGCAGTTGGTTGGGTCTTTCTTGATGTCGGCGCAGGCGTTGCCGCACGTGGTGAGACCGCCTGTGCATACGAGCGCGGCGGCCTCCGCTCCTGCATCGCCGAGAGAACCCTCCGGATAGCCATATTGAGACAAACAGCTCACCCCGGCGAGGGCGAGCGACAGCGCGATCCACAGAGCCTGCTTCCAACGCATCACCAGGTACCTCCCATGTTCACGCCGGCAACTCCCGCAGTGAGCGAGGGCCCCACACGCAGCGCAACGCCTTTGCTCGGCGACCGCAGCAGCAGCCACGTGCCGACGCCGGCGCCGACAACGCCCACCGCAGCGCCCGCGACGGTAACGATATTCAGGGTGCCCACGCGATCGTCCGCCGCTTTTCCGGTGGCGTCGCAGCGCTGGAGCGCGTCGCTGCAGTGCTCGGTAGCGGTCGCCCGCTCGCCGACATTGAGGGCGTAACCAATCGCGCCAGTAGCGAGGCCTGCAGCGCCCACGCCGAGCGCGATCCATGCGCCCGCATGTGAGGTTGACGGCGCGGAAGACTGCGCGTTGTCAGGCGCGGCAGCGTGAGCCACCGGCGACGGGACTGGGAGATTCACGCTGGCGCCTTGAGGCTCGAGCGCTACGGTCACAGTGGTCGAGCCGGCCTCGGCTACCGCGAATGTTACCTCGCGGGCCTTGCAGCCCGCCCCCTTGGCCGTCACCACGTGCTCACCCGGATCGACGGGTGTCTTCAATCCAATGGCGGCCGACGACACGGGGCGATCGTCAATGGCGAGCGACGGCTTGTCGCAGCCGCTGACCTTGATGACCACGTAAGCGAGGTGCTTTTCGGCCTCGTCGTTCTCCTTGCGCGCAGCCTCGACGGCGGCGAACAGCTCGGGCGAGGCGCCGGGGGGAAGCGTCTGGTGAATCGCGCGGCTGTAGGCCTCCTGCGCGGAGACATAGCGCTTGCGACCCGCCTCGGCGCGTGCGAGCCCAACGAGCAGCGTC
>CANJCO010000102.1 GCA_947473045.1 Myxococcales bacterium | reverse complement strand
CACGCCTGAACACGGATGTTCACACGCCTGAACACGGATGTTCACACGCCTGAACACGGATGTTCACACGCCTGAACACGGATGTTCACACGCCTGAACACGGATGTTCACACGCCTGAACACGGATGTTCACACGCCTGAACACGGATGTTCATACGTCTGAACGTGGGAAAGATGCAAGCGGGCGCTACTTGCTCGTTCCGGGCACAGGCGAGCCCGCCGCGTCGTACATTCCCGTGCATTCGGCCTTGCTGTTGCCTTGCCGCGTGACCGTCACGATGAAGGAGCCTCGCGCACGGCCGACGGCGCGCACGTAGGTCGTGGCGATCGCGTCGCAAGTTGGGGCTTTGCCGAAGGTCGACGCCTGACAGGTGACGACGTCCTGATCAGGGATCTTGGACACGTCGGCGTCGACGAACTCGCTGCCGAGCTCTGCGAAGTCGCGCATGTCGACGACCAGCGCCTGCTCACATCCGAGCGCGCGCACCTCAGCGGCCCCTGGAGCGGCCATGCCTTTCTGCGCAATTTCGGCGCCTTTGCCGACGACCTTGATGATCTTTTTTCCAGCGTCGCTTTCGGCAAACAGCGCGACGCCGACAATGACGCCGATGGCGCCGAGCGCCGTCACGCCGCCCGCGACCACGAGCGCGATGATGCAGCCGCGATTCGACTTTTTCGGGGCGGCAGGGGGCTGGGGGGGCGTTCCGTAGGCGTTCATGGGCGGACTTTTATCACGCGCTTGTGACGCGGCGCGGTGTTGATCCCCGGCCCTCGCCGTCGTTATCGTTGGGACTGTGGATTCTCTGACGACCGAGCGCCTTGAGCTTCAGCCGATCACGCGCGCGCTGGTGGAGGCCGTGATCGCCGAAGATCGCGATGGCGCGGAGCAGCTCGTCGGCGCGCGTTTTCCGCGGGTGTGGCCCGGAAAGACGTTTGTCGAGCGCGCGTTTGCCTGTCCGCTTGAGAAGCTGCGCGTCGACCCCGAGCAGTGGCTGTGGGGGGCGCGGGTCCTCGTGACGCGAGCCGACGCCCCCGCGGTCGTCGGAAGCGTCATCCTCAACGGGCGGCCCGACGACACGGGCACCGTCGAGGTCGCCTACGGCGTCGACGAGGACATGCAGGGCCAGGGCTACGCGACGGAGGGCACTGCCGAGGTCGTGCGCTGGGCGCTGGCGCAGCCAGGCGTCGCGCGGGTCGTGGCGGTGACGTTTCCGTGGCATGCGGCCAGCGTGCGCGTGCTCGAGAAGCTCGGCATGGTTCAGTCGGGATATCGCGAGACCGACATGTTCGGCGATCTGCTCATGTTCGAGCGCGTTCGCGCGCATGCGTGACCGCTCGCGTTGCGACGATCGTTTTGCAGCGGGGTGCGTAAGCGTCTGCGCGAACGCGCTGCGTTATGCTCGAATTTTGCCGGTTTCATGAGTTTCGCGTTACGGCATGTGGCTTGCTGAAGGAGCACCCATGCACAATCGCAAAGACGTCCGCGGCGCCGAAGCACAACACCGCGAGGCTGAGCACGAGCGTGAAAAACAGCAGGAGCGCGACGCGCGCTCGCACGAGCACGACGACTACAACCTCCCGTTCACCGACTGACGCGCAAGGCGCCGGGTACCCTCAGCGTTCGGGCGCGAACATCGTCGCGGTCACTTCGTCGACCAGCGCGGCCGCAGCGGCGTTGCTCAGTTCGAGCGCATCGATGAGCTGCAAGTCGAACTCGAACTCTTCGTCGCTCGATTCGAGATCGGCCAGCGCGATCGCGTGCGCGATTTTGTAGGCCACTTGCCGCGCAGGCGCCGAGAGTTTCGCTGCAAGGGCGCGCAGGCGCGCGTCTACGTCGACGCGCTCGCTCGACTGGGCGAAGGCGTCGAGGGTCTCGTTGAGCGTGCGTTCGCTCACGCGCTCTTCGCTGCGAACGTCGCCCTCCGACGCGCGGTACGGGGTTCCTTCGACTGACGTGGTCTCGATTTGCCGAATGCGCTCCATGACCTGATGAAAGGCCTGAATTTCGTCGTCGGTCAGCCGGTGATCGGCGGCGATCGCGAGGTAGGCGATCTCGAGCGCGGCCTCGATTTCGGCGTGCGTCATCGTCGCGTCACTCGGGATCACGTCGGCGGCGAGCATGGCGGCCCTTGAAATCATGGCGCGCAGCCTAGCTCCGCAGCCTCGTAGTGTCGATCAGCCGATGCGTTGAAGGCCGCTCGGCAGCCCCTCGCCGAAGAACTCCGCGCGCTCGGCGTCTGTGGTGGCGGTGACTTTGCGCAGCGGCCCGATGAGCGCCTCGCTCGCCCCGGCTCGCTCCAGCTTGCGGCAGGCGTCGGTACGCACCCGCTCAGACACGTCGCGCGATCGGTCGCCGGTTAATCGGGCCATGCGCGAGGCGGCGAGGGGAGCCGTCGCGAGCGCGTCCCAGTTCGCCCGCAGCAGGTGCTCGAGCCATCGCTCGACGACGGAAGGCGCGACCACGTGGTGCGCGCTCGCGTACGCAGGCTCGCGTGAGCCGATTCGGCCAAGGCTCGCCCACAGCCCTGGCGTTGCGGAGACCCACGTGCGCTCAAGCAGCCACTCGCCGAGCTGTGCGCGGCGCGGAGCCGGCACGCGCTCGAGAGCTGCGGCGAGCTCGAGCAGCTCACCTTCAGCGAGCGGCTGAAATTTCTTCACGCGCGCGATCTTCTGTTCCCTGGGTGCGATGACCCCGTCGAGCAAATCACGCATCGACGTCTGCGTTGCCTCGTCGAGGCCACCGGCGACGCGGCGGTAGGCCACAAACAGCTGCTGCCAGCCGCGCGCTTCGTCGGGGAAGCCGAGGCGCTCTGCAAAGAGCTTCGCCATCAGCGCTGCGCGCGCGACGTCACCGGGAAAGCCGAACCCGGGTCGCAGGCAGGCGCCGACCAGCGCGAAGAACGTGCGCTCGTGCTCTGCGCTTCGGCGGCGTGCGCCGAGGCCGCGGGTTGCGGCGTCGAAGAGCAGGCGAGAGGTCGCCGCGTCCCACGTTGAACGCGGACCGAGCGCGCGCTCGAGGTCGCGCACGAGCTCCTTTGGCGGCGCGGTCGTCGACTTTCCAAACACGCAATCGACCCGGCGAAGGGCCTCGTCGAGCTGCGATGCCGATGCCTGGGCGCGGCCGGTGCCCGCCGGGGGCGCTGGCTCGGCGCGCAAGTCGAAGCTGAGCTCAAAGCGGCGCAAAAGCCCTGCTGTTTCAACGCAGGCGATCGCGAGCGTGCCCGTGGCGCCAAGCTCCGCCTCCAGCTGAACGGGCGTCGCCTCGCCGCCCGAGCGCGCGCTGCCAAGCTGGGCCGCGATGGGCGGCAGTCGCGTGAGCACGTCCGCGATCGCGACTACGTCGCCGGGGCGATCTCCGGGGCGCTCGTCGGCGGCGTACAGATCGAAGCGCACCGCCTTGCCCAGCACGAGCGCGACGTTGCCCGGCTCGGTCGCATGGCGCTCTCCCTCCTGCGAGGCCTTGGGCAGCACGCACACGGCCGAGGGCGGGGAGCTGCCCGCCAAACCGATGTAGTATGCACGCGCGCTGCCGGCGTTGACGCGCGTCGCGAGCCCAAGGCGCGCGAGGCCGTACCGCACCGCGCCGCGTGAGACTGCGAGGTC
This sequence comes from Myxococcales bacterium, assembly GCA_947473045.1. Lineage (GTDB taxonomy): Bacteria > Myxococcota_A > Polyangia > Polyangiales > Polyangiaceae > JANYHY01. The sequence goes on along the minus strand of CANJCO010000102.1, from coordinate 7,375 downwards.
GGGGTCCGCAGCCTGGAGCACGTGGACGTCGCCTCCGAGCGCCGCTGCGATTCGGTCCGCTACGCGCGGCGATCGGAACACGCCGCCGTTTCCGAGCAGCGCGTCCACGGCCACACCAGCGGCTGCGTGACGACGCGCGAAGGCGCATACATGCCTCGTGACCGCGACGTCACGCTCGTAAGGAAGCCCGAACGCCGCGAGCCCTGCGCGCGCCTGAGCCGGCTGCAACGCGAGCTCGCCGGTCGGGAAGAACCCGCCTAGCACCACGCGCTCGACCTCGTCGCGCGAAAGCGACGCCCGCAGGGTCGCGCCCACGAGGCTCGATCCCCGACCCAGCAGCGAGATCACCATCGATTCGGGCGCCGCGCCTCCGAGCAGCGCTTCCTTCGCGCGCCTGCAGGCGAGCACGAGTTGGGCGAACCGTGCCGGGTCGAGCCGCTCGGCCCCGGAGCTGAGTCGAGGCTCAACGAGGTGCGCGAGCGCGAGATCCATGTTGTCGCCGCCGAGGAGAATGTGGCGACCTACGGCGACGCGCTCGAACGCTGGAGCGGCTGCGTTGCAGCTCACGCGGACGAGCGACAAGTCGGTCGTGCCCCCTCCGATGTCGCATACGAGCACGTGCGCACAGCCCCCGCGCGCCGCTGCGAGCGCGACCAGCTCTGCGTCGTGTTCGAGGTAGTCGTAGAACGCGGCGAGCGGCTCTTCAAGCAGCGTCACCTGCAGTCCGGCGAGGGTCGCCGCGCGCAGTGTGAGCTGCCTCGCGCCCTCGTCGAACGACGCCGGGACCGTCAGGACGACCCGCTCGTCGCGCAGCGCGCGTCCGGGAAACGCGGCTTCATAGGCGCGCGAGACGTGCGTGAGATAGCGGGCGCTCGCGTCGACGGGAGAGATGCGGGGAGCGAGCGCGTCGCTGCTGGCCCAGGGCAAAATTGCGGCCTCGCGATCGACGCCCGGGTGCGAGAGCCAGCTCTTGGCGCTGATCACCGATCGACCCGGCGACTCGGCTCCGCGCGCGCGCGCGTGCTCGCCGCCGACCCACGGCGGGTCTTCGAACGGATCGCCAGATGGCTCGCCGTCCGCCGGTGCGTAGAGACACGAAGGCAGCAGTGCGCGCGGCTCGACCTGACCGCTGGCCACGAGCTGCGAAATCGGCATGCACGCGGGCTGCGCCGACGCGACGGGTTCGGCCCACGCCAGCGTTGTGTTGGTGGTGCCGAGATCGATGCCGACGACGCGCGCGCGGCTCATCGCGTCATGGCTCGCGGATGGCGAGCTCGAGCGCGAACGGCTCCTCCGCGCCCACGGTCGGCGTAGCGATCACGCGCAGCGTGCCGATCGCCGTGACTTCAGAAGCGAGCGTAACCGGAAGAAAATCGCCAGGCGCGCCGGCGCTTGCGGGCACGGTCGCTTCAATCGGCGACAGCTCTTCAAGCTCGCCTTCGGACCAACGCTCCAGCGACGCGCCGACCACGTCGCTGCGGCGCACCGACGATCCGAAGAAGCGGAAGCGCACCTTCTCGCCGACCACGAGGCCGATCTCCCCCGAGGGCACGCGCGCGCGGGAGCCCTCTTCCATTCCGAACGGGGCGACGCAGAGCGCGGATACGGGCGGCTCGATACCGGGCACGGCGGGCGCCGCTGCCTCGATGCCAACGTAGAACGCACGCGCCGTCCCGCCCCGAATTCGGATGCCGCCTGTGGCACGCGAGCGCGCGTAAATGGCGGCGCCTTTCGCGACGGCGAGATCGTAGTCCGCGCCGGGCAGCTCCCGCGGCGCCTCGCCAAACCAGCCCGCGAGAGCCGCGACGACGCGCGCGCGCAAGGCGTCGCTCTTCATGACGCCGCCATTGAAGAGCACGGCCGTGGGGCGAAGCGGCGCCCCGGGCTGCCCCTGCCGCGCAAGGAAGTGCGCGAGGTGACGGGTGACCGCGGCGTCCTGTGCGAACGGTAGCCCCATTTGTGTGAGGCCCCCTCGGGCTCGGACGATGGGCCGTTCGGTTACGCCGCAGAGCGGGAAAAATCCCTGCGCGATCGACTGCTCGAGCTCGTCCCGCGTAATTTCGGTGCGGAGTCCGCCGCCTACGAGCGAGGCGCCTTTGGACGCGATCGCGACGGGGGCGCTGGCGACGGCCCCGTCCGACAGGAGGCGCTCCTTCGCCGCGCGCGAGGCAAACACGAGTGACGTGAGCTGCCAGGCGTCGACGCTGCGGCCCTGCGCCTCGAGCTTCTGCTTGCACAGGTAGGCGAGGAGGAGGTCCATATTGTCTCCTCCCAGGAGAATGTGATCTCCCACCGCCACGCGGTCGAGGCTCAGCGCTCCTTCGCGCTCTGTCACGGCGATCGCTGAGAAGTCGGTCGTTCCGCCCCCCACGTCGACCACGAGCACCACGTCTCCGGGCGAGAGGTCCTTTCGCCACGCGTCCCCGCGCGCAGCGATCCACGCATAAACGGCGGCTTGCGGCTCTTCGAGCAGCGTGACGCTCTCGAGGCCGGCGGCGAAAGCGGCTTCGACCGTCAGTTCGCGGGCCGCGGCGTCGAACGAAGCTGGCACGGTGAGCACGATCGGGAGCTCGGTCAGGCGCGCAGGCGCATGAGCGGCGTCGAACGCGCTCGCGAGGTGCTCGAGATAGCGGTACGAAGCCTCGACCGGCGAGACGCGATCGACGTCGGGCGGGGCGTTCAAGGGAAGAATGGCCGCGCGGCGATCCATCGACGGGTGGCATAGCCAGCTCTTCGCAGACGCAACGAGGCGCGCGGGCGCGTCGAGCCCGCGGCTGCGCGCGTACTCGCCGACCGCGAACGGCTGCGAGGCGGCCCACGGCAGCGCGAGCGCGCCGTCGCTCTCGTGCCCCATGTACATGAACGAAGGCAGCTGGGCGCGCGCTTCGAGCACGCCGCGCGCGACGAGCTGGGGGACGGCGAACGCGGTGGCGTCTCCGGCCTCGTCGGCGATCGCCAGCGAGGTGTTCGTCGTGCCGAGGTCGATCCCTGCGAAGCGGCTCACAGCTCGATCTCCGCGGCTGAAACGATGGTCGCGTCGAAGTCGGCTGTGGGGGTCGGCAGCGAAAGGCTCGTCACACGCCAGCCGCGGTGTCGCAGGGCGCCTTTGTAGGGGCCGGGGCCCGAGAGGTTGCCGATCAATTTCACGCTGGCGTCGGCCGCAGCGAGCACGACGCGCGCGCCTTCTTCCTCGCTGCGCACGGGCTCGACCACCGCGTGCGAGCGAATCGCCTTGCGCGCCCCTTCGTGAACGAGCCGGGCGGCAGCGCCAATCTCTGCGTCGGAAAAAGAGGACACGTCCTGCATCAGGAAGTCGATCATGCGACCTTCCCGCTGCAGAAGCGACAGGACAAGCAGCGCGCCCTGCTTGCGCTGCTCGTGCTCGCGCTCCGGGGCGACGTCGGCAGGCGCAAACGGGGGCGATTCAGCAGGGGGCGCGATGTCGGCCGCGGGCGCACTCGGCGCTTGCGCGGCGAGCGCGCGGGCCGCAAAGGCGCCGTCGAACAGCACCCGAAAAAAAGCCGAAAATGCGAACGCGAAGCGTGCGCTGAAGGAGAGCGGTTGCACAGTCGGCAGTCTAGTCGAGGTGGGCAGATTCTAAAATCGCGCCGGGGTGGTGACGCACAAAACACCACGGCCGCGCGCACGGGAAAACCGCACGCACGGCCGCAGCGCCCGCCCTTCCGGGCGGCAGCGCACTCAGGACAGGAACAGCATTTCGCGGTACTTGGGCAGCGGCCAGAGTTCATCGGCCACGACCCCTTCGAGCGCGTCGCAAATCTCGCGCACCGCCAGCATCGCGTCCGAGACCTCGTGCGCGAGCGCCTCGGCCTTCGCCTCTTCGGTGGCCTTCGCCTCCGCGCTCACGAACGCCGCGTGAAGGGCGTGCTTGCGGGCTGTCAGCTGCGCGATGAGCTTCGCGAGATGCTCCGCCACTTCGCTCTGCGGCGCCGTGAGGCCGGCCGACTTCGCCGCTGCGGCGCCCTGGGCCAGCATCGTGTGGTACTTCAAAGCCGTGGGGAGGATCATGGTGTCGACGATCTGACCGAGGCTCTCGACCTCGATCGCCAGCACCTTGATGTAGCGCTCGAGCCGCACGTGAAAGCGGCTGGTCAGCTCGGCCTCGGAGAACACGCCCACGGTGGTCAGCATGTGCTTCGACTTTTCGCTGACGAGCTCCATGAGCGCGGCGGGCGTCTTGCGAAGGTTGGGCAGGCCGCGGCGCTCGGCCTCGACGACCCACTCGTTCGCGTAGTTGTTGCCTTCGAAGCGAATCGCCTTGGTAGCGACAGCGGCCTCGCGCACGACCTCGAGAATCGCCTCGTCGACGCTCTTGGCGCCATGAAGCTTCGCCTTGAGCGCGGCGGTAATCTCAGTGAGGCCGTCGGCGACCGCCGCGTTGAGCAGCGTGACCGGGAACGCAGTCGAGGCGCTGGAGCCCACGGCGCGAAACTCGAATTTGTTGCCGGTGAACGCGAACGGCGAGGTGCGGTTGCGGTCGGTGTTGTCTTTCATCACCTCGGGGATCTTCGCGACCCCGAGCCGAATGACCGCAGCCTCCGCGCTCTCGCTGGAGGTGTTTCCGCCTTCGACCTCGTCGAGGATGCGCGAGAGCAGATCGCCCAGAAATACGCTGATGATCGCGGGCGGCGCTTCGTTGGCGCCGAGGCGGTGATCGTTTCCGGCCGATGCGATGCCGGCGCGCAGCAGGCCCGCGTGCTTGTGGACGCCCTTGAGGGTCGCGGCGAGGAACAGCAGAAAGCGGAGATTTTGGCGGGGAGTCTTGCCCGGGTCGAGGAGGTTCTGGCCGTCGAGCTCCGGCCCGCTCGCTGCGATCGCGAGCGACCAGTTGTTGTGCTTGCCCGAGCCGTTGACACCCGCGAACGGCTTTTCGTGGAGCAGGCAGGCGAAGTTGTGCCGCAGCGCGACCCGGCGGAGCACTTCCATCGTGATCTGGTTGTGGTCGGTCGACAGGTTGACGTCCTCGAAGATCGGCGCGCTCTCGAACTGGCTGGGGGCCACTTCGTTGTGGCGCGTCTTGACCGGCACGCCCAGCTTGTAGAGTTCGTGCTCCATGTCGTTCATGAACGCGAGCACGCGCGCGGGGACCGACCCGAAGTAGTGGTCTTCGAGCTCCTGCCCCTTCGGCGGCTGGCCCCCGACGAGCGACCGCCCCGTCATCACGAGGTCGGGACGAAGCATGTAAAATGCACGGTCTACGAGGAAGTATTCCTGCTCGGCGCCGAGCGTCGCGACCACGCGCTTTGCTCCCGCGAAGCCCATCGTTTCGAGCAGCTCACAGGCTTTCTGCGAGATCACCTCGACGCTGCGAATGAGCGCGGTCTTCTCGTCGAGTGCGTCGCCGTGATAGCTGATGAAGACGCTGGGAATGCACAGCGTTCGGGTGCCAGCGCTCTCCATGATGAACACGGGGCTCGAAGGATCCCACGCAGTGTAGCCGCGCGCCTCGAAGGTCGTGCGCATGCCGCCTGACGGGAAGCTCGACGCGTCGGGCTCGCTTTGCACGAGCTGCCCGCCGCTGATCTTCTCGATCGCGTTCTTGTCGTCGTCGAACGACAGAAACGCGTCATGTTTCTCTGCGGTCGACCCGGTCTGGGGCTGAAACCAGTGGCAGAAGTGCGTGGCGCCGCGCTCGAGCGCCCATTCCTTGATGGCGTGAGCCACGGGGCTCGCGATTCCCGCGTCGAGGCGCTTGCCAGTCTCGATGGTGGACCGAAGCTTCGCGAAAACGTCGCTCGGCAGCTTCTCGCGCATTTGGGCGAGGCCGAAGGTGTTGACGCCGAACAACTCGGAGATCTTCAAGCCGGTTTGCGCCGGATCGACGCGGGGCGTGCGGCTGGCGAGCTCGCGGATGGCAGCGAAACGGGGCGAGATTCCTTGGGTCATGTCGTTTCCTCGTGGTGAACGTGTCGAAGCTGGGGTGGGGCAGTAGTGCGCTACGCGCCTGAGCGCAACCGTGGATGCGCTTAGGGGCCTCGCCACGGAAAATCGAGGCCGCGGCCGCCCAAACTGAGCTGTTTCGCGGTTGGTCGCGTGGGGGCGCTCGGCTATAAGCGGCGCCCATGAGCATCGAGATCCGCGAGCACACGCCCGGCCGCGACGTAGCCGAATTCATCCGCGCGGGCTTCGAGGTCTTCAAGTTTGACCCGACGTGGGTGCCGCCGCTCAATTTCGAGTTCAAGGAGCGCCTGTCGCCGAAGACGAACCCGTTCTTCAACCGCGCCGAGGTCACCCTCTTCACCGCGTGGAAGGACGGGCAGCTCGTCGGTCGCTGCTCCGCTTCGATCGATCGCGAATACCTGCGCGTTCACAACGACGACACCGGCTTTTTTGGCTACTTCGACACCATCGATGACGAGTCGGTCTCGAAGGCGCTCCTCGACCGCGCCACCGCCTGGCTGCGCGCGCGGGGGATGAAGCGCGTCTACGGTCCCGTGTCGTTGTACTTCAACGAAGAGGTGGGCTGCCTCGTCGAAGGTTTTGAATATCCGCCGAACCTGATGATGGGGCACTCACGCCCGCATCAGGGCAAGCTCATCGAGGCGTACGGGTGCGAGAAGGAGAAAGACCTCCTCTGCTGGCGCTACGACACCACGCTTCCGTTCCCCGATCGCGTCATCAAGGCCTGGGAGCAGATCAAGTCGCTCCCCGAGGTGAAGCTGCGGAGCGTCGACCCGTCGCAGATGGAGCGCGAGCTGCGCGATATTATGGACATCTACAACGACGCCTGGGAGGGGAAGTGGGGTATGGTTCCTGCGCTTCCCGACGAGGTCAAGAAGATCGCCAAGGACATGAAGCTCATCCTCGATCCCGAGATCGCCTTCATGGCCGAGATCGACGGCAAAGCGGTGGGCATGTGCATCGCGCTGCCAAACCTCAACGAGGCCATCGCCGATCTGGGAGGTAAGCTCTTCAGCTATGGACTCCCCATCGGCGCGGCGAAGGTGCTCTGGCGCACCAAGGTAAAGTGCACTTCGTCGTCACGCCTCATGATGCTCGGCATTCGGCGCGAGGTGCGCCAGAATGTGAAGCGTTACGGCGGACTGTCTGCCGCCATGTACGTCGAAGTCGCCAAGCGCGGCATCGCCAAGGGATACAAGTGGGGCGAGCTGTCGTGGACGCGCGAGGACGACGCGCCGATCAACCTCGGCATCCGGTCGATGGGCGCCAAGGTCTACAAGCGCTACCGCGTATACAAAAAGCCCCTCTAGCAGGGTGTTGAAAAACACCCTGATAGTAATTGGCGAAGCCAATTGCGTGGGGTGGGGACCCCGAAAAACCGCGTTTTTCGGGGCGGGGAGGTGCATACCTCCCCGAGATGAAAGGCTAGCAGGCCGTTCTTCAACGGCCTGCT
>CANJCO010000101.1 GCA_947473045.1 Myxococcales bacterium | reverse complement strand
CGAGGCGATGAAGCGCCACGGGGTGCCGCGGTTGGTCGTGGTCAGCGCGCTCGGGACAGGTGACAGCCGCGTGCTGCTTGGCTGGTTCATCCGGACGGTGATGAAAGACGGTCTCCTCAAACTGCCGTCGCAGGATCACGAGCGGAAGGAGGCCCTGACGCGGGCTTCCGACCTGGCGTGGGTCATCGCGCGCCCCGGACGCCTCACGAATGGGCCGGCGCGCGGCCGCTACGTCAAGCGCGCAGAGATCGCCCCCGTCCCCGGCTCGATCTCCCGGGCGGACGTGGCGGAGTTCCTGGTCACCGCCGCGGACTCGGACGCCTGGGTGGGCAAGGCCGTGCTGCTCGGCGGATAAGCGCGGAGGTCGGCGAGCGGCCGCGGGGGTGTGCCCGCCCGCGGTGCGGGGCCGTTCAGCGGCGGGCGAGCAAGCGCCAGGTCATCGCGCGACCGGAGTCCCAAGGGTTCGCCGGCTTGTCGGAGATCGCCACCCAGAAGCGGCTCGTGTCGAAGGAGCCCGCCACCGCGAACGCCCAGAAGTCGAACCCTGCATTCGGACCCCCGTCGTGGAACTCGGCCATCCGCCATCCGGCCCCGAAGCGACGAGAGCAGTGGCCGTCAGCGACCCCACGGCTCGAGAGCAAGTGGCCGGCCATCGGCTCCGTCAGCGCGATCTCCGCGCCCGACCAGCGTCGTCGGTCCGCGCCGCCCGGCGTCTCCGACGGCGGGATGAGGCCACCCGGATCCGGGAGCCCACTCGCCCGGAGGCAGAGCATCGGCAGCACGGCTTGGGTTGTCGTGTCGCCCCGCCGTCCGTCGGAGGCGTTGTCGTACCCGACGAGCACGTAAGAGCCGGCTGGGGACGGCGCGGGCTGAGCGACGGGCTCGACCACGCATGGAGGCGCTGGAGGAGCGGCGGTCCGCACGTAGACGATCTCGGTCCGCACGCGCCCTACGCAGGCGCTGCCGAGGAGACCGACGAGCAGCACGGGGAGGAACGGGTGAATCCGCATGGGTCGAGACCTTCCTGAACGTCGACGGGCGGTCCGCACGGATCACCTACGCGCGCGCGCTCGACTCAGGCATAGACGGCGGCGGTTTCGAGGGTCAACGACATTCCGATCCTTTCGCATCTCAGCATCTCACGGCGCGCAGTGGGCGTGGCTGCGGGGACCTGGTGCGCGCTGAGGTGCTCGCGCAACTGAGCCCGAAGAGGGACCGCCGACAACGTGGAGGACGACGCGGGCGGCTACGCTCTCGGATCGCTGGTACCGCGGCCTACCCCCACGCAGTGCCGCTGGCTGGCGCTCGCCGACGTGCGCGGGCCGACCAGCACCCCTTCACCACGCAGCAAGCGGGGGACTAAACCCCACGCAGGTCAGCGGCAGTCGTTGAGGTCGATCTGACTCACGTTGATGAAGGCGTTCAGGCCGACTGCGTGCCCGACCCTGGTTCCGGCAGCCTTGCTACCGCTAGCGTCGAGGGTGGCCTCCTCGATGCTTGTCCAGTCGCCGACGAAGCCACGCACCTTGACGCGCTGACCAGCGAGGATCTCGCCGTACGGCGTCGCCGACGCGCTCGCTTCGGGCCGCACGTTGGACGTCCTGTCGCCGCCTGCGCTGACCCTGCAGGTCTTGCCGATGGCGTTCGCTCGCGGGTCGACGACCCTGTCGAAGTCGAGCAGGCGCGAATCGTAGACGCCTCCCTTGCCTCCGGGCGCGTCCTTCCAGAAGTTCTGCGGCGCGGCGCACGAGTCGAACGCGGCGCCGTGAAAGCCAAGCTCGAAGTGAAGATGGGGGCCATCGCTCAGGCCCGTCGAACCGGAGAGCCCGATCACCATGCCGGCGCTGACGCGGTCGCCGTTCGCGCGAGTGGCCTTCGTCAGGTGGGCGTAACGAGTGAAAACGCCATCGCCGTGATCGATGACCACATGGTTGCCCCAGCCGTTGCCACACCAGCGGTCGCCCTCCGTGCAGCTGTTGAGTCGGTACGCAATCGTGCCGGCCGCCGCCGCCTTGACCTGAGTGTTCCGGTTTATAGTAATATCGACGCCCTCGTGGCCGCCGTTCTTTTGCTCGAGCGGCGTACTGATAACGCCGAAGGCGCGCCACTTGCTCGTCGGGACGTCGACCGGGGTCACCCACGACTTCCCCGCCATCACAGACGGCAAGGGTCCCTTGTTCACGCGCTGGAAGCCAGTTCCCGTGGACTCGCGGTACAGCGCGTCATACACCGACTTGAGCGAGTTGCCGACGCGGTCCTTCTCCGGACTGGCGCACGTCCGCAATTCGGAGTCGATGCTGCCAGCGCCAGACTCACCGTCACCGGCCTCGCTCGTGCACGCGGCAGGCAGCGCGACCGCGAGCACCAGTGCGACGCCCTTCAACTTCTTAGACGAGGATGAGAGCGCTCTTCGAGTCGACCGCGACGACCATACCATTGTCATGTTAGCTCCGCGAATCGTGGACTGCCGCTCCCGAGAGAGTGGCCACGTTGGGTGTTTGGAAGATGCGCCGTCTCGGAGCGTCCGATTCGGCGCACGGCATTCAGGTTGGAAGGGGAGGTAGACGACGCGAGGAGGAGGGCTCCCGTCAGCCACCTACACGTGTGCACGACCTGTGCCACTGTAGTCTGCGCAAAAATGCCGCGGTTCTGCTGGGTTTATGGGTATGCGTGAGCGGGCAGCGGTCAGTTCGCGACGGACAATGGACCAGGATCGCCGGTACCCCACCCAGCCCGCTCAAACTGAATCCGCGCGGATCTACGTCGGCGCTAAACATGCGGTATCGGGCATTCGCGACCCGCGCAAATCGGGAGCGCAGCCGTGAAGTACTTCGGTCTCAAGGAGCGCTCCTCGGGCGCGCACATGCGCAGCTCGAGCTTCACGTTCAAGGGGTGCGTCAAGGGGTCGCTGTCGCCGAAATTCATTCCCTCTGCCAGACTGCAACACGCGGCGACGTATATTGCGGGCCACGCACCTGGGCCGCATCACGGGAGGCCTCCTCTTCGCCGCGACCTCCCTCGTGCCGCGGGCAACGCTGCTCGCGAGGACCTGTGACGTTGACATCAAGGCCTGCACCCGTTGGGGCGCGAGGCTCCACTGCTTACCTCCTGCTACGATAGCCGTGCGCTCCCGGTGAGCGCCGCCGCCAGGAGGCTTAACCCCAGTCCCTGTTCAGTCCGCTGGACCCCTCGGCCGCGAACCAATTGACATGATGTTGCGCCGCGGCGTTGACCTCGCGCAGTCGCGCGTGGTCCTCGAAGTACAAGACCCGCAGTCTGCGTACGATCGAGTATTCGGTGTTGTTGTCCGTCTTTTCGTCCCAGTCGTTCAGCTCGCGGTTTCGCCCTTCGATCCGCGCCGTGCCAGCGCTAGCCAAGGCGCGCCCCAAGCCTAGCGTTTGCTCTCTATGCGTCAGCATTTCGGCCATGTCCCTGGCTCTGGCGTGAATCGGCCGTAATTTGGGGCCGCCACCCAAATAGTCGTGATCACTGTGGCAGAGCGCTTCGAGACCACGGGGTTCGGGCCGCTGCGTACCTGTTCTGTGCGCTTGAACAACGAGGGCATACATCGCGACACATCGCTCATAAAGCGAATCTTCGGACTGCTCACCGTCAAACTCGTGAAACTGTTGCGAGTATGGTTTGTAGAAATCCCTGTTTCTCGACGTCAGATTCAAATAGTTGCGAGGGAATTCAAAAACCCCCGCCGAGAAGTCATGATTCGCGAGGAGCGATCTGGCAGTGGCTCGGTCGCCGCTTTCGCCTGAATAGCTCTCCGCTTGCGACGAACCCATCAGCGCTCGCGCCGCTCTGCACCAGCTCCGGATCGCCGCAACTGCACACTTGTAAACAATTGGGTTGCACCGGTAGACAGAGGTTTTGGCGAAGCCGGCGCTGTCTGCCCTCCACGACAAGCCCGGAAGGTCCGGCAGTGCGCCGTAGTAGGCATGGCCGACTGCCCTTCTTTCCAGTGGCGACCGAGACTTTAATACGAAGTTCAACGGCACATAGTCCGCTTCGTCAATGGTTTGCCGATCAAAAAAACTGCTCCCAGCCCTGGCAGCGCCAGGTGCCTTGATATAGATATCGCCGAACAGATTCGCGCGAGACACACCTGCTGAGCAGCCCGCGTGCGAAAAGGTGTCTGCGAGAACGTGCAGCCGCACGCCGAGCAACGACAGAGCATAAGTGCGAGGGTCGGCGACCCTCAACACTTTCCCGCCGGAACTTCGGAGCGCCGTGAGCTCTCGCCCGGGAACGCTCTGAATCTGAAGCGCTGCGCTCATGTTACTGAGGGTGTCTTGCTTGAGAGCCTCCACCGTCGGGGAGTTTGGGAAACATCGCCAAAGCAGTTGAGCTCGAACGGCCTCGCTGGGCGGGCGAGCGAGACATACGAGGCAGGGAGCTTGATTTTGCAGTTTGGAGCAGTGTGCTTGAGCGAGTTCCGCTCCAGGCGACAGTGCTCCCTGCTCCCCCGATCTGTCTTTAAAGTCCCACGCGTACGGATAGATGGGCGCAAAGTCCGGATCATGAGCCGGAAGAAAGTGAAAAGCCGCCCAGAGGTCACGATTTTCGTCGAATGCGGCGCGATGCGCTTGTGTTGAAACGACCGTGGTCGAGGCCAGGTCATTCGCGTGATACAGGGCCCTGACTGCGCCGATCGTTTTTTGGAGAGCGCTGCCACTATCAAAAGGCGAGGGAAGAGGTCCCGGATCTCCCGAGCAGTCGCAATAGTGTGCTGCCATCGCGATGGTTTCCGCGTCGGGCGGAGAGAAGCCTTCAGCGAACGCTGCCAGGTATGTCGTGTAATAGTGAAGGTCGGCTTGCATTGAGGACTCCAGCGCGGGCGCCTACAGTAATGCGACGGTTGATCGCCCATGCTGCGCGCGTTGGGCTAGCGCGCAAAGCGAAATTCGTCGCACGGTGGCGGTCCGCTTCCGTCAACGTCGTGAACGACATCGAGAAGGTTTCGAGCCGTGGGCGCGCCGCCTGCCTCGCCCACGTGCGACGTTGCTTCTTGGAGTCGGTCAAGGTTGCGCCCGTTGCAAGGCACGTTCGCCCCCCACGAGACGCGCCGAGGAGTAACGCGATTCCGGCGAGGCCGGCGTCTGGTGGTTGTCGTGGGCGCCTCGCGCAGTGATCGGCGGTGGTCGGTCAGTATTCGAACGCACCCATGTCCCACATGCCGTCCGCTCCCCGCGTCTTGCCGAGAGGATCGGTAGCGTTGTAGCCCGCGCCAAGATTGAGCCCGCCATTGATCGGCGTCGAGCCGGGCTTCAATCGAAAATCGAATTGCGCGGAGTCGACAAATGGGTCACCGACCCCCGTGACGTCTAGTCCCCAGTTGTGCCCACACGTTGCGTAGAGACAGCTCTTTGCGGTCGCTTGGATGTTGCTCCAGATGTTGTTATAAATGAAGTTGTCTTGCCCACGTACGTAGATGCTTGCTTGCGATCCGGTGATTCCGTGCAGAACGTTGTTGTAGACCCGCCAGTGACTTGCCACATCTGCTGGCCCCGTGTCCGAAGGGTCGCCCCCCTTGATGACGGCATTGCTGTGGGCTGGCCTATAGGGTGACGCGCCCGCCGCTGGGGTGTCGACAAAGACGTTGCCGTAGATCTCCCAGTAGTCGAACGGGCCACTGCCATTGCCCCAAATACCGAGATCCGCGGTGAGACCATCCAAGCCGTCTGCAGGGTCGTCGAAGCCGTTGTCGACGAACCGATTGTTGCGAAACACCCAGTGACTCGCGCTTCCAAGTCCACGAACAGCTTCTTTGCCAAAACTTGGTCCGATGTAGTTCGACTCCACGACCCCGTTGTTTGAGTCCACGATCATCATCGGAATGTGTACGTCGTGGATGCGGCAGTGATTCACGTTGATGTCGGTGCGGTCCCGATAGAGGTAAATTCCGTTGCCGGTTGTTGTGCCCGGGGCGCCCCCGATGTTGAGGTAGCGGAACGCTAAGTGGTCGCCACCCGGGGGAAAATTGACGGTGTGGGTGGTGATGTTCGAAAGAGAAAACCCATACGACAAGCCGTCCTGCCAAGTGCTGCCGTTTCGGTACGAGCCATCGAAAATGTAATAGTCATTTCGAAAAACCATGTAGCCGCCAAAAGCGGCAGGTTGGCCGAGTGCCGAGCTCCAGCCGGCGACTGCGCCGGCGTTCGTGACCGTCGCCTTGATGATGCGAATCACCTCGGTCCCCGATTCGGCGTCGGAAAACGCGTACCCTGGATAGCTTCCTGCGCCGAGGAAGTATGCGGCGCCGCGCGTCAGGTTCGTGCGCATAAGGGTCCCCGCCGAGGGGTCCGTGCCGTTCGAGGGCAGGCCCGCGTAGGCGTTGTTCCAGTCGGCGCCGTTGCGTGTGCCCGAACCAGCCGGGGTAACGTATTTGCAGACCGTCGTGGAGCAGTCGACAGGCGTGCTCCCGTCGTCCGGAACGCCAGTCTGTCCGCTGTCCGCTTCAATGGCGGAGTCGCTCTTGGTGGACCCGTCGCTCGCGCCGGCACCGTCGCCATCTCCCCCGTCGAGCACGCCGCCATCAACGGAAGTTTGGAGCCCCCCCTCGCGACCAGCACCTTCGCAGGCGCCAAACACAAGCGTGAGGACCGCGATGGTCATCGCTCCGGTGAACAATGTGGACGGGGCGAAGCGCATTGAATTCTCCATCAATCGATTGGTTGCGGTTCGGCGCGAGGCCCTACGCTCGCGGCTCGTTCCTGTTCGAAGTAGCGTACATGCACGCTTTACCGGAGGCCACGCCGATGCGAGCCGGGTGTGCCGGTGTACAGCTGGGTAGCGTCGTGTTGCCAAGTAGTACCGTCGTCGCCCAGTGCCCTCGTCGCCCGCAGCGCGCCGCCGTTTCGGTGCATGACGCGGAGTAAGCGCTCACGGGCCTCTCATGCGTGGGTCACCCGATCTTCGCGACGAGGCTCGAGCAGCGCTCGATCGTCGGGGAATTGCGATGTTGAGGGAGCGCGGTGATCGCCTGCGCGTCGCGTTCGAAGCGCCGAGGAGCGTCGGCGGAGCGCGGCAGGGCCTTTGCTGATTTCCCTGTCATGAGCACGGGGCGGCGGCTGCACTACAGTTACGAGGACTGTGTCGCGTCGCGTGCGCGGCGAGCCCGCTGAAGCTCCATTGTTTCGATGGTGCGATCTTCGCGAGGGCAGGCGGTACGTTGGCCCATGGCCACCTGAGTGCCGCCATCATCATGGCGCTCGGGCGCGTTGCCCAAGGGATGCCGCGTCGCGACTTCGGACGTGAGAGCTCGCATCGAATCATCGGACCTCACAACCTTCGCCGATGCTTCCGTCATTTGCGGTGATGGGAGGACGGCCGACGCTTCGCGAGCGCTTTTCTTTCACGCGGAACCCTCGGCCACGTCAGCGTCGCTCTCGCGCGCAGCGCGTGCGGCGGACGCGACTCGTACAAGTCGCCTACGTCACCGCGGCCACGTGGTCGTCGGGTCGCTCCGCTTCGAGACGTTTCCGTTCGTCGGCCACGCGGCGTGCGCGGCAAGCGCGGTATGGGCTGAACCGCCTTCCGTCTGGCGGGACTCCCATCGCAGCGGGTGGCCGGCGTTGTGCTCGGTAACGGACTCTGCAAAAGTGGCGGGTAATGGGTGACTTTACCCTCGCGGTGGGCACAGTGCTGGGTGGAGACTTTCGGCTTGAACGGCCACTGTCATCGGGGGGAATGGGCGCGGTTTATATCGCGACGCAGCTGAGCACGGGGGCGCGGCGGGCTGTGAAGGTCATGCGCGCCGAGCTTCTCGGGGACGCGAAGCTGCGGGAGCGTTTCGAGCAGGAGGCTCGCGTCGGAGCGCAGATCCCGAGCGACCACATTGCCCAAGTGCTGTCTGCGGGGGTCGACGAGGCGCTTGGGGTGCCGTTTCTCGCGATGGAGCTGCTGGATGGCGCGGAGCTGGGGGCGATCGTTCGCTCGGGCGGTCCGCTGAGTCTCTCGGCGTTCGACATGGTCCTCGGTCAACTGTGCCACGCCCTCGGCGCGGCGCATGCGCTCGGGATCGTGCACCGCGATTTGAAACCGGCGAACGTAATCGTAGCAAAATCCCGAACCGCGGGCTCGCGGCTTACTGTGAAAGTGCTCGACTTTGGGATCGCCAAGCTGCTCGCGGACGCGCAGACGAAGTCGACGCAAGCGATGGGTACACCGCTGTGGTTTGCGCCTGAGCAGAGCGCGCGGAAGGCGAGCGTTACCGCGGCGACGGATGTGTGGGCGCTGGGTCTGCTCGGGTTTTATCTGCTGTCGGGGCGAGTCTATTGGGAGTCGGGGCAAGACGAAGACACGTCGTCGCTCGAGGCGATCATGAGGGAGATCCTCATCGATCCACTCGAAGTGGCGAGTGCGCGTGCGCGAGCACTTGGGGTGACGTTTCCCGAGTGGCTCGACGCATGGTTTGGTCGGTGCGTGGCGCGAAATCCGGACGAGCGCTACCCGACGGCGCGCGAGGCGCACGCGGCGTTCGCTCAAGCCGCGAGACCGCGTCTCGATTCGGAGGGCGCGTATCACTTGGCGCTCGATCGGTTTGCGACGCTGATCGAAACGGCCACGGGTCCGGCACCTTTTGGCCCCACGCCAGCCGCACCTGCTCCTGTTTCCCCGCGGCCGCTCGGGACGCAAGTAGCTCCGCCCCCGCAGCCGCTCGAGACGCTTGCGCCAAAAAGGCCACAGGGGCAACACGCACCCGCGCCTCGCGGGCCGCAGACGGTAAAATGGGAGGCCCCACAAGCGATCCCAAACGCTCCAAACGGGAGTGTGGATATGAAGGGCCTTCGGGACGGGTTTGGTGCCGCGCCCGCAGCTGTGCCGCGCAGCTCACGACTCCCGTGGGGTGTGGCGGCTGGCGCGCTCGCTCTCGTCGGCGTTGTCGGTCTGGTAGTCGTGAAGAACAGCGCGTCAGGGTCGTCGCCCGCGAGCACTGCGCAGTCGTCAGCGGAAGTCGCGATACTTCCGCCGGGCATGGCGCTTATTCCCGCTCACGGCTCGCAGGCGTCGTTTTCAATGGATAAGACGGAAGTGACAGTAACGGCCTACGACGCGTGCGTGAGCGCAGGCGGGTGCACGAAGGCGAACATGGGCGATGACTGCAACGAGGGCGTGTCCGGTCGCGGGAACCATCCGATCAACTGCGTGGACTGGGACCAAGCCACGAAGTATTGCGCGAGCGTAGGCAAGCGTCTTCCGACGGAGGAAGAGTGGCAATACGCAGCGCAAGGCGATGATGGCCGCGAGTACCCTTGGGGGAACGCTGCGCCAAGCAATCAGCTTTGCTGGGACGGCGAAGGCAGCACGCTGGGCAAGGGTAATCGCCAATCGACGTGCGCGGTCGGCAGCTTCCCGAGTGGCAACTCGCCGTTTGGATTGTCGGATATGTCGGGAAATGTGTGGGAATGGACGTCGAGCAAAGAAAAAGACGCCCGCGTCCGTCGTGGCGGCAGCTGGGACGTCGGCAGCCCGTCGGACGTCCGTGCCGCGAGTCGCATCAGGGGCGCCCCGTCGAATCGCTACGGCCGCCTCGGTTTTCGCTGTTCCCGGTGAATTTCCCTTTATTCTTTTTACTCTTTCCCTTTACCAAATCCGGGTCTGAATCTGTGTGACGAACTTATCTGACTTTCGCGAGATAGGCAAGATAATAATTGCCAATCACGAAAATAAAAGAAGCTAGCCGTCATCGAGGGAAACCGAGGCGTCCAGTGCGCAGCGGCGATACCGCTCTTCGCGCGCCGCCGCGACCGAGGAGAGCGGCTCGCAAGGCGGCGCGTGCGGATAGCGCGAACGATGACCGCGACCTCGGTCGACGAAATGCTCGCGGGTTGAAGCGAGCCGCTTCGGCAACGCGTCGACGCGCTCGCCGCGAATCGGCCCCAGGACGGCCCCGCGCTGGCCCGGCCACCCTCCCAACTCGCGATCTGCCTGAATTCAGCCACATCGCCCATGGCACGCGCCCTGCTCAGTCTCCGAGCGCCATGCCGAGTCTCGATCACGATGCGCTCATCGAGCTGATCCGCAGCGATCCGTCGCTGCTTCGCACGCTGCTCGCGTCGCTCGGCGTCGAGATCGCGGGCGGCGAGGCCGAAGTCTGCGACGCCACGCTCACGGCGCCCGAGCTTCGGGCCGATCTCGTAGTCGCCTTTGGTAATCAGCAGTCTCCCGACGTAGTGTTGATTGCCGAGATTCAGCTCAGCGCAGACGCGGATAAACGCTATTCGATGCCCTTTTACGCGATGTCGGCGCGGAGCCGGTATCGGTGTCCGGCCATCGTAGTGGTGATTGCCATAGACGAAGCCGTGGCGGCGTGGGCGCGCAAGCCCGTGCAGCTCGACCCTTACAACGCGTGGCGGCCGCTGGTGATCGGGCCGTCGGACGTGCCTCGCGTGACGGACGTGGCCGAGGCGCTCGCCCGACCGCACCTGGCAGTTTTGTCGGCGCGGATGCACGCGAAGGGCCCTGACGGCGTCGCGATCGCGCGCGCTGCCCTTCAAGTGTTGCCCACGCTGCCAGATGACCGCGACGTGGTATATCTTGACGTGATCTGGTCTGCGCTCGACGCGGCTGCGCGCCTTGCCTTGGAGGCTGAATTGAACTTCGCGAATTACGTCCCGACCAACCCGTTTTACTATCAGGCCCTCGAGAAGGGGCTCGCCAAGGGCCGCGAGGAGGGCCGCGAGGAGGGGCTCGAGGAGGGCCTTGAAAGGGGCCTTGAAAGGGGCCTTGAAAGGGGCCTTGAAAGGGGGCGCGAAGCTGGCCGCGGCGAAGGCGAGCGTGATGCGCTTCGCGTGATTCTTCGCACGCGGGACCTCTCGCCGACCGCCGAACACGAGGCGCGCATCGACGCGTGCAGCGACTTCGCTGTGCTGCGCAAATGGGTGGCTCGCGCGGTCACGGCAGCCTCAGTCGACGAAGTGCTCGCCGACTGAAGCGAGACGCCGGCTTGGTTCGGGCCTCCCTCGCTCTTTTAGCACTACTTTGACACTGTCTAAATGGGCACGAGAGCACGTGCGCCGCAGGAGCGGCATTGGGAAGGCGCAGTCAGCCGGAGTATGAGAGCTCTACGGATCGCCGGCAACGAGACGGCGGGCTGACTGCGCCGAGACTTTATTTTCG
>CANJCO010000100.1 GCA_947473045.1 Myxococcales bacterium | reverse complement strand
CTAACAGGGTGTTGAAAAACACCCTGATAGTAATTGGCGAAGCCAATTGCGTGGGGTGGGGACCCCGAAAAACCGCGTTTTTCGGGGCGGGGAGGTGCATACCTCCCCGAGATGAAAGGCTAGCAGGCCGTTCTTCAACGGCCTGCTAAAGCTGCGCATCGCGCGAGATAGACCAGGTCGCCACCAGCGCGGCCGCCCTGCGAGGAGCGCTTCGGCGCCGGCGCCCACGCGCTTACGGTGACGGTGCGTTTGTGCCACAGCAGGATCCACGCTCCCAAAGCCGGCCGAAGGCAAACTCGACCGCACGCAGCTGTGGTAGGCGACCTCGCTTCTGGGACAAGGGGGGTGTGATGCGACGGTTTGCGCTAATTTTGGGACTATGCGCGTGTGGTGATCCGGCGGTGTGGAGCCCGGCTGACCAACGAATCTATCCTGCGCTCGAGAGCTCCGCGGTGCGCGTGCGCCGCGCTGGGGACTCATGCGTCTCGATCGGCGTCGTTCACGCCAGCGGCCGGGAAGCGATTTCCACATTGGCGCGCAAAGCCGCCGACCACGGGGGCGACACGTACGTCTTGCGGGGGAGCGCCGAACCACCCCGCAGCATATGGGCGGAGGTTTTTCGGTGTGAGGCGACGGAGGGTTCTTCGCCCTGATCGGCGCTTCGACTGCCCGTCGGAGGCGCTGCCGCGGGGCGCGCGGACGGGATGCCCCCTACGCGTGGCCGACGCTCGTCGCGGCCTGCGACCGGCTGGGCAGTGGCATCGTCTCAACTGCGAAGGCCGCGCACCCACGCTGCAAAAAGCTCGGGCCAGGCGCGCTCGGGTGAGGCCGGTCGCCCGAGGCCGAATCCGTGACCACCCCGCGGAAAGACGTGCAGCTCCGCCGGGACGCCCCGCTGCTTCGCCGCTTGGAACATGGCGAGACTGTTCGCTACGGGCGAGGTGGGATCGTCGGCCGCGTGCACCAGAAATAGCGGCGGCGTCCCGGCCTCGACGAGCTGCTCGGGGGAGAGGGAGCAAACCTCGGCGAGCGACGCGCCCGGGCGAAACAGCTCGCGAAACGCGTGCGTCGTGTTGAGCGGCGGCACCATGCTGATCACGGGATAGATCAGCGCGGCGAAGTCGGGCCGCGCAGACGCGTCATCGATCGCGTCGACGCGCGCGTAGCGCTTGGCTGCCGGTCGCACGCTCGTCATGGCCGCGAGGTGTCCGCCCGCCGAGAAGCCGACGACGCCGATGCGGTCGGCATCGATCGCGAGCGATGCAGCGCGGCTTCGCAAAATGCGCAGCGCGCGCTGCGCGTCCTGCATCGGCGCGTCGCGTGTCCATCCCTCACCGGGCAAGCGATAGACAAGCTCGAATGCCGCGAATCCGAGGCTGGCGAGCCACGCCGCTGCCGGCGAGCTCTCTCTTCCGAGCTCGATGTGTGCGTAGCCGCCGCCAGCGATGACGAGCACGCCGACGTGATTGGGCTGCGCCGGGCGATGAACGATGAGCCGCGGCGTCGACACCCGCGTGATCGAACCCCCATCGGAGGCATGTTCCGGCTCGGTCGGGCCCGCGCCGTTCGGCGGCTGCGAAGGCCACAGGGCGATGAGGTCGTTCGGGGCGTCGGCCCCGGCCCGTCGGCACAACGTGAGGGCTGCAGACCCCGCCAGAAACGACCGACGGTTCATCGAGACGCATCGTAGCCGCAGGCGCAACCCGCGTCACGGTGGCGCAACGCACAGCGCGAGTGGGCCCTCGCAGCGCGCGCGCAGGGCCGCGAACACGCACCCGCGTCAGAACGCGCAGCGGCGCTCGCGTTTCGTCGGCTCGTGCGCCCGCAGAACGCACTTACGCGATCTCGAATACCGCCTCGGCTGCGATGTACGGCACGTATCGGAAGTCGCGAATTGACTCCACGCGGCCGCCCTCGAACGCGACCAGAATGAAGTACGCCGGCTCGTCGGCGCCGGCGACGTAGGCGGCCAAGGCGAGTTGCTCCTCAAGGCGAACGATGCGCAGCGCGACGTCTTCCTTTTCGTAGCGGCCGAAATACATGCCGACCGCCTTGCCGCGTCGCTGCGATTTGGACACGAGATCGAGCTTGCAGTCGTCGCTGACGAGAGCGCGGACGCCGTCCCAGTCACGCGCGTTGAACAGCGCGGCATACCGCTCGAGCTCCGAGCGCGCGAGGCCGGCCCCATCGGCGCTCCCGGCCTCCGGATCGAGCAGCTTCTTGCGTCCCCGAACGAGCGCGGCTTTGACTGCCATGACCGTGGTTCCCATTGTTTCAGCCGTTTCGTCGAGCGAGTGCCCAAGCACGTCTTTCAAGATGACAGCGCTCCGTTGCGTGACGGGAAGCGAAAGGAAGCGGGCGAGTGCGGCGCGAACGATCGCCGGATCGGCCCTGTCATCGAAGGCGGCGACTTCGTCGATCGCGGGGTGCAGGTCGACGTACTTTCGGCCGTGGCTCTTGAGAAAATCGATCGCGGCGTTGTGCGCGATGCGAAATAGCCAGGGACGAAGCGGCGGAACCTCGGGCGACAAGCTGAGCGCGTAGAAAGCCTTCGCGAGGGTGTCCTGCACGATGTCCTCGCCTTCGATGACCGAGCCGGTGAGGCGCGCGCAATAGCGATGGAGCTCGGGGCGCACGCCTTCGACAATGGCAAGAAACTGCTCGCGCGCGTCGCTCAGGCTCGGCGGTGTCTGGGTGACCATGGGCACCCTGTCGGCTGTCGCCGCTGGCTCGCCTGCAGTGGTTGGGGCGGCGCGAGTGGGTGTCAGGATCGTCATTTCAGAAGCTGCCTGCTACGCGCACCGCGACGCGCCCGCCGGTTTTTTGGATTCGGCGCAGGCCCGCCGCCACGTCGCGCACCGCAATGGTGGACGCCAGCGGAACCTCGAGCCCGCCTTCGAGCCACGCCCGGGCCGACGGCGTCGACTGTGCCGGAGAAATCGTAGCCGACGATGAGCGGCCGGTTGCGGGCATGAAGAAATTTCATGGTGCCGAGCAGAACTTTGTAGTCGGCTGGATTGAGCGCCGAGGCGACTGTACGCACCCGCACTTCGCCGCGCCCCGGCGTGGGCATCGGCGCGTCGGCGCTCTGAAGTTGCTCGAGCGGTCCGTACCCCGCGGCCGTCATCGCCTTCATTGCGCGACTCCTGACGCAGGATCGCTGGACGTTGTGACTGCCAGCGCCAAAGGCGCGCTCTTCGTGAGGAGGTTCGAACACGCTTCGGGGCTCCCGGCTCGACTCGCGCGGACGGCGCAGTCGATGCCCGACGTGCACTCGGTAGTAGCAGGGCGCGCGAAAAACACCCTGCCAGGAATTGGCGAAGCCAGTTGCGTGGGGTGGGGACCCGCGAAAAACCGCGTTTTTCGGGGCGGGGAGGTGCATGCCTCCCCGAGATGAAAGGCTAGCAGGCCGCTGCTTCAACGGCCGGCCAGCGGCGGTGGCTTGCATGGTGCTCATGGTCTCCTCAATCGGACGACGACCGACGCATGTCGGACGCAGGGGTGCCTGGCTCTACGCGCCTTCGCCGTACGCGCCTTCGCCGTACGAGCCGAGGCGGGACAGTTCGGTGACCACAGGCGCCTCGACGCATCGCGCGCGGAGTTGGCTCTGGAAGTTCTTGAACGACGGCAACGCGCTCAGCGGGTTTTCGTTGGGCGTGTCAATGGTTGCAATATGCACGAAATTGGCGTCGCCCGCGCGTCGGTAGCTCGCGTACCGAATGCCGCCTGGGCGCACGGCGGCGAGCTCGTCGAACACTGCCCGCACGAGCGCTGCGTTTTCGTCGGCCAGCGCTTCAGTCGTTTTGTACTGCACCATGATGGTCTTCATTGAGCTGCTCCGGGTTTCGTCAGCAAGACGATTCACCCGCACAAAAAGATGCGCGCCGCGGCCGACTATTTTTGCCAAGGCCAGGTCGCGCGGGCCGGGCCTGCCTCCGGGGGCCTCGACTTTACGCCACCGGACCGCGGCGCTCGGCCACCACTCCCCTGGCCAGGTCGCGTCGCCACTGCGCAGCTCGCTGTAGCGATAGCCGCCGACAGCCTCGGCGACCTCGCGTGAGGCCGGCGCCTGCCGCGGCGGCAATGAGCGAATCCGACGGATTGTGCGTCCCGCGCCGCGCTCCGGATCCGCGCGAAAGGTGGCGAAAATAGCTCATTTGCCAGCTCGTCGGCGACGCCACTTGCCTTCTCGGGGCGTGGCGCTACGAACGGTCGCCAGGTATTTTGGCGACCTTGCGCACGCCTCAAGCAGAAGCAACCATGACGCTCGAACGACTCGCGGCAACCTCGCTCGAACGCGTGAACCCGCTCGGCGGGTGCGCGGATGTGACTGCCGTGCGGAGCGCCGCCGCGGGATCGCTGCAAGCGGCCGCGGAGCGCGGAGCGAGCGGGTGGTCGACCCATGTTCCCACCCATGCCATCACAATGAGTTGCGTCGGCGCAGCGCACACCCGTTCGTCGACCTTCGCAGTGAAGGTGAGCGTCGTCGCCAACACCGCGTTCGACTCCCGCTCGGCCCCGAGGAAATCATGAACGAACGCTGGGAGAGCACGGCGCAGGGCCGCGCCCTCGTGACAGGCGCGACGGGCCTTGTCGGGCGTGCGCTCTTGCGCGCTCTCGGCGGCAACGCGATCGCGACGACCCGGCGCGCGTCGACACAGGCGGGGCACCTCGAAGGCGCCAGCGAGCTCGTGACGTGGGACGCGGTGTCGACGCTGCCCTCGAACGCCCTCAGCGGCGTCGACGCCATCTTTCACCTCGCCGGTGAGCCCGTCGCCGAAGGACGCTGGACGGACGCGAAGAGGCAGCGGATCCGCGCGAGCCGCACCGGCAGCACGCGTGCGCTGGTTCGCTCCATCGAGCGGGTCGACGTGGGCGCACGGCCGCGGGTCCTCGTGTGCGCGTCGGCGGTCGGCATCTACGGCTCGCGGGGCGACGAGGTGTTAGGCGAAGACGCGGCGCCCGCGGAGGGCTTCCTCGCGGACGTTTGTCGTGAGTGGGAGGCCGAGGCCGCTCGCGCCGAATCGCTCGGTGTGCGCGTCGTCTCCCTCCGCATCGGCATCGTCCTCGCGAAAGAAGGCGGCGCGCTGGCGAAGATGCTGACACCGTTCGAGCTCGGCCTCGGAGCCGCGCTCGGGAGCGGCGCGCAGTGGATGCCTTGGATTCACGTCGACGACGTCGTCGGGCTACTCCGTTTTGCGGCAGCGACAGCCACGCTCCGCGGCCCCGTCAACGCGGCGGCGCCTGAGACTGTGACAAACGCGGAGTTCACGAGAGCGCTCGGTCGCGCAGTCCATCGGCCCGCCTGGCTCCGCGCGCCGCGCTTCGCGCTCGAGCTTGCCCTGGGGGAAGTCGCGGCCGTAGTGCTCGCTTCGCAGCGTGTCGTCCCGAAGCGCGCGCAAGGCGCCGGCTTCGAGTTCGCGCACCCCACACTTGACGAGGCGCTGGCAGCGACGCTCGAGGGCAAGCCGCCCTCGAAGCGCTTCCGCGCGGCAGGGAGGTTTGCATGACCCAGCGTACGCTCGAACGCGTTCAGTTCATTCCGCGGCCCCGATCGGAGGTCTTTGCGTTCTTCTCCGATGCGTCGAACCTCGAACGGATCACACCGCCGTTTCTGCGCTTTCGTATCGTGACACCGACGCCGATCGACATCCGCGAGGGAGCGCTGCTCGATTACCGACTCAGCTTGTTCGGCGTTCCATTCTCGTGGCGCACCCGCATCGACGTGTTCGAACCCGACGTGCGCTTCGTCGACAGCCAGCTTCGAGGCCCCTACAGCCTCTGGCGGCACCTGCACGAGTTCACGGAAGTCGACGGCGGCACGCGCATGCTCGATCGCGTCGAGTATGACGTTCCCCTCGGCCCTCTGGGAGATGTGGCGCGCGCGCTCTTCGTGACGCGCACCGTTGAGCGCATCTTCGACTTCCGCGCAGATGCCATTGAGGGGTTTCTCGGCGCCCGACAAACTACAGTTTGATGCCCAGCCCGGCTGGCTCCCAGAACGTCCGGAGCCAGAGTGCTCCAAGCGCCATGAGCGTGCTGCCCCCCCCCCTCGCTGAGCGCACCCGCCCCATCGGAACGCACCCCGAAAACGGGGCGGGGCGGTACGTCCTGTACTGGATGCGCACTGCAGTGCGAGGCCACGAAAACCCGGCGCTCGACGTGGCGCTGTGGCTCGCCAACGCGCGGCGGCTGCGTGTGCTCGTCTACCACGCCGTCTCTGAGCGCTACCCCTACGCCAGCGACCGTCACCACACGTTCATTCTGCAAGGCGCCCGCGATGTCGCCCGCGAGCTCGCTGCGCGGGGCATCCCATATGCCCTCCATGTCGAGCGGCCGCTGCATCGCGGTCCTCACCTCCGAACCCTGGCCGAGCAGGCGCTCGTCGTCGTGACCGAGGACTTCCCGCTCGACCCTCTGCGAGGATGGACCCAGGCGCTCGCCGAGCACGCTCCCGTAGTGGCGGTCGACACCGCGTGCGTCGTCCCGATGAAGCTCGTGGGCCGGGCCTACGAGCGTGCGTTCGCGTTTGAACGCGCGACGAAAGCGCTCCGCGCCGGGCGGCTCGAGGCCGCGTGGGTGGACGTTGAGCCTGCTTTGGCGATGAGGCCTCCCGAGTTGCCGTTCGCGAACGTAGACGCGGAGACCATGGACATTCCCGAGCTCGTCGCGGCCGCCGCGATCGACCACTCGGTAGGGCCCGTCGCGCACACGCGGGGAGGGAGCGTGGCCGGCTACGCGCGCTTCGACGCGTTCGTCGCCGGGGCTCTCGGCGACTACCATCGCACGCGCAACGATCCGCTGGCCGGCGAGGGCCATGGGGTCAGCCGCATGTCCGCCTATATGCACTATGGGCACGTCTCGCCGATGCGGATCGCACGCGCGGCCGCGAAGGTGGGGGGGCGCGGCGCCGAGAAGTACCTCGATGAGCTCCTCACCTGGCGTGAGCTTGCGTACGCGTTCGCGGCATTTTCGTCGGGAGTGAGCACGCTCGATGCGCTCCCCGAGTGGGCAAGAGCGACGCTGTCATCCCACGCGAGTGATCCGCGCGCGATGACGCCATCGTGGGAGACCCTCGCGCGCGGCGGGACAGGCGACGCTTTGTGGGATGCGGCGCAGGCCAGCCTCCGCATTCACGGCGAGCTCCACAACAACACTCGGATGACGTGGGGCAAGGCGTTGCTCAAGTGGACGCGCGATCCCCAGTCCGCCCTCGCGACGCTGATCGAGCTGAATCACCGGTATGCGCTCGACGGCCGCGATCCGGCCTCGTACGGCGGCATTCTCTGGTGCCTTGGCCAGTTCGACCGGCCCTTTTCGCCGGAGGAGCCCATCGTTGGCACCGTGCGGCCGCGCGAAACCAGCGCGCACGAACGCAGGCTCGACGTAGCCGGATATGGCGCGCGCTGCAGGGCCCCTGCATGCAGGCTCGCGCGGGTGGTTGTCGTGGGCGCGGGGCTCTCGGGCCTCGCGTGCGCGCGAACGCTCGCAGATCACGGGTTGATGGTCACAGTCGTCGACAAGGGGACGCGGCCCGGAGGGCGCGCCACAAGCCGCCACCATGGGGCGGACGTGTTTGACCACGGCGCGCAGTTCTTTACCGCTCGCAGCGAATGGCTTTTGCGACATGTGACATCCTGGGAGGCCGACGGCGTCGTCGCGCGCTGGACTCCGCGGCTTGTGCAGACGCGCGGGGCGCGCGCGCGCAAGGCCCAGCCCTGGTGGGTCGGAACGCCATCGATGGGCGCCCTGGCCGCCCACCTGGCGGAGGGGCTCGATATCAAGCAGGCAACCAAGGTGACGAGCCTGTCGCGAACAAACGGCGGCATGTGGTCGATCCTCGCGACTGGGCCCGACGGCAACCCGGTCCCGCCGCTCCTCGCAGACGCGCTCGTCGTCGCTCTGCCCGCCGCGCAGGCCTCGCTCCTGCTTGGCGCGGTCGATCGCGAATGGGCGAGCGTGCCTGCGTCGGCGAAGCAGACGCCCTGCTGGGCGGTCATGCTGACGGCGCGCGGCGTGGGCGATCTTGGCGGCGACGTGTTCGAGGACGGGCAAGGCCCCATCGCGTGGGCGGCGCGCGAGGCGAGCAAACCAGGCCGCGCCGGCTTCGTTCACGACGGGGAGTCCGAAGTCGGTGAAGAGCGCTGGCTCCTGCACGCGTCGGCCGAATGGTCCGAAGCGCACCTCGACGCTGCGCCTGATGCGGTGGCGCAAGCGCTGACTGAAGCGTTCCTGTTGCAGCACGGGGTTGTATCGCGCGCGCGCGTCCTGCGCGTTCGCGCCCATCTGTGGCGCTACGCTCAAGGGCAGCTGCAGCAGCCGCGCGGCGCGCTCTTCGACGCGACCACGCTGCTCGCAGTGTGCGGGGACTGGGTGAACGGCTCGCGCGTCGAGGGCGCGCTCACGAGCGGCGTCGCTGCGGCTGGGCAGCTGCTCGGCGTCTTGAGCGAGCGCGACGAGCCGTCGGAACGGCACGACGAGCGCGCAGGCCGCGGCTCCGTGGTCTCGGGCGGATGATGCGATTCGGCAGCTGCTGGTAGACCGAGCGCCCGCCGTGCGCGTGTCGGCGCATGCGGACGCGCCGACTCGTTGGTGAGACGACCCGCCGCTGTCACCCGGCCGTGACCAACTGCTGACAGCGCAGGCGACGCGCGCTCGCTAGACTTGGATCCGTGTCCGTCGCCGTCCTCGTGAACGTGAAATCGCGCCATGGCTCGTCCGACGTGGCCGAGCGTATCCTGCGCATCCTTCCCAACGCTCGCGTCGCCTTGACGCGCACCCTCGACGAAGCGCGCGCGTGGATCCGCGACGAGCTCGTGCCGAGGCGCCCGGAGGTGCTGCTCGCGGGCGGGGGCGACGGCACTGCGGTCGCGCTGCTCAACGAGCTTCGCGCGCAGAACCTCGACGTCCCGACCTTCGGGCTCCTCGGGCTCGGGACCGGCAACGGCTGGGCGCGCGCCACCGGCGGCGTCGGACGGCGCGCGGTCATGCGGGATCTGGAGAGGCTGTCGGCCAACGGTACCGCCCGCGGCGAGGCGCTCCCGTTGCGGACGTTCGGTCTGGTCGAGACCGAAGGGCGCGTGACGCCGTTCGCCGGAGCCGGCTGGGATGCGGAAATACTTTCAGACTACAAGCACCTGCTCGCGACCGCTCCCGGCATCGTGGATCGCGTCGGCGGCTCGACGCTCGGCTACGCGCAGAGCCTCTGGTCGCGCACGATCCCCAGGCTGTGGCGTGAAGAGCGGCCGCGGGTCAGGGTCGTCAACCTCGGCGAGCCAGCGATGACCGTCGACGCGAGCGGGCGCGCGATCGCGATGCCCGGCGGCGAGGTCGGCGCGGTGCTCTACGAGGGTCCGCTCGGCGTCGGCGGCGCCTCCACGACCGAGGAGCTCGGCCTCGGGTTCCGCGCCTTCCGCTTCGCCCATCTCGTGCCCGGTCGACTCGCGGTGCGCGTCTACGGCGCCTCCACGGCGCGCGCCGTGCTGCGTATCCCGCAGCTGCTCGCGGCGGTGCATCCCCTGGCCGACGATCACCACTTCTTCGTGACGCGCTGCCGCTTCGAGTTCGACCGCGAGGTACCGTTCGAGATCGGCGGCGACGTGGTCGGCCTGCGCAGCCAGTTCGAGCTCGCCCTGCACGACAAGCCCGTGTCTCTCGTGGACTTCCGCCGCCTCAGCTGAGCTCCCCGGCATGACGCTCCGGGGGCGCCTCGGGCAACGACAACCGCGACTGGCTGGTGGCCGTCGTAGCGATCCTCGCGATCCGCGGAGCATTCGGCCAACGACGCGGCGACGGCGGCCTGCTCAGATTCGCGCAGTGTGTGATGCCCGGCTGCGCCGTGGGTCGTCTCCGGAGCGAAGCGCCTGCTGGAGCGAACCATTTTCGCGCGACGTGAGCATTACGCGAGCCTCGCCGTGCGCAGGGTGACGATGGCGCGGGGACGCGGAAGACGGGCAGGGGCGGAGGGCGTGACGGCCGTCCGGCGAGCATGACTCACGGGAGCGTTCCGGCGCCAGAACGGGTGGCCCTACGCGGCGTTGAAAGGCGGACAGCTGGCGGGTTTGGGAGGGAGCGTGGGCATCGTTGGCGTCGCGTCCGCAGCGAAGAATGAGCCTCCCTCGCTTTCGTTGACACGCAACGGAGGAACAGATGCGTGCACAATACAAGCGATACACTGAAGAGTTTCGGCGAGGCGCCGTGAAGCTCTGCGTTCGCGGAGAGCGGTCGCTGCACCAGGTGGCAGAAGACCTTGGGGTCAATGCGTGGACGCTTCGAGACTGGCACAGACTGTACGAGATGAAGCGGAAGAAGCAGGCGACGCCGGCGAGTGCGGCGATCGCGACGACCGAGACGCCGCAGCAGCTCATCGAGCGCATCGAACGCGAGGACACGAAGCTAAGGCGTGAAAACGAGCAGCTGAAGATGCACCGCGAAATCCTAAAAAAAGGGGCATTCTTCGCGAAGGAAGGCGAGTGAAGTTCGCTTTCATCGACGGGGAGAAGGCGAGCTTCCCGGTTGCAGAGCGCTGCCGCGTTCTGGAGGTCACACGGCAGGGCTGTTACGCGTACGTCAAGCGACTCCCGAGCCGCCGCATGCGCGGAAACGCCGTGCTGCGAGAGCGCGTGCGCGCCGTCTACGACTATCAGGGTGCTCGAAGAACACCCTGCCAGGAATTGGCGAAGCCAATTGGGTGGGGTGGGGACCGGCGAAAAACCGCGTTTTTCGGGGCGGGGAGGTGCATACCTCCCCGAGATGAAAGGCTAGCAGGCCGCTGCTTCAACGGCCTGCTAGAGTCGAGGCTCGTACGGAAGCTTGCGCGTCCTGCACACGCTGAGGCGCGAGGGCATGCGCGTGGGCAAGCGGCGCGTCGAGCAAACCATGCGCGGCAGTCTCTGGAGGGTAGGGGCCTCCCAACCTAAACTGCGCGATCTCCCATGATGCCCGCGTTGTCGGGATCGCCGCGGAGGAAGGTGTGGCGGTAGTGCTCGCCCGCGATCCGGCCCGCGCGCGCCAGCACCCACGCCCGCGCCTCGTCCGTGGCTACGCGCGCAGCGTGGTGCTTTCCGCTGGCCTCGAGCGCCCAAGCGTACACCCGCCGCACGAACGCCGGCTCATCGACGCCGCCCGGGTTCGCTTGCAGCAGCGCGTAGGCGGCTTGGGCGAGGGTGAGTGCCTCGGCCCGGGCAGCGCTGTCGCCGCGCGCCAGAAGGGCGTCGGCGAGCGACATCGAGGCGAGCACGCTCACGGGATG
>CANJCO010000099.1 GCA_947473045.1 Myxococcales bacterium | reverse complement strand
TAGCAGGCCGTTGAAGAACGGCCTGCTAGCCTTTCATCTCGGGGAGGTATGCACCTCCCCGCCCCGAAAAACGCGGTTTTTCGGGGTCCCCACCCCACGCAATTGGCTTCGCCAATTACTATCAGGGTGTTTTTCAACACCCTGCTAGTTTTCGCGCCGCCGGCGTCGTGCTACGAATGCGCCTGCGCGTGTCACGCGTCCAAGCCCCCATGATTTCGACCTTTTTTGGCTGCGTGCTCGGCGTCGCGAGCGGTCTTCGCCACGCGATGGAGCCCGATCACCTCGCGGCAGTATCGACCGTTGTCGCCGAGCAGAAGAGCGCCCGCGCCAGCATGCGATTCGCGGCCGCGTGGGGCGCCGGTCATGCGTTGATGCTGCTCGCCGTCGGCGGAGCGCTGCTGGCTCTCCGCGCGACCATGCCGCGCGTCGTGGAAGACTCGCTCGAGCTCGGTGTCGCGTTGATGCTCGTCGTGCTGGGAGGTCGATCGCTGGTGCGCGCCGCGCGCTCGGCAGGCGCGGCGCACGTGCACACCCACCGCGAGAGCAGTCACAGTCACCCCGGCGCTCGCGCCCACGTGCACGCCTTCGGCCGGGCGCTCGCGCTGCGCCCCCTGCTGATCGGCATCGTCCACGGCACCGCAGGCAGCGGAGCGCTGACGGCGCTCGCGATCAGCCGCGCGCCCTCGTTCGCGGCCGGACTGCTGTTTTTAGCGCTCTACGGTGCAGGCGCCGCGCTCGGCATGGCGGCGCTCGCAGGCGCGGCGGGCGTGCCCCTCGCGAGGCTCGCTTCGGGACGGCGCACGGGCCCGGCGCTGCTCGCGGTCGTGGGCGCGCTGTCGTTGTGCACGGGGCTCGCCTGGGGAATCGCGGCCGCGCTGCGGATCACGGCCTGAGCGTTCACAGCTCCATACCGAGCACGCTGCGCACCCACACGGGTCCATAGGAGTCTCCCGGGCGGGGCGTGTCCATGTCGTTGAGGTGGAAGTACACACCCGCCGACCACCACAGTTTGCCGAAATTGAGATGCACGGTGGGCCCCACGAAATGGTGCACCGCCGTGTTGTTTCGCTCCTGCTCGGTGTCGCCGCTCGGAGCCAGCTGGCCGCGGGCCCAGTACTCGACGCCGGGCGCGAACCGCGGGCTCACTTCGTAGACTGCGCCGGCCGTCGGATTGACAATAAACGCAGCCTTCCGGCCTTGCGCGCCAGTGTCGAGAGGGCGGGCAATCTGCTCTTCGGCCCACAAATTCGTCATCAGCTTGAAGCGACCCAGGCGCCGCTGCAGATTCAGTTTGGCTTCGAACGCGAGCTCGTCGTGCATCGTCTCGAGCTCGAAGTAGAAGCCCACGTCGACCGGCAGCTCACCCGGCTCGGCGAGGCGCGTCCGTACGCGCCACTTGAGACCATCGAAACCGAACTCGTGGCCTCCCCCGGCTTTCGGCTCGCCGGTGAATACCTGGTAGAAGCCGAGCTCGAAGCGCCGCGTGAGGCCGTATTCGATCTCCGTCTGCAGCTTGTAAGCGGGCTCCCAGAGGTTGCCTGCCGCGGGATTGTCGCCGTCGGCCAGCACACGTTGCGGGTTGACGTCCGTGTGAAGCTCGGCCTCGAGCTCGCCCTCGGCGAGCGTCTCGTTCGGGTAGCTGAACGGCAGCTGACGCGGCATGGCCGCGGCGCCGGAGGCGACCGAAAAGGCGGCGAGAAAACCCGCAAGCGACGACAGTGCAACCCGAACGAGCGAGGGCGACGACTCCATGCAACCGAGTCTATTGCAATTGAAAGTGACTTTCAACTTCGTTTTTATCCATGCGATTCGTGGCTAATTTCGGCGCTAAGCTTCGCACGATGACCAGCCCCGCCGAGCGCCACGCCGAGCTTTCGCGTGCAATCGAGGCCCACGACTACCGCTACTACGTGCTCGACGATCCGAACGTGAGCGACCAGGGCTACGACGCGCTGATGCGCGAGCTGCGCGCCATCGAGCAGGACCACCCGGCGCTCGCCACCGCGGCTTCGCCCACGCGGCGCGTTGGCGGCGAAGCGCGCAGCGTGGCCGTGAAGGTGAAGCACGAGACGAAAATGCTGTCGCTCGACAACACGTACTCCGAGACCGAGCTCGGCGAGTTCTTCACGCGGGTGACGGGAGGTCTGTCGGCGACCGAATCGGTGACGTACGTGGTCGAGCCCAAGCTCGATGGCGCCAGCATCGAGGTCACCTACGACGGCGGCGCGCTCGTCGCGGCCAGCACGCGCGGCGATGGCGAGCTGGGCGAGGACATCACCGAAAATGCCCGCACGCTGCGCGGCGTACCGCTCGGCATCGCGCACCAGGGCCGCATCACCCTGCGCGGCGAAGTGCTCATTTTCAGGCGCGATCTCGAGACGATGAACGCGGCGCGCGAGAGCGAAGGGCTCGAGCCGTTTGCCAACCCGCGCAACGCCGCCGCAGGCTCGGTGCGAATGCTCGATCCGCGCGAGGTCGAGCGGCGTCCGCTGCGCGCGATTTTCTACCAGCTCGTCGAGGGGCCGGGGTTGCACGCCTCGCACGCCGAGAGCCTCGCGTGGATGGAGGCGCAGCGCCTTCCGACCCACCGCAAGCAAGTCGTGGTCGAGGCGGCGGCCGTGCTGCCGGCCATTCAGGAGATCGACGCCGCACGCAGCGCCTACCCCTACGAGACCGACGGCGCGGTCATCAAGGTGAACGCCTACAGGCAACAGGGAATTCTCGGAGAGACGAGCAAGTTTCCGCGCTGGGCGACGGCGTTCAAGTTTGCCCCCGAGCGCGCGCTGACGGTGCTGCGGGCCATCGAGGTCGGCGTGGGGCGCACAGGCGCGATTACGCCCGTCGCGCACCTCGACCCGGTCGAGCTGGCCGGCACCACAGTTTCGCGCGCCTCGCTGCACAACGCCGAGCAGATCGAGCGACTCGGCGTGCGTATCGGCGACCACGTTTATGTCGAAAAGGCCGGAGAGATCATTCCGCAGATCGTGGGCGTCGACGCGAGCCGGCGCACCGGCGAAGAACGTGTATTCTGCATGCCTGTCGCCTGCCCGGCCTGCGGCGGGCCCGTGGCGTCGAAGCAGCAGGACGGAGACCTCGTCATCTCGCGCTGCACCAACCGGCAGTGCCCGGCTCAGGTAAAGGCGCAGGTTCACTATTTCGCGCGGCGCTTCGCGATGGACATCGCCGATCTCGGCGAGTCGCTCGTCGTGCAGCTCGTCGATCGCGGGCTGGTGCGAGACGTCGCCGATCTGTACGCGCTCACAGCACACGCCCTCGCGGGGCTCGAGCGGATGGGAGACAAGAGCGCCCGCAACGTCACCGCGTCGATCGCGCGGTCGCGCGCGCGCACGCTGGGCGGGCTGCTGTGCGGCCTCGGCATTCCGCAGATCGGGCAAGTCGCTGCGCGCCAGCTCGCCGAGGCGGGTCGCTCCCTCGAAGCGATGCTCGGATGGAGCGACGCCGAACTGCGCGAGCGCGTCGCGGCGATCCGCGGCTTCGGGCCGAGCATGGTCGACAGCGTCTCGCTGTACTTTGCAGACGAAGCCCAGCGCGCGCTGCTCGGCAAGCTCGTCGCGCTCGGCGTCGGCGCCCCGCAACCCGCGCCCGAAGCGCCGCCCGAAGGTCCGCTGACCGGCAAGTCATTCTGCGTCACCGGCGTGCTGTCGAAGAAGCGCGAAGACGTGCACGCCGACCTGCGCGCGCAGGGCGCGACCGTTCACGACGCCGTCAAAAAAGACACCACCTACCTCGTCGCGGGCGAAAAAACAGGCAAGTCGAAGCTCGATCAGGCGAAAAAATTCGGCACGGTGGTCGTCGACGAAGCGCAGCTCGTCGCCCTGCTCGGGGGCCCGCAGTCCTGAACAGGCAGCTTCTGCTAAGCTCGGCCCATGCTCCAGCATTGGACCGTGAATGCTGCCGTGCTCGGGACCGCAGCGCTGGTCGCGAGCGCGGTGATCATCTCGAACAACGCGCGGAACATGAAGCGGCGCGCCCGCATGCTCCGCACCGCGACGACCTCGATTTCACGGGCGAAAGCCTCGGAGCTGGCTGAAATCAAGGGGAAGGTCGTGGTCGGTCCCGAAGGCGTGGTGCGCTCCGCGGTCCGTGGGCGCGCCGGCGTGTGGAGTCGGGTCATCGTCGACAAGTGGCTTACGCAGGGCAAGAGCGGGCGCTGGGAGAGGATTTACACCAAGAAAGAGCACAAGCCGTTCTTCGTCGACGACGGCTCGCGGCCCATGGCCCGAATCGAGCCTGCGCGGGCCAACGCCATGCTCCATGCTGCGACCTTTCACGTCGATGGCCTGTTTCGCGGGCCGAGCGCCCAGGTGGCTGAATTTCTGTCACGCGTCGGGATCTTTGCGCCTTCGCTCGGCGAGCCGGCGCTGCGCATCGTCGAAGAGGTGCTCGAAGCCAATGTTGCGATCTACGCTCTCGGTCCCGCGCGACGCGAGCCCGGACCGCCCGTGATCGACGGGTATCGCACGGCGCCCAGCGACCAGCTCGTGCTCGTCGGCGACGACGGCGACGAGGGCGAGCTCATCGTCTCCGACAGGACCGAAGCACAGCTCATGTCGCGGCTCGCGTGGCCCACGGTTGGCGGCGTTATCTTGGGCGCGGCAGGCGCCGTGGTCGACGTGGTCGCGCTCGCCTCGTGGCTCGCAGCGGGCCCCTGACGCGGGCGCAGGGGTGCGCTACTGTCGGCAGTATGAGCGATGCCCCGCTGACCGATTCGCCCGCGCGCGACCTGCAGACCGAAGCCCTCGCGCGTCTGGTGACCGCCATCGCCGAGGACTCCATCTTCGTGCTCTGCAGCGCGAGCGACGACGCCGAAGACGCGCTCGCGAGCGTCATCAAGCGCAGGCGCGAGGCCTATGCCGGCGCGCTCGCCAACAAGAGCGGCGCGCGCATGAGCGACGACGTCGACGCGTGGGTCGTAGACCTCACGAAGGCGAGCGCGCATGCCCACGCGCTCGCGTGGCTACCGATGAGCGAAGTGGTGGCCGGCAACGTGACGCTCGAAGCGGGGGCGCGAGGACTGCGATCGCTGTTTTCGTCGAAACCGAGCGAAAAAGAGGTCGCGCGCGTCAAGCGGATCGGCACGCTCACCGTGCGCATCCTGCGATGCGTGCTCGCGTCCGATGGTCCGCTCTCCGCCGAGGACGAGCGGTCGGTCTCCGCGATCGTCTCCGCGCTGGGGCTGCCCGAGGCCGAAGCCGCGGCGCTCGCGGCCGAGGCCGTCATCTCGGCCGATGCGCTCGAAGTGCCCGGCGAAATCGAGCCTGCGCTCTGCGGGCGTCTGGTGCGCGGCGCGTGGTTGGCGGCCGCATGCGACGCCTTCGATCCGCGCGAAGAGCAGGCCGTGCGGGTGATCGCCCACAAATTGGGCGTCATGAGCGACGAGGTCGAGCGGCAGCGCGCAGAGGCGATCGAGCGCGTGGAGGCGCAGCGCGCGCGCGGCCTGGCGACCCTCGACGCGGTCCGCTATGTGCTTTCCGATCGCGTTCCAGGCGAAGGCGTCACGGTCGCAGCGCAGGTCGGCGCGCTCATGCTGCCGCAGCGCTACCGCGATGAGGCGCTCGCGGCGGTGGGTCACGGGGCGCCCGTAGCCCTCGCAGGCCGCCACCGCGCGCTGCCGACAGCCGCGAAGCTCGCCGCGCTGAGCGTCGCGTACGCGGCCGCGCTCCTCGGCAACCCGACGGTCGCGCGCCTCGCGCTGCTGCGTTCGCGCCTCGATCGCTTCGCGGTCGATCTGGGCGAAGACCCGGCGCGCGCGCGCAAGCCGGTCGATCAGGTGCTGGCCATGTCGCTCGGCGAAGTCGCGCAGGGTATGCACTGAACGTGAACCCAAGCGCCTGGCAGCTCACCGCGAGCGATCTCGAGGCCATGGGCGCCCCCATCGATTCTCGTGTATTATGCACACGAATCACACGCGCCGCGCTCGGCCGATCCGACGCCGAGCCGCTCGGACGCGAGGCCGCAGCTTTCGTAAGTGCGAGGCTCGACCTGGCCCTGCCCCGCATCGCGCAGCAGGAGCGCTCGGACGACGGCGCCACCAAGCTCGTGCTCGAGCTGGCCGACGGCGCGCGCATCGAAGCCGTGCACATGCCGCGCGCAGTGAGAAACCCCCGCGTCACCGTTTGCCTGTCGAGTCAGGTGGGCTGCGCGATGGGCTGCACGTTCTGCCGAACCGCCGGAATGGGGCTCGTGCGCAACCTGACTGCGGGCGAGATCACCGGCCAGCTCATCGCCGTGCTGAGGGCTTTCGGCCCTGCCGACGGAGCGCGGGTCAATGTGGTGTTCATGGGCATGGGCGAGCCGCTGCACAACGTCGACGCCGTGCTGACCGCCGTTGCCGCGATGTGCGAGCCCGCCGGACTGGGGCTGTCACCCACGCGCGTCACGGTGTCGACCTCCGGGCTGGTGCCCGGCATCGATCGGCTCGGTCGCGCCCTCGTGCGGCCCGCCCTCGCGCTGAGCGTCAACGCCACCACCGACGAAGCGCGGCTGCGCACGATGCCCATCACCAAAGCGCACGGGCTCGCCGACCTTCGCGCTGCGCTGCTCCGGCTGCCGCTGCGATCGCACGAAAAGATCACGATCGAATATGTGCTGCTACGCGGCGAAAACGACACAGTCGACGACGCGCGGCGCCTCGGCGCGTTCGTCGCCGGGTTTCGCCATCACGTCAACGTCATCCCCTACAACGCCTACGAGGGCGCGCAGTTCGCGGCTCCGGACGAAGAGACGCTCTCGCGCTTCGTCAACGCCGCGCGCGAAGGCGGGTGCCTCGTGACCGTGCGGCGATCGCGGGGGCGCGACGTGTCTGCGGCGTGCGGGCAGCTCGTGCAGGCCGGGCGAGCGCGCCGGGGCCAGCCCCTCCCCGCGTGAGCGTCACGCTGCGCTTCGCTGCGAGCGGCGCCGGGTTCGCACCGAGCTGGCCGAGCGGGTCTGGTCGATGAGCGCGATGAGGCCGCGAACCGCGCTCTCCCAGCTTAGCACCGATCGCGCCCGCGCCTGTGAAGCGGCGCCCATCGCGCGCCGGTAAGCCTCGTCGTCGAGCATGCGAGCGAGCTCCTCGGCATACGCGCGCGCGTCGCCCACCCCGCCCACGCCTCCCAGGATGACCGCGGCGTCGCTCGAGGATCGAAGCGAAATCACGGGCAGTCCGCAATCCATCGCCATCGCGAGCGCGTGGCGGTCGCCGCGCCGGAACGGATTGGCATAGGCGTCGGCACACGCGAAGAGCGCGGGCAGATTGGCATCGAGGGCGACGTGTCGAACGCGCTCCCACAGGGCGGGCCTCGAACGAAGCGGACGCAGCTCCGAACCTCCGACCACCAGCCACCGGGCGCGCGCGTGGTCGCGCAGAAAATGCTCCATGAGGTCGGCGAAATCAGCCGCGATCTCAGCGTCGAGTCGCAGCCCGGAAGTGCAAACGACGAAGTCTCCGCCGCCGAGGCCGAGGCCCGCCCGCGACACTGCGCGCAAAGGCGCGGGGAAATCGAAGCCCGCGCGATGCTGGACGAGGGCGCCCGGCAAAGGCAGCCCCGCCTCCGAGAAGAGCCGCGCCGCTGCGTCGGGCGACTCCGGTCCGGCGAACACATCGCAGAAGCTCGCCGCGCGCCCGCCGACGGACGAAAGGTACAGCACCGGATAGTGTGGAAAGATGAGGGGACGCAGCAGGCTCGTCTCCGCACCGAAGACGACGACCACGTCGGGCTCGACTGCGACGACAACCTCGAGATCGCGCCGCACCCGCTCGCCGCGAAGCGCATCGGGGTCGGAATAGTGAATGGGCACGTCGGGCATCAACGCGGCGTGCTCCTCACGGAATCGGGACGAGGGCGCAAAAGACGACAATCCCTGCACGAGCAACTCGAAGGGCGCTGCCGTGCGATCATCGGTCACGACGAGCGTGGCCTCGACTTCGCGCGACCGGGCCCGCAGCTCGTTGACGTAGCTCGCGATCGTTCGCGTCGGCGCATGTAAGGCCGCTTCGAGCTGGCTGAGCAAAAAGACGACCCGCCCACGGCGCCTGCGCGGCGGACGATCGAGCGTCACGTTGCGCGAGAGCGAGGTAGCGGCTTGCGCGAGGAGCCGGTCGCGCTCGCCCGCAAACGCCGGGTAGGCGCGTTGACCGGAGCGCTCGATCAAGTCGCTCGTCGCGGCGATGAGCGGATACGCGCGCACCACGGCATCGTCGGAGCCGCGCAGCGAGTCCATCAGCTCGGCGAGCGCGCCTGAGCCGGCGCCGTCGATGACACCGCCTACGAGTCGGTCGAGACGCGCGTGGGCCTCGGCGTCACCGATCGCGTCAAACAACGCAGCGCAAGCGTCGGGCCGAATCGACGCGAGCAGGCCTCGAACCGCGAGCGCAAGCTCGGAGCTGCCGTCGAACGTCGCTGCGTCGAACGAAATGGCATAGGGCCAGATCCAAGGGTGCTTCAGCAGCGACTCCGTCGTGATCTCAGGAGGCGCCCGGTTGATCACCTCCGGCGGCAACCCCTGGGCCGCGCGCGCGGCCGTCGTCGTCACGTGCGCCGCGTGCAGCACGAGCTCGCGCGCCACTTCCCGCTTCGTTCGAACGGCGGCGTGGTTCATGGAATTCAGCGGACGAAACAGCCACGGATACCGCACGATCCAGCTCACGGCGAGCAGGTAGGTGCCCCACTGAAGATCCACAAAAACGGGCGCAGCGTCTGGCTCGAGTCCGGCGAGACTCGCCAGCGCGGCGACGCGCAAATCGTCGCTCGCTTCGCTCGTGATTTCCGGCACCCACACGTAGTCGTCAACGAGCTCGGGGAAGGCTCGCGCCCACGCGAAGATCCAGTCGCGACGGTTCGACAGAACGACGACCCGGCCGCCCGGATCGCCTTGTCGCCGGGCCGTCTGCTCGAGCGCCCGCGGCAGCATTTCGAGCCCGCCTTTCGCGGGACCGCGCGCCCGGACGATCTCGTAGCCCTCCAGCTCGAAGCGCTTTACGGCGCTCCTGACATCGTGAGCGTCGTCGCAGGCGGGCGAGATGACGATGAGGCGCTTGTGCACGCGCCCCCGGATACCCGTGGTCTCTTCGTTTGTGGGGCTCATGCAACCTCCCTGTTTTGGCCGGACACGCGCACGCTAAACGTGAATCGCGTCAGCTCGAGGAGAGCCGACAGCTCGCGCATCGCTCGCTTCCAGCTCACGAACTCCCGAATGTGAGCCTGCGAAGCGCGGCCGACAGAGGCCCGGCGATCGGCGTCATCGCACAGGCGCGTGAGCTCCGCGAGGTAGGCAGCGGCATTGGCCACGCCACGCCCGGCGCCGAGCATCATCATCGCGTCGTTGCTTGTGTCCAAAGCAACGACGGGCACCGCACGGTCCATCGCGAGGGCGACGCTGTGGCCTCCTCCCCTGCGAAACGGATTGGCGAAGACATCGCATCGCTCATAGAGCGCGGGGAGGTCGGCCTCGTACGCCACGTGCGCGACGCGACGCCACACAGGCTCGCGCGATCGAACGGCGGCCAGTTCGTCTCCTCCGACGATGAGCCACCGACTTTGAGGGCGTTGACTCAGGAACGCCTCCATCAAGTCGACGAACGAGGAGCCGAG
Source organism: Myxococcales bacterium (assembly GCA_947473045.1). Taxonomy (GTDB): domain Bacteria; phylum Myxococcota_A; class Polyangia; order Polyangiales; family Polyangiaceae; genus JANYHY01. Next base: position 1,767 of record CANJCO010000099.1, on the reverse strand, counting down.
CTCGCCGTCGAGCCGGTTGCCGACAGTGCATACGACGAAGTCGTCATCACCGAGGCCGAGCTCGGTACGCGAAATCACCCGCTTCGGAAGCGGCAGGTCCATGCCGTACCGGTGCTGCCGAATTTCGCGGGGCCGCGCGAGGCCGCTTTCGTCATACATCGCTTCGACTTCGCGCGGATCGTTGGGACCCGCGTAGACATCACAAAAGCCAATCCCGGGAGGCCCTCCCATCGATAACGAAAGCACCGGATAGTGCGGAAAAATAAGCGGGCGCAGCAAGCTCGTCTCCGCTCCAAACGCGACGACCACCCCGGGCTGAAATCGCGCCAGCGCGTCGAGGTCGTCGCGCACCCGCCAGCGGCGGCTCTGCGCGGAGTCGGAATAGTGGATGGGCACCCCGGGCATGAGCCGCGCGTGCTCGTCCGCAAAGCAGAGCGAACTCTCGGACGAAATCACGTTTGCCGGCAGCGTCTCGAATGGCGACGGACTCAGATCGTCGGTCGCCACGACCGCGCACTTCAAGCGCGGCGCGCTCTCCGCGAGGTGAGCGAGGTAGGCGCGGAGATTGTTGGTGGGTGCGTGGCCGGCAGCCTTGAGCTGCCCGACCAGAAACGCCACGCGATCCGACCGGGCGGGAGCCGTAGCGAACGCGGGCCCGCCCGCGAGATGGCCAGCGATCTGCGCGATGGCGCGCTCGCGGTCGGCCGGAAGGAGCGGGTACGTCCGGGTGCCGTAAAAGCCGGCAAATCCTGGCGTCGCGGCGAGCACCGGATAGCTCCGAGAAACGGCCTCGTCCGTGCCTGCCAGAGCACGCATCAGAGCCTCGAGCCCATCACCGTTCGGCTCCTCTTTCACGCGACGCAGACACGCGCAGAGCGTTTCATGGGCGACGTGCTCGCCGAGCGCCACGGCGAGCGGCTGAGCCTCGGCAGCGGTGAGAGACGAGAGAAACTGTTGCACTGCGCGCACAAAATCAGGCTGGGCGTTCGCCCGACGCTCGAGCGCGGCGACTGCAAACGCCCAGAGCCACGGATGGGCACGCAGCGACGCCGCCGTGACGGGCGGCGCAGCGGAGTCGACGAACACGGGAGCGAGACCGCTTTCTGCGCCCGCGGGAGCGGGTACGGCCCGCGCGCTCGAGAGCGAAAACGAGCGCGGAGAGATTCGGCGGGGCCGCGTCGCGGTGTGATCCATCGCTGCATAGGGTCGAAACAGCGCTGGATGACGCGCGAGGATGCCAATGGCGAGATGGTAGTTCGCCCAGTCGACGGCGACGTGCACCCTGGCGGCGTCGGCCTCCAGACCCGCGAGGCTCGCAAGCGCCGCGACCCGCACGTCGTCGCCTTCTTCACGCACTGGCTCGGGCGCCCACACATAGTCATCGACGAGCTCGGGATAGGCACGCGCCCAGGCCAACGCCCAGTCGCGGCGGTGCGTCAGCACCACAACGCGCCCGGCACACGGGCCGAGCTCCTTGTCGGCGCGCTCGAGCGCAGTCGGGAGGAGGTCCAAACTGCTCGCGGGCCGCGCAAACTGCTTCACCTCGTATCCTTCGTCACGGAGGCGACGCAGCGTGTCGCGCAGCGCCTGCCACGCGACTTCCCCGCTCAGGATGACCACGACGCGCTTGTGCATGTCTCAGCCGCGAAGCAGAGTCCGTGCCACTACTTGTCCGCCAGCGATGATGGGCGCGTGCGCCAATGCCGGCGTCAAGGCGCGCTCAGCCCACCGTCAACGCGTTGGCGCAGCATTGCGCGCGGCCCCCTG
>CANJCO010000098.1 GCA_947473045.1 Myxococcales bacterium | reverse complement strand
TAAGCCTCCAGCCCCAGCCGCTGCGCCTCCAGCGGGATGGCTCCGCCACCGGCAAAGGGATCGTGCAGGGCGGGCAGCTTGTCGGGATTGAACAGCTCGGCGGCCTGCGGGTGGTCCTTGTTCAGCTCGCACACCTCCCGCCACGAGCGGCGAATCTCGGCGCGGGCACGCTCCAGCACTTCCTCGTTGGTGGTGTTCTCCCACAACACGAAGTCTTCGATGATTTTGAAGAGTTCCTGACGCCGCTTGGTGAAAGCACCACGCTGCTGCTTGTTCGGGCGTTGACCGGGATTCTGTGTTTCCCAAAGACCTGCTGGGTCGTTGACAAGTTGGGAAAAAATGACCGCCCTCGCGGCTGCTAGCGGGCGACGCGCCCACCACAGATGCAGGGTGGAAGGGTGTCCGTGCCGGATGGATTTCTCGCGTGCACAAGCCTTGTTAATGGCATCGAGCGGCAGCGCGACTTCGATGAGCTTGCGGGGGGAGTAAATGGGGTGGTCGGTCATGGCTTGGGAACTCTGGATCAGGATGAATCAGGAAAGAAAACGGAGCTCGCGTTTGAGTTCGGCGCGGAGCTGGGCGACGGTCGGCAAGTGGAGCTGATAGCGACTGGCAAAGATGCGCTGTTGTTGGTCAGCGCCAAGAGTGTATTTGACCACGGCGTCGTTTTTATCAGTGCAGAGAATGAGCCCTAGGGTGGGCTGGTCGCCGGCAGTGAGCCGCTCGCGGTCGAAATAATTAACGTAGAGCTGGAGCTGGCCGAGATGCTGATGGGTGAGTTTGCCTACTTTCAAATCGAGGAGCACGTAGCATTTGAGCACGGTGTGGTAGAAGACCAGATCAATGTAAAAATGGTCGCCGTCGAGGGTGATGCGTTGCTGGCGGGCGACAAAGGCAAAGCCCTTGCCGAGTTCGAGCAGGAAAGCCTGCAACTGGCTGAGCAAGGCGGTTTCCAGATCCGACTCGACCAGCTTGGCGGCAGCGGGGATTTTCAGAAACTCCAGCACCAGTGGGTCTTTGAACACATCCAGCGGTCCGGCGATTTCCTGGCCCTTTTGCGCCAGTCGTAACAAACCTTTCTTGTCGCGGCTCAGCGCGAGGCGTTCATACAGCAGGCTGTTGATCTGACGCTCGAGTTCGCGGGCCGACCAGCGGTTCTGGATGGCTTCGATCTCGTAAAAGGCGCGTGCCTCAGGCAAGCCTACACGGAGCAAGGTTCGGTAGTGGGTCCAAGACAGGTTGGGATGCAACCGGCCCGGTTGCCCAGCTGGGTTGGCTGCGGCGTAGGCCGTTTCCAACTCCGCGGGCGCGGCCATTGAGGCCAACGCTGCCCGTGTCGATTTCCGACTCGGCGCGTCGGAAATCTCGGGGCGCGCTGAAATCCGACGCGCTGCGTCGGATTTCGACGGGAGGATCAACTGGGGATACACGAGATAGAACTCGCGAAACCATTCGAGGTTATCGACGGAGTATCCCCGCCCGAAGTCAGCCTGCAAGCGTGCCGATAAGTCGAGGAGCAGCCGATCGCCATATCGGGCACGCTTTTTCCCGCTTTGTTCAGCTTCGACGATCTCGCGTCCGATCATCCAGTTAGCAACGACTTGCGTGGTGTTGACTGTGCGGACGACGCGTGAACGGGCAGCTTCGAGGATATGAGCGATGCGTCGATAGAGCGCTGCGGAAGAAGGGAGTAGTCTAGTTTCCAAGCTTGACCCTTCTTTCGAGCAAGGCTTTGAGGTCGTAGGTGACGGAAGACACGCCCCAACCTGGTTCTTCTTTGAAGGGATGCGGCACGTAGTGCGGGCCGTCGATAGAGTCGTCATCGCCAATGAGAACGATGGCGAGGTGATATTTGACTCCCTGATTCCAGCTTTCAAAGATTTCGTTCTTGGTCACCGTCACGGTAGTCGCGCCTTGAATACGGCCTTTGACTTCGATATGTCGGGACTCGGGCAACTTGCCATCTACGGCAGGCGCGTAGGAGGTGATGTCCCATCCGCATTTCTGCGCGGATACATCGACTACGCGGCAGCCACGGGCCTCTTCGGCGCGGCGCACAGCGGTCATGGCGAGCCGCTCGATGCGCGAGCGGGCAGCAGGGTCGGCGGAGACTGCTGCAGTAGCGGTATCGGGTAAAGGTTCGCCCCGGAGTCTTCGCAGCAGGCCGATGGGGACGACGAGGGCACCGCCGAGCACAACGGGGGTGCCGTTGGTAACATGGCGCATGGATTGCAGTTCCTTCTTCCTGTTTTCCAAGCGGCCTTCGAGTTCGTTGATGGTGCGCTGAAATTTTTCGAGATTTGGGCCGACGTCCAACCCTGCGGCCTTATCGTCTGTGAGCTTCACCCAGCGGTCAGACCAATAGGCGATTTCCTTGCTTAGGCGCTCGTGGACGGCGGCGAGGGTTTTGTCGATATGAGCGATGCGGCGCGTAGCGACTTCGCCGTAATGGTCGGGGACGAGTGTGGCCGCGGCAAGCGCGAGGGCGCGTTGCTCCTGGTCGGCGCGAATCCAGTCAGACGCGAGCAGGTCGGTGAACAAGTGGCAGTCGGCCGCGGCGAGTGGCTCGTAGTCAAGGTGCGGCGCCCAACCGGCGAAGCTGGCTTGTCCATCGGGATGGACGTGCACGAACTGGAGCCGCTTCGACAGGACCGATCCGTCTCCAGACATAATCTCGTGGGTAATCAGGAAAAGAAGCGACGCCTCGGTGGCATCGTCGCCCGGATTTAGGAGGATCGCGCCTTGGCGCATGAGATCGCTGTGCTGCTCCAGCACCAGGTCGCTGACGGCGAGCATGAGCGGATGCCCAGGGTGAATCATCTGGGCGAAGGCGAGTCCGGGCCGGTCGAGCGGGCTCACTGCTTCCTTGGTGAAGCACACGCGTTCATAGCGCTTCAGCACGGGGGCAAGCTCGCGGCGGTTGCGCCCAGCGATCTGGCGGTCGCGCTCGCGGATGGTGGCGGGGACGTGGGTGATCTCAAAGCGGCCCGGCTCCCGGGAATACATGGCTCCACCCATACCCTCGAAGGCTTTGGCAAAGAAGGAGCGCACGAAGTAAGGCTGCAAGCGGCGGGCCTCGGCGATTTCCATCTGCTCCTTTACGGCAAAAAGCCGCTCGGTGCTCATGGTTTCCTGGGCGAGGGCGTTGCGTTCGAGGAGGTCTTTGATGTGGGTAACGTCGAGAGCATTGTCGATAGCCTTCATGCGCTCGGCGTTGCGCTCAGGCTGGTCGTTGTAGCGAATGGCGTCGAGCAGGAGGTCTTTTAGGCTGCGATCCTCAAAGACTTCACCGAGGATGTCGAAAACGCGGCCATTAAGAGCTTCGTTGATGGTCTCGAGCTTCGTGAGCAGGCGGTGATAGACTTCGCCCTCGCGGGTTTCCTTGGCGACGAGGTTCCACAAGTGACAGACTTGGTTCTGGCCAATGCGGTGAATGCGGCCGAAGCGTTGTTCCAAACGATTCGGGTTCCACGGCAAGTCGTAATTGACCATTAAGTTGGCGTTCTGGAGATTGACGCCTTCACCGGCGGCGTCGGTGGCGAGCAAAATACGAACTTCAGGGTCGGAACGGAACAGCTCCTGACGCTTACGGCGCTCATCGCGGTGCACGCTCCCGTGAATGGTGGTGATCGCGTCGGGGGTGCCTAGAACGCCGCCTATTCGGCGCTCCAGATAGTTCAGCGTATCTTTGTGCTCGGTGAACAAAATCATCTTGCGCTGGCGGCCGTCGGCGTCGCGCATGTGGGGCTCGTTCTGCAGGATTTTCGAGAGTTCATCCCACTTTCGGTCGAGTCCTGAATCCACCACGCCACGGGCCTGCTCAACGAGCTCGGCGAGAATAAATATCTCTGCTTCCAACTCCGCGATGCTCTCGGCGGCAGAGGCCGTATCGATGAGCTTCTCTTCCAAATTCTCTTGCTCTTCCGCGCTGAGATCGTCGTCGTCCTCGGGCGCAGTCTCGAGATTCTGAGCAGTGAACCGCTGGCCACGGGAGAGGAGGCGTTCTTCGCGGAGTCGGTTTTCGAGACGTTCTTTGCGGCGTCTGAGCGACTGAAAGATGGCCTCTGGGCTGGAGGCGAGGCGGCGCTGGAGGGCAGTGAGCGCGAACCCGACCGAGCCCTTGCGCGCGCCTTTGAGGGCGTCGGCCTTTCCCATTTCGGTCTTCACATACGACGTGACAGCCTCATAGAGCGCGGATTCGATGTCAGACAGTTTGTAATTTGCCGTGTAGGCTTTGCGCTCCGGGAACAAGTGGGTCCCGTCGAAGCGAAGCATTTCTTCCTTCACCATGCGGCGCATGAGGTCGCTGGCGTCAACCTTGTGAGCGCTGTCGCCGGTGCCGCGAAACTTACCGTAGAAGCGGTCGGAATCGAGCAGCGACAGGAACAGCTGAAAGTCCTCGTCTTTTCCGTTGTGCGGCGTGGCAGACATCAGCAGCAGATGCCGTGTGCGGGCGCCGAGTCGTTCGGCAAAGCGGAATCGAGCTGTCGTTTTTTGCTTTACGCCGAAGTAGTGGGCCGCAAGCTTGTGGGCTTCGTCGAATACGACCAGGTCCCATCCGGCAGCCAAGAGCTTGGTTTGGAGAGGACCAGGCGTCTTTTTCTCGGATACTTCCTCCTCGTCTCGCGACAACTGGTCGAGGCGGACGATGAGATGGTCAGTGTCTTCAAACGGATTGCCGCTGGGCGTCGCCGCTTCCAGACCGGCCGAGAATACCTTGAATTGAAGCCCGAATTTCTCGAACAACTCGTCACGCCACTGCTCGACGAGACTGCCAGGTGCGACCACGAGGATGCGCCGCGAGTCGGCACGCATGATGAGTTCGCGGATGTAAAGGCCGGCCATGATGGTCTTGCCGGCGCCGGGGTCATCGGCGAGGACGAAGCGCAGCGGCTGACGCGGCAGCATGGACTCGTAAACTGCGGTTATCTGGTGCGGGAGCGCTTGTACGTTCGACGTGTGGACCGCCATCATGGGATCGAAGAGGAACGCGAGGTCGATGCGCTTGGCCTCGACCGCCAGCTTAAATGCATCGCCGTCGCCGTCGAACGACCAAGGATGGCCGACGGTAGCAATGGTTAGCGTGTGAATGTCTATGGTACCGACGAGCCGCTCGCGGATTGCGCCATTCGGCAATTTGTAAATGACTTGGACACAATCGGTACCGATGGGAACGGCGGCAACGACTGTCACGATTATCGCAGGTTCAAGACCCGTGAGTGAGAGACCCGGTTTGATGTCTGCAATAGTGATCATAGGGTTTGCTTAGAATAAAGTGGCTATGGTTACCTGCGCGCGATGCCATTGTCGCCCATCAACGCATGATGATTATTCGGTGCGATGATATCGCGTGCTGTGAGAAATACTTCCCGGCATTTTTGGCCGTTGCCCCGTCGAGGTAGGCGCACAGCCGATGTACACGAAGGCGGCTAGGGCGGTGACCCGAGAATACCTCGCACCAGCGACTCTACCGGGACGGATATCGCCCGTCACGCGCCATCGCCTAGCTTGAGCAGCTGATCGGTAGGCAACAGCGGGAAGCAACCGTCAGCGGACCACCGACCAGCGACATCATACCGGCATAGGGCTCTTCCGGGATGGTGCTTCGGCAGGAGGTGCCGATGGTGCGCGGTCAGTGGTCGGAGGTTGAAGCTCGGTGACCCGTCGAGGCGTGGCGTGGGAGTGAGCTGTCGCTGGAGCGGTTTGCGAGGCGGCGAGGCTCGTCGCCGCAGCGGCTGTACCGATACAGGCAGAAAGTCGCGGCTCCCGAGGGAGGCCCGCGCCGAGCCCCGCCTCGACGTAGCTTCCGGTGCGCGTGACGTCGGAGTCCAGAGAGGGCTATCCGGTGGCCGTGGTGCTGCGGACCGGGCACGTGCTCAAGGGTGCGCGCGGGTTCGACGAAGACGCCTTCGCGCGCGTCGTCGCCTTGCTGGAGGACACCTGATGACAGGGCTGCCACGGAGCGTACGCATCTACTTCGCTACGGAGCTCACCAACATGCGAAAGCGGCATCGACGGCCTCCGTGCGATGGTCGAAAACGCGCGGCGGTCTTCACTTCAGGAGATCCATCATCCCGCCCAGCTCGTTCCTCTCCTGTGTCATCTCCAACGACGCAGCTCGCCGCGCGTTGGCTGACGCCACCGCCGGAATGCTCGTCGCGGTCGTGTCGAAGTCACTGCACGAGTCCGACCACTACTGAGTCTTGGCGTTCGCGAACGCGCGCGTCGAACTGCTCGATGTCGACTGGCCGCACGATCGGCGCAAGGTCGACGACGTACTCAGCAGGTTCGCCGAGCTGGTCACACCCAACCCCCCCACTCCCCTCCCCGACTCCCGTCGCCCCCAGGCCCCTCAACCCGCCGCTCTCCCGCCGCGCATCCCCCCTCTCCCGCCCCACACCCCCACGCGTTCTGGCGCCAGAACGCTCCCTTGATCTATGCTGGCCGCATGGCCACCAAGACCCCCTCCCCTGCCCGTCGTCCCCGTCCCCATGCCATCGTGCTTGCGGAGCACGGCGAGGCTCCTGTGAAGCTCACGCCGCGCGAGAAGGTGCTGCTCGAGCAGGCGCTGCGCCGCGGAGAGGACTTGCGGGAGCAAGTCGAGGCCACGGTCACGGCCTACGGGCGGTGGCTGCTCGAAGGCGTCTTCGGAAACGATCCTTCGGCCGCCCTCGACGACAAATCCGGTAACCCCGTGTGGCGGGAGCTCGTGCGCCGGGCGGGTGGGCCCACGCTTCGCATCGGCAGGCGCATGCTCTATGTCGCGCTTCAGCTCGCGGCGCGCGACAAGCGCATCGCCGACACCACGTGGCGGGGCCTCGACGCGGGGCGCAAGGAGCTCTTGCTTCCGCTCGGCGACGACGCCCGCTTGCGCGACGCTGCGCAGCACGTCTCGAAGTTCAACCTCACACAAGCCAGCACGCGCCAGTACGTCTCGGGTTTGCTCGAGTCATCGGGGCGCCCGCGCGCCGTGCGGCTCACCGTGCCGCGGCTCGTCGGACAAGTGAAGAAGCTCCGCGCTTCACTCGGCTCACCAGCCGCGCTCCGCAAGGTCGAGCAGCTCCGCGAAGTCGCCGAACCACGCGATCGCGACAAGGCCGCCGAAGAAGTCGATCAGCTCCGCAAGGTGCTCGGGAAGATCGCGAAGGCCTTGCGCGCGAAGCGCTGAGCGCGGCGGGGGGCGTGGCCGCCGGCTCACGCTCGCGGCGCACGTTCGTGGGAGGCCGGGGAGCTCGCCTCTGCCACCTACATCACGAACCGAAACCAGCGCGCGCCTCTCTCGTCTCGTGTGCACGAAGCGCGCATCGAACGGGGTTTTTCCCTCCCGAGGCTGCCACTTATCGGTGTTTCGACGCCGCGCAGGGCCACCGGTTCTGGCGCCAGAACGCTCCCGTGAATCACCCTCGCCGGACGGCCAACCCTCTCCCTGCGGCATGCCCCCCAGGCCTGTCGCGATCCGGCGCAAGGCCTTCTCCATGCCCGTGTAGAACGACTCGATCAGGGCAGCGGCGCCGTACACGACGAGCGTCTCGGCCTCGGAACGTTCGAGCGACTCGCGCGCGTGGTCGAACTCGCCCGTGAGCCGAGCCACGCGAGCGAGCTCGTCGTCCAGCTCCGCCACGAGCAGCCGGAGGCGGTCGGAGCGGCGCTCAGCGCTCATAGAGCACGATCCCTTCGGCTGCGACGCGAGCGCGCAACGATGGGCTGGCACTCTCGTCGCGCACGAGGTCGACCTCTGCGTGCGCGATGAGCGTTCGCGCCTTTGCGACGGCTTGAAGCCAATCGGCTTCTGCAAGCCCCTCTACCCACACGTCCACGTCGCTCGCCGCGCTGGCTTCGTCGCGCGCGAGGCTGCCGAACAAAACGACTCGGCGCACGCCCGGGATGCAAGCGAGAGCCTCCGCGGCCGCTGCTGCTTCCATCCGCCGCTGCCCTCGCCACGACGCGGCGGCAGCGCGTTCGCGTTCGACTCGCGCGAGCCATCCGTCGACCCACGAGGTACCGCCCGGCGAAGGCGCGGAAGTCGCGCGATTCGGACTCACGTCCGGAAAAAGGTGCGACCGCCTCATGACCTTAGGCTACGGCGGCAGACGTGCCCGCACAAGGCGCCGCCGACTGCGCGGCGCCGCCAGCACTTACGCGATGACGGTGCGCGAACAGAAGGCGTCGCGGGGCATCGACGTTCCTCGGCGCGTCGGGCCAGGTGAAGAAGCTCCGCGCTTCACTTATCGGCGAGCGGTTTGGCGCGCAGAGTGCGTTCGTGCCCAGGACGGCATCACGCGTGCGGCTGGTTGACGCCGATCCGTCCCGACCCTTCGGACAGCAGCGCTTCGTGCACGAGCAGGGCGGCCACGTCACCGGTCGTCACGGCCATCGTCCCATCGGGCAGGTAGTCGGACTGACGGAGCATCGCGTGCGTCGCGTCGCCCTCGACGAGCCTGGGGGTGCAGACCAACGTCCAATCGAGGCTCTTTTGGCTCAGCAACTCGAAGACGCGGCGATGATCGGCGCCGATCTGCTCGAACATCACCGGGTAATCGGGACGTTCGCTGCGCAGGGTGTGAGCGTCGAACTGAAGCACGCCCGCGCCGACCACGCCGACGAAGCGTCGCGCCCCCACTCGGGCCATCGCTCGCACCACGTTCTCGATGCCGGCGCTCAGCGACCCACCGAGGCACGAGATGACGACGTCGTCCGCCCGAATTGCCGCCTCGACGTCGGCGCCGCGAACGACGTCCCCGACGTGCGCCTCGCTCGACTCCGGGGGAGCTCTCGTGGCATCTCGAACGAACGTGGCGACCTGCAGCGCGCGCGCGTGAGCGAGCGTGACGACGCGCTTGCCCGTGCGCCCACTCGCCCCAAATACGAGAAGTCTCATCGCGGTGTCCTTTCCACTCAACCAAGCACCCCAAACGCCCGAGAGCGTTCAACAACCCGAGTAGCGACGAGACTATCACAGGAGCGATCGACTCCGCGCGGCGAGCGTGGGTAGCCATGGCACGTTCGAGGTGGCGCCGAAGAGCCGCCCGCGGATGCCGACGCAGGCGTCACGCGTTCTGGCGCCAGAACGCTCGCTCAACGTCGCCGCCGCGGCCAGCGCACGCCAAACCATGTCCCTTCGCCGAGCAAAGGCGAAATTTAGGCCCGTCAGCCCCCGCCCCACGCCGTGCCCGCCGTGGGCCGCCAACTTGGACTGCTCTCCCATCGTGCATCCGTGACATGATTACAAAAGGTCAGTCCGGTTCACGTGGGTCGGGGACGAGGAACATGTCGCACAGAGCAGCCCCCAGCGTGTTGCGATCGCTCAACCTGGTGTGCGCCTTCGCGCTGGTCTCGGCGGGCCTTGCCGAAGGTTGCGGCTCGAAGCAGGAAGACGTCGTCGCCCAGTATCAGAACGCTTCCGTCTCCGCGGACGTCGTTCGTGTGCACACGACCGAAGACCTCCTGCGCGACGAGAGTAGCGGGGGACGCGGCAACATCGGCTTTGGTTGCAACTGGCGAGCGGCATACGCGTCGCGTGTGCGTCCAGTGAGCTACCACGAGCTGAAGCTCGCGGGCGCGCGTGCGTCGGTCACCCGCCTCGAGTGCGTGCCCCAGGACCTGAAGCTCGAGCCGCACGGCGACAGCGCAGCGTACTTGTGCGACTCGGGCTGGCATCTCATCCGATTCGCACGCAACACCGGGTACGCGGACGGGACGAGCGCGAGTCAGCCCGCGCTCGAGTCACTTCCTCCATTTTCCGATCGCGTAGGCGCGCTGGAGCTCGCAGGTCACCGGGCGATTTTGGATTCGCGGTGCATCGAGGACATTCTGTCGGAGGCCGAAGCGCAGGAGGGATCGAGAGGCCTCCTCCGCGCGCTCGACGCCTCGTTCGAAGGCGGCGACGCGTACGTTACACGAGCCTGGATCGACGCCGCAGCTCGGTTGGGCGAGCCGCACCGCGCATCGCTCGTCGATCGCGCCGCGGTGATCCTCGGAGAATCGACGTCGAGCAACGAATCCATCCGCCGCGCAGCGTATGTCGGGCGGGACATCCGCGTCACCGATCCGGCGAAGCGCGCGCTCACCCGGCGATGGGGGGAAGGAGGCCCTTCAGGTGACGATCGCGCCACCGCATCGGTCCGCAGCGATCTCACGTTGCGCCTGCTCGCGCTCGACAGATCATGGATAGGCGCCCGCGCGTGCGAACGGGTCGCTGTCTCTTCACGAACCCCAGACCTCGGCGAGCTGCTGGCCATCGGCCTATCGGCCGCCGAGGGCGTGCGCTGTCCTCGAATAGCTGAACGACTGACAAGGGAGGACTTCTGCGACCAGCCCGGGGCCTCTACGGGTGTGGACGGAGGCGCGTCGGACTCCCTCTCGAAACGGGCCACCGCATGGCTCGAAACCTCCGATCCGCTGGCCACGCCGTGCCCGCTGACCGCCCGGCAAGCGCTCGTGTTTGCGGCGATGGCACAAGGCCCGCTGCGCCCGGAGCTCACGAGGTGTAACGCGAACGCGCCGAGGTAGGACGTCTCACGCTCGCATCGGGATTCGCGGAGAGCACGAAGAAGCGCTCGATGTCGTCGATTGCATCGACAGAGTCGACGCGCTCCGCACGACGCCAGTGAACACTGAGCCCCCGCTGCGCGCCAGCGCCCGTAGCCGGCGGCGCCCTCGAGCTCCCGGACGCGCGTCGGAGCGTCAGCGCGAAGGGGCCGCGTCTCCGCGCTCGGCCGCCGTGCGGCTCCATACTTGCTCGCCGTCCTCCCAGGCGCTCGTGAGGCTCAAGCCGACGCGTTCTGCCACCCGCTCACTGGCCGTGTGAGCCGGCGCGATGCAGGCGCGAACGTGCGTCACGCTCAGGCCTTCGAGCCACCGCACGACCGCCGCCGCGGCCTCGGTGGCGTATCCCTGCCGCTGCCACGGAGCGCCGATCACCCACGCGACGTCTGCGATCGAAGGATTTCGTACCGTGGTTTGCACGTAACCGATAGCCGTGCCGCCGGCCTGCTCAAGCACAAGCCAGTTGAACCAAAGCTCAGACCCGTCGGGCGATCGACGCCGCTCCCAGTGCGTGAAGCGAGCGCGGAGCGCCTCGACCGAAGCTGGCGGCTCGCCGCCCGTAAACGCATGGAGCGCTGGATCGGCGAGCACGCCGAAGAGCAGCGGCGCGTGCTCGGCGACGATCGGGAGCAAGCTGAGCCGAGCCGTGGCCAGCGCGCCGAATGCCGCGAGGAGGCGGGGAAGCGGGTCAACCATGGGCAGGCGCATAGTGCAATCGTGCGGAAACAGTCAATCCGGCCGCAACCTTGCGGCTGGGCGCGACATCGGAAAAGATGCACAAAACCGCCGCCGCGCGCGTCGCGCTCACGCCCGCGTTTCGTTTAGCAGGGTGTTGAAAAACACCCTGATAGTAATTGGCGAAGCCAATTGCGTGGGGTGGGGACCCCGAAAAACCGCGTTTTTCGGGGCGGGGAGGTGCATACCTCCCCGAGATGAAAGGCTAGCAGGCCGTTCTTCAACGGCCTGTTA
>CANJCO010000097.1 GCA_947473045.1 Myxococcales bacterium | reverse complement strand
CGACAAGCAATCTGTTCGCGCTCATCGGAGCCGAGCTTGTAACCGCTGCGGAAGCGTCGGGCGTCCGCGCGGGGATCACCCGGGCTGTCGTGCTTGATCGCGCAGTTGCACGAGGCGTTACGGTGCGCCAATCGGCCATTTCACTTCGCGAGCTGATGTCGGCGCGCGAAGTATTTGTGACCTCGAGTATTCGCGAACTGCTTCCCGTGGCGCGCATCGACGGCGTCGCCGTCGGGGACGGACGCTTCGAGCTCACGCGCGCATTGCATCGCGACTTGCGCGTGCGTGCTTGCGCCGCAGGTCCGATGCCGTGGGAGATGTGAGGGGGCGCTAGCGGGCGAGCGCGACGGCGTCGATTTCAACGCGCGCGCCGCGGGGCAGGGCAGCGACGGCGACGGTTGCCCGCGCGGGAAAAATCCCCGAAAATCGCTTGCCGTAGCGCTCGTTGACGACCGCAAAGTCGGCCATGTCGAGCAGAAAGATCGTCGTGCGAACGATGTCGTCGAAGCCGCATCCGGCGGCCTCGAGCACCGCCCCAAGGTTGTCGAGCGCGCGGTCGGTCTCGGCGCCAACGTCGCTCCGCAAGAGCTCGCCCGTGACGGGATCGAGCGGGATCTGGCCGCTGGCGAACACGAACCCGCCGGCCTTGATCGCTTGAGAATACGGGCCGATCGCGGCAGGCGCGAGCGGGGTCGAGATGGTTTGCCTGGGGGCGGATGCGGTCATGAGAACGTCCTTTGAAAAACCTGCAACTTACATGTTTTGCCGACCGAAGAAGGCGCGCCCCATCGTGATCGGGTCTGCGAATTCGAGGTCTCCGCCGTGGGGAACGCCGCTCGCGATGCGAGACATTCGTACGCCGAGCTCTGCGAGATCGCGCTTGAGAAGCAGCGCGGTGGCCTCACCATCTACCGAGGGAGGCGTGGCGAGGATGATCTCGGTGACGCCGTCTTCGCGGATGCGATCGACGAGCGCGCCGATTGGAAGATCTTCGGGCCCGACGCCTTCGAGTGGAGACAGAAGCCGTCCGAGTACGAAGTAGCGGCCTCGCATGGCGCCGCTCCTCTCGATCGCGATCAGATCGTGTACGCGACCCACCACGCAGAGCAGCGACGCGTCGCGCTTGGCGTCCGAGCAGATCTCGCAAATGGCACCGACTCCGGCGTTCTCCGTCTCGGCGAGGTTTCCGCATCGCTCGCACGGACGCACGTGCTCGCTGAGCTGCGCGAGCTCGAGGCCGAGGTCTCTCGCGATCGCCGGGTCGGCGGTCGCGAGAAACAGCAGGTAGCGCTGGGCCGTCTTCTCGCCGACGCCAGGCAGCCGCGCCAGGAGCGAGACGATGCGCCGGGTGCGCAAGGCCAACGGTTAGCCCGTCAGCCCCGGGAGCTTAACGCCGCCCGTGATCTTCTCGACCTCGGCTTCCATCGCCTTGTCTGCTTGCTCGATGGCGGTGTTGAGCGCCGCGCAGACGCCGTCCATCGCCATGTCGATCCCTTCCGACGCCAGAAACTCGGGGTCGATCTCGATGCGCGATACCTTGCGGCCGTAGGTAACGGTCACTTTCACCTTGTCGCCGACGGCGGTTGCCGTCAGCTCCTTGTCTTTCGCATCGGTCTTCGCCTGCTCGATCTTGCGCTGCATACGCGCCGCCTGGCGCATGAGTTCGCTCATTCCACCGCGAAAATTCAACAGGGCCTCGCTTTCATTCTTCGTTAGGGAGTTTCACGTCGCGCAGTTCGGCATCGAAGAGCGCGATTGTCGCGCGCACCAGCGGATGCTCTTCGACAGTTGCCCGTGCGGCCGCCGCAGCTTCGCGTCTCCGGTGGGCGTCGAGCGCAGCCACGGTTGCCCCCGAAAGCGCACGCACTCCGACGTCGATGTTCACGGAGCACGCTTCGCCCATTTCTGCGCGAACTTCGCGCTCGAGCAGCGCGCGCTGGGATGGATCGGTGACCTGGGATCCGAGGAAGTTACCCTCGGCGTAGGCCACCCGCACTTCGGTCGCAGAGACTGCCATCGGTGTGGCGTGCTCGAGCATGCTCGCGAGCGGCGCGCTGAACCCGCGAACGCGCGAGACGACGGCGAGCCATCGCGCCACGTCGACGCCCTCGTTGAATCGGGGGGCCTCGGCCGGCGCCGCAGGAGCGGCGCTTCGCGCGGCGGTAATCGGCGTAACCGTGGCGGCTCGCCGCTCGGGCAGCGGCGCGGCGTGCGGCTCCGGGCGCGCCGGCGCAGGGGCAACGAGCGCGACGGCTTGCGCCGACGCCTGTGCTCGTACGCCGACAGGTCCGCCGAGGGCGGGGGCGATTGCTGGACGCGGTGTTTCGTTTGAAGAGAAATGCGCGAAGCTCTCAACGTGCGCCGGCGAGATGCTCGTCAGTCCGCGACCTCCTCCGCCGCCGCCTCGGGGGGCCGGAGGGGGCGCTCCACCGAGCCGTCGCTCGAGATCGCCAAGCCGCGCGAGCAACTCGTCGAGTGGCAGCAGCGGCGGGCGGCGCGACAGACGCACGAGCGCCATCTCGAGGGCCGCGCGCACCTGCCCGCTTCGCGCAATCTCATCGAACGAGCGCGAAAATCCCTGATAAACGCGCAGCAGATCGTCGGTGTCGTGCTCGCCTGCCAGCGCACAAACGTCGGCCACTTCGTCGTCGGCGAGGTCGAGCAGGCCCCGCGCCTGATTCGACGAGACCTTCGCTACGACGAGGTTGCGCAGGTGGGCGAGCAGATCTTTGGAGGTATGCACCAGATCGAAGCCCTGCGTAGCCATGGCGTCGACGGTCTTCAGAGCGCCAGTGGCGTCTCCATTCAAAAGAAATTTTCCGAGGTCGTGGAGCACGCGGCGATCGGCCACGCCGAGCACGCGCGCGACGTCGGATTCTACGAGCGTCGCCCCGGAGTAGGCGATGACCTGATCGAGCAGGCTCATCGCGTCGCGCATCGATCCGGCTGCTTCGCGAGCGAGTATCGACACCGAGCCGTCGTCCGCCGTGAGTCCTTCGCGCGCGAGCACTTCGCGAAGGCGGGCAGCGATGACCTGCGTGGTGATCAGCTTGAAATCATAGCGCTGGCAGCGCGAAAGAATCGTGACCGGGACCTTGTGCACTTCGGTCGTCGCGAAGATGAACTTCACGTGCGGGGGAGGCTCTTCGAGCGTCTTCAGGAACGCGTTCCACGCCGCCGTGGAGAGCATGTGCACTTCGTCGACGATGAAGATTTTGTAGCGATCGCGCGCCGGGCGGAAAGCCAGCCCCTCTTGCAGCTTGCGGACCTCGTCGACGCCGTTGTAGCTGGCTCCGTCGATCTCCTGCACGTCCATGTCGTTGCCCTGCGCGATCTCGCGGCAGGCTGCGCATTCCTGGCAGGGCGTGGCGCGCGGGCCGGTGGCCTTTGCGTCGGGGCCGAGGCAGTTGAGGCATTTTGCGAGCAGCCTCGCGCTCGTCGTCTTGCCCACGCCGCGCACGCCCGTGAACAGAAACGCGTGTGCGATGCGGCCGGTCTCGATCGCGCTCGCCAGCGTCTTCTGGACGTGCTCCTGGCCGACGAGATCTTCGAAGGTCTGAGGCCGGTACTTGCGGGCGAGGACGAGGTAGCTCACGCACAATCACGCTTAGCGCATCGCGCCCGCCGCGGTAAGAGGCTCGCCGCTTTCAGTCGGACTTCGCGTCCGTGGTCGCGGCTGCGTCAGGCGCACCCGCGTCGGGGGCGGGGGTCAGCCATGCGCACGCGGCTGTGGTCTCGGGGCGCAACACGGCCGCGCAGTCGCCCGCGTTGATCGCGCCAACGCATGCGTCGACGTTTGCCTGCGACGGCTCGGCTGCGGCTACGAGGCCATGGAGGCAAGCGTCGTTGTAGTAGCGAATGCAGTCGTCGACCGGACTCGTCGACTCACTGCGTCGCACCGGCACTCCCATGTTGACCCCGCATGCGGGGCCCCACACGCAGCGCGCGGACTCGACCTGTCGGCAGGCGTCTACGCCGACGCCAGCGCTTCCGCACGAAACGGCGATGAGGCCGGCTGCAGCCATGGCGACCGAGAACGCAACCGAGCCGAGACGCATGCGTGTCCGGTACTACGCATTGTACGACCCAGCCAACAAAGCGGCAGCGCTCGCGGCCTCAGGCAACGCGGACGACGTCGCGACCGGTGACGACGCATCGCCGCAGAGGCGCGTGCGCAGTGGCGCCCGGCCACACCACGCAGTCGACGAGATCACCCTCGCCGGAGACGGTCGCTCCGCGCCCGACAACGCTTCTTCTCAAACGAACACCTGGCGCCACCGATGCGTGCTCGCCCTGAAACGCGTCGCGGTCGCCCAGCCACGCCAGGTTCGCGCTGAGATAGGCGTCGGGCGTGCCGAGGTCGGTAAATGGTTGGCGTGAGGCAAACGCTGTGAGCGTCTCGCCGCGGAGCAGCGCTGGGATGTAAACGTCACCCACGAGGCATCCCTCCGAAGGAAGGGCCGCTACCAGCTCGCGCGAGAGCGTGTGAATGCCTGTAAAAAAGCCGCCTTCGTGCTCTTCTGCGACGCGCACGGTGCGCAATCGAACCACGCGGCCGGCGATGTCGACGCCGACGTTTCCTTCGCCGCGGGGTCGGGGCGTGACGGCCAGCACTGCGACGCCTCGCAGCGCCGCGCTCAGGGCCGCGAGGTCGAGGTGCGCGACGATGTCGCCGTTGTAGACGAGGACGTCGTCGTCGCCAAAGTGAGCGCGCGCGCGGGCGACTCCGCCGGCGGTTCCGAGCAGGGATTGTTCTTTTGAAACGATGACGTTGGCGGCAAGCCCCCACGCTTCGAGCTTGTCCGCGCAGTGAAAGGCGTTGGCGACAATGCGGGAAAACCCCGCTGCCCGGAGGTCGCCGGTGACGTGCTCGATGAGCGGGCGATCGCCGAGTGGGACCAGCGGTTTGGGCAGTCCGTCGGTCAGCGGCCGAAGGCGCGTCCCCATGCCGGCGGCGAGCACCATCGCCGCGGTCACGGGTAGAACGACTCCACGACGCCCGCGCCACCGACGAGCAGCACCGCGCCCGAAGGCGACACGAGGGCGCGCGCGCGTTGTCGGGCGAGTCTGGGCGTCACTTCCGCGCTGGCCCCTTTTTCGAGCCGAAATGTGCGCGTTTGTCCGGCAGCGTCTTCGCCGACGAGCAGCGCCGTGGCGGCATCGAAGCCAACGACTTGCGAAGGGCTGAGGCCCACACCGACCGGTGCCCACGGAGAGGCGACGCACGCGGTCGCGCAGGCGAGGTCGATGGCCCGCACCGCTGCGGGAGCGCCCTGCGCATCAACGCCGCCCGCGATCAGCACCGAAGCCCCGGCGAGCTGCGCTGCGCCCGCTCCCGTGGTCGCGTCGGGGGCAAACGCCAGCGCGACCGAGAGGTTCGTTCCGGGGGCAATAAGCTCCGCGCCCGCCGCGACGGCGCTCCCGCCGAAGACCAGCAGGCCGCGACCGGGAACGTATGCAGCGGCGGCACCGAGCCGCGGGGCGACCAGCTTCAGCATCTTCGAGTTGCCGGAAGTATCGACGAAAAATACGCTCGACGTTGGCGCGCCTGAGGTGCGCGTCGCGCCGACGAGGTACGCCGCGCCGGTTTCGGTCACGAACGTCGACCCGCCTGAAACGTCGGCGAAGCTCTCTCCGGCGGGGGCGGCGAGCGGCGCGACGCGGCCATCGGTAAAGCTGTAGGTGTCTGCGCCCTGATCGTCGATCAGCACGGCAACACCGTTTGCCAGCACCATCGATCGAGGGGCGCGTGGCAGCGTCGGCGTGGCGCCGAGCGAAGCGAGCGTGGCGAGATCGTAGGCGCCAGCACGAGGTGCGGTGTCGGCGCCTACGCCTCCCGCGATGAGCAGCACGCGGCGGTTCACGATCGCGACGACGGGAGCCTCGCGTGCGTCGGCGAGCGCGCCAGGCATCCGCGCCCATTCGCCGGTGCGCTGCACGAAGATCGGAAAGCTTGTATTCTGCAATGCTCCCAGCGACAGGAACAGGGAGGCGCCGTAGACGAGCCGCGCGCCTTGGCTGTCTCTCCCGCTCACGCGCAGCGAGACCACGTCGCTCTGGTTCTGGTCGCCGAGGTCGACGCTCGATGCGGGTAGCGGAACCTGGGTGATCGTACGGAAGGTGCCGTCGGTTGCCTCGGCTTCGACCACGAGCTGCGTGGGCGTCGGGGCGCGCGAAAATACGTCGCTTTCGCCGCCTGTCACGAGCGTCAGCGAGCCGGAAGTCGCGCTCGAGCACGCGATCATCGCGAGGAGCACCAGTCGGCGGGCCATGTACGTCGAGTAGCACAGGCCGCTCTCGTCGTTGTCGACCGTCGTCGCGTTCGCTACGGTGTGCCGCGGTGATTCGCGAAACGAGCTTGCCTCCCGATGCGCTGAGGCTGGCGCGGGCGCTCGTGGACCGCCCGGGGCTCGCGGTTCTCGCCACCGCACCCGGCGACGGGTCGAGCTTCGTGGCATGCGAGCCAACGGGCGAATCGGACGCTCTCGTCCCCGACGTTGTGCCCGGCGCGAGCGGCTGGGCGGGCCTCGCCGCCGCCCCGCGATGGATCGGCGTCGTTCCCTATGAGCACTTTCGCGGCCTGGAGCGCGCCGACTGGACGCGCACTGAGCGGCGCCCCGCCCCGATGCTCAGTCGCCCGAGATGGTTGCATTATGCATCTGTTTTGCGAATCGATCACGCCTCAGGCATCGTGAGCGTTGAAGCGGATGACGCGGCTTCGGCTGAGCGTCTGGTTCGGCTCGCGTCAAGAGCCCCAGTTGAGCGCGAGCGGGTGTCGCTCGAGTTGCTGGCCGACGCCGACGACGAAGCTGCGCACGTGAGACGCATCGCGCGCGCGCTCGAGCTGATCGAAGCTGGCGACGTCTACCAGGTGAATCTCGCGCGGCGTCTGGCGTTCGCCATGAAGGGGCACCCGCTCGACCTGTTTGCCGCGATGTGGAGGCGCTCGCCTGCGCCGTACGGAGTGCTCCTCGACCTGGGCGACGCGCACGTCGTCGGCGCGAGTCCCGAGCTGTCGATCGAGGTGAGGGGAGGGCGCCTGCGGACTTCGCCCATCAAGGGCACGCGCCCACGCGGCCGCGACGCCACGCACGATGCGCGCTTGAAAGCGGAGCTCGAAGCGGATCCGAAAGAGCGCGCCGAGCTCGCGATGACGGTCGATCTTCACCGCAACGATCTGGGAAAAGTTGCGCGGACCGGCAGCGTGCGGGTGCTCGGGGAGCCGACGGTGACTGCGGCCGCGACCGTGCACAGCCGCGAGGCACGAGTCGTGGCGTTGCGCGACGTCCGGGCCACCCTTTCAGCCATCGCGTCAGCATGCCTGCCCGCTGGAAGTGTTACCGGCGCTCCGAAGGTGCGAGCCATGGAAATCATTGCAGATCTCGAGGCGCATCGGCGCGGGCTCTACACGGGCGCGATGGGGTATGTGGGCCGCGATGGTGCGCTGGTGCTGGCCATGGCGATCCGCACCGCCACGGTCGCGGGCGGCGTCGCGCACTACTTCGCGGGTGGCGGCATCGTCTGGGGCAGCGATCCGGCGCGCGAGGTCGAGGAGACACGCTGGAAGGCCGTGCAAATCGCGACGAACATCGGGTGACGGTCGAGGGCGCGGTTCAGCCGGCGCGCGACAATCCGAGGTCGCCGAATGCGACGATAAGCTCGCTCGCGAAGCGCTGCGCCGCGCGCTCGTCGTTCGGGTAGTCGAGCAGATACAGCTGGGTGAGCCGCTCGACCTTGCCGACCCCAAGCGACGGCGCGCAGATCGCCTCCGCGTAGGCGAGAAAATAGAGTGAATAGCCCCGGTCGATGCTGTCGCCGCCGCGCGTTGGCGAAAGGCGCCACGCCTGCCATGCAAATGCAAAGTAGGGCTTCACCATAGCGGCGATCACGCTTGCGTGGCGCGTAACCCCGTCGCGCGCGTCGGTCACCGATCGGATGCCGCTGGTCGCCAGCATTTTGAGCAGATAGTCCGGGAAAAACGTCGACTCTCCGAGCGTTGCGCCGAGCAAGCGGGCGATGTCGTCGTCGAGCGCGCGCACCTCGTCGCAGTCGAGGAGCACGCCCAGGGAGACGCGGTCGAGCGGAACGGATCGCCCGTTGGACGCGATTCGCTCGGGCAGCACGCGCGCGTATTCGCGCAAGTCGTCGCGAATGGCGCCGAACTCCTGGTCGGCGAGCTCGAGCAGACCTGCGATGCGGCTCAGGCGTCGCTTCACGTGCGCCGGCGCGGCAGAGGCCGATTTATAGCCGAGATCGTGCTCGATTTCAGCCCACGCGTGCTCGAGTACGGTTCGAACTTGAACTTCGAAGCGAGCCTCGGCTGGCATTTCGGGCGCGAGCGTTGCCGCGTCATCGCGCGCCGCCATGGCGCAAACGTAGTGCAGCGATCGGTAGCCGAACGAGCTCGCTTCGCGGTGCCGCTTGTCGATCGAGTGGGCGAAATCCACGGGCAAATGGGCCTCGATCAACCGCCCTACGTGATCGACGTCCTCTTCGAAGTAGACGATGACCCGCAACCCGACCAGATCCGTCACGGACCACAGCGATTCGTAGGTGCGGTCGGGGCGCACGAGTTTGTGCGCCAGGCTCGACCGCTCCTTGAGGCGGAGCGTAACCGAGTGCGCTTTGACGCTGTCGTGGTCGCGCAGGAGCGAAATCAGCTCGCTTCGCAGCGCCTCTCCGCGCGCGCGCATGCAGTCCAGCTGTGCGTCGTACTCTTTTAGGATCGTCTCCTGCATCGCGCCGGCAGTGTGGCGCAAGGCGGCGTAGACACAAAGCGCAGCGAGCGGCGCGCGCGCGGCAGGGCGGTCATAAACTTGCCCAAAATGTCGCGCGACGGCTAGCGAAGGTCCGATCACGATGAGCATCTCGGCCAACGTCTCCCGAACGATTGAACGCGCCTTGCGACGGCTCGCTGACAGCGGCGAGCTCGGAGAGAAGGGACCCGCGGCGGTGGCCGCAGCGGCCTCCTGGACCGTTGAGCGCCCGAAGCGGCCGGAACACGGGGACCTGGCGACGAACGCGGCCATGGTGCTTACGAAGGCGGTGGGCATGCCGCCGCGCGCGATCGCGGAGAAGCTCGTCGCGGCGCTGGGCGGCGACGATGTGGTGCGATCGGCAGAGATTGCCGGCCCCGGATTTGTGAATTTGAGGCTGCACGTTCGCGTCTTTCATGACGAGCTCGCGGAGATATTGCTGCGCGGCCGCGGTTACGGGCGAGCGGCATCGGCCACGGGTGAGCGCATCAACATTGAGTTCGTGAGCGCGAATCCCACCGGCCCGATCACGGTTGCCGCCGCGCGAAATGCAATCTTCGGCGACGCTGTGGCGAGGGTTCTCGAGGCCTCTGGCGCCCGCGTCGTTCGCGAATATTACATTAACGATTTCGGCAATCAGGTGCGCCTCTTCGCAGACAGCATCGCGGCTATCGCCGAAGGGCGTGAAGTTGGCGAAGACGGCTACAAAGGCGCGTACATCGAGGAGCTCGCCGCCTTCATGCAGGCACGCGATGCCGGCGCATTTCGCGACAGCGAGGCGCTCTCGCGCGCCGCGATCGGGTGGATGCTCTCGGGCGTTCCGGGCAGCAAAACGATGATGGGCATCCAGCGCTCGCTGTCGATGCTCGGCGTGTTTCACGATGTGTGGACGAGTGAAGAGTCGCTGCACCGGTGGGGGCGGGTTCCCCGAACGCTCGCCGCGCTCGAGGCCGCGGGCTACCTGCAACGCAAAGACGGCGCCCTGTTTTTCGTGGGCAAGGGCGCCGAGAGCGAAGACAAAGATCGCGTCGTGCAGAAGAGCGACGGAAACTACGCCTATTTTGCGAGTGACCTCGGATACCTCGCCGACAAGATGGATCGCGGGTTCGACCGGCTGCTCATCGTGCTCGGAGTGGACCATCACGGGTACGTGCCGCGCTTCAAGAACGCCTTCGAGGCGCTCGGGCACGCCCCTGACAAGTTCGAGGCGCTGCTCTACAATTTCGTTTACGTCGTCCGTGACGGCGAGATCGTAAAAAGCAGCAAGCGCGCCGGCAATGTCGTGACGAGCGATGAGGTCATCGAGGAGATCGACGCCGCCGCCGGGCGCGTGGGCGCTGGCAAAGACGCGCTTCGATTTATCTACCTGTCGCGCTCTGCGAACGTGAAGCTCGACTTTGATATCGAACTTGCAAAAAAGAGCAGCCTCGAAAACCCAGTATTTTATGTGCAATACGGTCACGCCCGCCTCTGTTCCATTCTTCGGAAGGCAGGCGAGCTGGGCATCGCGACCCGCACCGATCTGACTGTCGCGCAGTGGGAGAGCCTCGTGCACCCCGACGAGCTCGCGATCGCGATGCGATTGTCGGAGCTTCCCGCGCTGATTGCGAACGCGGCCGAGACGCGCGAACCGCACAAGATTGCATTTTATGTGCAGGATCTGGCCCGTGACTTTCAGAGCTATTTTACGCGCCTGAAGGCAGATCCCATCCTGCCGCGCGACTCTGACCGCGCGGTGGCGGGCTGGGAGACGCGCTGGGACATGAACAAGACAGCAGCGCGGCTCGCCTGGGTGCAGGCGACGCGCGTTGTTTACCGCACGGCGCTCGAACTGCTCGGCGTCGACGCGGTGGAGCGCATGGACAGACCCGCGGACGCGGAAGCGGCCGAAGAAGACGGAGCGTAGGAATATGGACGACGTACACGTGCGCAATCTCGAGCAGATTCATGAAGACGAACATCGCGGAGCTTCCCGCGGGTGGTCGTGGGCGGTTGTCGCGCTCGGTGGCGCGGCCCTCGTATTTGCTGGCTATACGCTCGCCGGTCGCAAGGCAGACAGCGTCGCGCCCAAGGTGGACGCGCTCGGCGATCTCGTAGCGCAGCGGGCAAAAGCGCAGAAGGAGGGAACCCTCGCGGCCACGCCGCGGAGCCTCGACCTCACGGCGCATGACGTAACGTTTCCCGGGATTCTCAGCGACGGAGACAACCCGACGACCGCCATGGCCGCCGTGCGGGCGGCGCCGGTCGCAAATCTGAGCGACAGCGGCGCACCCGCGGCTGCCCCGACCGAGCCGCCCCCGCCAACCGATCGCCTGCCGGTGGTAGCCCTGCCGGCGCAGCACGTCCTGGCGGCTACGCCGGTAGTCACGCGGCCCCGCGACAACCTCACGAAGGCGGCCAGCGATTCCGCGCAGCTCGCGACGCCGGCGTCTGCGGCGGCTCCGTCGGGTCATGACGGTGGCTACCAGCTTCAGGTCAGCTCGTTTCGCGAGCAAAAAGAGGCGGCGGCGTTCTCGGAGCAGCTTCGCGCGCGCGGTCACAAGTCGTATGTCGTCGAGGCGAAAGTGCCGGCTCGAGGCACGTGGTACCGCGTTCGCGTGGGCCCTTTTGCGACTCAGCACGCGGCGGCCTCGTATCGCACTTCTTTTGAGGCGAAAGAGCACGTCGTTCCGTTCGTTGTTCAGCCGGACGGCGCCCCCTCGACGCACTGAGCGCCTCGACGCGCACGCTCCCTGTGTGGCAATACAGCCGCCATGGGAATTCCGCTCTGGGCTGTAGCGCTGATCGCGGCCGCCGTTGCGCCGCTCGTCGTACGCACAATCGCAGACGCGCTCGCGACGCGGGCTGCTCGCCGAACGCAGGCCGCGCTCGACGCAGCGACTCGCGCTGCTCGAGCTCGGCCTCCCGCGCGGCCATACCGGTAGCGGCGATGTGCAATGAACGGAACATGCTGGGCAGTCGAGGCACTGATTCGCACGCAGTG
>CANJCO010000096.1 GCA_947473045.1 Myxococcales bacterium | reverse complement strand
CGCCTGCAGCGCCGGTGGTGGCGGTCGATCTCGAAGCGCTGCTGCTCGCGATCGTGGCCGAAAAGACGGGGTATCCGGCGGAGATGCTCAATGGCGAGATGGCGCTCGAAGCGGATCTGGGGATTGACTCGATCAAGCGCGTCGAGATCTTGAGCGCGATGCGCGAGCGCGCCCCGGGACTTCGCGAAGTGAAGCCTGCGGAGCTCGCGACGCTGCGGACGCTGGGCCAGATCGTGGATCACATGCGCGCGCACGCGGGCGTCGCGGCGTCGGTTGCGGCGGCTCCGGTGGCGGCTCCGGCAGCGCCTGCAGCGCCGGTGGTGGCGGTCGATCTCGAAGCGCTGCTGCTCGCGATCGTGGCCGAAAAGACGGGGTATCCGGCGGAGATGCTCAACGGCGAGATGGCGCTCGAAGCGGATCTGGGGATTGACTCGATCAAGCGCGTCGAGATTTTGAGCGCGATGCGCGAGCGCGCCCCGGGACTTCGCGAAGTGAAGCCTGCGGAGCTCGCGACGCTGCGGACGCTGGGTCAGATCGTGGATCACATGCGCGCGCACGCGGGCGTCGCGTCGCCGGTTGCGGCGGCTCCGGTGGCGGCTCCGAAGGCGCCCCACGGCATTCGGCGCTTCGCGGTGCGCGAGGTCGCGGCGCCTGCGGTCGGGATGGCGCTCGCCGGCCTGTATGAGACCCCGCGCCTCGTGGTGACCCACGACGGCAGCGCGCTCGCCGAGCACGTCGTGCGGGCGCTCGCGGCCCGCGGGATACGCGCGAGCGTCGTCTCGGCGGTTCCGGTCGACGCGACCGGCGTCATCTTCCTGGGTGGCATGCGCGCGATGGACGCGGCGTCCGACGCCATGCGCATCAACCGCGAGGCGTTTGTCGCGGCCCGCACCGTAGCGCCGCGCTTCGCGACCGAAGGCGGCGTGTTCGTCACCGTTCAGGACACCGGCGGCGACTTCGGTCTCGGCGGTCGCGCTGCGGTTCGCGCGTGGTCGGGGGGAATCTCGGCGCTCGCACGCACGGCGGCCCTCGAGTGGCCGGCGGCGAGCGTCAAGGCGATCGACTGCGAGCGCGGCGCCCGTGACGACGCGGCAGTCGCCGAGGCCATCGCCGGCGAGCTCGTCGCAGGTGGCACGACGCTCGAGGTCGGGCTGCACGCGGACGGCGCGCGCACGACCCTCGCGTCGGTCGAAGCCGCTGCCGGAGTCGCCGCGTCCCCGCGTCTCGCGCCCGGCGCGGTCGTGGTGGCGTCAGGCGGCGCCCGCGGCGTGACTGCGGCGGCGCTCATCGCCCTCGCGAAGGCGCGCAAGCCGCGTCTCGTGCTGCTCGGTCGCACTGCGCTCGCGGTTGAACCCGCAGCGCTCGCCGCGCTCTCCGACGAGGTCGCGATTAAGCGCGCGCTCGTGCAGCGCGCCCAGTCCGGGGGAAAAAAGCCGGTTCCGAGCGAAATCTCCGATGAGGTCGCGCGCGTGCTCGCAGGGCGTGAAGTGCGCGCCACCCTCGCCGCCATCGAGGCCGCGGGCTCCGAAGTTCGCTACGTCGCGGTCGACGTGCAGAGCGCGAGCGCGATCGCGGCCGCCCTGGGCGGCATTCGTAGCGAGTGGGGACCGATCCGGGGCGTCGTTCACGGCGCAGGCGTGCTGGCCGACAAGCGCATCGCAGACAAAACCGACGCGCAGTTCGACCGCGTGTTCGACACGAAGGTCGCCGGCCTTCGCGCGCTGCTGGAGGCGACGGCGGGCGATCCGCTCGAGGCGCTCGTGCTGTTTTCTTCGATCGCGGCGCGCACCGGAAATCCCGGGCAGTGCGACTATGCGATGGCCAACGAGGTGCTCAACCTCGTAGCGTGCGCAGAGCATGCGCGAAGGGGCGACGCGTGCGCGGTGCGATCGATCGGCTGGGGCCCGTGGGAGGGCGGGATGGTGACGCCCGCGCTGCGCTCGCACTTCGGGCAAATGGGCGTCGCCCTCATCCCGCTCGACGTCGGCGCGCGCATCCTCGTCGACGAAATCAGCGGATCGGGCGATGACGTGACCCTCGTGGTCGGCGGCGCGACCGGCGAGGGCCCGCTCGGCGCGAGCGCAGCGGCCACCGCGACGGTCGACGTTCACGTCGATGTTCGCAGCCACGCCTACCTCGCCGATCACGCGATCGCGCAGGTGCCGGTGGTGCCGATGGCGCTCGTCGCCGAGTGGTTTCTCCGCGGCGCGAAGAGCTGCCGACCGGACCTCGTGCCGGTTGGCGTGCGCGCGCTCAAGGTGCTTCGCGGCGTGAGGCTCTCGCACTTCCACGGCGAAGGCGATCGCTTCTCGGTGCGCTGCCGGCAGACCGAAGGCGGCGTGATCGCAGTCGAGCTGCGCGGTCGCGGAGATGCGCTGCACTACAGCGCGATGGTGGATGTCGCGCGCGGGTGGGCACAGGCGCCGGCCGCCCTCGCCGCGCCCACGCTCGAGGGGTGGGGCGAGCGCGAAATCTACGACGGACACGTGCTCTTCCACGGGCCTGATTTCAGGGTCGTTCGATCGGTCGAGGGGGTGGGGCGCGAGGGCATCGCGGGCACGCTCGAAGGGGTGCTGGGGCGCTCGTGGCCTGCGGAGCCATGGCGCTGCGATCCGGCGGTGATCGACGGCGGCCTTCAGCTCGCGCTGCTGTGGTGCCAGCGCGCGCTCGGTGGTGCCGTCTTGCCGATGGCGCTGGCTGAGCTCTCTCTGTACGCGGCCGCGCCGCTGTCGGGCGCCGCCCGGTGCGTCGTGCGTGCGCGCGCCGTCGACGATGCGCGCGCGGTCGCCGACCTCGTCTTCATTGGCGAAGGCGGAGCCGTGGTCGCGCAGCTGAAGGGCCTCGAGCTCGTGCTGCGTCCCGCCGATCCGGTGCGCGTGGTGGCGGCGGCCGAGGCGCTCGGCTGAGCGTCATGCTCTTTCAGCCGATCGCGATCGTCGGGCAGTCCTGCACGCTGCCCGAGGCGCCGACTCCCGCAGCGCTCTGGACGAACGTGCTCGCGGGGCGGAGCCTCGTCTCGGCCGCGCCCGCCGACCGCTGGCGCATGCCCCGCGCCGACGCGATGGGAACGGTCGACGCTTGGTCCGATCGGACCTGGTCAGACGCCGGCGGATACGTCCGCGGCTTCGACCGCGCGTTCGACGCGAGCGGTTTCGCGATCTCCGCCGAGGTCATCGCGCAGCTCGATCCGGTCTTTCAGTGGACGCTCCACGGCGTGCGCGAGGCGCTTCGCGACGCCGGGCACTTGGGATCGGGCGCCCGCGCGGGCCTCGTGATGGGAAACTTGTCGTTTCCGTCGTCGGGCATGGTTCGCTTCGCCGAGAGCGTGTGGCTCGGCGGTGCCGGATCGCCCTTCGCCGCGCAGCTCGGACTGCCTCCGCACCCCTACGAGCGCTTCTCATCGGGGCTCCCTGCGCACCTCGCGGCGCGCGCGCTCGGGCTCGGTGCGGGGGCCTTCGCGCTCGACGCTGCGTGCGCGTCGTCGCTGTATGCGATTAAGCTCGCGTGTGACCGCCTCCACGACGGGTCCGCGGACGTCATGGTCGCGGGGGCCGTGAACCGCGCAGACGATCTCTTCATTCACATCGGCTTCTGCGCGCTGTCTGCGATGAGTCGCACGGGTCGTAGCAGGCCCTTTCACCGCGGCGCCGACGGGCTCGTGCCAGCGGAAGGTGCAGGCTTCGTCGTGCTTCGCCGCCTGCAGGACGCAGTGGCTTCGGGGCAGCGAATTTTGGGCGTGATTCGGGGTGTGGGACTGTCGAATGACGGCCGCGGCCGAGGCCTGCTGGCTCCCTCGGAGGAAGGTCAGGAGCGCGCGCTTCGGCTCGCGTACGCGAGCGCAGGCCTGTCGCCGCGCGACGTCGGCCTCATCGAGTGCCACGCGACCGGGACGCCCGTGGGCGACGCGACTGAAGTGCGCAGCATGTCGCGTGTCTTCGCGGGATGCGAAGGCGTTCCGATCGGCTCGCTGAAGTCGAACATGGGGCACCTGATCACTGCGGCCGGAGTGGCTGGGCTGCTGAAGGTGCTCGCGTCGATGAACGCTGCAACGAGACCGCCGACGTTGTACGCCGACGATCCGATCGACGCGCTCGGCGGTACGCCGTTCCGCTTGCTGACGCAGGCCGAGCCGTGGGATGGCCCGAGGCGCGCGGGCATCAGCGCGTTCGGGTTCGGCGGCACCAACGCGCACCTGATCGTCGAGGCGTGGGAGGGCACGACGCCGGCCGCCTCGCACGTGGCGGCTGCGCCTGCCGATCGCGTGGCGATCGTCGGTCTGGGAGCTCGCGTCGGCCGAGGCGAGGGGGCCGCTGATCTGGCGCGCGACGTGCTCGGAGGAACGTCGTCGCCCGAGCGTCGCGAGACGGTCGCCGTCGCGCTCGATGGGCTGCGGTTCCCGCCGCGCGATTTGCAGCAGGCGCTCGCGCAGCAGTCGATGCTGCTCGAAGCCGCACGAGAAGCGGCGTCGGGCCTCTCGCTCCCGCGCGACCGCACGTCGGTCGTCGTAGGCATGGGGTGCGATCCGGAGATCGCCCGCTATGGCGTTCGGTGGCGCCTCGGGGCCTGGGCTGGCGCGCTCACTCCGCCGCCAGCGGACGAGTGGATCGCGCGATCGCGCGACGCGTTTCACGAAAAGCTCGAGGCTGCCGGCGTCGTCGGCACGATGCCCAACATTCCGGCCAGCCGCGTCAGCAGTCAGCTCGACCTTGGCGGACCCGGCTTCACCGTGTCGTCAGAGGAGGCCTCTGGCATCGTCGCGCTGCGGCTGTGCGCGCGCGCGCTGCTCGCCGGCGAGATCGACGCGGCGATCGTCGGCGCAGTCGATCTGTCATGCGAGCCGGTGCACGCCGAGGCGCTGCGCGCGCTGGGCCGCGACCGCGTAGGCGGCGACGCTGCGATCGCGCTCGTGCTCAAGCGCGAGTCGGACGCACGCCGCGATGGTGACGCGATCCTCGCAGTGATCGGCGACGACGAAGGCCCGCGATCGATCGCGCTCGGCCCAGGCGGCCTCGACCTTGGTCCGCGCCTTGGGCACGCGCACGCAGCGCACGGGCTCGTTCAGGTGGCTGCGGCTGCCCTCGCGCTGCGCCACGGCGCGCGGCCTCGCGACGGAGCGGCGGCTGTGCCCGATCTCGGCGCGCGCGCGGCGCACGTCGAAGTCGACGTGACCGAAGCTCCCAGTGCCTCGCTGCGCCTCGAAGCGCGCGACGCGATCGCGTGGCTGCCTGACGCCGCGCCGCGATTTCATGTCTACTCCGGCGCTGATCGTGCGGGCGCGCTGGCCTCGCTCGCAGTCGGTCGGAGCTCGGGGCAGGGGCCTGCGCGGCTCGTGATCGTCGCCTCCGATCTTGACGAACTTCGCACCCGAAGCGATCAGGCACGTCGCTGGCTGGATGGTGGCGGACCGGCGCCTGAGGGCGTCGCCTTTCGCGAGGCGCCCACAGGCGGACAGCTCGCGTTCGTGTTCACCGGCGCGGCCGCTGCGTATGCCGGCATGGGACGCGAGCTCGCCCTCGCGACGCCCGATCTCACGAGCGCGCTGCGCGCACGAAGCGCAGAGATTTGCGCTGCGACCGGGTGGCTCTACGGCGAAGGCGACGGCAAGCCGACGCATCCGCTCGACCAACTCTGGGGCACTTCGTTCGTGTGTCAGCTGCACGCTGAGCTCACCCGGGGCGTGCTCGGCATTCGTCCCGACGCGACTATCGGCTACTCGTCCGGCGAGTCGAACGCGCTCTTCGCGATGGGCGCGTGGACCGATCTCGACGCGATGATTCGCGACAGTCGCGCGAGCGCCTTGTTTCAGAGCGATCTGGTCGGGGCCTTCGAGGCGCCCCGTCGCGCCTGGGCGCGGCTCGGAGCGAGCGGCTCGCGCTGGGCGAACTTCAACGTGGCGGCGTCAGTCTCCGAGGTGAACGCGGCGCTCGCCGGCGAGCCTCTAGCGCACTTGACGATCGTCAACTCCGACGACGACTGCGTCATCGGCGGCGAAGCCGCAGCGTGCGGGCGCGTGGTCGATCGCCTCGGGCGCGATCGCGCGATCGCGCTGGGCTACGACATCGCCGCGCACTGCCCCGAAGTCGAGGAGGTTCGCGACGCGTGGCGAAGCCTGCACCGACGCCCGACCACCGACGTCGCGGGCGTGCGCTTCTATACGAACGCGACGGGCACGTGGCTGCGCCCAACGCCCGATGCCGCCGCCGACGCGATCACGGGTCAGGCGATTCGGACGCTCGATTTTCGCCGCGTAGTCGAGCAGGCCTACGCCGATGGCGTACGTGTGTTCGTGGAGCACGGGCCGCGCGGGCTGTGCTCGGGCTGGATCCGGCGCATTCTCGGCGATCGCGATCACCTCGCCGTAGCGCTCGACGCTCAAGGCCGATCGGGCGTGCGTCAGGCGCTCCACGCCGTCGCGTGGCTCGTGGCCGCGGGCGTTCCCGTCGACGCGGATGCTCTGCTGTCGAGACTCACACCGGCGACGACTCCGACTCGCACCGAAGGAAAGATGCTCACCTTGCAAGCCCATCCGCCGGAGCCCCGCCTCGCCGCTCTCGCTCCCGAGGCGCAGCGCATGCATCGCGCGCCGACGCTTCCTTCCGTGCTCTCCGAGGCACCCCCGACCTTCGGCGTTGCGCCTGCCGCTGCGCCTGCTGCGGCCCCTGCGCCCGCAGCGTTGCCCGAGTCCGCTGCGGCGGTGCGGGCCGCGGATGCTCCCTCAGCGCCCTCGCCGATGCCCTTCGCGGCGTCGTCGCCGGGTGCGAGCGCGCTTGCGGACGACGCCCTCGGCCGGCTCTCTGCGTATCAGGCGCGGCTCGCAACGATGCATCGCGATTTCCTCTCCGAGCAGGCCGCCGTTCATCAGCAGTTTCTCGCATTGCGGCAAGTCGCCGAGGCGCGTCTGCTGAGCGCGATCACGAGTCCGCGGTCCGAGCCGGCGGCTGCGCGGGTCGTCGCGCCCGAGCCCGCACCGGCTGCGCATGTGCCCGCTGTGACCGCAGCGCCCGCGCGCCTCGCCGCTCCGCCCGTCGCGCCGGTTTCGTCGCCCTCGCCGTTGCCTGTCGCGCCTGTCGCGCCTGCCGTGCCTGTCGCGCCTGCCGCGCCTGCCGCGCCGGTCGCGCCAGTCGCCGCCCGCGTTCGGCCCGGGCCGAAGTTCGACCGCGCGCAGCTCGAGGTGCTCGCGAGCGGGCGCATCTCGTCGGTGTTCGGTTCGATGTTCGAGCCGCAAGATGGCTACGCGCGCCAGGTTCGTATGCCGGAGCCGCCGCTGCTGCTCGCCGACCGCGTCACGGGCATTGAAGCGGTCGCCGGATCGATGGGCACCGGCACGCTGTGGACCGAGACTGACGTGCTGCCGGGAAGCTGGTACCTGAACGACGAGGGGCGCATGCCTCCCGGAATCATGATCGAGTCGGGGCAGGCCGATCTGCTCCTGATCAGTTGGCTCGGCGTCGACCTCCTCAATCGCGGTGAGCGCGTCTACCGCCTGCTCGGCTGCGAGCTCACCTACCACGCGTCGCTGCCCACGGCCGGCGAGACGCTCGCGTATGACATTCACGTCGACGGTCACGCTGCGCAGGGCGACGTTCGGCTGTTCTTCTTCCATTACGACTGTCACGTCGGCGCGGAGCGCAGGCTCTCGGTGCGCCACGGCCAGGCAGGGTTCTTCACCGACGAAGAGCTCGCCAACTCGGCGGGCGTGCTGTGGGACTGCGCTGAAGAGCCGGCACCGGGAGGCGCAGTCGATGCGCCCGAGGTCGTGACCGAGCGCCGGGGCTTCGACGCGGACGCGCTGCGGGCCTTTGCCGAAGGCCGTCCGCATGCGTGTTTTGGCGCCGGTTGGGAGCGCACCCGCACGCACGTTCGCACGCCGAAGATCACCAAGGGACGCACGCAGTTTCTCCGCGAGGTGACCGAGTTCGATCCGCGCGGCGGACCTTGGGGCAGGGGCTACTTGCGCGCCGAGACTCCGGTGTCGCCGGACGACTGGTTTTTCGCCGGTCATTTCAAAAACGACCCGTGCATGCCCGGTACGCTGATGTTCGACGGCTGCCTGCAGGCGATGGCCGTCTACCTCGCGGCGCTCGGCTGCACGATCGAGCGCGACGGCTGGCGCTTCGAGCCGGTGCCCGATGAAAAATACGCCATGCGTTGCCGCGGGCAAGTCACGCCCTCCAGCCGGCACCTCGTCTACGAGGTGTTCGTCTCTGAGTTTACAGCCGGGCCGATCCCCACGCTCTTTGCCGACCTGCTGTGCACGGTCGACGGCCGCAAGGCCTTCCACGCCCGCCGCGTCGGACTGCGCCTCGTGCCGGACTGGCCGCTGACGCACTGGAGGCAGCTCGGTCCGCACGCGTCGCAAATCAGCGGCGCGCCGCTGGCGCTTCGGGCGATGGGCGGACTGCGAAACTACGTCGAGGCCAAGCCGGTCGCCACGGTCGACGGATTTGCGTTCGACTTCGCTTCGCTGCTGGCGTGCGCGTGGGGAAGACCTTCCGAGGCGTTTGGTCCGATGTATGCGCCGTTCGACGGCGCGCGTCGCGTTGCCCGGCTGCCCGGGCCGCCCTACCACTTCATGTCGCGCGTCACGAACGTGTCGGGTCCGATCGGCGGAATGCAGTCGGGGTCCGCAGTCGAAGTCGAATACGATCTGCCTGATTCGCAGTGGTATTTCGAACAAAACGGCAATCCGACCATGCCGTTTTGCGTGCTCATGGAAGCCGCGCTTCAGCCGTGCGGATGGCTCGCGTCCTACGTTGGCAGCGCGCTCACCACGGACACCGAGCTGCTCTTCCGCAACCTCGACGGGACGGGCACGCTCGTCGCCGAGCTGTTGCCCGGGGGAGGCACCCTGCGCACCTGCGTGAAGCTCACTTCGATCTCGAGCACCGCGGGGATGATCATCCAGTCGTTCGCTGTGGAGTGTTTCCTCGCTGATCGACGGGTGTTCGAGATGAAGACGGTGTTCGGCTTCTTTCCGAAAGAGGCCTTCGAAAACCAGGTGGGCCTGCCCGTCTCACCCGATGAGCGCGCCCGCATCGACGCGCCCGCAGTTGATCCGGTCGATCTGACGACGCGCCCCGCGCGCTATTTCGAGGGCTCGGCGAGGCTCCCGAAGTCGATGCTGCTTGTGCTCGGTCGGGTGATCGAGTGTTCGCGCACCGGCGGGCGATTCGGCCTCGGTTATGCCCGCGCCGAGGCGACCCTCGATCCCGACGTGTGGTTTTTCAAGGCTCACTTCTTTCAAGATCCGGTGCAGCCCGGCTCGCTCGGCATCGAGGCGATGTGCCAGCTGCTTCAGTTCGCGATGATCGAGCGCGACATGGGCGAAGGTCTCGCGCACCCGCGCTTCGAGCCGGTGATGCTCGAGCGGCCCGTCACGTGGAAGTACAGGGGTCAAGTCGTGCCGCGCAACCGCGTCGTGACCACCGAGGTCGAGATCACCGAAGTGGGCTCCGACGCGCGCGGACCGTTCCTCGTCGCGGAGGCGTGGCTTTGGGTCGACGGCAAGCGCATCTATCACGCGAAGAATCTCGGCATGCGCATGGTCGAAGGCGATCCGCCGCCGCCGCGGAGCCTGCCGTTGCAACCGGCCGAGGTGCTCGATCCGGCCCGCGATTCATGGCTCGCGGATCACTGCCCGACGTGGACGCTCCCCGCGCTGCCGATGATGTCGATGGTCGATCGGCTCGCGCAGGCGGCGACCGACGGGGCCTGCGGCTACGCGGGGCTGGCCCTTCGCGACGTGCAGGTCAAGCGATGGCTGCCCTTTCCCGCCGGCGCGATCGCCCTGCAGACCACGATCGCGGGCGAAGGTGATGAACGCCAGGCGACGCTGCTCGCGTGGCGCGATGCGTCCGATCCGAGGTTGTCGCGCTTCGAGCCCGTGGCCGAAGGACACGTGCGCACAGGTTGTCGCGAGGCCGCTCCGGCGCCGTTTGCCGCGCTGGGCGATGCGACGGCCGCGCCTGATCCCTACGCGTCGGGGAGCCTCTTTCACGGCGCCGCGTTTCAGTACCTCACGGAGCTGCGCATGGGCTCGCGCGGGGCCTCGGGCACGCTTCGGGCGGAGCGCGGATCGGTGCCGCGTGGCGCGCTCCATCAGGGCTTGCTCGACGCCGCGACGCACGTCATCCCGCACACCAGCCTCAGTCAGTGGTCTCCCGAAATTCCCGACTCCGTCGTGGGGTATCCCTACCGCCTGCGCGCGCTTGGCGTATTCGAGCCGCTGCCCGATGCGGGCGACGTTCAAGTCGAGGCGCGCTTCGCGGGCTTCGATGGCGACGCGAGATTTCCGTGCATCGATCTGCAGCTCCTCGTTGAAGGGCGCGTCCACGTCGCCATGCGCCTCGTCGAAGTGCTGCTGCCCAAGGGCCGCATCGGCGCCGCAGCGCCCGCCGATCGCCGCGCGTTTCTGCGCGATCGCAGGCACGTGCAGGGCGTGTCGCTCGCGCGTCACGAGGGCGCGACGACGCGACTTTCGGAGGCCGAGCTGCGCGGCAGCGACTGGCTCCCGGGCAACGTCGCGCGCATCTACGGCGTCGACGCCAGCGCCGGCGGCGATCTGCTCGAACAGGTCGCCATGCGCGCCCATGTGGCCGACCGCGCGTTCGTGCATCCGTCGCGGGTGACGGTTGAACCAGGCGCAACCAGCGCGCGCGCCCGCATGCGCCCGCTGCGTCTTCACCAGCTCACGGTCACGCGCGAGGCCAGCGAAGTGTCGGTGACCGATGCGCGGCCTGCCACGCAGGATCTCGCTGAAGTGAGCGCCTACTGGCGTGATCGCATCGGCGTCGGCGCGTGGCCCGTCGAAGATCTCTACTACGGGCTCGTCAGCCGCTTCGTGGGCGACGTCGTGGTCGCCGATCCCGACGCCTTTGCAGCCGTGCGCGGCCGCAGCTGCCTCTACCTCGCCAACCACCAAACCGGCGTCGAGTCGCTGCTGTTCAGCATGCTCGCCTCGGCGCTCTCGGGCACGCCGACGGTCACGCTCGCGAAGGCCGAGCACCGAACCAGCTGGCTCGGACGCCTCATCGCGCACTGCTTCGCGTATCCGGGGGTCACCGATCCGCGCCTCATCACGTTCTTCGATCGCGAAGATCGCGAGTCGCTCGTGCAAATCGTCGGCGCGCTCGCGGCCGAGATGAGCGCGAGCGCCCGGAGCGTGATGGTGCACGTCGAAGGCACGCGCGCGCTGTCGGCGCGGCAGCCTGTTGAGAAGATGAGCTCGGCGTTCATCGACATGGCGCTGTCGGTCGGCGCGCCCATCGTGCCAGTGCGTTTCGTGGGAGGGCTGCCAGTCGCCGCGCTCGAGACGCGGCTCGAGTTTCCGCTCGGCTTCGGCCGACAGGACTACTGGATCGGCCGCCCGATCCTCCCTGAGCAGCTCGCGCAGCTGCCCTACAAAGAGCGCAAGGCAGCCGTGATCGCGGCCATCAACGGGCTCGGTCCAGCGCTCGCGGCTGAAGCGCCTTTCGGGGGCGACGCCGCGTTCGCAGCGGCGGTGGAGGCGTGGATCGCGCGCACAGGCGCGACGCCCGAAGACGCGGTGCTGATGACCACGCTCGCTTCGCGGGACGCGCTCGGTGACGGCGCGCGCGCGCTGGTCGAGGGCGCCCGCACCGGCACGCTCGTCGTCGGCGACGATCCGCGCGAGCAGTGGCTCGGCGCGCTCGCGTCGCGGCTGTACGGCCCGCGCGGCCCGGCGATCGTGCCTGTTCGCCAGCCCGCTTCGTCCGGCGCGTGACCTGGCCTCTGCCCCCTGCGGGCGTCGCGCACCTGTGGACGGCGCGCCCCGAAGCGATCGCGGCAGGCGACGTGACGCGCGCGCCGATGACCGACGACGAGGTCGTGCGCTACCGCCGGTATCTCTCCGACGAAGCGCGCCAGCAGTACGTCGCCACGCGCGTGCTCGTCCGACGCGTTCTTGGCGGCTACCTCGGCTGCGCGCCAGCGTCGCTCCGTTTTGCGGAAGGGGAGCACGGCAGGCCGCATCTCGCGACGCCGTCGCCGGTTCGGTTCAACCTCTCGAACACGCGCGGCCTCGTCGTGTGCCTCGCCTGCGCGCACTACGAAGTGGG
The DNA here is from genome assembly GCA_947473045.1 of Myxococcales bacterium. Taxonomy (GTDB): domain Bacteria; phylum Myxococcota_A; class Polyangia; order Polyangiales; family Polyangiaceae; genus JANYHY01. Next base: position 814 of record CANJCO010000096.1, on the reverse strand, counting down.
CGTCGACGTCGAGCTCGCCTCCCGCGCACCAGAGCTGCTGGGGCTCGCTCCCAACGTGTTCGCGCCAGCCGAGCTGCAAGGCCTCCGCGACCTCGACGCCCCGTCGCGGCCGCGTCGCGCCGTCGACTTGTGGACGCTCAAAGAGGCCTACATCAAGGCCCGCGGCCTCGGCCTCGCCATCCCCCTCGACGGCTTCGCGTTTCGCCTCGAAGACGAGGCGCGCGTCGACATCGACGCTTCCCTCGGCGACCACGGCGACGCGTGGCAATTTCGCACCCTCGCGCTCGGCCCCCACATCGTCTCGACAGCAGTGCGTTGTCCCGCGACTGCGCCCGTCTTCATCGAAGTGCGCGACGCATCCGGACTGCAATAGCCGCGGCGGTCGCCCCGCCGAGGGTCGCCAATTGGCCGCGGAATCCTCGGTGACCGCGCTCCCGAACCGCGGAAGGCTCGCCACGGACTCCGAAAACCACTAGAAACATCCCGTCCGGAGGAGTGGCCGAGTGGTCTAAGGCAGCGGTTTTGAAAACCGCCGACGGTGCAAGCTGTCCAGGGGTTCGAATCCCTTCTCCTCCGCGAATTTGCCCCGGGTTCGTAAGGAGTGGCCGCGGTCCCCATCCGCACGATTCCGAAGGAATCGAGGAGCGCGCGAGCGCGTCGGATGGGGGCGCCCGAGCGACGAAATGGACGGAAGCGATCGGGCGCGTGGTCTAAGGCAGCGGTTTTGAAAACCGCCGACGGTGCAAGCTGTCCAGGGGTTCGAATCCCTTCTCCTCCGCGAATTTGCCCCGGGTTCGTAAGGAGTGGCCGCGGT
>CANJCO010000095.1 GCA_947473045.1 Myxococcales bacterium | reverse complement strand
CGAGCCACGGCTTGCCCTCCGCGGTCGACCCGTCGGCCACGTAACGCACGATCCCCGGATGCGACAGCTCGCGCAGCACCCGCGCCTCGCGCGCGAAGCGCATGGCCTCGTCGCCTTCCGCGCTCAGCATCTCCTTGAGCGCGACGCCTTGCGCTTGCACGCGGTCGCGCGCCCGCCACACGACGCCCATGCCGCCCTTGCCGGCGATCGACACCAGCTCGAACCGGTCCGCGATGACGTCTCCAGCGCGCATGGCAACCAACACGTTACGCGATTTGGGCCGCGCGACGTGCACATCGACGCGCTTCGCGTGGGGCTGGCTCGCGGAGCTTCGCTGCCGGCGACTACCTCGCCGCGTCGTCCACGTCGGCTTTCGACGGCGTAGCCGCAGCGAGCGCCGCGCGCCTCGCGCTCGCGAATTCGGAGATCCGAATTTTCGCCGGCGCGGTCGAAAGCGCGGCCGAAAGCGCGGCCGAAAGCGCGCGCATGCAGAATACAAGTTAATCGCAGTGAGCGACTATTTGCGCGAAAACCAGCGCGCCAGCAGTCCTGCTTTGGCGATCGGCCCGCGCGGCTGCGCGGCGATCGCCAGCTCGCCGTCGTCCGGAAATCGCGCGACGGCATCGGCCGCGAGCGCTGCGGCCTCAACTAAGCGACGGCCTCTCGGTGCGTCGCCAACGACCCCGGCACGACGAGCTTCAAGCGCCGCGTCTCTGATACCCCCCGCCTAGCACTCCGCGCCCTCGACGAAGGCCAGGCCGTTGCCGAGCTCGTCACGCTCCGCTGTGGTCGGTCGACGGGGCGGGACTAACCATGCTCGCCGAGTTCGGGGCCGAGCTGTTTACCGAACGTATTCGATTACCGCCGGTCAACCGTTCGATTGCCGCCGGTCAACCGTCGGTCGCCGCGTCTGCTGCCGCGTCTGCTGCGTCGAGTGCTGCGTCGGGTGCTGTCGCGTCTGCTGCGTCGGGAGCTGAGTCGCCGGGCTCAACATCAATGCACCCACGAAAGCCCGAGCATCCGTCGTCCTTGCCGCTGGGGAAGTCGCATGCGCTCGACGCGAACACCGCAAGGGTCGCGATAAAAAGACTAGTGCCGATAACACTTCGCATTGGTGAGCCTCCTAACCCGAACCCATCACGCTACATCACCGACCCGCGTCTCTGATACCCCCCGCCTCGAGTGGTGTTCGTCGGCCTGCTACATGTGCGACAAGGCAGGTCGCGCGTGAAACGTATTACGTGAAACACCCGCCCATGAGGCCGGGGTCTGTCATGCGCGCGCGCGAGGGGAACCTCACCGCTAAGCCGCCCCTCGCCGAGCTCCGCCGCGCTGTTCCTCCGCGACTTCGACCTCCACGCCAGCTCGCTGCTCTGCCGGTGTTCGGCGATCGGCCGCGCGGCGTTCGAGCGCGCCACGCCTGTCCCCTGGCGCAACGCACCCGGCATTCGATCGCCCGCCGCGACGCCGGTGAGCGCGCAAGAAGTCGCCCGCAACTACCGCCGAAATAGACCCGCGCCGCATTTCGTCGGCATGTTGCATGCGACACATACTCAACCCCTCGCGGCGGCTCGTGCGGCTGGTCGCGGCGGAAGCCGATACGAACGGACGGCGCTACGCGCGCTCGCCCGCGAAGAAGGTCGTGGTGCGGATTGAAGATCACCGACCGGGCGGGAAGGACGAGCTGCGAACTCGCCCCGTTCAGCCCTTCGCGTCGACTTCGCTCAGCAGCGCACGGAGGAGCGGGAGGAGGGTTGGCACCTACTCCAGCGCGGCGTCACAGACGATGTCCAGATCGACGCCGAAGTAGTCGTGAATAAGCACGTCGCGCATTCCCGCAATCTCACGTGAGGGTACTTCCGAGGCGTGGGCTTTGTGTTCGGGGGCGACGCGTTTTGCAGCTTCGCCGAGCACTTCGAGGTTCCGAACGATCGCGTCGACCGTTCGACGGTCCGAGCGCAGAGCAGCCGCGTCGGAACCTGCGGCGTACGAGACAACGCGCTCGCAGGCCTCGATCATGTCAGCGACGTAAAGTGACGGATCACGCGACACGACGCGCCTCCGCGAGGATGCGGTCGCGGATCCGCGGCTTGAGCGCAGGCCTGGTCACGAGGTCGACCTTCCTGCCCATGGTGTCCTCGAGCAATAGCTTGAGCCCCATGAAGCGATCGAAGGTGGCAGGCCCATCGAAGTCCACGAGCACGTCGATATCACTGGCCGCGGTGGCCTCTCCACGCGCGACGGAGCCAAACACTGCGAGCTCGCGCACGCCGTAGCGCTCCCGCACCGTCGACAGGAGACAGCCAAGCACCTTCAAGGCGACGTCGCGATCCATCAATGAACGCTAGCACGGGCTTGCGCGGGCAGCGCTGGGCCGCGTAGCGGGCCGATGGCTCGGACGACGAGCACCTCGCGTCGATTCTCACCCCGCCGACGCGCTGGCGCGTGCGCGGACGGAGGGAATTTCACGTCAACGTCGAACGTCCTCGCGAGCGAGTGCGGTCGTGCGGAGAGTGGTGCAGAGGCCGCGATTTTTACACGAGAAGTCCACAAGCAAGTCGTGCTGGCAGCACCCGCAGCGCAGGTGGACGAAGCCGCACGAGAAGTCGCCGTCGGCGGTCCGCACCATCGTGTCCAGCGTGATGTTCATCCGCCCGAGCTGGAGCGCGAGTTCGATCCGTTCGACGGCAGTCATCGCGCGGAGGCGCGCGCGTTGGGCGACGCGCGACGCTCCCACGCACGCGCTCTTGCGCGGCACGTGGTCGCGTGGGTCGTCCGGTGAGCGAACGTCAGCGTTCGGCACGCAGAAACGATAGCCCTACCAGTCCCCTACTTCGCCCCCGGGCCCATGCGTCGCACGGTTGGTTCACGTGCAGCCGCAAGCATCGGTCGGTCCCAACGCCCACCTGCTTCCAACGCCGATGCATGGAAAGCAAAACGGGACCGCCTCGAGGAGACGATCCCGCCTGTTTTTTAGTTGCGCGGGTAGGATTTGAACCTACGACCTTCGGGTTATGAGCCCGACGAGCTACCAGGCTGCTCCACCGCGCGTCACGGTTGGCGGGAACTTACTCTCAAACTTTGGCCTGTCAAGCAGCGAGATCGATTAGAAAAAATTCAGCGAGCGGCCAAACGTAACGAGGCGCGCGCGGAGGCATGCGCGATGAGTCGATCAGCGGTTGTGTTTGGGGCGACCGGCCTCGTGGGGCGCCGGGTAACCGAGGGTCTGATCGCGCATTCGGCGTGGGATCGCGTCGTAGTGATCGTGCGACGCCCGACGGGGCTGGTGAACCCGAAGCTCACCGAGGTGATCGCCGACTTCAACGCGCTCGGAGCAAGCGCGGCCGCGATGCAGGTCGACGACGTGTTCGCGTGCCTCGGCACCACGATCAAGGTCGCCGGGAGCAAGGAGCGGTTTCGACAAGTCGATCACGACTTCACGCTCGCAGGCGCAACGCTCGCCCGCGGCCAGGGAGCGACCCGGATCGCGCTCGTGTCGTCGGTCGGCGCCGACGCGGGCAGCGCGAATTTTTACCTGCGCGTGAAGGGCGAGACGGAGCGCGACGTGCAAGCGATCGGTTACGGGAGCGTCATCCTCGCGCGACCGAGCGGTCTCGTCGGCGAGCGCTCGGAGCGTCGCCCCGGCGAGCGCATCGGAGTCGCGCTGGCAGGCGCGCTGTCGTTCGCGATGGTCGGGGGATTGCGACGCTATCGGCCCATAGGCGCCGACGCCGTGGCCCGCGCGATGATCGCAGCCACCCTGGCGGGGGAGCCCGGCGCGCGTGTGCTCGAACACGACGCGCTCACAGCCCTCGCGCAGGGCCTCACCAGCCCGTAAGCCCCTTGATGTGCGCGGCCACCGCCGCTGCCATTTTTGCCTGCGTCACCGTCGACGGATGGTGGTCGCAGCCGCAGCCGTCGACGTTGCAGTCTTGCGGAGGCACCTCGACGAACGACACCTTCGCGTCGCCGCCGGCCTTCGCCGAAGTAACTGCACTCTGCATGTATCCGCGCGCCAGCGACAGCGACGGATCGGTCAACATGGTGCCGAGCGCGACCACGAGGTAGGCCGCCGGATACTGCGCGCGCAGCTTCTTGATAAACGCGCCGTAGGCTGCAGCGAACGCCTGCCCGGGATCGCCCTTGGCGAAGTCGTTGGTGCCCAGATTGACGACGACGACATCGGGCGACCAGCGCGAAAAGTCCCACGTCGAGTTCTGGTCGTCTGCGAAAGTGCGCAGCCACAGGTCGGGCATGACGTCGGAGGTGCCGCCGTCGAAGTTGCGCAGCAGTCCGCGCCCCGAGTACGCGATCGTCGTGTGCAGGGCCTTGAGCTGCCCGGCCGCGAGCGCTCCCCAGGCGACATTTTCGTTCTCGGTGTCGGGCGAAAAGCTGCACGTCGCCGTCTTGCCGAGCACGCCGTAGCCGCACGCCATCGAGGCTCCGATGACCTCGATTTTTCGCGCGGTCGGCAGCGCGCTGGGCACCATTTTGCCGCCCTTCGGCGTGAACCCCTTGAAGGTCACGATGCCCACCAGCGACTCGGTTCGCTTCACGATGAGCACGTCGTGGTTGCCCAGCACGAGGTTGCTCGCGAGGCTGTAGGTGCTCTTGCCGTTGGTCGTGGCCAAGGTGATCGGCGGGCCGTTATCGAGCGTTACGTCGAACACGTTGCTGCCCTGATCAACGAGCGAAAGATCAACCCCTGTGCCGTAGAAACGAGCGCCAATCGCGCTGCCGGGCCACGCAAAACGCGGCGCGGCAGGGTCGGTCATGTCGAAGCGGCCGATGAGGTGGAGATCCTCCACCGGGCCACTTCCTGCGTCCGCTGCGGCATCCACTGGCTGCGCAGCGTCGATCGCCGATGCGTCGCGAAGCCCTGCGTCGCCTGGAGTCGGCGGAGGGGCATCGTCGCCACATCGCGCGCAGGCGGCCATCATCAGCAGGCTCAGCGTCGCGATGCGTGCACTATGCATTCTTGATGTCTCCGATGGCGCGAAGGCTCTCGTCCTCGCTCCCCGCGTACTCGGCGCCGAGCCACGCGTCGAGGATCTCGGCGGCGATGGGCTCTGACAACAAGCGAAGGCTAAGCGCGAGCACGTTGGCGTCGTTCCACTTTCGCGCGCCTGCCGCCGTGACCGCGTCGACGCACAGGGCGGCACGCACTCCCGGCAGCCTGCTCGCGGCGATCGACACGCCCGTGCCCGTCCAGCAGCACACGACCCCCTGATCGGCCTCACCACGCGCTACCGCACGCGCAACGTCGAGCGCGACAACGCCCCACGCGGCGGCGGGCAGGCGGCGAACCTCGTGCCCGAGCGCCGCGAGCCTGTCGGCCAGAAAAGCCACTACGGCCGTATCGTCGTCGGTGCCGATGAGCAGGCGCATCGCCGATTATCGACGCGCGAGCGAGGGCGAAGCAAGCCGGCGGGCGATCGCTAACGCGACGGCGCGGTCGCGACGGGCGGCGAGGAAGCGGCTGCCTCGGGCGCATGGGCGACGAGATACTGCGCGTAGCGCTGCTGCGCGCGCGCCTGCACGGCGTCAACGGCGTTCTGGGCGGCATCGCGGAGCTCTTCGTCGACCATGGCTTGCGGCGCCGCGAAATCGGGCACCATCAGCACGTCGGCTTTGAGCACCGTCTTGTCGCCGACCGTTCGCAGCGTGAACGCGACGCTCGCGTTCTTCACGTTGCCGCGCACGAAGCTTCCCTCGACGCGCTCGACGCCGGGCTGCACTTCGCGCGCGCCGCCAAAACGCAGCACTTCCCAAAGCGTGAGCATGCCGTGCAGCACAGGGATTTGAATGTACACGTCGGTGCCCGACTCGTTTTGGTCGACGATTCGGCTCGTCTTGAATTTGCCGGCCGAAAAGTCGCGGTAGTGACCGAAGTCGAGCACGAGGTCGCGAACATAGGCCACCGGCGCAGTCACCAGCACCTCGGCGTGGCCGTAGCGATCGACCTTGCCCTGCGGGACGAAATTCCACTTTGCCGACTGTCCGCGCGCCTGCTCGAGCCGCGCAAGCTCGGGATCGCCCGGCGCAGTGTCGGCGAACGCGACCGTGGCGGAGAGTCCGACGCAAAGGCACAGCGCTGTGACGGCGGTGAAGTTCATGGTGGTGACTCCTGAGTGAAGCAAAGTCCGCTCCAAGCGTTGGACGCACGCAACCTCACGAATATTCGACCTGCGCGCCGTTGGCGCCCGCGACGAAAATTCACACCCGCGACGTTTTTGTCACAGTCGAGAAGCGCGCGCGGCCCTGCTGCGCCCACCAGTCGCGAAATAGCTGCTGGGTGCGCTCGCGCTCACGCCTCGGCAAGTCGACCGCGAAGCCGAACCGTTCTCCTGTGAGCGCGAACAGGTCGTCGGCCGCGCTGTTGCGAAGCGGCGGCGAGTCGTCGGTGAGCGCATCGATGAGCCACTCGACCCGGTGGCGCGACGAGTTCTGCCCCCACCACGCAAGCCACTGCTTGTCTTCGCGCTGGAAATCGCGGCGCGTGATGGCGATGAGCGATCGGCGCGCCACGGTGGCGATCTCTTCGTCCTTGTCGGAAATCGCGCGGATAAGCATCGGCACACCGAGCACTTCATTCAGCTCGCCGAGCGCATCGAGGACTCCCAGCTTCGCGCCCCGCGCGGAGTCACGATCGCGCATGATCTTGCCGATTTCGGCCAGCAGCGACTCGTGCGCGAGGCCGGCGCAGGCGGCCGCTGCGTTGCGCGCGACCATGCGCACGCGCGCGTCGGAGTCCGAGAGGCACGACACGATCGCGCTCGCCGCGTGGGTCAGGGGCAGCTCAGCGAGCACGAACATCGCCCAAAACCGCACCGAGGTGTCTTCGCCGCGCGCCGCGTCTGCAACGGCCGCCACCGCGTCGCTGCCAAGACGCACGACCACACGGAGCAAATTGCCGCACGCGCTGGCCTTCGGAAGGGGGACCGAAAGCTGCGCCCGATCGATGCTCACGGGCCCCGGAAACCGCGACATGATCGCGGTGATGGCGCCCGAGCCGAGGCGCACGAGCGTCTCTTCGGCGGTGCCGTCGTCGTCGCCGAAAGCGACAGTGTCGACCCACGTCGCGACCTCGCGATCGACATCGACCATGACCGAAGGCAGCGTCACATGCGACGTGCGCTCCTGCGCCGGCAGCAGCGCGTGCGACGCGACTTGCACGCTCGTGATGTCGTGGGCCGCCTCGTCGATGAACACGACCCGCGACGGCGCGAGCTCGGCCATGCCGCCCTCGGCCTCGGCGATCTCCGCGAGCAACCGGTCAACGTCTTCGACGCTCATCGAGCGGGCGTCGAGGGAGGGCGGCGGCGTGCTTCGACGCAGCCGCGACGCATCAACATGCACCGCTTCGGCCCTCGGCGGCGATCCGAATTCGCCGTCGCCCCGCGGGATCGGGGGCGTGCTCGGGCGCTTCGGCTCGGCGAGCGCCACGGGAGGCGGCTGGCTCGGCCTGGCGTCGGGGGCGGGCTCGTCCGCGGGCGGCGGCGCGCTGGCCGAGGGCGCCTTCGACAAGCCAAGCGCGCGTCCTAGAGCCGCTTCGCGCGCGCCAGGGTCAGGCGGCGGACGCGACGCCGTGCGCACCGGCAGACCAAACGGCACATCGAGCGTGCTCGCAGTGAGCGGAAACGCGCCCGTGTGAACCGCGAGCTTCTTGCGCACGATGAGGCGCTCGAAGGCCCGACCGACCTCATGGGCGAAGGCGACAGCCGGCTCGACCGTTGCGCGGTCGACCCCGGCCGGGCCTGCGTCACCAAAGAAGAGCGCCACAGTGCGCGCACGCACAAGCGCAGGCAGCAGGACCACAGACAGCCCCGGTTTTCGCTCCAGATCGTGGGCCAGGACGGCATCGACACCGTCGAAGCCCAGGGACGTAAACAGGGGGCCACGTGCGTCGCGCGCGGCCGACAACACGCTCGGCAGCTCGAGCGGCACGCCGATTCCGACCACGCTCTCCCGCGAGGCGCCGTCGCCAAACGCATCGCGCCCCTCGGCGAGATCGCCGTGAACGACGAACAGCGCCGAGAAGTCGAAAAACTGCTTCGAAAACTCGAAGAACAAGTCGAGCAGCGTGTCGCGATCGAGCGCCGCTTCGAGCTCTTCGGTGGCAAGCTCGAGGGTGAGCGGTCCCCGACGGCGGCGCGACGGACGCACCGGATTCGACGTGGGTTTGACGAACGTTCGGGCCGGCACAGCGCCGCGCGCGAGCGGAGCAGCGCCCGGCGTCGGATACGTGACCGGCGGGTCAGTCATCACCGGAGGCTGCGGAACGGTGTCGTCAGCGATCGGTACGATGACTGTCGGGTTGACGACATACGGCACCGTGGCCTCGGTGACCTGCACCGGGGGCGCCGACGGCGTGACGACCGGACTCCGACCGTACGCCGCGCTCAGCGCAAACGGAGGCACGCTGGGAGACACCGGCGGAGGCTGGGTCGCGGCGCGCGGAAGGGTCGTCGCGGGCGGCGGCGCGCTCGCAGACTGCGCAGCGCGCCCGGCGCCCGTGCGTCCGAGCCGCGCGAAAAGGCGATCGAGACGCCGGTCGGTCGGCATTCCGTAGGCCGTCGAGAGCAGCTCGCGAACGCGCGGATACAGGGCGATTCGCACCTCGACCGTCGCGAAGGCTCCGGCGGCGAGGGCGGCGCGCGCCTCATCGGGCAGCGGCTCGGTGCACGCGACAATGAGCGCTGCGGGCGTGATGTCGAGCGGCGCGACGAGATAGCGCTGGGCGAGCGCAGACGGCACGGCGGCGATGGCCCGCGGCGAAGGCTCGGCGAGCAGCGCCGGAGACGCCGGCTCGAGACCGAACGACTCGGCGACCACCGAAGTGAGGCGCCTCTCATCGAGAACGGCTACCTCGAGGAGGTTCGTCGCGAGATCGCCCCCAAAAAGCACCTGACGCGCAAGCGCCTCTTCGACCTGCCGAATCGTAGCGATTTCGCGCTGCACGATGAGAGAGCTGAGACTCATGTCTTGGGATGTCGCGCGTGATGGCAGGTGCAGGGCCGAGAGGGCCACGAACGGCCACCCTCAGAAGCTAAGGATCACCGCGCATGGCCCGGCGTGTCAATCGCGGCAGTAGCTCGCTTCGAGTGCACGCGCGAGCCCAAGCGGGGTTGGCTCGCGCGCTTCTGCGTCGACACGCACCCCCTGCGCCGCGGCAGCCTGCGTCGTGACCGGGCCGATCGTCGCCACCCGGACGCGCCCCAGGAGCACGGCTGCTCGCGGTCCGAGGTACGCGCAGAGGGTGCGCAGCGTGCTCGCCGAGGTGAACAACGCGGCGTCGATTTCGCCTGCCTCGAGCGCCTGCGCGATCGCGCCGAGCTGCTCGGGCGGCGCGGCAACGGTGCGGTACGCCGCGACGACATCGACCACGCAGCCGCGGGCCCGCAGCGTGTCGGGCAGCACCTCTCGCGCTTCCGCGGCGCGCAGGATGAGCACGCGGGCGCCCGGAGCCATCGCTTCGAGCATCGCAGCCGCGAGCCCCTCGCCGCGTGACTCAGGCGCCACCAGGTCGGCGTGGGCGCCCGCTGCACCGAGGGCGGCGGCCGTGCCCGCACCGATCGCGGCAATGCGGGCCGTTCCGCGCGCAGAAGCATCGAGCCCGAGCGCGCCGAGCGCCGCAAAGCTGCGGGCTACGCCATTTTCGCTGGTAAACGCGATCCAGTCATAGTCGCCGAGGTGCGCCAGCGCGTGCTCGAGGGCCGGCCGGTCGGCTGCAGGCTCGATCACGATCGTGGGCATCACGCGCGGCTCGGCGCCTCGCTCACGCAGCAACTCGGCGGTCCGAAGCCCCTGCTCTCCCGGACGCGTCAGCAGCACGCGGCAGCCGCTGAGCGAGCCGCCGGGGCGGCGTTCGCTCATTGCGGCGCGCACGTCGAAACGCCAGCGCCCACGATGAGGGAGCTGTAGTTCGCGATGACCGACACGACGCGCGTATTGGGGTTGTACTGGTAGGTCGTCTGCACGCCGCCGGGCCCTGTAAAAAGGTAGAAACCGCCGCCCCAGAAGGCAAATGCCCACCCGTTGCCCTGATCGACCGAAGGCAGCGGATCGGTGCCGATCAGCTTCGCCGTCGTCTTGTCAATTTCGGAAATCGCGCTGCCGGTCGCGCCATCGCTCGTAAATGCGTAGAGCCGTCCGTCGCCGGTTCCGGTGAGCTCGGCGCGCGAGATCGGCGGGGTGATCGGGCCGATGGCCGACACCTTGAACAGCGTCGTGTCGATCGTCGCGAGCGAGCTTCCGGTGTTCTGATCGGAGGCGATGAACAGCTGCTCGGCGGGGCCTGCGCCCAGCGTCGCGAAGCCCATGCCGAACGTATTGAACCCAAGCTGGTTGGAGACGTAGCTGGTCGCCTGACAACTGGCGTTCGCCGTCGACACCTTGAAGAGCGAACCGTCGCTGTAGATGACGTAAGCAACGCCCTTGCGATCGACGCCCATCGAAAACGGAGTGGCGCCGCCCTTCGTCGGGCAGGCGAGCTTGCCGATGCTCTTGAAGACGCCCGAGGGCGGATAAAAGCTGAGAAGTTCGTTGTCCTGGCTAACCACGTAAATGAGCGTAGACGCCGCGTCGGGACAATCGCTGCGGTTGGCGTCGAGCTTCGCCACGTCGAGCTGCATGACATCGGCGATCGCGTCGCGTGGACGCGCTGCATCCAAGCGCTTCGCATCCGGAGCCGCATCGACCACAGGCAGCGCCTCGTCCGGCACCAGCAGACCGGTGCGCGCACCGCACGCGAGCACGACCGACGCGATGAACGCGCCCCATCCTGCAACCACAACAACCGCGCGCGTATTCATAAAAGAGGCCGCCTGACGAGTTTGGGCTCTTTCTGCCCCGGGCGACGAATGTGCCATAATTTTGGGCCGCGCGCGCTGCCGAACGCCGCCGCTGCCGCCAACGCAGCGGGCCCGTGCTATCCAGTCGCGCATGGGCTTTCCCGTGCACCGGCCGCGCAGACTGCGGCAATCGCCACAGCTCCGCGCTCTCGTGCGCGAGACGCGGGTGACTCCCGCCGATCTCGTGCTTCCCCTGTTCTTCAACGCCGCGATCGACGCGCCTCGCGCCATCAGCACGATGCCCGGCGTCTTTCAGCAGCCGCTGTCGGCCGCTGCGCAGGCTGCGCGTGACGCGAAAAAACTGGGGCTCGGCGGCGTGATTTTGTTCGGGCTTCCCAAGGCCAAAGATGCGCGCGGACAGAGCGGCCTCGATCCCGACGGTCCCGTCCCCGTCGCCGTGCGCGCCATGAAAGACGCCGTCCCCGATTTGGTGGTCATCACCGACGTGTGCGTCGACGAGTACACCGACCACGGTCACTGCGGGCTGCTTCGCTCCCGCCCCGACGGCACGACCGAGGTCGACAACGACGCCACGCTCGACGTGCTCGCGCAAATGGCCGCCGTGCACGCTCACGCCGGCGCAGACATCATCGCGCCCAGCGACATGATGGACGGCCGCGTCGCGGCGATAAGGCGCGCGCTCGACGCCGGGAGCTTCGAGCACACCCCCATTTTGAGCTACGCCGTGAAGTACGCGAGCGCGTTTTACGGCCCCTTTCGCGAGGCCGCCGACTGCGCTCCCAAGTTCGGCGATCGCGCGGGCTACCAGATGGACCCGGGCAACGTGCGCGAGGCGCTTCGCGAAATCGCCTACGACGAAGAAGAGGGCGCCGACATGCTCATGGTCAAGCCCGCCCTGCCCTACCTCGACGTCGTTCGTCTGGTGCGCGAGGGCTCGTCGCTGCCGCTCTTCGCCTACAACGTGAGCGGCGAGTACGCGATGCTGCACGCGGCCGCGAGCGCCGGCATGATCGATCTCGATCGCGCCGTGATCGAAGTGCTCACCTCGATCAAGCGCGCCGGCGCCGACCGCATTCTCACCTACCATGCTCCTCACGCAGCGCAGCTGCTCGGTGCGTAGCGTGCGCGGCGTTTGGGTCACCTGCGCCCTGGCGCTCACCGGTCTGGCGAGCCTGGCGGGCGGAGGCGCGTGCACCGTGGCGGGCTCGTGCGAGCTGTCCGAGGCGAACTACTGCAACGCGCAGTCGAGCGTCGCCTGCACCGGACACCTCGTCGACGCCCACACCTGGGAGTCATCGCGCCCGGGACAGGACTGGCTGCCGTTCGAAGGCGAACGACGCTGGCACATGTCGCTGCGCGACGGACAAACCGGGGCGCTCATCGCCGGAAGGCCGTTCGAAGTGCAGGTCTACGTCAGCACGACCAGCAGGCCCGAAGATCCCGGCGGCTCGTTCGCGCTCGCGGCGGGCAACCTCGCGCTCGTGCATGTATGGTGCACACAAAACGACGCCTATTGCACGCAGCTGATCGCCGGCGAGCCGCTCGTCGACGTTCAGAACGACACCTGCTCCGGCTACTTCGTGAAGGTCGTCGTGCGATCCGAGCCCGACGCGAGCGACGCCGGCGCAGACCGCTAGGCATTCACGCGCGGCGTCAGCGTTTGACGCAGCGGCCAAGGCAGCGGGAGTAGTCCGCGTCGCAGCCGGTCTTCGACCCGCACGACCGCCAGTGCGCGGCGCACGCCTCGACGCACGCTGCGCCCGGCGGCACGCGCGCAGGCGCTTCGGGCGGAGCAGGAGCATACGCTGGCGGCAGCCCGATTTTCGAAGGCGGCGCGCTGCTGCCCGCCATCACGGGCGGCGGCGCAAACGCGCTCGTCGGCGTGGGCGCGGCGAGCTGGGCGCTCGTGTCGACCACCCCCGGCGCCGCCTCCATCAACGCCTCATCGGTGGGCGCCGCGGGAGCTTTCACGAGCGCATTGTAGCGCGCCTTCGCGTAGTCGACGCGCTCGCGCGTTTGTCCGTCGAGCGGTGACTTCGACCACGCCTGCCAGCACTCGGCTTTCTGTGACATCGACGCCGTCGAAGTCTCGTCGAGCGCGTAGCAGT
>CANJCO010000094.1 GCA_947473045.1 Myxococcales bacterium | reverse complement strand
GTGGCCGCGCCCGCCGCGCCGCCGCCTGTGGCCGCGCCCGCTGCCGACCCGAAGGCCGTTGCCGCGCCCGCCGCGCCGCCGCCTGTGGCCGCTCCGGTCGCCTCGGCGCCGCCGGCTTCGGGCAACCTGATGGCTCCCGCGCCAGTCGCGGTCGCGAAGCCCGCCGCAGAGCCTGTGCGCATCTCAACTTCGGGGAGCGATCTTGTTTCCCCGAAGGCTCCCGCACAGGCCGCCGAAGCGCAGGCCGCTCCCGACGCGGCCGCCGCGACCGAGCCAGGTGAGCCCACGAAGACCGCCGGTGATTGGACGAAATACGTCGAGATTAAGGGCTTCATGCAGCCCGAGCTCCTGTTTCAGGTGTTCAACGCGGCGGCCTCGCCCAACGCGAACGCCGGCGGCATTCTGCCTTCGGGCATCAACCCGAACGACATCATCGCGAAGTCGAACGGCGACAGCACCAACGGCAGCTTCTTCCGGATGCGCCGCGCGCGCCTCATGGCCGTGGTAGCGCCGAGCGCCTCGACGCGCATGGTCATCGAGCTCGAGCCGCTCCCGCTCGGCGGCTCGATTCCCGGCTCGGGAACGATCGCACGCTCCGTCGAGGCCGTGGGCATCCTGCGCCTCAGCGACGACCTGCGTCTCGATCTCGGCGCAGGCCAGTTCAAGGTGCCGTTCGGCTTCGAGCTGCTGCAGTCCGAGGTCGATCGCCCGTTCATCGAGCGTTCGTGGTCGGCGGCCAACCTCTTTCCCGCAGAGTTCGACATCGGCGCGCGCGCCAGGCTCTTCGCCCGCAAAGACAAACTGCAAGTGCAGGCCTCGGTCATCAACGGCGTGATGCTCGGCGAGCGCGATTCGGCAGCGCTGCCCGATTTCAACCGGGCCAAAGACTACACGCTGCGCGCGAACTACAACTTCGGCGCCGTCGACGTTGGCGCGAGCGGCTACTTTGGTTTCGGCCAGCGCGTCGACGCCCAGAAGCTTCGTTTCAAGCAGTTTCAGCGTTGGGCGGCCAACGGCGAAGTCGCCTTGCACCACCCGTTCTTCCCAAGCCTCGGCCAGACCCGAGCGTTCGCCGAGGTCACCTACGGCACGAACATGGATCGCGGCGTCAACTACGCCTTCGCGCTGCCCGAGATCCCGGCTGACATATACGCCGACGTGGTCGACAAGAACGAGCTTGGCGTGTTCGTGCGCGCCGAACAGGACGTGACCAGGTGGGCCACCCTCGGCCTGCGCTACGACTTCTACACGCCCGATCTCGCCGTGAGCGACAGCGCCCGCCACACCGTCTCGGCGGTGGCCGTCGCCCACTTCAACAAGAACCTGCAGATCATGGCCGAATATTCGAGCGCGAGCGATCGCGTGCACGCCGCCTCGGCGACCGCACAGACGCGCACGATCGATACCCTGGCGACGACGCTTCAGGGCCGCTTCTGATCCGGGCGGGGCGCCTGGCAGTCGCACTGCCGGTCGCCCTCATCGCGCACCGGGCGCTCGCGTGGCGGCCACCGCTGCGACCACCACGCTTTCGGCCGTAGTGCAGGCGCGGCTGTAACGATCAGGCGCGCGCGTAGCGCTTCTTGATGTTCGGGAGCAGGTACTCGCTCATCGCGCGATCGAGATCGTAGGCGCTCTTGAAGCCCCAGTCGCGGCGGGCCCGCGCATCGTCGACATCTTCGGGCCACGAATCGACGATCGCCTGGCGACGCACGTCGGGTGAAAAGCGAATGACCGCTCCCGGGAAGGCCTGCTTCACGAGCGCAGCGAATTCGCCGGCAGAAGGGTTGAAGGCTCCGATGTTGTAGACGTGCGACGAGAGCGCCTCGGCAGGCGCAGCCATCAGCCCGAGCAGCGCGTCGATCGCGTCGGGCATCGCCATGAACGGGATGCGCGCGTCTTCGCGAACGAAGCAGTCGTAGGGCTCGCCTTTCGCCGCAGCGTGCAGCATCTCGGGGCCGTAGTCGCTCGTGCCGCCGCTGGGCACGGTGAACGCGCTGACGAGTCCCGGAAAACGAATCGAGCGAAAGTCGACGCCGGCGGGAGGTGCGTCGGCCGCGAGCTGGCGATAATGACGCGAGTAATAGCGGCCGAGGTGCTCACAGTAGAGCTTGTTGCAGCCGTACATCGTGGTCGGATCGAGGCACTGCTCTTCGCGGACGCGGCCCGCCGCGCGCTTTGCGGCGAGCGACGCAACGCCGTAAGCCGCGATCGAGCTCGGAAACAGAAACTTCACGCGCGCACTGTGCCGGCGCTCCTGCTCCACCGCGAGCTTGAGCAGGTTGAGCGTGCCGGTGACGTTCACCTCGTGCGCGGCCTCGGGCGAAAACTCGCTTCGCGTCGAAAGGAGCGCGGCCAAGTGAAAAATGGCGTGAATTTCGTATTCGCTGGCCAGCCGCTCGAGGAGCTTGGAATCAAGGATGTCACCCACCATCGTGGCGCGGCACATCTTCGTGAGCTCGGGCTCGCACTCCTTGAGGTCCAGCGCCACGACGTCGTGCTCTTGGGACAGCGCGCTCACGAGCCCGTGTCCCATTTCGCCGCTCGCACCCGTGATCAGAACGACAGGCTTACGTCGCATAGCTCGGCACTCTACTTCGTCGCGCGAGCGATGGCGTCGCGAATCGACCCGGAATCGCGCACGCCGAACAGCGCCGAATCAGAGCCCAGCGCGTCATCGATCGCCTGAGCTATCGCGTCATGCGCGTCATGCGCGTCATGCGCGTCATGCGTGCACAATGCACCCAATTGCGCGAGGCGCGCTTCGAGCGCCGCGATCGCAGTTCGCGAGGCCATGAACTCACCGCCAACGCGGAGCATGCCCGTCGCATCCCGACCGGCGCACACCTCGCCGATCGCCTCAGGCACGCGCGCCGTCCAGGCAGGCTCGATCGCAGCCAGGGGCGCCGGCGCGGCCGCGGCGTGCCCGTCGAGCTCTCCGTACGCGCCCGCGTAGGCCGAGCGAATGGCGCCGCAGAGCGCCTCGGCGTCGAGGTCCCGGCCCGACAACGCGCCGAGCGACGCTGGCTCCTTGCCTGCGAACGACGCGCGGGCGCTCTCCCACAGCGGCTCGTGCACCGCGACAAACGCCTCAAACGCCGCGCGCCCCGACTCCGCGTCGTGGGCGAATCCGACGAACGCGGCGGGACGATGGAGCACCGAGATCCACTCGCGACCGAAGTAATGCGCGAGCGCCGCGTGCCGCGTGAGCGCGCGCAGAAGCGGCCTTACGTAGCGGTTTAGCAGCTGCGCCGGCTCGCAGGGGGTGAGCGCATCGCACGAGCGCAGCGCGAGGACGACGTGCAGCGTCCCTGGCGCAACGCGCAGCGCGGGGCCACCCGAGACGCGACGCACGCGCGCTCCGGCGGCATCGCCCAGCCGCTGAAACGCGCCGAGGACGACGCCGGTCTCCGACGAAGTCACCACCGACAGCGCCGCTCGCCCCGCAAGCGCACCGTCCATCGACGCGTGCGACAGCGCGCTGATTTGGTCGAGGGTCGCAGGCATGAGGCTTTTGGTAGCACGGAGGCGACGCACGCCGCGGGCTCAGCCCGATTCGCCGGCTCCGCCGCGACCCGGAAGCGCGACGTCCGCGCCAATCGCGCGCGCCGCTTTGGCGGGCGACAGCGACTGTCCGCCTACGTGATGCGCGATGAAGCGAGCCGCAGCATCGAGCGCGTCACGCTCGAGGGCTGCGGCATCGAGACCCGAACGCTTCGGTACCGAAAGCGAGTGGTCACCCAGCGGCACGACATGAAGCGTCGCGCCGATTCGAAGCGCGAGCGCGGTGATCTCGCCCTCATCGCCGAACGGATCACGCGCCCCCTGAATCAGCAGCAGCGGCGCGCCCGCGCGCGAAAGATGCGCGTCGCGTCGTTTGTCGGGCTTGCCCGGAGGATGCAGCGGATAGCCGAACAGCGCGAGGCATGCGACGCGATCTGTGCAGTCTGCAGCTATTTGCGAAGCGATGCGTCCGCCCATCGACTTGCCGCCGATCGCCACGCGTTTTCCCGAATCGCGCGCCGTGATCTGAGCGACGACCTCGCGGTAACGCGCCTCGAGGACGGGCGCCTTGTCGGGCCATTTTCTGCCCGCCGCGACGTAGTCGAAATCGAACGTGACGACGGTGACGCCCCGCGCGCACAGGCCCTCCGCGACGCGCACCATCCACGGGTGACCGGAGCCCGCCCCTGCCCCGTGAGCCAGCACGAAGCTCGGAGCCCCTGGGGGCCCGTCGTACACGCGAAGCTGCGTCACCGTTTCTCAGCTCAAGCGACGACGCCGTGCTTTTTGCCGACCTTCGCGAAGGCGGCCACGGCGGCATCAATCTGCTCGAACGTGTGCGCGGCGCTGATCTGCACGCGGATGCGCGCCCCGCCCTTCGGCACCACCGGGAAGAAGAAGCCGATCACGAAGATGCCCTCTTCGAGCATGTCGGCGGCGAAGGCCTGCGCGAGCTTGGCGTCGCCGAGCATGATCGGCACGATCGGGTGAATGCCTTCTTTGATCGACAGCCCCGCCTTCGTGATGCCCTCGCGGAAGCGCTTCGTGTTGGCCTCGCTGCGGTCGCGCAGCTCGGTGCTCGCACCGAGAAGTTCAAAAACAGCGAGGCTGGCACCGACGATCGCGGGGGCGAGCGTGTTGGAAAAGAGGTAGGGACGCGACCGCTGCCGCAGCAACTCGACGATCTCGCGCTTGCCTGTGGTGAAGCCGCCGCTGCCCCCGCCGAGCGCCTTGCCGAGGGTGCCCGTCATCACGTCGATCCGGCTCATCACGCCGCAGTGCTCGGGCGTTCCGCGCCCTGTTTTGCCGATGAAGCCGGTGGCGTGGCTGTCGTCGACCATCACCATCGCGCCGTATTTTTCGGCGAGATCGCAAACCTCGTCGAGCTTGGCCAGGGTGCCGTCCATCGAGAACACGCCGTCGGTCGCGATCATGCGAAGCCGCTTTCCCTGCGTCTTGACGAGCGCCTCTTCGAGCGCCGCCATGTCGCCGTTCGGGTAGCGGTGACGCTCGGCCTTGCACAGACGAATGCCGTCGATGATCGACGCGTGATTGAGCGCGTCGCTGATGATGGCGTCGTCCTCGCCGAGCAGCGTCTCGAACAGGCCCCCGTTGGCGTCGAAGCACGAGGTGTACAAGATGGTGTCGTCCATCCCGAAGAAGCGCGAAATCGTCGACTCGAGCTCTTTGTGAATGTCCTGGGTGCCGCAAATGAAGCGCACGCTCGACAGACCGAAGCCGTGCGTGTCGATGGCGCGCTTGGCCGCCGCGATGACGTCGGGGTGGGACGACAACCCGAGGTAGTTGTTCGCGCAGAAGTTGAGCACCTCGCGCGGCGGATCACCCGCCCTCGGCGAGGCCGTGATCTGCGCGCCCTGGGGCGTCGTGATGATGCGCTCCTCCTTGTAGAGGCCGGCGTCGCGGATTTCGGCGAGGGTCGCTTGATAGATTGTCTGCGCGGCTTCGTACATGTGGTGCGACGCTAGTCGGGAGTCGGCGAATCGGGAACGCCCATTTTTCTCGCCGTTTATCGCCGCGGCGCGTCGAACGCGGCGGCGCGCGCGCGAACGCTTCAGTGTAGCGTGGCGCGTCATGATCGCGATCGACTGGAGCGCCGAGAGCGCGCGTTGCGTGGCGCTGTTGCAGGCCCTGCTCCGAATCAGGACCATCAACCGCGGCACCGGCGAAGACGGCGACGGAAACGAACGCCCGGCCGCCGAGGCCATCGCCGAATTCCTTCGCGAAGGCGGCGTCGAGCCCGTGCTGCTCGAACCCCGGAAGGGCCGCACCAGCGTGATCGCCCGCGTGAAGGGAAACGGCAAAAAAGCCCCTATTTTGCTCAATGCCCACCTCGACGTGGTCGAAGCCGACGCCAGCCGGTGGCAGCACGAACCGTTCGGCGGCGAAATTCACGACGGCTACCTGTGGGGGCGCGGCGCCATCGACATGAAGCACATGGCCGCGATGAGCGCGTGCGTGCTGCGGGCCGTGCGCGAGCAGATCGGCGAGGGCGTGCTCGATCGCGACGTCATCTTCGCGGGCGTCGCCGACGAAGAGGCCGGCTGCGATCTGGGCAGCCTGTGGCTCGTCGATCAACACCCCGAGCGCATTCGTGCAGAATACACGCTTGGAGAAATTGGTGCTTTTTCGATGCACCTGTTCGGCAGAACATTCTACCCGATCCAGACCGCCGAAAAAGGCTCGGCCTGGCTGCGCATGAGCACCACCGGCGATCCCGGACACGGCTCGATGCCCAACCCGGACAGCGCGGTCATTCGGCTGGCCGAGGCGATCTCGAAGCTCGGCGCCGCGCGCCTTCCGATGCACCCGACCGTCGCGGTCCGCAACTTCGTGCAGGGTCTGGCCCGCGAGCTGCCGTCTCCGCAGCGCCAGGTGCTCGGGCGCCTGACCACGCCGCAAGTCGCCGGGCTCATCCTCGATTACCTCATTCGCGATGAGGCGCAGCGGCGCACGTTCTCGGCGCTTTTGTCGAACACGGTGTCGCCGACCGTGGTGCGCGCCGGCAACAAGACCAACGTCATCCCGGGCTACGCGCAAGTGGAGCTCGACGGACGCACGCTGCCCGGACAGACCGCCGCGAGCCTGATCGCGGAGCTTCGCGCTGTCGTCGGCGACGGCCCCGCGATCGAGATTCTGCGCGAGGCCCCGCCCACTGAAACAAGCGCGGCGACGCCCCTGTTCGCGCACCTCGCCAGCACCCTGCGCGAGCACGATCCGCTCGGCGTCCCGGTGCCGTTCATCATTCCGGGATTCACCGACGCCAAGGCCTACTCGAAGCTCGGCAGCAAGTGCTACGGGTTCTCACCGGTGAAGTTCGACCCCACCCACGATCTAAGCTTTTCGCGCATGTTTCACGGCCACGACGAGCGCGTTCCCGTCGCCGGCGTGGGCTGGGGCCTGCGGGTGCTGTTCGACGCCGTCACCCGGTTCCGCGGCTGACTCGCCTCGCTTGCCGCGCGCCGCAGCCGCGCAGAGAGCAGCGCCCGCCGTGGGTGTAGACGCGCTCGCGCCCGATCGGATAGAACCAAGACTTACCGTATGGTTGCGCGCTCGCGGGGCGTGCATGCCGTGCGCGCGACCTGCCAAGGCAGAGTGGAGTCTCCGATGACCCAGATGGTGATGTACGAAGAGGAGTTCAATCAGATCCAGGTGGTCGTCGACCGTCTGGTTCGCGATGCGAACGCCAAGGTTGTCGTCATCATCGACAAAAACGGTCAGGAAATCGCCGCCGCGGGCGATCTCGAGAATGTCGACACCACCAGCCTCGCGTCGCTGACCGCCGGCAACATCGCCGCGACCGGCGGCATGGCGAAACTGCTGAAGGAGAATGAATTCGCGACGCAGTTCCACGAGGGCGAGCGCGCGAACATTCACATTCAGCTCGTCGGAAACCGCGTCATCCTCGTGGTGATTTTCGACACGCGCACGAGCCTCGGCCTCGTGCGGCTGCGCGTAAAAAAGGCGACCGAAGAGCTGAACGTCATCTTCGAGCGCCTGCTCAACAAGGCCAAAGATCCCGGCAAAGACTCACCCTTCGCCGAGATCACCGACGAAGACATCGACAACCTCTTCAACGACTGACCGGGGGCCAATCGCGATGAGCTTCATCAACTACATGGCACGCGAGATCAACTGCAAGTTGGTCTACTACGGGCCAGGCCTCTGCGGCAAAACCACCAATCTTCAGTACATCTACGAGCGCACCAATCCCGAGGCGAAGGGCAAGATGATCAGCCTCGCGACCGAGACCGAGCGCACGTTGTTCTTCGATTTTCTGCCGCTGTCACTCGGAGAAATCCGCGGCTTCAAGACGCGTTTTCACCTGTATACGGTGCCCGGGCAGGTGTTCTACGACGCGAGCCGAAAGCTCATCCTCAAGGGCGTCGACGGCGTCATCTTCGTGGCTGACAGCCAGATTGAGCGCACCGAAGCCAACATCGAGAGCGTCGAGAACCTGCGCACCAACCTCGGAGAGCAGGGCTACGATCTCGACAAGCTTCCGTACGTGATGCAGTACAACAAGCGCGACCTGCCCAACGTCGCCAGCATCGAGGAGCTCCGCGCGCTGCTCAATCCCACGTCAGTGCCCGAATTCGAGGGCGTCGCGCGCACCGGCGTGGGCGTGTTCGACACGCTCAAGGCCGTGGCCAAGCTCGTGCTCACCGAGCTTCGTCGGGGCAGCACCACCGCCTGACCCGCGCCCCTGCGCAAGACACGAAAAAAGGTCGCCCCCACGTTATGGGAGGCGACCTTGTCGGTTTCAGTTTGAGGGCAAGTGCGCTCCGTATCGGCGCGCTTGCCAGGGCTACTTACGGCCCTTGCCGCTGGGCTTCTTCTTCGTCTTCCAGGCGAAGAGGCGCTCACGGCGGCCGGCGTTCTTCGACTTGAGCTTGGAACGGAAGCGTGCGGTCTTGCCCCGGTTGGACTTGCGGGGCTTTTTGCTGAGCATGATGAACATGGCGGCCTCAAAAAATGCGAAAGGACGTGCGAGATAACGCAACCTGCGACCGCCCGCAAGCATTAACGGGCCGGCCGCGCCGCGCGACCTGGCAAGGCCGCGGGCACTTTTCTGCGAGCAAGGCCTTCCGCTGGCGCGCCGCGGCCTCCAGCAGGCCGCTAAAGAACGGCCTGCCAGCCTTTCATCTCGGGGAGGTATGCACCTCCCCGCCCCGAAAAACGCGGTTTTTCGCCGGTCCCCACCCCACGCAATTGGCTTCGCCAATTACTATCAGGGTGTTCTTCGAGCACCCTGCTAGAAAGCAAACGATCACCATGCAGAATGTCCGCCTCGTACACGAGTTTCGATTCGAATCGGCCCACCGCCTGCCGAAGGTACCCGCGGGCCATAAATGCCAGCGCCTGCACGGGCACTCGTTCCGCGTCGAGATCGCAGTCGCGGGGCCGGTGAACCCCGACACCGGCTGGTTCATCGATTTCGACGAGCTCTACAACGCGTGGCGCCCGCTGCACGCCCAGCTCGATCACAACTACCTGAACGACATCCCCGGCCTCGAAAACCCCACGAGCGAGTTCCTCGTGAAGTGGATTTGGGACGCCCTCAAGCCAGCCCTGCCGTCGCTCGATCAAGTCGCCCTTTGGGAGACGTGCGAGGCGCGCTGCGAGTATCGCGGCGGCTGACCCTGCGGTAAGCTCCTACGTCGTGCCGAAAACACTCGTCTGCCGCTGCGAAGACGTCACGCTCCACGAGCTCGACGACGCCATCAAGCGCGGGCACGACGACCTCGAATCGCTGAAGCGGTACACCGGCTTCGGCACGGGGTGGTGTCAGGGCAAGTCGTGCGTCGCTTTGTGCGCGCGCCTGCTCGCTGAGCGAGGCGGAAGCGCGACGCTGCCGATTACGCCAAGGCCGCCGTTTCACCCGACGCGGCTCGCCGACCTCGCGGGCCTCGCCGACGTCGCCGATGCCGACGCCCTCGAAGGCCGCACGCCGCACTGACCACGCACCTTCGTCGCGCGTTTTGTTTGGGGCATAACAAGCCCTGCGAATGGCGTGCGGCCGTGCGCCTCAGCGCGCGCGAAGCAGGGGGATTCGCGCGCCTGCCCCCGCAAGTGGCGGCTGGATTTGCAGCTTTCGCGCCGGGGCGAGCCGCGATACAGGCCTAGAGCGATGAGCTCGGTATTCGTCTCGGGACTGCTTGCCGGAAAAGTCGCTTTCGTTACTGGCGGCGGCAGCGGCATCGGCGCCGGCATCGCGATGCGCCTCGCCGCCCAGGGCGCCAGGGTGGGGCTGCTCGGGCGCAAGCGCGACAAGCTCGACCGGACCGCCGCCGCGATTGGAGATGCGGCCAGCGTGCACGCGGCCGACGTGCGCGACTACGAAGCCGTCAGCGCAGCGATCGAAGCCTGCGCCGCAGCGCACGGTCGCCTCGACATCGTGGTCAACAGCGCCGCCGGGAACTTCCTCGCTCCCGCCGCCGCCCTCAGCGCAAACGGCTTCCGCTCGGTTATCGACATCGACCTGTGCGGCACGTTCAACGTCTCGCGCGCCGCGTTTGCCCACCTGTCGAAGCAGGGCGGCTCGATCGTGAGCATCACCGCCACGCAGGCTCACGTGGCGACGCCGCTGCAATGCCACGCAGGCGCCGCAAAGGCCGGCATCGAGAAGCTCACGCGCGACCTCGCGCTCGAGTGGAGCCGGTTCGGCATTCGCGTCAACGCAGTGGCTCCGGGGCCCATCGAGGGCACCGAGGGCATGGCGCGCCTCGCACCACCCGGCGCGAGCGAGGAGGCCCTCCGACGTCGCGTGCCCCTGGGTCGCTGGGGAACCATCGACGAGATCTGTGACGCTGTCGTGTTCCTCGTCTCTCCGTCCGGCGCCTTCATCACCGGCTCCACGCTCCTGATCGACGGAGGCACGTCGCTCCTCGGCCCGGGCCCGTTCCTCGACTTACTTGGATAATACACACAAAATGCCCACCACGCCGACCCGGCAGCCCCTCACGCGCGCCATGCGCCTCGCAGTGCTCGTCGCCGCGCTTGGCTACTTCGTCGATATCTACGACCTGCTGCTTTTCGGAATCGTGCGGCGCCCGAGTCTGATCGATCTGGGCGTCACGAAAGAGCACCTGCTGGGCCAGGGCCTGTTTCTCGACAACATGCAGATGGGCGCCATGCTCCTCGGCGGCATCCTGTGGGGTGTTTTGGGAGACAAGCGCGGGCGGCTCTCGGTGCTGTTCGGCAGCATCGTGCTCTACTCGCTCGCCAACATAGCGAACGGCTTCGTCACCTCGGTTCCGCAGTACGCGGTCGCGCGCTTCGTCGCCGGCATCGGCCTGGCAGGCGAGCTCGGCGCCGGGATAACGCTCGTGAGCGAGTCGCTCCCGAAGGAGTCGAGGGGCTACGGGACCACGATCGTGGCCACGGTTGGCATCACCGGAGCCATCGTCGCCGCGATCGTCGGAAAGCTCACCAACTGGCGCACCTCCTACTTCATCGGCGGCGGCCTCGGCCTCGCGCTGCTGCTGCTTCGCGTCGGCGTCGTGGAATCCGGCATGTTTGCGAAAGCGAGCAGCGAGGGAGACGTGGCCCGCGGAGACTTCTTCGCGCTCCTGCGCAGCCCCGACCGCCTGCGTCGCTACGTCTCGGTCATTCTGGTGGGAGTTCCCATTTGGTATGTGGTTGGGGTGCTCATCAAATTCAGCGACGCCATCGGTGGGTCGCTCGGACTCACCAAAGCGCCGGATCCGGCCACGGCGATTCCCCTGTGCTACGCGGGCCTCGCGCTGGGCGACCTCGCCAGCGGCACCCTCAGTCAGATTCTGCGCAGCAGGCGGCGCGCGGTGCTGGTGTTTCTGCTCATCACGCTCGTCGCCATCACGGTTTACTTCACGGCGGGCGGGAGCTCGCTCACCGCGTTCTACGCGGCCTGCATGCTCGCGGGCTTCGGCTCCGGCTACTGGGCCGTATTCATGACCACGGCGGCCGAGCAGTTCGGCACCAACCTTCGCGCGACGGCGACGACGACCGCTCCCAACTTCGTGCGCGGCGCCACGGTTCCGCTGACGCTCTCGTTCGCAGCGCTGAAGGGCGGATCGCTCGGCATCAGCGGGGCTGCGATCGCGGTCGGCGTTCCGTGCCTGCTCCTCGCCTTCCTGGCGCTCGCATCGCTGAAGGAGACCTACGGCAAGGACCTCGATTTCACCGAGTGATCCCGGCCCGTGATAGCCTTGAGGGATGAGCTTTTGGCGCGCCGCAGCAGTCACACTCACCCTCGGATCGATCGCAGTCTGCGCGTGCGCCACGGCCGCCGTGCCGCTCGATACGCAGCTCGGCGCTGACGCCAGCGTGTTGCCGCCCGGCTGCGCCGCCTGCGCCGGGGCCACTCCGAAATGCGACACCGTCAAGAACGTCTGCGTCGAGTGCGCGGCCGACGGTGACTGCGCCAGCGGCAAGAAATGCGACCCCGCGACGCACGCGTGCAGGTTTGCGTGCACTACCGACTCCGACTGCAAAGACCCGGCCGCGAAGCGGTGCGACGTGAGCGCCCACGCTTGCGTCGCGTGCCTGACCACAAGCGACACCTGCCCGGGCGCGACCTACTGCGCGAAGGGAAAGGACGGCGTCGCGGCGTGCCAGCCAGGCTGCAAAACAGTTGCAGACTGCAATAATCTCGACGCAGGGGCGCCCGGCGACTCCGGGGGTGGCTCCGGTCCGCCGTCGTTTTCGTGCTGCAACCACCAGTGCGCAGACACGAGCGCCGACGGGAAGAACTGTGGGGCGTGCGGCGCCGTCTGCGGCGCGACGCAGGGCTGCTGCTCGAGCGCGTGCCTCGAGGAGCAGTCGAGCGTCTCCGATTGCGGCGGGTGCGGGAAAGTCTGCGCGCCAGCGAACGTGACGACGGCGCAGTGCGCCAGCGGAGCGTGCGGCTACGACACGTGCGCGGCCGGCTTCGGCGACTGCGACAAAGACAAGAGCAACGGCTGCGAGCTCGACGTGACCACCGACAAGCAGAACTGCGGCCAGTGCGGCAAGGCGTGCAACGTCAGCGAGCAGTGTGTGGCAGGCGTGTGCGTCACGTGCAGCGGAAACGAGGTCGCCTACAACGGGCACTGCTACTACCTCGACGGGTCGGGCGGCGCTTGTGACCCAAACTACAGCAGGGCGCCCGAGAGCGTGATGGCCGTGATCGTCACGCAGTTCATCGGCAAAAACTACATGCACAAGGTGTCGAGCAACTGCTGCATCTGGACGAGCGACGTATACGAAAACTATGGCATGACCTCCCAGTGCAACAGCAATGGTCCGTTCACGTCGGGCAATCCGCAGGCGGGCGGCGCCGGCTGCACCCAGCAGCAGAACCACGGCGCGGGACAGCTCACCTTCTGCGGCAGCAACTAGCACTACTTTGACATTTTTATCTTTCCATCGGCCGCGAAGTGCGCTCCATAGACAGACGTGCTTCGCGACGACGTCTGGGAAAACGAATTGGACCGATG
>CANJCO010000093.1 GCA_947473045.1 Myxococcales bacterium | reverse complement strand
GCAGCACGAGCGAAGACACGATGATGTGCGCGGCGTGCAGGGCTGCTCCGGCGGCTACGAGCCTCGCCGCCCAACGCAGCGCGCCCGGCGACGTGATGCGCCCCGCGAGAAATGCGACGAACGCGACGCTCGCGACCAAGTAGCTCGTCGCGGTCAGGCTGAACAAAACAAGGGAGAACGCCAAGGGCCTCTAAGTCTACTCGCTGGCGCGGCGAGCGTCCAAACGAGCCGGGCTTACCCTTGCTCGCGCACGAACCTGGCCAGCGCGGCCTCGTCGGTCATGGTCTGGCTGCCGGGCGCGCTCCCGAAGGGCTCAGGCGCGCGCTCGAGCAACCCCACCCAGCCCGCGACGATGTCATACGCGTTGTCGCCGAGGAGCATCGAGCCTTCGAGGACCTCAGCCCCGAGCTCTTCGATGTAGCGCAGGCTCTTGACCTTGCCGACGAGCTCGCTCGCATCGGGTTGCCCCGTGACCTCGCGCAGCACACGAACGCCCTCGGCGACGATGTAGCGGCGCTTTTCGCTGGAGATGGTCAGCACGCTGCCGTTGAGCTCGATCGCGCCCGCGACGAGCCATTCGTCGAGCGCCGCCTGGGGAAAAAATACGCGGTTTTGCATGGGCGGGATTTTTGCGCAGCGTATCGCGTATCGCAGCGATGCGCTCGGTCGGGTTCGCGGCTATGAAAGGGCCGATGCCGCCCCCGCCGACCTTCGAAGCCCGTCTGGCGAGCGCCCGCCTCCTGTCTGATTCGGTTCGTGAGCTCGTATTCGAGCGGGCCGATGGCGAAGCGGTCGCGTTCACTGCGGGGCAATGGGTGACGCTCGTGCTGCCGATCGCGCCAGGTCCCGACGCGCCGGCGACGGATCGCGCGCACCCTGAGCTGCGCCGGTCGTACTCCATTGCGTCGCCGCCCGGACCCTCGGCCCGCTTCGAGCTCGCGGTGACGCGCGTGGATGGCGGCCCGGGATCGTCGTTCCTGCACGCCATGAAGCCCGGCGATGCGCTGCGCGTCGTTGGCCCGCAGGGGTTTTTCACGCGTCCGCGCGAGCGATCCGGCCCGTCGCTGTTCATCGCTACGGGCACGGGCGTTACGCCCTTGCGAAGCATGCTGCGCGCGGCGCTTTCGGAGGGCGAAACGAGGCCTCTGTGGCTGCTGCTCGGCGGCCGCGCGGAGCCTGACCTGCTGTATCGCGACGAGTTCGACGCCCTCGCGCGCCTGCACCCGAACGTGCGTGCATTTTACACGCTTTCGCGCGCGCCCGACGAATGGGCGGGCCTGCGGGGTTATGTTCAGACGCACGCGCGCGGCCTGTGGAGCGAGCTGCAACGCGCCGATTGCGGCGCGCCGCACGCGTACATCTGCGGATTGCAACGCATGGTCGGCGCGACGCGTGACCTGCTGCGCAACGAGCTCGCTGCGGAGCGCGAACAGGTGCACTCCGAGCGATACGACTGAGCGTCGCGCGTCAGTAACCCTTGCGGGCCACTGCGTCGTCGCCCTGCTCGATTTCGCGCGATGCCTGCGTCACGAGGCACGCGGCAGTGTGGGCGCGGACGGTCAGAACGCGGAGCTCGCCGAGGACCTCCTCAGGCAGCTTCGCGTCGCCGGGCGGGAGGGGAATCGATTCGACGGCTGCGACCGAGTCGCTCTCGAGCGCGATGCGGTTGCCGGCGACCGAGGACGCGAGGCTCTTGCGCCACGCGTCTCCGCGGCGCACGACGAACAGACGGTTGCCGGGTCGCAGCCCGACCTCGACGCCCTTGTTGATGAAGACGACCTGATTTTGGCCGTAGAAATTGTGCGGATAGACGCTCGCGATGACGTCGGCGACGACATCGGCGTCGTTGCGCGTGGGTTGCACGACGTTGAACTTTCGCCCCACGGGGCCAACGCGCGCGCCGCGCTCGATGACGTCGATCGTCTCGCTGACCTGAGCGCGTGCGACGCGCGTCTTGGCGTCGAACTGATCGATGCGCACGGAGCCCTGAATTTGCACGAGCCGGCCGTCGCCGGCGCTTCGGCCGGGACGAAACACGGTGAGCTCCTGGCCGATGTGCGGATCGTGGTTGGGGCCGATGCGCAGATAAACTGCGTCGGTGTCGGTCAGAAACATTTTGTCGACCGCGGCGCCGGTGATTTCGCCCCAGTCTTCGCTGTCTTTGCTGTCGTCGTCGATGAAGCCCGCGTCACGCAGGAACACCGTTTGGGGGGCGACCTGCCGCCGGCGATCGATGAGCGAGGCTCCGCCCGGCGACGACAAGGCGGACGCACCGGCCGCACCGGCTGCGCGCATGCGAATCAGATCGCCGGGGTAGATCCAGTGCGGGTTCTGCAGCTGCGGATTGAACGACCAAATGCGGGGCCACTGGTAGGGGTTGCGAAAGTAAGTGTCGCAAATGCCCCACAGGGTGTCGCCCCTGCGTACGGTGTACGGATCGGGTACGGCGCCGTCGCCGAGACGAAGCGTGCCCTCGCTTTCGACGTAGCCCTGCGCGCCTTCGTTTCCGAAAGCTGTGCCGCCGCCGCCGCGACGTGTTCCGAGGTCGAAGCTGTCGCGCTGATTGCCGCTGCGTGGCGTCGAGCTCGAGCTCGTGTTGTTACCGCCGCCGACCGGCACGCCGGGGGGCGGGGCCGCCGGATACATCGACGGTCGCGCGCCCGTCTGGGCGCCTGCTGCGCCGGAACCTGAGGCTGGCGCGTCGGCGACCTGCGCCTGCGCCATCGCGAGCGAAACGCAAAACAGCGGGGCTGCGGCGGCGGGGACCGCGACGGCGAACGCGCCGAAACGGAGACAACGGTGAAAAAAGTGCCTCATGGATTCTCCGTGCGCGGAATGCGCCGCGCAGCGTCGCTCTTCGGGTAGCCGTGCTCGAGCTTTTCGAACGCGTCTTTTGCTTTCGCGGGATTGCCCAGCTTCTGCGCTGAGAAGCCGAGCTTCAGCCACGCGTCGGGTACTTTGTTTCCGAGCGGAAAGCGCGCGATGACGCCTTCGAACTGCTCGGCCGCGCGGGCGAACTCTCCCTGCGCGAAGTAGCACTCGCCGCGCCAGTACGTGGCGTTGTCGGCGAACGGATGATCGGGCCAGCGCACCAGAAAAGCGGCGAAACCGTCGAGCGCAGCGCCGTACCGCTTTGCGTTTACCATCGCGAGGGCCGCGTCGTAGGCGCGCCTCGCGTCGGGGTCGAGCGCGCTCGGCTTGGCTGCTCCCTGCGTGATCGCGGGCCCGGCTGGGGCCGCCCGTGCATCCTCGTCGGGGAGGGTCTCTTCGATCACCGGGTCGCCGGAGCGGCCTTTGCCTCTGCCGCCTGTACCCTGCACGCGAATCACAGGGCGCGGCGCGCTGTCGTCGGGATCATCGCTCGTTCGGGCGCCGTCGCCTGTGCGCGCGGGATCGCCGGGGTCGTTTTCGAGGCGCACGACGCGCGGGGGCGGCGGGGGTGCACCCGGCTTTTGAGCCGCGGTCGCGCTGTGATCGTCGGAATCGCGCCCATCGCTGCCGGCTGCGCGTTTGTCGAAATCGTCGTGATCGGCCTGAACGCGGGAGATTTCATCGCCCATGCCCGCCAGATGACGGTCTTCTGCGCTCGCGTGCGCGCAGGCAACCACCGGAACACAGACACATAGCAGCAGGGCGGAGGCGCGGCGCATCGATGAAAAGCGTACTCCCCATCGGGGCGCCGGGCCAAATTCCGTCGCGCGCTCCACGAGATTCGCGTCCGTGCGAAGGCGAATTCGCGCCCGATTTCGCTTGGCCGCCCTTTACGCCCGGGGGCGGTTGGCTCAGTGTTCATGGCTCGCGCAGACCGGGAGAACACGCAGTGGCCAACGCAATGCGATCGCGACGAATCGACCTCAAGAAGACGCTCTTCCTGTTGCCGAACATGATTACGCTCGCGTCGATCTTTTGCGGATTCGACTCGATGCGGCTCTCTGCGCGCGCGAGCGGCCCCGACGATTTCTACCGCGCCTCGATTCTGCTCGTCTTCGCGATGCTGTTCGACACCCTCGACGGCCGGGTCGCGCGGCTCACAAAAACGCAGAGCGCCTTCGGCCTGCAAATCGACTCGATCGCCGACGTGGTCTCATTTGGCGCGGCTCCAGCGCTGATGGTCTACCAGTGGTCGCTGCGGCAGGCCGGCACGGTCGGGCTCTTTTGCTCGTTTCTGTTCCTCGGCGCCGGCGCGGTTCGACTCGCGCGTTTCAACGTGCTGACGATGGGCGAAGGCGGCGCGCCTACCAAGCCCGGCAAGTACGTCCTCGGGTTGGTCATTCCCGGGGCCGCGGGCATTTTGGTTTCGCTCGTGCTCGCCAATCACGCGATCGGCGGAGACTTGAGCGGCGCGCGCTACGTATGGCCGCTCGCGGGGCTCACCGTGTTTCTGTCGTGCCTGATGGTCTCGAGCATCAAGTTCCGTTCGTTCAAGGACATTACCTTCAACGGGCGAACCATCGCCTTCGTGCTCTTCATCGTGGCCTCGAGCACCGTCGTGTCGATGCAAACGAAGCCCGCCTTCGTGCTCACCTGGCTGTTGTGCTGCTACGTGGCGCTCGGGCTGATCGAGACGCTCATCCAGATGTCGCGCCGCCGCGATCGCAACAGCATCCCGCCCAACTTGCCCTGAAATAGACGAAAGGCCCCCCGCCGCGCGGGCGAGAGGCCTTGGATCCGCCGGGTGACGGGCTCAGATGTCCTGGGCGACGAACGCGACCTCGACGGTCACGTCCTTTTTTACCTTGATGCCGAGGTGGCTGGGCTCTGACATGCCAAAGTTGGTGATGTCGAGCGCGACGTTGCCGGTCACCGAAATGGCGGCGCCTCTGCGGCTTGCGGCGTAGTGGAAGGTCACCGGCTTGTCCTGGCCATGCAGATTCATTGAGCCCGCCACATCGCCTTCGCTCTTCGCGCCGTCGGCGGGGAACTTGAGCAGCGCGCGGGGCACCGTCAGCGTCGTCGTGGGAAATTTGCCGACCTCGAGGAATTCGCGGGCGTGCTTGTCGCGCAGGGTGATTCCTGTGGTGAGGTTCGTGAGCGTCACGGTGACCTTGATGTTCGCGCCCTCTTCGGCCACGGCCACTTCGGGGGTGTCACCGTCGATCGCCATGCTGACGTTCGTCACCGAGTGAAAGTGGGCCTTCGCGGCGTCGCTTGTTCGCGAGAGCTTCGCGTCGGCCAGCGGGGCGATGGCGAGCGTGGCGATGGCCGCGAACAGTGCAAAACGTGTAGAGCGCATGGATCCTCCGGGAGAGTACAGACGGGAGACGATAGCCTGACCGCCGCTATTCAAAAAAGCAGTCTTTACCTGCGCTCGAGCTGCGCTTTTCCGAAGAGCATGGCGCGCTCTTCGTCGGTCAGCGGCCTGCGGATGCGTTGCTCCTGCATGATCGCCATTCCCCGCGCCACGCCAGGCCGCGCTGCGAGCGCGCGGAGCCATCGGTCGACGTTCGGGTATTCGCCAAGCGTCACGTAGGCCTTCGCCGCCAGGTGCATCCAGGGGTAAATCGCCATGTCGGCGATCGAGTAGTCGCCGGCGACGAAATCGTGGCCGCCGAGCTGCCGGTCGAGCACCTGCGTGAGCCGCTTTGCCTCGTTCGTGTAACGCTCGATCGCGTAGGGAATTTTCTCGGGGGCGTACCTTACGAAGTGGCCGGCTTGTCCGATCATCGGCCCGACGCCCGCCATCTGCCAGAAGAGCCACTCGAGCACCCGCACCCGCGATCGCGCGTCGGCCGGCAGAAACTGCCCAACTTTTTCAGCCAGATAGACCAAAATCGCGCCCGACTCGAACACGCTGATGGGCGTTGCGCCTGGCCCCTCGGGGTCGACGATGGCCGGCATGCGGTTGTTCGGGCTGATGGCCAGAAAGTCTGGCGCGAACTGATCGCCGCGGCCGATATCGACGGGCAGCACGCGGTACGGAACGCCCGCTTCTTCGAGGAATATCGATATTTTATAGGCGTTCGGGGTGGGCCACGCATAAAGGTCAATCGTCATGGTCGCGCGATGGTGCCGGCGCCGCAGCCGGCGCGCAAGGCCGGCCGTGGGAACAAGTTCGCGGCTGCCCGGGTTGGGGCAAATGTGCAGACCCTTCGCCTTTTGTGCGTGCCGTGCTACGCTGCTTGTTCCCCCGCACACGACCATGAACAACAAAATCAATCCCTGGGACCTGGACATTCGCGTCCGCGATCGCAACCTGAAGAGCGGCATGCTCTCCGCGAAGGACATCGAGAAGGTGACCTCGGCGCTGGTCGATGTGGCCGATCACATCGAAGTCAGCACGCTCCCTCAACCGGCGATCGCCGGTCGCGACGACTCGAACGACGACTGACGGAGGTTACCTGTGCCGAACGAAGAGGCTCTGCCGACGATCGACTTTGCGACGTTCGTTCTGTCGTTGAGCCACTCGGCGCTCATGCATCTTGGCGAGGCTCCGCATCCGGAGCACGGGCAGGTCGAAACGAGCCTGGCCCTGGCCAAGCAGACCATCGACTTGCTCGGCGTCATGGAAGCGAAGACGAAGGGCAACCTGTCGGGGGACGAGGAGCGGGTGCTGACCCATGTGCTCTTCGACCTGAGAATGCGGTACGTCGAAGCGACGAAAGCCGGCGCGTGAACCCGCGCCGCGTTGCGGGGCGCGCGGCCCTCGCTGCGCTTGCGATTTTGGTGATCGGGTGCGGCAAGGGCTCGAGGGGCCCAGTCGTCGATTCCGGCCTGCCTGTCGGAGCGACGCGCACGCCCGAGACGTCGATTCCGGCGCAGGTCGTCGGGTCGGCCCCCCCGGCGCCGCTGTCGGTCCCGATGATGCCGATGAGCTTTGCGCCGATCGCGCGAGCGGCCAATCCGAGCGTGGTCACGATCAACACCGTCGGCGAGGAGACCGAGAAGTCCGCGTGGAGCGGTCGCTTGCGAAAGCGCCAAACCTCGGGGCTCGGAACGGGTTTCATCATCGACGCCGACGGCACGATCGTGACGAACAATCACGTCGTGCAGGACGCCACCACCGTCGCGGTCAAACTCAGCGATGGTCAGGAGTTTCCCGCGCGCATCGTGGGGCGCGACCCGCCGACCGACATGGCGGTCGTGAAAATTGAGGCCAAGGGGCTCGCGGCGCTTTCGCTCGGAGACTCTGATCGCATTGACGTGGGCGACTGGGTCGTGGCGATCGGCAACCCCTTCGGGCTCGAACACACCGTGTCTGCGGGCATCGTCAGCGCGAAGGGGCGCACCAAAGAGGACGTGCCGCTCGATCCCAGCGGGTACTACAACTTTTTACAGACCGACGCGTCGATCAACCCCGGCAATTCGGGCGGCCCGCTGCTCAACTTGCGCGGCGAGGTCGTCGGCATCAACTCTGCGATCCGGGGCGGGGGCGCTCAGGGCATCGGCTTTGCGATTCCGATCAACATGGTCAAGCAGCTGCTGCCCATGCTGCTGCGCGATGGCCACATCACGCGCAGCGCGCTCGGCGTGCGCATTCGCGACGCCCGCGAGCTCTCCGTCGAAGAGAAGACGGCGCTCAAGCTGGCCGACGACAAGGGCGCGGTCATCGAGTACGTCGCGCCCGGCGGAGCGGCTGACAAGTCCGGGCTCGCCGCGGGCGACGTCATCGTGTCGTTCGACGGTCAGCCGATCGAGCGCGGCACGCTGCTTCAGTGGCTCGCGTCGACTACCGGCGTAGGCAGGACGGTCACCGTTGGCATCGCGCGCTCCGGCAAGCGATTCGATCAGAAAGTCACGCTCGGGCAGCTACCGACTGCGCCGCCGCGCGAGTGATCGGCCACGGAATTTCGCTCTCGCGCGTGGCCCTTCATGGGCGCTACCGTGAGCGCGATGCCCGCTTCGGTGCCCGACAACCAGCCGCCCCCGACAGCCGAGGGGTCCGTTCCGGCGGCAGCCTCCCGCGTCGGACCTCCGAAAGCTCCCGTGAATAATCCCCGCGCCCCTGCGTCGAACACCAAAGAGGCGAGGGCGCGCGAAGCGGAGGAGGACAGAGCGCTCGTCACGAAGGCACAATCAGGCGATCAGGCGGCGTTTCGCAAACTGGTCGAGAAGCACCAGCAGCGCGCCTATTCGATCGCGCTCGGCCTGGTGCGCGACGAGAGCGACGCGCGCGAGCTGGTGCAAGACGCCTTCGTGCGCGTGTACAAAAGTTTGGGCAGCTTTCAGGGCACTTCGAGCTTTTTTACCTGGCTGTATCGAATCATCACGAATCTAAGCATCGATCTGAAGCGTAAGCCGGGCCGCCCGGTGCAGGAGTTCGACGAGGCCCGCGTCGACCAGCAAGACATGAGCAGCTCGCCCTTCCCTCTGCTCAGCCGAGTCGACGGAAGCGATCCAGCCGACGTTGTGCGCCGAACCGAGATCGCCTCTCGGCTCACCGAGGCGCTCGAGGCGCTGCCGCCCTATCACCTCGGCGTCATCCTGATGCGGGAGGTCGAAGGCCTCAGCTACGAAGAAATGGCCCAGGCGATGGGAGTCTCGAAGGGAACGATCATGAGTCGCTTGTTTCACGCCCGTCAGAAGCTCCAGCGCGCGCTGGTCGACTGCTATGAAGAGCAGATCGGCGCGGCGCGTATGGCGCCGGACGCAAATCGGGACGGTGACGCATGAGCTCCCTCACCGAAGCGCAGGTGCTCAGCGTCATGGCGTACGCCGACGGCGAAGTCGACGGCGCCCTGCGCGATCAGGTTCGCGAGCTCTTGGCGGGCAGCGCCGAGGCGCGCGAGCTGGCGGCGTCGCTTTCGGCGCTCGGAGACGGGGTCCGCGCAGCGGCTTCGACGCCCGCGAAGATCGACATGGTCGCGTCCGTGATGGCGGCGGTGGCTCCCAACGATCTCGACCGCGCCCGCTTGAGGCGTCAGTCGCGCGCCCGTTCGGCGGTGGTGCTCGGTACGCTCGCGGCGATCGCGGCCGGTGTGTGGCTCTACGTGCACCCTGCGTCCGAACCTTCGAACACCGCCTTTGGCGAGCTGGCGGCGCCGTCGACGCACGAGCGCGACGTGCCGGCTCCAGCAGTCACCGTTGCTTCGCTCGACCTCGCGCCGGTGCAAATCGACGCTGTCGACACCCCGAGTCCGGTTTCTCTTTTCTACGTGCCGCAAGGCCCAGACAACGCCTCCGCGCCCGACAGCGTGGTGGTATGGATCAACGAGCTTGTCCCGGAAGCAAAGCAATAGCCCCATGTCCTCCCTGATCAACCGCCGCACAGCCCTCCGTTTTGCCCTTGCCGGTGCAGGTCTTTCACTGCTCGCCGCTGCGCCCGCTTCGGGGGCGACGGCCTCCGATGCCGCGGCCGCTGCGGGCTTTGTGGGGGCGGAAATCATGGTGCTTCATGCCACGCAAGTCGCGGGCGCAGGCTCGATCGACCCGCAGATTGGCAGCTTGCCTCAGCTGAAAAAACCGCCGTTTTCGTCGTACAACACCTACAAGCTGCTCGACCGCAAGGCCCTGACGCTCGTTCGCAACGCGCCGGTGAGCCACACGCTCATCAACAAGCGCGAGTTGCAGGTCACGTTGCAGGAGATCACGGCGGACAAGCGCTACAAGGTCGCCGCGGCGATCAATCAGCCGGGCGGTGCGTCGTTTCTCAAGTTGCTCGAGGTCACCGCCGCCGCCAACGACACGTTTTTCGTGGCGGGTCAGAGCTATGAGGGCGGCATTCTGGTGATCGGCATCACGCTCAAGTCCTGAGCGCGTTTGCCATGGATTTAGCCCGGCCCGTCGGCGCGTGATATCGATCGCTCCCTGATGGCTGCCCGCGCGCCCACGCAGGTTCAACTGCCCCAACCCAGTGCCGATCGGCCGAGTTGGGTGCGTGTGGGCGCCGTGGCTGTGCTCGGCTTTGCGGTCGGGATCGCCTGGCCGAGACTGGCCGGGGTCCGCCTCGGACCGAGCGCGCCGGGCGAATCGGCCGCCAGCGCGGAAGCGCCTGCCGCTTCGGCGAAAGTCGCGGCGAGCGCGTCGGCCTCGGCGGCGCCGGTCGTGGCGAGCGCGGTTGTCGCTGCGCCCTCCGGTGCGCCGTCCGCTGCGGCTGCTCCGGCCCCCGCGGCTGGGGTGATGACCGTCGCGCGCGGCAACGTGGTTTCGTGCAAGACAGAAGCGGGCGAGGCGCGCAAAGGCAAGGATTGCGGACGGGTCGTGGGCTTCGACGCCATCGCGCATTCGCGCATCAAAAAGCTCGCGGCGCTGCCGGCAGCGCAAGGCAACGAGGGCAAGCTGAGCGTCGTGGTTACCCTCGATTTTCCGAGTAATCGGGTCATTTTTGTCGACGTCGGCAAGTCGAGCACCGTCAAGACGCCCGAGGCGTTCAAGGCCGCCCTCGTCTCGCAATTTCAAGGCGTGACGCTCGCCGCGGTCGAACACGAGCAGCCCCGCGTGACCTTGAGTTTTGCCGCATCGCTGGCGCCCGCAGGCGCGGCGCCTGCCGACGCAGCCGTGGTCGCGACGCCTGCATCGGCGAGCGACGACGGCAGCGCCTCGATTGTGTGGGATGTCGCGATTGTGCGCGACGCGCCGCACACGGGCTCCGTCGTCGGGCGGCTCCCCCGCGGCACCAAGGTGCAGCTCGGTGAAAGCAAGGCGGGCTGGTACCGCATCAAGTTCGGCGCCGGGTTTTCGACAGAGGGCTGGCTCTATCGCGCAGCCGTAGGCAAGTAGGGGCTACGCCTCGTCGTCATCGGCGCTTGCACCGGAGGCGAAGGCCGCAGTTTTCGCGCGCCCGTCTTCGACCCCGAGGAGCAACTCGACCTTGAGCTGCGCTTGATCGAGCCGCCCTTGCGTGAGCTTGCTGAGCTTCACGCCCTCTTCGAAGAGCGCCAGCGACTCTTCGAGCGGCAGTTCGCCGCTCTCGAGCTTGTCGACGATTTGCCCGAGGCGCGCCATCGCCTGCTCGAACGTGGGCTCGTCTGTTTTTGAGGGCTTTGTCGCCATGACTTGCGACTGTGCACTCAGCGAACGCGCGGCGCAAGCACCACGCGGCCGGGCCCTGGCGCGACCCCGGGCACCAGCGCGAAGCCGTCGTCGTCAAACACGAAGGGCACCGCGTTTCCATCCGACGAAACGTACGTTCCGCACAGGTCGCCCGGGAGCGTCGCCCCCGGCGCGGCAACGATCGTCAGCCACGCGACGTCGCGCACTGCCGGCTGCGCGGGGGCGCTTGAGCCGGTGGTCGCGCGCTCTGCGGCCACACGTACGCCGGAGTCGGGATCGAGCTTCGCCGCGAGCGCGAGGGCCCAGGTTCGTGCAGGCGCCGCGGAATCGGACTGCCTCGCCGCGAGCGCGACAATGATCGTGCGGCGTACGTCGGCGTCGCGTTCGTAGCGATACGCCTCGGCGAGCTGTCCGGTCGACTCGGGCGCTGCGCTCATCGCGAGGCCGCGTGCGACGAACGAGCGCATGACCGGATCGCGGGATGCGAGCAAGGTCGCGACCTTGCCTCGGAGCCCTGCGTCCTGCGCGCGCGCGGCGAGGGCGAGGGCCCCGAGCGGCGCGTCGGGGCCGCCGGCTTCGGATCGGTCCACGAGCGAAGACGTGCTCTGTCGGCCGCTCAGATCGCCGCTCGCGAGCCCCCTCGACAGAACGACGCGCGTGGCGGGATCGCGTTCGGAGCGGAGGGCCTCGAGCACGGCGGCCTCCGCGTTCGGGCCCCTGGCGCCCATGGCTGCAGCGCGCCGCACGCGCGGATCAGCGTCTCTGAGGGCGTCGCCGGCGTTTGGAGCGCCGCTGGCGCCGCGGGCCAGGGCCGCCAACGCTCGCTCCCGCGCGTCGGTCGAGGTCGCCCAGCGGGAGGCGAGCGCCTCGAACGCGGCGCTGCTGTCGCCACGCACTGCGCGCCGAACCACGTACGCGCGCATCGCGAGGCGCTTGTTGTTCATCTTCTCGAGGGCCGCCATCGCGCCTGGATGGGGCGATCGCGCGATGGCCTGAGCGGCGGCAGGCCCGAGCCGCGCGTCGGCCAGCATCGACACGAGCGCGCCGAGGGCCTCGTCGCTCGATCCGTGACCCAGCGCGACCAGCACGCTTTCACGTGCGCCCGGCGCGCTCATGCTCGCCATTCGCGCGATCAGCGCCAAAACGATGCCTGTATCTTGCACGCTTTCTGCGAGGCGCACACCCGCGCTCGCCGTGCCCGGATCGGCGATGAGCACCTCGACGGCGCGAAAGCGCTCCGGCGCGTCGAGCAGCGCCATCGTCTCTGCCGCGGCGATCCGCAGGCGCGCGTCTTTCTGTTCGCCCATCATCGCGCGGGCCACGTCGAGCGCGCGCTGGTCGCCGGCATGTCCGAGCGCGACGATGGCGGCTGCGCGCGTTTGTGCGTCGCTCGCCCCGCGCGCGGCGGAAAGCAGCGGTTCGAGCAGCCTGAGATCGCCGGTCGCGCCGAAGGCTCGCGCGAGCGCTGCCGACGCCGGGGGATCGATCCCTGGCGCGTAAGGACTGATCCCAAAAGCGGCGAGAGCAGCGAGCGCTGCGGCTTGACCTGCGCCCGGGGTTCGCGCGACCTTCACGAGCTCGTCGACCGCCTTCGCGTTGCCTGATCCGGCGAGCGCCATCGCGGCCGTGGCGCGCACCAGCTCCCAGTCGTCGCCGCCGTCAGCGCTGCGCGATGCGTCCGTGGCTCGCGGCGCCGCGGCGAGGGTGAGCAGCCGCGTCCGGGCGGAGTCGTCTGCGCACTGCGCGGCGAGCGCGCGCACGAGCTCGAGCGCGATTCGGGGATCGGCGCGCAACGCAGCAGTTTCGGTTTGGGTGAGCAGCGCGACGGCTTCGTTCGATCCGTCGTTGCCTGCGCGCTCGATGCCCCGGGCGCGATCTTCGGGCCTCTCTGATCGAAGCAGCTTTGCTGCCATCCCTGCGCCGAAGCGCCCGCGCAGGCTCGTATCGGGCGCCTCCTCGGCCGCCTCATCGGCGCCGAGCTCATCGTCCCCTTCGGGGCCCAAGCCCACAATATTTGCGCGCGCGCCGGCCGGAAGCGCCAGCGCGGCGCAGCACACCCACACGTGGCGGGCGCGCACGGGCTTACTTCTTCTTGCCGTCAACCGGCTTTGCGGCCGGGGACTTCTTCGCAGGCGCCGCAGGTGTGGCAGGGGGCTTTGCGGCCGGCGTCACAGCCGGCGTCACAACCGGCGTCACAGCCGGCGTC
>CANJCO010000092.1 GCA_947473045.1 Myxococcales bacterium | reverse complement strand
GTAATTGGCGAAGCCAATTGCGTGGGGTGGGGACCCCGAAAAACCGCGTTTTTCGGGGCGGGGAGGTGCATACCTCCCCGAGATGAAAGGCTAGCAGGCCGTTCTTCAACGGCCTGTTAGCGCGCTGAACCGTCGAAATATTTCCGCGCGAGCGCGACGGCCCCTTTGCCCACGAGACTACCCACTTTACGGCCGGCGAAATCGTCGGGCTCGATATGGATGCTGCCCCAAATGCGCGACTGACCGGCCTGATCGGCCGCGTCGTAATACGTCGCCCATTGCAGCTTCACCGGCGCGCTCGGACCCTTTTCGAAGCTGAGAAATCCGGGGCTCAGCGTCACCTCACCGAGTCCGCCTGGAAACAGGGGGCTGCCGGTGAGATCGGCCATGACTTCGGCGGCGCTGCGGCTGTAGGTGCTGTGTCCCGAGATGAAGCCGGGAAAGGGCGGTGTCACGAAGCTGCGACGCTGGTACGGCCACCATTCGACCGCGCGGATCCAGCCCACGCCGCCGACGTCATTGACCCGATCGCCCGGCTCGCTGCGCCAGGTGCGCACGGCGACTTGACCAACGTAGAGGTGCAGCAGCTCGTGGCGCTGGCCCGGCGCCGAGCTCTCCGCCGTGATCACCTCGATGAGGTTCGGAACGAGCGGCAATCCCTCAGCGTTGTACGAGGCGCCGGTCGGATCGCTCGACTGACCCTTGCCGCCCATGTAGCGAATGTAAGTCGACGGCCTGCCTCCCAGCTGCCGGCGCTTGATATCCCACGCGCTGCAAGCTGCGTCATGAACGGCGCCGTTGAGCGCGAGATACATTTTTACGTCCCACTCGAGCGCGTCGAGCGTCGAGCCAACGCCGCCCAACTTTCGCGCGAAGAGGGGGTTGTCGCTCGCGTAATTGGCAATCACGTTCCAGTGCCCGGGAGGCGTCTCCGACTTCGGGCCGTCGGCCCAGAACTCCGCGAGGACCCTACCGAAATCGGACACTGGGACTACGTTCGCTGCGTAGGGCTGACCGGTGGCGGGGTTTTGCGCGAGCCCCTTGCCGTCGTTGGCGCCCAGGCTGTTGTTGCCAATCGCGCCCGGAGAGATGTCGATCGTCGTGACCGCGGTCGGATCGTATTCCGCGCCCCTGGCGATCACCTCAGTGATCCACGCCTTCATGCCGGGGTCGGAAATTTTTGGCGCGATCCCGGCGTCTTTCCAGGGGTCGGAAGGATTGACCTTCGTGAGCGCGAACGGTGTCACAGAGCCCCACTGCGCGCCCACATACGTCTGCACGCCCGCCGGCAGAATAATGCCATTTTGGGTGGCCGCGACCGACAGGTTGAGCTGCTGCCATTTGTCGGGATTCGTTCCGGCGGGCGCGCCAATTTGGTCCATCACGAGCGGCGGATTCACCGCCATGAACGTCGCATCGGCGTAGTTCATGGCCTCGTTCGCGCCGTCTCCGAGGTTCGCGGCCAGCACCGCCGCGCCCACGCGATTGCCGACCGCGCGCGCGTCGGTGCCCGTGGCGTGCGAATCGGTGGGGTCGTATCCGAGGCGCTTCATCACGGCGTCGTAACAGGCGACCGAAATCGCGCCGCCGACTGCCTTTTGATAGCGCGCAGACAGCACGCGATAGGCCGCGTAGCTGACGGCCTCATTGCGCGCGAGCGAGACGTCGGGCGCCGTGTTCTTTTCGGTGACGAACACGCCGTCTGCCGTCGCGTCGTAGCTCGCCCACGCGTCCCACATGGCCGCGGAGAGGTGATAGAGGCTCCGCGCGTGCACCGGGGGACGGGGCAGATCGCGGCGAATCGACGCGATGATTTGTTCGTTCCACTGGCGCGCGACCGATTTGCCCTGACCGGCCGCGATCACGGCCGCCGGACACACTGCCGCAGGAGCCGCGTCGCCGTCGAGGCCGCCATCACTGATCACGGCAGGTTGGTAGGTGGGTACCACCGCGCCCTCGTGCAAAATGGCGCCTGCGTCGAGCGTCGTCGACAGCACGTTGCCGCCAACGGCCCAGAGGCCGCCCGAGGGGTCGATCCAGGTCGCATGAAGCGACTGCACCCCCAGATCTTGCTGGTGATCGACCTGCGCCCATTGCTTGCCGCTGCGGCGGTAGACGAAGGCCTTTTCGCCGACGGCCCAGCCGGCACCGCCAGCGCCGAGCGCGATTCCCTGAATGAGCGGCACCGCAGGCGGTGAGACGTCGGCCACCGTCGCGCCGTCTTTGCTCTCGAAAATAAGTCCGTTGCCGCCCCCGCCAACGATGCCCACGAGTCCGTCGCTCGCGCCACTGACGGTAAACAGGGTCTCTTTCGTGGTGGTCTTGACTACGCTGAAGCCCTTGGTCTTTCCGCCGTGCAAAACAGTGCCCGCGCCGCCGGTGACCCACACATCTTCGGGGCCGGTTCCCCATACTTTGAAGAGTCCCGGTACTTCGCTGTTGGCCAATCGCGGAATGTCGTCGGGCAGCCGCACTTGCGACCACGCCGTGCCGTCGAAGTGCCATAAAAAGCCGTTGTGCCCCGACCATCCGCCCACAGCGTAGGCTTCGGTGGCGCTCGCAGCCCACACGCCGAACACCGTGTCTTTGCCGAGCCCGGGCGTCTTCATTCGCTCGAACGCGCCGTTCTGGTAGCGCAAAATCATTCCGCCCGCGCCGGCCATGAACACGGGGCCTCCCGCGACTGCATGAACCCACCAAAGGTCGGCGTGCTGGCCGGTCACCATCGGCGTCCAGGCCGCGCCGTCATAGTGAAGCACCGACGGTCCGCTCGCCGGGCTCTTGTCGGCGCCCACGACCCACACGTCCTTGTCGGACGTCCCCGAGACCGAGAGCAGCGCAGCGGGCAGGCCCTTTGCGACCGTCTCCCACTTCAGCGCGGGCGGCGTCGGAGGCGGCGGCGGGGCTGGATCGCTACAACCGGCGAACGCCGATCCGCTGGCGACGACGGCTACGGGAAAGAGCAGGGCAAGCTGACGAATGCGCATGGTGGGCCGATCCTCGAGCAAGGTGCGCGCCAAACAAGATCGCCGCGCTTTTGGTCGTTATCGTGGCCCAGTGTGCCACAGATCGCGACAACCATGTCAGTGCCGGCTCGCGGTCGGCGCGCGGCGATCAGAGCTCGGTGCCCGGCCACGCGTCCAGCCACGCTTGAAACGTCAGAATGAACCACAGCGCATATTGCCAGTCGTGCTGCCCGGAGACGTGCTCGCGCCAGCGCTTGCGAATCACCTTCGGGTTGAAGATGCCTTCGCGCTCGAGGCGGCGCTCGTCGAGGAGGTCCTCGGCCCAGTCGTGCAGGGGGCCCCGAAGCCAGGCTCCCACCGGCACGCCGAAGCCCATTTTGGGTCTCTCGAACAGCGCGCGCGGTACGTGGCGGGCGAGCACGCGACGCAGCGGCTCCTTGCCCTGCGAGCCAAAGCGCATGGCGACCGGCAGGCTCCACGCGAAGCGGCTCACGTTCGGATCGAGCATCGGAACCCGGGCCTCGAGGCTTACGCCCATGGCCGCGCGGTCGACCTTCACGAGAATGTCGTCGGGCAGGTAGCTCATCGAGTCGGCGTACATCATCCACTCCTCGAACGAACCGAGGGAGGGGTGATCGTGGGCCAGCGGCGCGTCGCTCAGCGTTCCCGCTGCGAGCGGCGCGTCGGCCGTACGCCAGGTGGTCGCAAGGTGCGTGTACAATGCACGATCGCTGGGGGTCGAGAGCAGGCCTCCCCAACGGCGAATGCGCTCGGTGGTGCGGCGCACCTTTCCCCAGCCGGCGATGGGCAGCCGGGCCGCCATGTCCGCCGCCACGTGCTTGGCGCCCTCGGGGGTGCGGTGGAGCAGACTCCACAGTTTTCGGGCGAAAAAATAGCGGGAGTATCCGCCGAAAAGCTCGTCGCCGGCGTCGCCCGAGAGCGCCACGGTGACATGCTGTCGCGCCAGCGCAGAGACGAGATAAGTCGGTATTTGCGACGAGTCCGCGAACGGCTCATCGTAGAGCGACGAGATCTTCGGAATCACTTCGCGCGCCTCTTTGGGCGTCACGTACAGCTCCGTGTGATCGGTGCCCAGATGCGCCGCGACCCGCCTCGCGGCGTGGGCCTCGTTGAACGCGGCTTCGTGGAAACCAATCGTGAACGTCTTGACCGGCCTCGGGCTCTGCACCTGCATGAGCGCGA
This sequence comes from Myxococcales bacterium, assembly GCA_947473045.1. Taxonomy (GTDB): domain Bacteria; phylum Myxococcota_A; class Polyangia; order Polyangiales; family Polyangiaceae; genus JANYHY01. Next base: position 9,061 of record CANJCO010000092.1, on the reverse strand, counting down.
CGACTGTCGATGAGTCGATGCCGCCTGACAGGAACGCGCCGAGCGGCACGTCAGAGACCATTCGCAGCTTCACCGAGAGCTTGAGCAGCCGCTCCAGCTCGTCGGTCGCGTCTTCGATCGAGCCGCGAAACGGCGCGCGCTGCCCGCTCTCGACATCGCCGCCGAGCGACCAGTAAGTCGTCGTGCGCGCGTCGCCCGAGGCGCTGAACTGCACGAACGACCCCACGGGCACCTTGTGCACGCCTTCGAGAATCGACGCGGGCGCGGGCACATAGCCGAAGCGCAGGTAGTCTTGCAGCGCCGCGCGGCTGACCTTCGCGCCGCACGCGGGATGCGCCCGAAGCGCCTTGAGCTCCGAGCCGAACACGAGCGCCCCGGCGAACGCGCCAAAGTAGAGGGGCTTTTCGCCAAAGCGATCGCGCGCCAGCGTGAGCACGCGGTCGCGGCGATCCCACAGCGCGAAGGCGAGCATGCCGTTCGACTTCACGAGCGTGCGCTCAATGCCCCACTGCTCGATCGCGGCGAGCAGCACCTCGGTGTCGGAGCTTCCGCGGAAGGCGTGCCCGAGCGACGTCAGCTCATCGCGGATGGCTAAATTGTAGACCTCGCCGTTGAAGACGATGACGTAGCGCCCGCTCGCAGAGGCCATCGGCTGGTGGCCGAGCGGCGAGAGGTCGACGATCGAAAGTCGCCTGTGCACGAGGTGCACGCCCGCCTCCGCGTCGCTCCACAGGCCGTGGTCGTCAGGGCCACGGTGCGCGAGCGCGAGCCCCATGCGCGCCGCCGCCTGCGCATCGGCAGGCAGCGCGCCGCCGAACCGCCACACTCCTGCGATGCCGCACATTCAGCGCACGCAACGCGGCGGTCGGGCCGCGCCAACGCTTCGCGCGGCGGAGAGGTTCAATGCGGCGTGGGTCAGGTCCTTCGTCACGATGAGCGCCCCGGATAAGCCGCCTGCGAGCGCGCCCGACCGATCATTCGGGCGCTGCACCGGGACCACGTCGGGCCCCGCTGCGGCCTGATTTTCCTACGCGCGGCCCGATGCTCCGTCAATGGTCCGTTTCGCGTTCACCAGCGCTCCGCGCGACGCAAAGAACATAGGGCGAGGTCAGCCGGTTGGGCGGAAGGCGACCGGAAGGGTCGAGTCTCCAGCTGGCCATCGAGAGCCTGCCCGCGAGCGCAAGCACGCCCTTTTTGACGAGCCATGCCGGGGTGCGCTCGGGCACGCCGTTGAGGTTGAGCACCCCGAAATTGGAAAACAGCAGGTAGTCGCAGGCCACCACCTCGAGCCCCGCCTCGCGGTGCGCCGAGGCCAGCGTTTCGCGGTCGATCGGCACGTGGATGTCGTAGACTGAGCGACTTAGCCGTTTTTGCAGCGCGCCGATGGCGCCGACCATGTTCGGAATCAAGGTCAGCATCACGCCGCCCGGAGCGACAAATCGCGAAAACGCGCGGATGGCGCCGACCGTGTCTTTGAAGTGCTCGGCTACGCCGAACGACACGACCACATCGAAGCGACCAAGCGCATTTGCAGGGGGATCGAAGAGGTCGGCCTTGATCATGTCGCCCGACACGCCCGCGCGACGCATCACCTCGAGCGCCTGCGCGCAGCCGATATCGGAGTAATCGAGCCCCGTGACCGACAGCCCGTGCTCGCGCGCGAAATAGGGCAGCCACGCCGAGCGCGCCGCGCCGATCTCGAGCAGACGCGCGCCCGGGCGAATCGACGCCTGCGCGAACGCCCGGACGAACTCGCCGTGAAAACGCGACGAGGGCCAGTGTTGCAAGCCCGGTGCGTGGGGGTCGACCGCGCTCGGAATATCGGTTTGACCCCAGTTGGCGTCCCAATACGACTTTCCGGCGCGATCATTGGAGTCAGTCATCGGTCGTCTGCTCTGCATTCTGCGCGTGTTTCGAGAGGCGCAAGCCCAGGTTGATGCGCAAGAACGTGTACGATACCGCATACACGGCGGCGGTCGACAGCGCGATACCGGCGACGCCCATGCGCCGCATGAGCAAGTAGTCGAGCGACACGTTCACGGCGACGTTGACGACCGCGCCCCACATGAGCACGTGGTTGGCCTTGAGCGACGACAGCAGGCGCACCACGAGCGTCGCAGCCACGTAGAAGGGCACCTGCAGCAGCGACAGCGCCTGCACCCGAGCGACGACCTCGGTGTCGGCCGCGACGAACGCGCCGCGCTGAAACACCAGCCGAACGATGGGATGGGAAAGCGCGATGAGGGCCAGGGTGAGCGGCACGGTGACTGCGAGCGTCAAGCGCGTGTACGTGCGAAACGTCGCGCGAAGCTGGGCCCACTCGCCGACCGCGACCATGCGCGCAAAGTGGGGCAGCACCGCGGTGCTCAGGCTCATGGCTCCGAGCTGAACCACGAGCCCCACGACTTTGTTTCCGTAGTTCAGCGACGACACGTTGCCCGGACCGAGCACCGCGGCCATCGCCTGATCAACAATAGGATTGCTCGCCATGATCGATGCGCCCGCGACCATTGGCAAGTACTGGCCGACGATCTGACGCACCGATGGCGAATAGCCGTGCCACCTCGGCCACGGGCGCCACCCCTGGGCCACGAGCCCGGCCCCCACGAGCGCGGCCTCCCCGAGCGCGCCGACGAGCGTGCCCACGACGACCAGCTCGACCCCAAACCTCGCTCCGAAGGCCAGGAGCAGCGCGAGCGGCACGAGCGGGGTCACGGCAGGCGCGAGCGCGGAGAGGGCGAATTTCTCGCCCGCGTTGAGCAATACGCTCCACATGAGCCCAGTTCCGCCAATGAGCACGAGCGGCAGCAGCTCGAGAAACAGCCGCTGGGTCAGCGCCTGCTTTTCGGCAGAGAAACGCGATCCGAGCAGCAGCATCAGCTGGCTCGACATCGCGCCCATCACGAGCGCGGTCACCAGCAGCAGGCCAAATCCGAGGGCCACGGCGCTCGACAGCAAGCGCTGCGCGGCCTCCCGGCCCTGCCGCTCGCGCACCTCGATGAAGGTCGGCACGACGGCCGCGGTGAACGAGCCGGCGATAACTTGAACGGCGAAGAGCGGAAGCGTGTAGGCCGCAAGAAACGCCTCGGCCTGATCGCCGGTGCCGAAGCGCGTGGCGACCAGCAGATCGCGCCCTGCGCCGACGAAGCGCGCCGCGAAAGACAGCACGCCCACGATGACAACCGCCGAGAAGATGCGCCGGTTGACGGAGGGGTTTCCCATGCGCGAGGGGCCACCCTGCAACGCCGGGCCGCCGTGGTCGAGACAATTAGCAGGGCGCTCGAAAAACACCCTGCTGCAGATTCGCAAAGTGAATCGCGTGGGGTGGGGACCTGAAAAACCGCGCTTTTCGTGGCGGGGAGCTGCATGCCTCCCCGAGATGAACGGCTGGCAGGGCGATGTTCAACGGCCTGTTGGTGCAGTGCGCCCGAGGCCGCGCGCGCGCCGGGTCAGCTCCGTGGCGCCATCGCGCTGTCCCACACGCGCCTGTAATCGCGGACCATCTTGTCGATGCTGTAGTGCGCCAGCACGCGCTGCCTCGCCGCCTCACCCCGACGGGCCAGCTCCTCGGGGCTCGACTGCGCGGCCGCGCGCATCGCAGCGGCGAGCGCCTCGACGTCCCCCGCAGGCACCACCCAGCCAGTGTCGGCCACGATTTCCGCGGCGTCGCCGACATCGGTCACGATGCACGGAGTGCGCTGCAGCATCGCCTCCGCGACGACGTTCGAGAAGCCCTCGCCCCACGCGCTGCAAAGCACGAAGACATCGAACATGCGATAGAGCCGCTCGACATCGCTGCGAAAGCCGAGCGGGCGGAGCGCGTCAGCGTCCGCGCCCCGGCAGATCGCGTCGAACTCGGGGTTGTCGCGCGCGACCCCGACCCCGGCCATCACGAGGCGCGCCGCGGGGAGCGTCTCGTGCACGCGCGAAAATGCCTCGACGAGCGCGCGGTGATCTTTCACCGGATGAAACCGCGCGACGAGGCCAAACACGAAGTCGCCGCCGCCCAGCGACAGCTCGTGCCGAAGCGCGGCCCGCTCGCCGCCCGGGTCGGCCGGGACCGCCGCGCCAAACCCGTTGGGAATATGCACGAACCTTCCCGCATATCCGAACTGGCGGTGGAGCCCGATTGACGACGAGCTGCAATTGATAATCGCCTCGGGCACAAACGGCGACAGCCACGCATCGGCTTTGGCCGTGAGCCAGGTGCGCGGTCCGAGGTTCTTTCGGGAGCAGTCGCTTTGGCGAACATTCCAAACTACGGGTATGCCGAGCAGCTTACCAATCAGCCCAAATATAAAATCGGAGTGGTACATCCACGTCTGAATGACCGCCGGATTCAGGCGCCGCACTTCGCGCAGCAGCTCGCCGAACCCCCTCGCGAAGGCGCCGACGTGCTGCACGTCGAGCGACCGCAGCTCCACGCCCAGCGCGCGAAAATCATCGAGGTACGCCGGCATCGGGCGAAGCGTGAACACCACATGCCGGAGGTCACTGCGACTCTCGCGCACGAGCCGGAGCAGAACCCCCTCGGCGCCGCCACGGCCAGGGCCCCCGGTGATCACGTGAAGTATCGTCTTCATCTTATACGGTGTCCGAGTCGAGGTAGCTGATGTACCAGGCGCTGCGCTGCTCGGCAGCCGCCTTGCAGTCGGACGAGAAGGCGCGCGCGCCAAAGTGCAGCTCGATGGGCCTCACGCGCTCGGGAAGGTTGAAAAAGCCCGACTTTCTAAAGGCCGAGTAGTTGGGCGAGTGCTCGAAGCACCACGCGAGCACCGCGTCGCAGCGTTTGCGCGCCATCTCGGCGACGGCGTGGGAGAGCGCCACCCTCGCCTCGCGCTCACGCCCGGGGCGATGGATGAGGTCCATGACGTACCCGACCTTGCCCCCGTGTTTGTCTTTTGCCGCGTAAAAGCAAATGGCGAGCATCTGGCCCGAAGGGTCGAACAGGGCGACATTCGAGTACTGCTCGCCTGGCTTGTCGCGCAGTCGCCACCCCAGATACGCGCCCGTTCGGTTGAGCGCGATGCCCACCTGCGAGCCAAAGGCCTCCCAGAGGGAATCGTAGCGCTCGTCGATCGACGCATCGTACGCGATGCGCTGTTCGGAGCCCGCGCCTTGCGGGCGGGCAGGCAGTCGAATCGCCGGAAGATATTGGGCAATCTTGCGCACACCCGGAAGCTTCGACAGAACATATCCGGCGTTGAGCGGGCGGATGAGAAACGGAACCGGGTCGAGGCGTGTCCACCCGAGCTTGCCAAAAAAGCCGGGCGCCGAATTGCCGTTGGGAAACCCGTATACAAAGCCAACCTCGCGCGCGGCGGCGCGCTCGTAGACCGCTTTGGCGAACTCGCCGAACATGCCTTTTCCGCGAAACTCCTTCGAAGTGAGGGTATCGAGGGACTGCGTGCCAATTACGCGCCTGCCCGAACAGATAAACTCATTTTGAAGTGTGGCGTAGACTCCAGAAAGGCGGGCGCGGGGGTCGTTCGCGTCCGTCGTACCGAGCACTGCGAGCGGCGGCGAGGAGTGCAAGCCGCTCGCGTACTGCCAGCGGAGTTGCTCCAGCGAACGCGGGCTGTCGTTGTCGTCGAAGCACGCCTTGAGGCGCGCGAGATCGGTCTCTTCGTTCGTCAGCCATGCGTACGGAAATTTCACGGCAGCCCCCCGCCCTCGTCGAGGGCCTCAATCATCGTGCGATTCACAAGGTCACCACGGCGAACCAGCGCGCCCGCGTAGCGCACCACCTCCGCGAACGTGTCGCGCATGCGAGGCGCCGTCACGAGGTTATGCGGATGAAACCACAGATGCACCTGGCCGCCCCGTCGCGCGGCGTCGTCGAGCATGTGCCGCCAGCGCGCGATCGTCACAGGGTCGGGCACCGCAGCGCGCGGCCCGCGCGGCCAGTTGAGCAGCGATCCCGCAGGCAGGCTCGCGACGCCCTCCGCGTGCTTTCGCACGTCAGGGCGGGCCGACGATTTGAGCACGTTCAGCTCATTGAGCACGCGCACGGATCGGCTTCCCAGCAGCTTGTTTTCGTCCTCGGCCGAGCGACGAAAGCAGGCGATGTTCATGGCCGCCAGGCGGTCGAGGTTGCCGACCGCGTTGCGCGGAAATACCGCCGATCGCAAGGGGACGCCGTGGCGCCGGGCGACGGCGCCCGCGCCCGCGAATTCGAAATCGACGACCTCGCGCGGCACGTCGTCCGACAGCACGTGATGCGAATAGCCGTGCCATCCGAGCTCGTGACCGTCGCGCAGCGCGCGCTCGAAATAGGGTTTTCCGACCCAGCCGTCGAAGTCTTCGTTCCGTAGCGCGCGCGCGATCGGCTCGTACCAGCGGTGGCCGCGTTGCCCGAGCGCACGCAGGGCCGGCGCGACGGCGCGGAGCTCCGCCTCATCGACCGCGAAAAGCGAAGTAAACGCCATGGTCGCGCGCAGCGACTCCTGGCCGAAGGCGTCGAACAGCAGCGCGTAGGCCTGCGCGAGGGCCCGATCGTTCAGGGCCGCGTGCAGGCCGCCGAGGGCGTCGGCGACGCCCCACTTGCCCTCGCAATCGAGCGAGAAAATGAGCTCGCCTCGCATGAATGCGAGCTTACACCGCGACGCGCGCGGTTGTCGTGGCGGCAGCGCTCACCGTGCCGCCTTCGCTACCTTTTCGAGCGCCGCCATGGTCTCGCGCGCGAGCCGCGGAATCGAAAAATGCTCGACGATGTGCTGGCGGAGGAGCTCCCGCGCGGGCCGGGAAGCCAGGGCTGCGTCGATCGCGTCGGCGAAGGCGCCCTCGACGCGCGCGGGGACTAGCCCGCCGTACGGGCCGAGGATGGCGCGGGCGTCGCCGACGTCTGTCGACACGCACGGGACACCGCACAGCATGGCCTCGGCGAGCACGTTCGGAAACCCCTCGCTGACCGACGTAAGGCAGCACAAATCGAGGGCGCTGAAGACCGAGCGCACGTCGGCCCGATTGCCGGCGAAGCGCACGCGACCGCCGACGCCGAGATCGGCCGCGAGCGACCGGAGTCGAGCCGTCCAGCTCTTCGAGCCCTCGCCGACAATGACGAAGCGGGCGTCACTGCCGCGCCGGGCGAGGATGCTCGCGGCGCGGATGAACGTGTCGTGATCTTTGACCGGATCGAGCCTCGCGACGATGCCCACGAGCTTGTCGTCGGAGCGCACACCGAACTCGGCCCGCACGCGGTCGCGCGCCGCCGTGTCGAAGTTGAAATCGCCTTCGTCAAAGCCGTTTGGAACCACGTAGCGGGAGCGCGGATGCCACGATCGGGCGAGCGCGTGACGGAGGCCCGACTCGGAGTTGAAGATGACCGCGTCCGGTATCGGCGACAGCTGCGCCTCGGCGTTGAGCAGGCCCGTCTCGAGGGCAGAGAGCCGCCTCGTGCGCACATCAGAGCTGCGCACGCCCCAGATCAACCGCGTGCGCCCGAGCGCGGGCCTCAGCAGCGCCGAGACGAGATTGGCCGTCGGCATGACCGAATAGAGCACGTCGATTTGCTCGTCGCGCATGAGCTGCGTCAGGCGGGCGCCCGGCGCCGCAAGATGCCAGCGGCTTCGCTTTTCGAGCGAAACGAGCTTCACCCCTCCCGCTTCGAGGCCCTCGCTGAAGCGGCCTCCCGGGTAGTCCGTCGCGACAACCACGGTAGCCCCGATGCCCGCGAGCGCAGGGGCGAGCAGCGAGATCTGGCGCTCTGCGCCGCCCGTATGGAGCGAACGAATGTAAAAGCAGACGCGCATCGTGGGCAGCCGGGGCGGAATGTCCTCCGCGCAAAGACAAAGTTCAACGTCGACGTTTCGAAATTACAAGTTGGCCGCCTTCGCACGCGCGTGGCGCGTGAAACTATAAAGCGGTTGGCAAGGCCAGCCCCCGCGCGGCGTCCGCGCGGTTGACACGGTCGCGAGCTCGGATATCTCTGGAGGTTGGGCTGCCGTGCGCGCGCACGGCTTGCGCCAGTCAGGAGCTCTGAATGATGACGCGAAGCCTCATTGCCGCATGGGCCCGCCACCCCGCCGCCGCCGTCCTCGTCGCCGCCGGCGCCGTAGCGCTGGCGTGCACCGGAACGCTCGATGTGTCGCAGACGCAGCCGCCGGGTCAAGGCGACACGCCCGACGCCTCGACCTCGCCGCCCACGCCGACGCCGGAGATTCCGTTCGAGCCCGTGTCGGTGCGCGTGTACGTCACGAAGGTGAAAAATCTGATGCTCGGGCTGCCCCCGAGCGACGACGAAATCGCAGCGGTCACCAAGGACCCGGCAGCGCTCCGCGGCCTCGTCGACGCGTGGTTCGTGCGCCCCGAGGCTCAGGCCAAGCTCGGCAATTTCTTCAAAAAAGCGTTTCAGCAGACGCAGATCAGCCAAAACGACTTCTTCGACCAGATCGGCACGACCCAGCTCGGCGCCCTGCCGATGTTCACGCAGGCGCAGGAGTCGATGTCGCGCACGGCCCTCAAGGCGATCGCCGACGGGCGCCCCTTCAGCGACACCGTCACGACGCACACGTTCATGATGACGCCCATGCTCATGTCGATGTACCTGGCGATGGATCAGGCGCAGGTCGACGACGCCGGCAAGGTCACCATGAGCCTCCCGGCTCCCGATGGCAGCCTCGTCACGGCACAGAATTTTTACGTCACCTACCGCGCGCAAGGCGGGCCGATTCCCCTGTCGGAGACGATGGACCCGAACAGCCCCAACTTCATGCACTTCGCGGCCCCGGCCACGTTCAGCTGCACGATGCCCAAGGTCGACAACACGGGGCACGTGCTGACCGACATGAACGGCAAGGCCATCACGATGGTGGTGCCATACACGGAGCGCAAGTACACGACGGTTACGGGCCCGTTTCTCGCGCTCTTCGGCTACGCGACGCGCGACTTCGTCGCCGATCCGACCAACCCGAACGGGCCGCCGTCGCTGGTCATTCCGAGCGACGTTCTTCCGGCGCAGAAGCCGCTGTACCATTACAACTGCGGCGCGAGCGTGCAGTTCACCTCGCCCAACTCCACGGCTGACGACTCGGTGTGGCGGCCGGTGACGGTTCGCGCGCCG
>CANJCO010000091.1 GCA_947473045.1 Myxococcales bacterium | reverse complement strand
TAGCAGGCCGTTGAAGAACGGCCTGCTAGCCTTTCATCTCGGGGAGGTATGCACCTCCCCGCCCCGAAAAACGCGGTTTTTCGGGGTCCCCACCCCACGCAATTGGCTTCGCCAATTACTATCAGGGTGTTTTTCAACACCCTGCTAGTAGCGGTAGTGGTCGGGCTTGAAGGGGCCTTCGACGCCGACGCCGAGGTACTCAGCCTGCTTGGCGGTGAGCTTGGTGAGCTTGACGCCGAGCTTGTCGAGGTGGAGCGCGGCGACCTTCTCGTCGAGCTTCTTCGGCAGCATGTGAACGCCGAGCGGGAACTTCTCGGTCCAGAGGGCGATTTGCGCGAGCACCTGGTTGGTGAAGCTCGTGCTCATGACGAACGACGGGTGCCCGTTGGCGCAACCGAGGTTCACGAGTCGGCCGCGCGCGAGCACCGTCAGGCGCTTGCCGTCGGGGAAGACGAACTGGTCGACCTGCGGCTTGATGCTGACTTCTTTGGTGTTCTTCTCGAGCCACGCGACGTCGATTTCGCAGTCGAAGTGACCGATGTTGCAGAGAATCGACTGGTCTTTCATGACCTTGAGGTGCTCGGGGCGCACGACGTCGAGGCAGCCCGACGCGGTGACGATGATGTCGGCGCGGGGAGCCGCGTCTTCCATCGTGGTGACCTCGTAGCCCTCCATCGACGCCTGAAGGGCGTTGATGGGGTCGATCTCGGTGATGACGACGCGCGCGCCGAGACCACGAAGCGCCTGCGCGCAGCCTTTGCCCACATCGCCGTAACCGGCGACGACAGCGACTTTGCCCGCGAACATCACGCCGGTGGCGCGCTTGAGGCCGTCGCCGAGCGACTCGCGGCAACCGTAGAGGTTGTCGAACTTGCTCTTGGTGACCGAGTCGTTGACGTTGATGGCCGGCACCTTGAGCGTGCCGTTTTTGAACATCTCGTAGAGGCGGTGAACGCCCGTGGTGGTCTCTTCGCTCACGCCGCGGATGCCGTCAGGCCCCTCGAAGAAGTGGGCGTGCTTTTCGTGAATGAGCACGGTGAGATCGCCGCCGTCGTCGAGGATCATGTTCGGGCCCTTGCCACCCGAAAACGCCTTGAGCTGCATCTCGATGCAGTCGTAGTACTCGGCCTCGCTCTCGCCCTTCCACGCGAAGACGGGAATGCCGGCCTTGGCGATCGCGGCGGCCGCGTGATCCTGCGTCGAATAGATGTTGCACGAAGTCCAGGTGACTTCGGCGCCGAGCACGATGAGGGTCTCGATGAGCACTGCGGTCTGCACCGTCATGTGCAGGCAACCGGCGATCCTGGTGCCGCTGAGCGGCTTGGAGACGCCGAACTCAGCGCGCAGGGCCATGAGGCCGGGCATCTCGCTCTCGGCGATGGTGATCTCCTTGCGACCCCAGTCCGCGAGGGTGATGTCAGCGACCTTGAATTTGCCTGCCACAGTCGATCCGTCAGCCATGATGTCTCTCCTTGTTTTTCTTCTGCACTGAAACTGCCGCCCGCTGGGCGACCAAAACCTGCCACGGCAAATGCGCGTCGGGACCGTTGCCCGTCAGCGCTCCCGAGAGCTTCGAGACGCGCGCCTCTTCGAAGCCTGCGTCGCGCGCCAGCTTGATGAGCTCGTCGGGCGAAAAACCCAGCCAGATGTCGGCTTGTTCGCGCATCTGCTCGTCGTCGTGGCGCGCGTAGTCGAGCACCACCAGCGCGCCGCCCGGCCTGCACAGCTCGGCGAGCTTTTGCATCACGAGCGCGGGTTTGGGTGCATGATGCAACAAGCGCGCGGCGAACACGACATCGGCCTGACCGCCGGCGGCGGCGAGCGCCTCGCGGCCATCGAGATCACCGTGCACGAGCGTGACGTTGTCGTAGCCACGCTGCTTGATGCGCGCTCCGGCCACCGCGAGCTGCGCGCGCGACCGGTCGATCGCCACGACGCGCTCGAACACGGGCGCGAGCACGTCGAGCAAACCGCCATCGCCTGTCCCCGCGTCCACGGCCAGCGCGCGCCTCGGAAGGAGCCACCCGAGCGCGCCAAGATAGGCGCCGAGCTCTGCCGGAGGACCACTCGGATCCTTGGCGCGGGGGCGCTCGAAAAACTCCCGCGCAGCGAGATCGCGGGCGCGCACGACCTCTGCCAGCCGCCCGAAGCTGCCATCGGAGTCGCAGAGCGCCCGACCGCTCACGAGCGCGTCGGCCACGACCGCATCGCCGCCGTCGCGAAAGCTCACGAGCGACCGCGTGCCTTCTTTGCGCAGCGCCACGAGCCCAGCCTGCTTGAGCGACGCGATGTGACGCGAGACGTTCGGCTGGCTCTCGCCCAGCAGCTCGGCGAGCTCACCCACAGCGAGCTCTTCAGCGGCCACCAGCGCGAGCAGTCGCAGGCGAAAGGGCTCTCCGAGCACGCGGTAGAGCTCCCATCGCTGGGCTCGGAGCGGCGCCTCGGTTGCGAGCATGGCGGGTATATATGCGCTGATACGCATAGAGGCAACCCGTGAGCGGAATTTTCGATCGGGCGCGCCTGAGCCGCGCACTACAAAGACTTACAACCAGGCCGCGACGGAGAGGCTAAGGAAGCAGCGTAGTCGATGTCTCCGCGCCCCCATGATCCGCAGACGCTCGTCTCCGAGGGCGATTCGCGCGCGCGGCCGGGCGCTGCGAGGCGCCTGCGGGTGAGGCGGCGGTGGGCGCTCGTCGCGGCGGCCGTCGCAGTTCCCGGCATCGGCGTTGCCGCGCTCGACGGCTTCGCGCGACCCGACCACCTGACCACGCTCACGCGCCACGAAGCCGCAGTCTACGGCCTGTGGATCGTGATCGGCGCGGCGCTGTGGGGCGCCCTGCTGTACCTCGCGATTCAGCGGCGAACGAAGCTGCGCTGGCTCGGCGTCGCGCTGCTGGTTTGCGGCGCGCTGCTGGCGGTCGGCGGCCAGAGCTACATGTTCTCGCGCTACCGGTCGTATCTCGATCACCGCGCCGTTCTGGTGGGCACGTCGTTTTTGCCGAGCGTCGGCCAGCAACTTTGGTCCGATCGCGCGGGCTTCGCACGCCACCTGCTGCCGCCCTTGCTCGCGGTGCTGGCGCTCACCCTCGGCGGTCGCCGCGTCGCGCGCTACCGCAAGCAGAACGCGCTGTTCGCGCTCGACATCACCGCCGTCGCGCTCACGTGCACGCTCTTCGGAAATGTGGGGACCCAGTGCGCCCCCCCCGACGTGCTCTACCTGTCTGCGATGGGGCAGCTCGCGCGCGCGCACTGGGACCACAACGAGACCGTCGAACGCGTGCATCCGGGCGTGCGATCGCCGCGCGCAGTGCCCGCGCTCGTGGCCCACGCGCCGCTCAAGCGCAATGTGATCTATGTGCTCACCGAGAGCGTCCGCGCGCAGAGCGTCTGCCTCGCCTACGATCCGGACTGCAAGTTCACGCCGTTTTCGAATCCGCTTACCAAAGGGCGGCACCCCCTGACCCAGATGCGGGCGCTCGACTCGACGACCGCCATCTCGATCGCGATCATGTGGACAGGGCTGCTGCCGACCGAGTCGCGCGAGGCGCTGCACAGCGCGCCGCTGCTGTGGGAGTACCTCAAGGCAGCCGGCCTCGACGGCACCTACTGGACCTCCCAGAATATGCTCTTCGGAAACTCGGGCACCTGGCTCGGGGGCGTTCCGTTCACCAAGCGCGTCTCGGCGACCGAGCTCGATGCCGACGCGACCATGGAAATCGGCGCCGACGACGGCAAGCTGGTCGACTACGCGCTCGGCGATCTCGCTGGGCTCAAAGAGCCCTACCTCGGGGTGGTGCATCTGTCGAACACGCACTTTCCCTACAAAATCGACCCGACCAACCTGCCGTTTCAGCCGCAGGAGCTCGCGGGCGGTCCGGGCTACGAGACCGAGATCACCAACCGCTATCAGGACGCCATCTACTTGCAGGACATGGCCGTGGCGAGGCTCATCAAGGGCGTACGCGCGCGCCCCGAGGGCGATCGCACCGTTATCGTATTCGTCAGCGATCACGGCGAGCAAATGCGCGAAAAGGGCGGAGTCGGACACACCGGCACGCTGTGGGATCCCGAAGTGCGCATCCCGTTTTGGATCGACGCGCCGAAAGGCACCCTCACTGCCGACGAGGAGGCGCAGTTGCGCGCCATCGAGTCGACTCCGCTGACCAACCTCGATGTGCTGCCTACGCTGCTCGACTTGATGGGGCTGCTCGACGCGCCGCAAATCGCCTCACTTCGCGCGCGAATGCCCGGCCACAGCCTGCTTCGCGGTGGCACTCCCGAGCTGCGGGTGGCCATGTCGAACTGCACCGAGCTGTGGGCGTGCGCCTTCAAGAACTGGGGAGCCATTCAGGGCTCGAGAAAGCTCATCTCCCACCAGGGCATGCGCACATGGGGCTGCTTCGACACTGCGAGCGATCCGGGCGAAGATCACGATCTCGGCCCGGCTGCGTGCGCGGATCTGGTCGCGCTCGCCGAAGGAAGCGGCCGCGGTCACCCGTGGTGACGGCGCGCCCTGCCGTGTCAGCGGGACTCGTAGGTCACGCGCGCGGGCAGCTCGAGGCAAGTTAGAAACCCTCCCTTGCCGCACCCGGTGTCCGTCGCGATCACGCTCTCGCCCACCCACATGTCGAGCGGATCTTCGGGCGTAAACGACGAGAGCTCCGGCGGCAGGTTGTCGGTCGAAGTGTGCCCCACGACCACGAGCTTGCCGCGGTAGCCCAGAAAAAACCGCATCGTGCGAACCCAGAGGTTCATCGTGGGATTGGCAGATTTCGACGGATGCGCGAAGCGTGCGCTCTGGGGGCCGCCGCCGACAACGCTCGGGTCTGCGACTTCGACGAGGCCTGCGTGCACGTAAATCGCGTGCTCGTCCTCGTAGTAATACGAAAGACCGCGCATCCATTCGACCACGTCGGGAGGGAAGAACGCGCCGGTCGTCAGCGACTCGAACTCGCGCTCCGTGGGCAGATCGCCCTCATGATACGGCAGGCCCGAGAAGCTCCGCAGCGCAGCCAGACAGCCGTTACCTGCAGGCACGACGAACTCTGGCCAGCCACCGTCGAGCACGCGCAGCCAGCCGTCCTCGTGATTGCCGCGCAACGTCACCACCTTCGCGGGCGCAATCCGATGCACCTCGCGCACGACCTCGATGACTTCTTTGGAGCGCGGCCCGCGGTCGATGTAATCGCCGAGAAACACGATCGTGTCCTGATCGTCGAGCGGAGGCAGGCGCATCAGCACGGTCTGGAGCGCGACGACGTCGCCGTGAATGTCGCCGATCGCGAAGGTTCTGCCAGCCATCAGGCCGCCCACGATGCTGCAATCGCGCGCCGGAGGCAACGCCGTTCGCCCGCGCGCACGCCGCGTATTCGGCTACAGTCGTGGCATGTGGGCGCTGCGCAGCAAGCGGGTCGTGTGCGGGACGGTCGGGCCCCGCGCCATCATCATCGACGCAGAGCGCATCGCGCGGGTCACCGAGTGGGGTGATGTCCCCGAGGGCATGCGCACGGTCGATGTCGGCGATCTCGTCATCATGCCCGGCCTCGTCGATGCGCACGTCCACGTCAACGAGCCCGGTCGGACCGAATGGGAGGGCTTCGCGACTGCGACGCGCGCTGCGGGCCTCGGCGGCGTCACCACGATCGTCGACATGCCGCTCAACAGCATCCCCGCCACGACGAGCGTCGATGCACTCCACGCGAAGCGCGACGCTGCGAGCGGGAAATGCGCCATCGATGTGGGGCTGTGGGGCGGCGCCGTTCCCGGCAACGACGCTTCGCTGCGCGCGATGCTCGACGCGGGCGCGCTCGGCTTCAAATGTTTTCTGGTCGACTCCGGAGTCGATGAGTTCCCGCCGCTGGGAGAGGCCGAAGTGCTTCGCGCCATGCACGCGCTCGCCGAGACGGGCGCTCCGCTCCTCGTTCACGCCGAGCTTCCCGGACCGCTCGCCGACGCCCTGCGCGACTTGCCGTCCGGCGATCGCCGCTCCTATGCGCGCTACCTGGCGTCGCGACCAAAGCGCGCCGAAGATGAGGCCGTCGCCTTGTTGTTTGCACTATGCAGCCAAACCCGCGCACGCACGCACGTCGTTCACCTCTCGTCATCGAGCGCGCTCGCCACAGTGTTGCGCGCGAAAGAGGCCGGGCTTCCCTTCTCGGCCGAGACTACGCCGCACTACCTCGGGCTCGAGGCCGAGTCGGTGCCCGACGGCGCGACGGCGTTCAAGTGCGCCCCGCCCATTCGGGACCACGAAAACAGAGAGGCCCTGTGGCAGGGCTTGAGACAGGGCGTGCTCGACGCCGTGGTGACCGATCACTCCCCGTGCACGCCCGAGCTGAAACGAATGGATCTGGGAGATTTTGATGAAGCGTGGGGAGGCATCGCCTCGCTGCAGCTCGGCCTGCCCATCGTGTGGACCGAAGCCCGCGCCCGGGGCGTCGGGCTCCAGCAAATCGCAGCGTGGATGAGCGAAGCGCCGGCGCGACTCGCCGGACTTACGAACAAAGGCGCGATCGAGGCCGGAAGAGACGCCGATTTCGTCGTGTTCGACCCGGAGGAAACGTTCGTCGTGCACGAAGAAATGCTCGCCCACAGGCACGCCGTCACTCCCTATCTTGGACGCAGCCTTCGCGGGCGCGTTGTGACCACCTATTTGCGCGGGAGCGCGCTGACACACGACCCCGCGGAGCGACGCGGACGATGGCTGAGGAGACCAGGAACATGACGGTGGATTTTCGGCAACTGGCAGACGTGGCCTGCGAGACGCTTGGGGGCAGCGTGCTGCATGCGACCGACGATTTCTTCGCGGAGAAGGAGCGCCTGATCGAAGCGAGCGCTCCCGAGTGGCGCGAGCACGACTACACGCCGCGCGGCAAGTGGATGGACGGCTGGGAGTCGCGCCGCAAGCGCGCCATCGGCGAGCACGTCCACGACGAGGTCGTCGTGCGCCTCGCCATGCCGGTGGTCGTGCGCGGCATCATCGTCGACACGAGCTTCTTTCGCGGCAATTTCCCCGAGGGATGCGAGATCGACGGGTGCTGCGCGCGCGCCGACGCGAGCGTCGAGGAGCTGCTGTCGATCCGCACCGAATGGCTTCCGCTGGTAGGCCGCTCACCGCTGGCGGGCAACGCGAACAACGAGTTTTCGGTCACCGCCGAGGTCGTCGTCACGCACGTGCGCCTGCGCATCTTCCCCGACGGCGGCGTGGCGAGGCTGCGCGTGCACGGAGAGGTTGCGCCCGACTGGCGAAGACTGGGAGGTGCGCGCAATGAGCTTGACCTGGCGGCGCTCGAAAATGGGGGACAGGTGCTCGCCTGCAGCGACATGTTCTTCGGTCCCAAGCACAACCTCATCGCGCCTGGCCGCGCGATCAACATGGGAGCCGGCTGGGAGACCAAACGCAGGCGCGGGGTCACGCACGAGACGCACGACTGGGCTGTGGTCGCGCTCGCGGCGGAGGGCGTGATCGATCGCGTCGAAGTCGACACCAACCACTTCAAGGGCAACTTCCCCGACACGTGCTCGCTCGAGGTCGCGTCCTCGGCCGAGGGGCCGTGGCGGTCACTGCTCGCGCGCACGAAGCTGATGGCCCACACGCGGCACCTCTACGTCGAAGAACTCCACGATCACGGGCCGTGCACCCACGTGCGCATGAATGTCTTTCCCGACGGCGGCATCAGTCGGCTCCGCGTCTTCGGTCGCCTCACCGAGCGCGCGCAGCAAGATGCCGTGGCGCGCCAGCTGCGCGGACTGTCGGAGCACGCGCTCTTCGAGCAGCTGAGAGCCTGCTGTGCTTCGAAGGACTGGGTGTTCGCGATCGCGCGATCGCGGCCATTTTCCAGCGGCTCCGAGCTGTTTGCCAAGGTCGACGCCGCTTGGGCGGCGCTGCCCAACGACGGGTGGCTCGAAGCCTTTGCGGCGCACCCGCGCATCGGCGAGCGCAAGGGCGGTCACTCGCGCGAGACGCGCTGGAGCGCCGCGGAGCAGGCGGGAGTGACCCACGCAGGCGCCGAGACGCTGGCCGCCCTCGCCGAGGCCAACGCGCTGTACGAGCAGAAATTCGGCTACGTGTTTCTCATCTGCGCCACCGGGAAAACGGCGGCCGACATGCTGCACGCAGCGCGCGCCCGCATGCTGCACACGCCGGACGCCGAGCTTCGCGTTGCCTCGGCCGAGCTGCTGCAGATCATGCATCTTCGCCTGCGCAAGCTCGTCGGAGCCCAGCCTTGACCGCCAGCCTCTCCACCCACGTGCTCGACACCGCCCGCGGCGTGCCGGCGCGCGGAGTTCCCGTCTCACTTTATGCGCGCGACGGCGAGCAGTGGTCGCTGCTCGGATCCGGCGAGACCGACGCCGACGGAAGGCATCGCGGACTCATTCCTGCGGGCGCCGCGCTGTCGCCAGGCGTCTACCGCATCACGTTCGACACGGCCGCGTATGCCGAGAAAACAGGCACGGAGACGTTCTTTCCGGAGGTGGCCATCGTCTTCGAAATCAAGGATGCGTCTCACCACCATGTGCCGCTGTTGCTCTCGCCGTTCGGCTACTCGACCTACCGAGGCAGCTGATCTCCCAGACCGACCCCCCGTGAGGCACGCCCCATGATCACCCAGGAGATGGATCCCCCGACGCTCGGCGAGGGTGTCTTCGCGTCGCCGCTGTCAGCGTTGCGCGCAGGCGCAGCGACCGCCTCCTTCGTGTCAGCGGAGGAGCGCGTGCTCGCGGGCGCCGCCTTCGACAAGCGCAGCTCGCAGCCGCTGCGGTCGTTCGAGCGCGCGGGTCCGCGGGCCAGGCTGTTCTTCGACCCCGCACGCACGCGCGCCGCCGTGGTCACCTGCGGAGGGATTTGCCCAGGCATCAACAGCGCCGTGCGCGGGCTGTTGCTCGAGCTCCACCATGTTTACGGCGTGCGCGACGTGCTCGGCGTTCGGTACGGCTTCGAAGGTCTCGTGGCGGGCGCAGCGCACGACCCTGTCACGCTCACGCCCGAGCGCGTGCGGTCGATCCACCGCCTCGGTGGCAGCGTGCTCGGCACGTCGCGCGGCGCGCAGCCTCCGGCCGCGATCGCAGACACGCTCGAGCGCCGAAAGATAGACGTGCTGTTTACCATCGGAGGCGAGGGCACGCTCCGGGCCGCCGGGAGCATCGCGAGCGAGATCACGCGCCGCGGGCTGCCGATCGGCGTCGTCGCCGTTCCCAAGACCATCGACAACGACATCGCGATCATCGACAAGAGCTTCGGCTTCGACACTGCCGTCGAGCACGCGCGGCGCGCCATCGACGCAGCCCACACCGAGGCCACGGGCGCCCGCAACGGCGTTTGCATCGTCAAGCTCATGGGGCGCGACGCCGGCTTCGTCGCGGCGGCTGCGACGCTCGCGAGCACGGAGGCGAATTTCTGCCTGCTGCCGGAGTTTCCGTTCTCGCTGACGAGGCTGCTCGAGGCCGTCGCCGAGCGGCTCGCGAGGCGCGGACACGCCGTCATCGTGGTCGCCGAGGGCTGCGGCGCGACGCTGGCTGGAGCCGACGCCGAGCGAGACGCCTCCGGTAACCTCCGCTACAGCAGCGATGCGCTCGACGTGGGGCCGCGACTGCGCGACGCGGTGATCACCCACCTGCACGCCCGCGGAATGGCGTTTACTGTAAAATACATCGATCCGAGCTACACCATTCGCAGCGCGCCGCCCAGCAGCAGCGACGACATCTATTGCGGGGAGCTCGCACGAAACGCCGTTCACGCCGCGATGGCCGGCCGAACGGGCACGCTCGTGGGCCGCGTCCACGGCGTCTACGCCCACGTGCCGATCCCGCTCGCGATCTCGCAGGTGCGCCGCGTCGATGACCAGCTGTTCCGAACGGTCTGCGAGCTGACCGGACAACCGACACTTCAGTGATCCACGCCAGCAGGAGAAGAGCGATGCGCTACGACATAAAGATCTCAGACGGCCTCGTCATCGACGGGACCGGAAAGCCCGGAGTTCGCGCCGATGTCGGCATCCGCGACGGGCTGATCGTCGAAGTCGGCGAGCGCCTTGGCGCCGCGGCCCGAACGATCGACGCAGCGGGCGCGATCATCACGCCCGGTTTCGTCGATCTTCACTGCCACTACGACGGGCAGGTCTCCTGGGACGCCGACCTCGCGCCGTCGTCCGTCCACGGGGTCACGACCGTGATGATGGGCAACTGCGGCGTCGGGTTCGCTCCGGTGCGGCCTGCCGATCACGAGCGCCTCGTGCAGCTCATGGAAGGCGTGGAGGACATCCCGGGCTCCGCACTTTCTGAGGGGCTTGCGTGGGACTGGGAGTCATTTGCAGAATACATGCAATCGCTCGACTCCCGCCCCCACGCAATCGACTACGCGCTGCAAGTGCCGCACGATGCGCTGCGCGTCTATGTCATGGGCGATCGCGCCGTCGCGGGTGAAGCCGCGAACGAAGACGACATCACCCAGATGCGCGCGCTGCTTCGCGAAGCGCTCGTCGCGGGCGCGGCGGGTTTTAGCACCGGCCGCTCCGACAACCACCGATCGGTCACTGGCGCGGCCACGCCGGCCTCGGAGGCCACGGCCGCAGAGCTCGCGGGGCTGGCTCGGGCGTTCGAAGGCCTCGGTCACGGGGTGCTCCAGGCGGTGTCCGACTTCGACATGGCGGTATCGCCTGATCGCTTCGACGGAGAGTTCGACATCGTCGAGGCCATGGCCGCGGCCTCGGGCGGTCACCCTGTGTCGGTGTCGGTGATGCAACGCGACGTCGAGCCCAACCAGTGGAAGCGCATCTTTACGCGGCTCGAAGGCGCTCAGTCGCGCGGCATCCCCATGCGCGCCCAGGTCGGCGTTCGTGCCATCGGAGTTCTGCTCGGGCTCGAGGCCACATTTCACCCGTTCATGGGCTTCCCCTCCTACAAGGCAGTCGCGCATCTCCCACTCGAAGAGCGCGTGCGACGCCTGACCGATCCCGCTACGCGCGCGAGGCTCCTCACCGAAAAGTCCGATCCCGTCTCAGGCGACGGAAGCCCGATCCCGCCGCTTGCCGATCAGCTTCTCGCGCGACTCGATATGGTGTCGATGCGCCTGTTTCCGCTCGGCGCGAAGCCCGATTACGAGCCAAAAATTGAGGCCTCCCTCGCAGCCCTCGCCTACGCGCGCGGCGTGCCCCCGCTCGAAGCGGTGTTCGATGCGCTGATGGCCGACGGAGGGCGCGAGCTGCTCTACTTTCCGCTCTACAACTACACCGAGATGTCGCTCGACAACGTTCGCGCGATGATGGACCACCCACTTTCGTTGATCGGTCTGTCCGACGGCGGCGCGCACGTCGGCACGGTGTGCGACGGCAGCTTTCCGACCTTCATGCTCACGCACTGGACGCGCGACCGCGCCCAAGGGCGCATGCCGATCGAGCGCGCCATCTCGATGATGACCCGCGATCCCGCGCGCTACCTCGGGCTGCGCGATCGGGGAGTGATCGCGCCTGGGATGCGCGCCGACCTCAACGTCATCGACATGGCTTCGCTGTCGCTCGACCGACCTCGCCTCGTGCGCGATTTACCCGCGGGCGGAAAACGCTTCCTGCAGGACGCGACCGGCTACAAGGCGACGCTCGTGGCGGGCCGCGTCATCGCGCAGGACGGCAAGCTCACGGGCGAGCGCCCCGGGCGACTCGTCCGCTTCGGGTAGCCGCTGTTAGCAGGGTGCTCGAAAAACACCCTGATAGTAATTGGCGAAGCCAATTGCGTGGGGTGGGGACCCCGAAAAACCGCGTTTTTCGGGGCGGGGAGGTGCATACCTCCCCGAGATGAAAGGCTAGCAGGCCGTTCTTCAACGGCCTGTTAGAGCCGGCGCGCGCGCACGATGGCAGCGAACGAGCGGGCCTCGAGCTCACCCTCGCGCAGACCCGTGGCGGCGACGTCCGCGTCCGTGAGGGCGCCGCACGCGCGCCCGCGCAGAAAGAAGTTGAGGAGCCCCTGCCCCGTGGCAGCGTCGTCGAACACGCTGCCGACCATCGTGGCGCGGGCCGCCTGCTCGACGAAATTGGCGAGCCTCGCTGTGGCAGCTTCGCGGCCCTCGTCGAACATCGAAATGACGGCCGCGTAGCGCGCGACGAGCTGCGCCGGGTGCAGATCCCAGCCCTGGTAGAAGCCCATCCGCATCGCGCGCCTCACGTGGTTGAAGTGCTTTTGCCACGCTGCGTGGACCGCCGCACGGTTGTCGCTGCGCTGCGTGTCACCCACCGGCGCGCGATGCGGGCCGACCGGGAGCACATTCGTGGCGCCGTCGACCAGAAATACGCCGCTTCCAGCGAGCGAGACCTGCATCACGAGCCGCGCAAAATCGCATGCAGGGTGCAACAAATCCTGCTCTGAAGCGGCGATACCTAGGGCTGACGCGAAGTCGTAGGCGCCGAGGTGCGCGGCGCGTAATCGGCCCTGCGCGGCGTCTTTTAGCCCGGGCAGCGCCAGACGGCCGTCCGGCCCGAAGAGCGCCTGGGTCTGCTCGACCATCAGCTCGACGCCGATCGCTCCCGGCTCGATGCCGAGCGCCCCCTCGAGCAGCTCGAGGGCGACCCGCAGGGCCGCGACCTGCGAGGCAGACTGCACCTTCGGGAGCGTGACGACGAAACCGGGAGGCAGTGAACCTCCCAGTTCGTTCGCCAGCGTCGTGATGAACCGGTCGAGCGTACGCAGCGCGCGCGCGCCGGCCTCCCGGCTCAGCGCCTTGATGCGCAGCCCGATGAACGCCGGCAACACGCCCTCCCGAGCGCCGCTCGCCAGCTCGCGTGCGGAGGCCTCGGCGTGCGCATCTTCCTCGGCCTCGGGGCGGTGTCCGTAGCCGTCTTCGAAGTCGATGCGGAAGTCTTCCACAGCCTGATCCGCGAGCTTGCGGGCCACGCGATCACGAACGCGCTGGGCGTGCGCGAGGTCGCCGGCAAGCCCCATCGCCTGGCGGAGCGATTCGGCATCGGGCGCGTATTCGGCGAGGGATGCTAGCGCGAGGCGCCCGAACTTCGACGCGATGTCGCGCTTGAACAGGTGCGCGCCGCCGTAGACGGTGTGCACCGGTTGGCGGGCCCCCTGCTCACCCGGGAAGCTCCGCTCCAGCGATTCAGCGTCCGCGCGAAACAGGTCGAAGATGGCGTGGGTCTGGTCAGCGGACAGCGTGCTCACGCCGCCCACGATAGCAGGCCGTTGAAGAACGGCCTGCTAGCCTTTCATCTCGGGGAGGTATGCACCTCCCCGCCCCGAAAAACGCGGTTTTTCGGGGTCCCCACCCCACGCAATTGGCTTCGCCAATTACTATCAGGGTGTTTTTCAACACCCTGCTAGC
>CANJCO010000090.1 GCA_947473045.1 Myxococcales bacterium | reverse complement strand
TAACAGGCCGTTGAAGAACGGCCTGCTAGCCTTTCATCTCGGGGAGGTATGCACCTCCCCGCCCCGAAAAACGCGGTTTTTCGGGGTCCCCACCCCACGCAATTGGCTTCGCCAATTACTATCAGGGTGTTTTTCAACACCCTGCTAACCGCGGCGCAGGGCTCGCGCCAGATCGCCGAGGGTCTTGCGGAGGCGTTCAACCTCTTCGACCATGCCCTCGCGCGCGCTCGCGTCGAGCGATCCGTTCAGCTGTCGCACCTTCGCGAGGACCGCGTCGCCTTCGAGTGACTCATGGAGCGCGCGCACCCGCTTCGAAAGGCCGCTCGCGGTGAGTCGCACCTGCCTCGGACGGCTCGCGAGCGCCAGCTGCTCCGTGACGTAGTGCCGTGTCCTCGCTTGGGAGAGGTTGAATTTCGAGACGTGCTGCGCGGCCTTGCGAATGGCCTGATCTTCACGAAGCGGAAGCAACAGCTCCTTGCGTGGCGCGTCGAGGTTGCGCCACGCCTGATCGCCGATGCGCGCGTCGCGGGCCGCGAGCTGGAGCGCCGTGTAGAGCATGTGGCGGCTCACGCGCAGGGTAGGACCTCCCGCGCGCCGCGTGAGCTCCAGCCACACGGGGTTTGTATTGCGGGTGTCGATCGCAGCCGCGGCGTCTGACGCGAAGACCGCCTCGAGCAGCCACCGCCCGAAGCGCATGACCTCGCTCGCGACTTCGTCGGCCATGTCGTGGCCGAGCCTGCAGGCCTCGTTCACGACTGCGCGCTGCTGCCTCGAAAGGGCGACCGGGGCCTCTCCGTGTTCTGCACGCACGAGCGCCGTCGCGCGTGCCGACCGATTGCTTGACATCGCTCCACTGTAGACGTGACGCGAAAATTCGGAGATCCGAATTTTTGGGTGGTCGATGAGAGCGCAGCCGATTTTAGCCCGCTTTCGTTGCCCGCGCGGGGCGACAGCGAAGCCGGCCCGGTCGCGCTTTGGGGAGCGTGCGACGCCGGGGGGCCGGCGCGCTTGATCTCGGCTTGCGCCTTGCCATAGCGTGGACCGATCATGGCGATCCTCGTGCGCGCGGGACAATGGCGAACGTGTGCAACGCGCGTCGGCGTTGCGCGCTCGCGGGCGGGGCTCTGCGCTCTCGCCCTCGTCGTGGTTGCGCCGCAGGCCGCCGCCGACGGGACCGCCGCGCTGCCCGGGCTGCCGTCGCCCGCGTCTCCTCCGCCTGTCGACCCCTCGGCCGTTGCAGCGATGCGCGCGCGCCTCGCGGGCAGCTGGCGACAGTCATCGGGGCCCGCCAACGCGGCGAGCCGCAACGCGGGCGTGCAGCAGAGCGTGAGCGCGCTCTTCGTCATGTTCCGGTCGATCGCCTACGGCCGACTCATCGACGCGAACCCGCTGTTTCCCGTGGTGCGAATCGCGTTTGGCGATGGCCAGATCGAGATACGCACCGGCGCGGTCGTGGCGCGCTCTCCCGAGGGCGGAGGCGAGCGAACGGTGATCGGTCTCGATCACGCGACCAATCGCCTGACGCAGACCGTGAACCAGGCCGAGCTGGTTCAGACCACGTGGAACGACGACGGCGCGCGCACCACGCGATTTGTTCCCGGCGCCGACGGCCGCACCCTTACGCTCCACATTCAGATCCGAAGCCCCCGGCTTCCGGTGCCGGTCACCTACGCCATGTCGCTCACCCGCGAGGGCGATTGACTCGGACCCGCTCCCACAATCCATTTTCGCTGATCTCCCACTTCGCCGCCGGACGCAGATGCCCCAAACCTTCATCACGGTACCGAGTCCGAACGTCCCGCGCGAGCAGCGCGGAAACGCCGTAGTGGGCACCCTCGGTCACCTCGGATCTCCCTTTTTCTACGTGGTGCTGCTGCTCGCGTTCGGGGTCAGCCGAGCGACCACCTTGTGGGCCTTCTTCGCCGTCTCTGCGGTGTTCATGCCGCTGACGCTGATCGGGGAGCGCTACGGCGCGTCGCTGCAACTACCCAAAGCGACGCTGCGCGAAGTCTTCGACGGGATCTTCATGGTGTTCGTGAAGGGCGTGCTTGTGGGCGGCGGGTTCGTGACTGCGGGCTGGTGGGCGCTCAGCCATGTTCCGCTCTGGGGCACCTTGAGCAACAGCTGGTGGCGCATCGCGGTCGCGACGGTGGGCACCGATTTCGGCTACTACGTCATTCACAGGCTGCTCAGCCACAGCAAGGGAAGCCACCCGGTTGCGCGCTTCTACCGTCTCAAGCACGCGGCCCATCACTCGGTGACGGAGCTTGATTTCCTTCGCGGCAACCAGTCGTCGTGGGTCGATACATCGTTTAGCCAGTTTCAGCCTTCGCTGATCGTGATCTCCTACTTGCTCGGCATGGACCTCGCCGCGACCTGGGCTGCGTACGCGCTGATCCTTCTGCTTCAAGCCACCGACCATACAAGCGTCACGTACAACATCGGGCCGCTGCGCTACTTGTTCATGGACAACCACGCGCACAAGCTCCACCACTGCAAGCGCGGCAACCTGATCAACCACGCCGCCGCGTTTTCGGTCTTCGATCGCCTCTTTGGCACGTACTACGAAGACTGGAGCCTCTCGGCCAACCACCTGCACCACCACAACATCGCGCTGCCGATCAAGCCGATCGATCGGCGGGGCCGGTCGCCTCGGACGGAGGCAGGGTGAGCGCTGCGCGCGGCTACGCGCTGGTCACGGGCGCGAGCAGCGGAATCGGACTCGCGATCGCGCGGGAGCTCGCGGCGAAGGGCTACTCGCTCGTGCTCGTCGCGCGTCGCAAAGATCGACTCGACGCGCTCGCGCTTGCCCTCGCGAACGAGCACCGGGTCGACGCCGTGGCGATCGCTTTCGACCTCGCGGCCAGCGGCGCCGTGCCCGCGCTGCTCGAAGCGGTGCGCGCGCGCGGCCTCGACGTCGAGGTGCTCGTCAACAACGCGGGCTTCGGCATGCAGGGGCGGTTCCTCGATATGGACATGGCCGAGGTCGAGCGAATGATGTGCGTCAACGCCTCTGCGCTGTCGCACCTGACGCAGCTCTTCGCCCGCGAGATGGTCGCGAGGGGCCACGGATATGTTCTCAATGTGGCCTCGGCCGCAGCGTTTCTGCCGTCGCCCTACGTCTCGGCGTACGCGGCCACGAAGGCCTACGTGATGAGCTTCAGCGAGGCCCTTGGCTACGAGCTGCGCGGCACCGGAGTGAGCGTCACGACGCTTTATCCGGGCATCACGACGACCGAGTTCAACGACGTAGCGCGCGCCGCGACGCCAGCGGCGATGAACCTGTCGATCCTCCCCGCGTCGGCCGTTGCTCGCGTCGGCGTGCGCGCCATGTTCAAGCGCCGGCGCGCGGCGGTGCCGGGGTTCATCAACAAGCTCAACGCCATTTCTTGCACGGTGCTGCCCCGCGGCCTCATCGTCTACGTGACGGGAAAGCTGCTCGGGCGTGCCAACGGGTGGTAGCGCTCAGTGCGCTCGCGGAGCCGGGAGCCAGCGCCGCAGCAGCGCTGGGCACCACCAGTTGAGATCGCCCATGAGTCGCATGGTCGCCGGCACGATGAGCACGCGCACGAGCGTCGCGTCTAGCGCGACGGCGATGGCGAGCGACACGCCCATGGCCTTGACCGCGATGACCGACGCGAGCGCGAAGGCGGCGAAGACCGACACCATGATGGCGGCGGCGCTCGTGATGAGGCGCCCTGTATGCTCGAGGCCCGCCGCGACGGCGGCCGTGTTGTCGCCCGCGCGCGCGTATTCCTCGTGCATGCGCGTCAGCATGAGCACCTCATAGTCCATAGAAATACCGAACAAGGTACAGAACAGCAGGACGGGGAGCGTGGGGTCGATCGGGCCCGGCTCGAAGCGCAGCAGCCACGCGCAGTGCCCATCCTGAAACAGCCAGACGAGCGCTCCGAACGACGCTCCGATCGACAGCAGGTTCATGAGCACCGCCTTCAGCGGGAGCAGCACCGAGCGGAGCAGCACGAGCAGCACGAGGAACGTCATCGACACCACGAAAGCGACGGCGATCGGGGCGCGCTCGCGAATGAAGCTGCCTACGTCGAGGTCGTCGGCGGTCTGACCTGTGACGAGGACGCGCCCGTCGGCGACGTCGCGGCGGGAGCGGATGGCCCGCACGACGTCGCGCGACGCGTCGCTCGCGGGCGAGGCGTCGGTGAGCACTTGCAGGACCACGGCGGTGCGACCGACCGTTGCGTCGCGCAGGAACTGCAACTCAGGCGTTAGATCGGCGCGGGGGGTCGTGGCGACCACCGCCGTGCTGGCGCGGTCGAACATGGGGCCGAGGTCGACGATGCTCTCGACGGCGCGCACGCCGGGGAGTTTTTGGATCGACTGGCTCGCGTCGTACAGCGCCGCGGCGCGGGGCGCGTCGAGCACCGGCTCGCTGGGGAACTGCACGACGACGTAGATGCGGTTGGCCGCGTAGTCGGGGAAGGTGCGCGCGAGGAGGTCCCAACCGCGCCGCGCCTCAGCAGAGGTCGGAAGAACGCGCACGTCGGCCACCGCGAGGCGCAAGTGCGCAAACGGTCCGGCCAGCGATACGAGCAGCGCGAGTACGGGCACCAGCACGACGACGGGGCGCTTCATCACCCAGAGTGCGAGGCGCTGCCATCGGCCGCCCGCGGCAGGGCCCCGGCTCGCGAAGGGCATGGCGCCGGCGTGGATGCGCGGACCAAGCACCGCCAGCAGCGCGGGCAGGAACGTCAGCGCAAAGGCGACCGCGAGCAGCACGACGATCGCGCCTGCGAGCCCCATGGGCGCAAGAAACGACCCGCGCAGAAAGAGCAGGCCTGACAAACCGATGCCCACCGCGAGCCCGGAAAAGGCCACGGCCCGGCCCGCAGTGTTCATCGCGACGACCAGCGCCGCGTCGTAGCTGAGTCCGCGCGCGAGCTCGTCGCGGTAGCGCGAGACGATGAACAGCGAGTAGTCGATCGCGACGGCGAGGCCGATGAGCGACGCCACGTTGATCGCGTACGCGGCGACGTCCATCGCGCGCGACAGGGCCATGACTCCGGCGATGCCGCTGACGACCGCGAGGCCCCCGACGAAGACGGGGAGCGTGGCTGCGACCGCGGTCCGAAACACCAGGAGCAGCACCAGCAGCGCCAGCGGCAGGCTCACGGCTTCGGCGATGAGCAGATCGCGCTCGAGCGTGTCGTCGAGGTCGCGCCGAAACGCGAGGTAGCCGGTGAATACGGTCTGGAGCGGCCCGGCGTGAATGCGCGCGCGAAGCGCCGGATAGATCCTCGCGGCGGCCCGGTAATCGCCGCGGATCGACACGACGGCGAGGGCGTGGTGGCCGTCATCGGAGCGAAGGCGCGCCGCGACCATGTCGGGAGCATCGTCGGCTGCCATCACGCTCGCCACCGCGGGATCGCCCCGAAGCGGCGCGAGGGCGCTGCGCATCGCCTCGATGAACGCCGGATCATCGGCCACGAGCGTGGCGCTCGAGAAGACGACCGTGAACGACGAGGTTCCGGGCAAGTGCAGCTCGTCGTCGAGCAGCTTTCGTCCTGCGTGCGCCTCGGTGCCCACGGTGTCGCCGGAAGTGAGCGCCCCGCCGCGGACGATGACGCCGCCGGACAGCAGCAGCACGCAGGCCGAGACTGCGATCACGAGCCAGCGGCGCGCAAGCGCGAGTCGAGCGAGTGCCTCAAACACGCGTTGATTGGTACCGGACTGCAGCGCGAAAAGCGAGGCCGCCGCGTGGCCGCACGGCCGCGTGCTGCTGCGCTGAATCGCGATTTCGTGTGGCGGGCGGCGCGTCAGTACACCCAGGGAATGATTCGGTACGGCACCTGCTCGCAGTAGCGCGTCCACAGCGCGCCATACTTGGCGGCGCACCTGCGGTCGTCGTCGCGCTCACGCGGAACGAGCAGCGCCACGTAGTAGAGCGGGTAGAGCCAGGTGGTCCACACTTCGGGGCGGCCGAGCGCGAGCGTCAGGCCGGTCGCCATGAGGATCTCGCCCAGGTAGTTCACGTGACGGGATACGCGCCAAAAGCCGCTCACCAGGAGACTCCTCTCGCCGTCGGAGACCACCCGCGGCGCGAAAATTCCGAGGAAGGTGGCGTCGGGCGCGCGCTTGAAGGTGAACTTCTGCATGTTGGCGCCTCGGGCGAGCGACCACCCAATGAAGAACACGCCCGCGGCTCCCAGCCGCCAGCCCAGCGGCGTGTGCGGGTTGGGAAGGTGCGCCGTGGACCACAGACCGCTCGCGTAGAAGTAGGGGTAGAACAGCAGGCATCCCCAGCCAAGCTTGAAGCCGACGCGCTCGGCGAAGAAGTCGTACGTGTAAAGGTGCACCTGCTCGAACAGCAGGTACTCGCACAGGAAGAAGCTGAACAGCGCGGCGTAGAGCGTGATCCCCGGCGACGGGTCCTCGGGAAACGCGAGGCGATGGTGCATGGCGAACGAATACACGTTGAGGGCGAGGAGGGTCGCACCCACCAAATACAGCCACATCTTGGCGTCGATGCGGCCGCCGAGCCACTGGGGGTTTTCGTGTCTTCCCAGAAAGAGGTCGGTGACCAGCCCCTTTCCGGTGGCAGGCGCCGGCAACACAACGGCGAGCGTAAATGCGAGCCCGATCGCGCAGGCGCCAGCGAGGCTCTCCCATCGGTAGGTCCACAGGAAGTCCCAACGCAGCCATCCGCGGCTGCAGGCGAGCGCCCAGGCGCCCACGGTCGCACCGTAAACCAGCAGTCCGTTGAGGCGGTACCGGTAAGGCTTCCGCGTCGCGGGATCGACCACGTAGCCTTCGACGTGGCGGGCGGGAAGCGCGAGGTGAAGCAGCGTGATGGCGACGTAGACGAGCAGGGGAGCGAGCGCAGCTGCGGCGTTCATGACAGGTCCTTCGTGTTCTTCGCCATGATCGCGATCGCTGCGCGGCGTGGCAGCACGCGCCCAAGGAAGAACCGGGCAAGCTGGTTGGTCGCCCCAGGCACAACGGTGGGGCCGCGGCGCAGGGCGCGGAGCGTCTTTTCAGCGACGACGCTTGCGCTCAACGTGCCGGGGGCGTCGCCCTTGCTGCTGCTCCTCGCGTAACCGGGGGTGCGAATGGCGCCTGCGCAAGACACCAGCACGTCGACGCCGGCCGGAGAAAGCTCGCTCCAGAGACCCTCGCCGAGCACGATATTGAACGCCTTGCTCGCGGCGTACGTGGCGATTCGCGGCGCGCCCTGGAAGCCGGCGAGCGACGACATGAGCACGATCCCGCCACGCCCGCGGGCGACCATCGCCGGCGCCAGCGTGCGCGCGAACACCAGCGGACCGCGCACGTTGACGTCGATCACGCGGAGCAAATCGGCGGTCGGTTGCCCGAGCACGGGGCCAATGGGGGCGTAGGCGGCGTTGTAGACCGCGAGTCCCACTTCGAGGTCGCGGGTGAGGTTTTCGACTGCGGGCGCGAGATCGGCTCGCGCGAGATCGCAGGCCGCGGTGCGAATCTCGACGTTTGCGTGAGCGCTGAGGCGGTCTTTGACTTCGGCGAGCAGCTCTGCGCGGCGTGCCAGCAGCAGGAGGTTCATTCCGCGCGCGGCGAGGGCCTCGGCGAAGGCGGCCCCGAGCCCCTCGGAGGCACCGGCGATCACGGCCCACGGGCCATATCTCGAGACGAACGGCGTCGACATGCGCTGCTTCATACACGACCCGGCGAGCGGGCGCTTTTCGCGCGTCAGGCGCGCGCGCGATTCGTCGAACCCGGTTCGCCGGGCATCGCTCGCGCTCGCGGCGGCCGTCGCGCTATCGTGTGACGATGCGAGCTGCGCCGATGACCGCTGTGATTCGTTCGCCTTCGCAACCCCGCACGTTCGCGCTCGCGCGCTGTTAGCGTAGTCGGGGCATGCGCGCTCGATCCCGCACCGTCTTGCGCTGGCTGCTGGCGCTCCTGCTCGTAGCGCAGGGGGCCAACCATTTTGTGCACGAGGCCTTCTTCGTTTCGATGATGCCGACGTATCTCCCGCACCCCCGCGCCCTCGTCGTGGTCAGCGGCGTAGGCGAGATCGTGATTGGGCTCTCGATGCTCACGCCGCCACTCGTCGGCGTTGCCGGGGCTGCGGCGATCGCGCTCTTCGTTGCGGTCTTCCCTGCCAACGTGGAGATGGCGCTGCATCCGGAGCGCTTTCCGAGCGTTCCCGTCGGGCTCCTGTATGCGCGCCTGCCGCTGCAGGCTGTGTTGATGTTGTGGGCCTACGCTACATGTCTCCGGCGCGACGCGATCGCGCCGAGGCGATCGCCACCAGCGTGAGCAGCGCGGCGGCGAGCACCGCAGACGAGCCGAGCGTGCCGAGATTCAGCCCGCCTTGCTCGCTCGATTTCGTCATCAGGTCGCCAAGGGTCGCTCCGAAGGGGCGCGTGAGCACGAACGCGGCCCAAAAGAGGGCTACCCGCGAGATCCGTGTGAAGCGCGTGGCGACGAGGATCGCGGCGAGGGCGGCCGCGATCACGAGCGCTCCGCCCGCGAACCCGAGGCCCGAGCTGTCGGCGAGGAAATCGCCGACCGCGGTCCCGAGCGTGTTCGAGACGAGAATTGCGAGCCAGTAGAAAGCCTCGGACTTTCGTGTGGTGACTTTGTCGACGGCGAGCGTGCCGGTGCTCAAGCGCCACGCGACGAGCACGGCGGCGAGCGCGGTCACGAGCAGCGCGGAGCCGAGGGCGTAGCCGAGCCCGAGCGTGCGATCCATCGTGTCGGACATCGTCGTGCCCGCAGTGCTGGTCGCGAGAATGACGCACCAGTAGAGCGCGGGATGGTGGCGCCTGGCAGCGAGCTGTCCGCCAAGCGCGACCGCGAACCCGCCGAGCAGAATGAGCGAGGCGGCGGCGTAGCCGACCTTCAAGGTCATCGAGAGCAGATCGCCGGCCGTCTCGCCGAGCGTCGTCGCGGCGATCTTCATCACCCAAAACGCGGCGGTGAGCGGCGGGAGCTTGCGCAGGGCCGGCTCGTGAGCGCTCGTGATCATCGTGCGCATGCCTGCGGGCAGCGTACGCCGGATACGGGCGGTGCGTCGGCTGGCCGCGCGATCGCTTGATGCGACAGACAACCTGGGGTCTGCGTCGCGGCGATGAAAACGCGCGCTGGCGCGCCGTTTGCTGCGGGTAAACCCCTCGAAATTGTGACCCTCGATCGCGCAGGCTCGGCGGCACGCGCGCGCGCGGGGCTCCCATGAGCACGCCGCAGCGGCGGCTCGGGGCGCTTCAGGCTGCAGACACGACGCGGTTTCGGCCCGCGTGCTTCGCCGCGTACAGGGCGTCGTCGGCGTCGCTCACGAACTCGAGGGTGGTGGAGGGCGTGCGCTCGGGCAGGGCTGTCACGCCGAGCGAAATGGTCACCGGGATGACCAGGTCCTCGAATGCAAAGCGCGCCGCCTCGACGAGGGCCCGAATGCGCTCCGCGAGCTGTTCGGCCTGCGCCAGCGGCGTCTCGCGCAGAAGAATCGCGAACTCCTCGCCGCCGTAGCGCGCGAACACGTCTTCGGTGCGCAGCGTGGTGGTGATGAGATTCGCGAGCCCGATGAGCACGGCGTCGCCCGCCGGGTGCCCGTGGGTGTCGTTGATCTTCTTGAAGTGGTCGACGTCGAGCATGATCAGCGCCAGCGGCGAGTTGTGGCGCCGCGCAAACGCAAGCTCGCTCTCGAGATGATCGGTCAGGTGCTTCTTGTTGAAGGCCTTGGTCATCGGATCGCGCAGCGCCGCTTCGTACATCTTGCGCTGAAAGTCTTCTTCGAGACTGTCGGTGTAGCTGAACTTGAGGATCGTGGTTCCGCCGAGCTGGATCTGATCGCCGTCTTTCAACATGCGCGAGCCGCTCACGCGCTCGCCGTTGACCAGCGTGCCGTTGGCGCTGCCGAGATCTTCGAGCACGACGTTTCCGCTGTCGACCATCAGGCGCGCGTGATTGCGCGACACGCCGTCGTCCGAGACGCGCACGCCCGCGGTGGTGGAGCGCCCCACGACGACCTCTCCGCTGTCGAGCTTGTGCATGTGCCCGACGTTCGCGCCCGCGAGCACGATGAGATACGCGCGGTCGCGTTTCGCGCGCGAAATGAAGTCTTTCACGTCGCCGAGGTTGGTGACGTGCGTGCGCTCCATGTCATCGTCGCTGAAACGGGGCATGTTCCCTCAATGATCGGTCACCGCGCGCACCTGCGTCAAGCCTCGACGAGCAAGTGTCCCAATGCGGCTTCGAGCGAAGGGTAGTCAAAGGTAAACCCCCAGCGCACGAGCTGCCGGGGCACGGCGCGCTGGCCGAGCAGCACCAGGCCGGCCATCTCGCCGAGCGCCGCGCGCAGCACGAACGCCGGAACACGCAAAATCGAAGGACGCCCGAGCACCCGGCCGAGCGCCTGCGCGAACGCATCCATCGTGGCCGGCGCGGGGGCGCAAACATTGAACGGCCCGACGGCGCGCGCTTCGTCGACGGCGAAGAGCAGCGCCCGCACGCAGTCGTCCGCGGTGATCCAGCTGAGCACCTGGCTGCCGGCGCCGATCGGTCCTCCCGCGAACGCCTTGAACGGCGGGAGCATCTTCGCCAGCGCGCCGCCCTCTTCGCCGAGCACCACCCCGATGCGAGCGATCGCCACCCGCGTGCCCGTGGCGGACACGTGCTGCGCTTCGGCCTCCCACGCCGCGCAGATACTGCCCAGCGTGTCGCGGGCCGGCGGGCTGCTCTCATCGAACTCGGGCCCCTCCGCGTGCAGGCCGTAGACGCCGACCGCGGACGCGTTGACGAGCACGGAGGGCTTGTGCGCTGCGGCTGCGATCGCCTGCGCAACCAGTCGCGTCGAAGTCACGCGGCTGCTGCCGATCAGGGCGAGGCGTGCGGCCGTCCACCGCCCGTCGGCAATGGGCGCGCCGGCGAGGTTGATCACGGCGCCGGCTCCGTCGACCTCGCGCGTCCACGCGTCGTCGCCGCCCTGCCAGCGCAGGTGCCGCTCTCCGTGGGCCGAGCTGGCCGCCGCGCGCGAAAGCACGACGACCTCGTCGCCCCGCGCGCGAAGCGCCGCCACGAGCCGCTTGCCAATGAACCCGGTTCCTCCGGCGATTACGACCTTCATCGGGTAGAGTAGATGCCGGCAGGGAGTCTGCGGGGGCAAGCGCAATATCGGGGCGGATGGCGCGCGCGCCGATGGGGTACGATGATGCCGATGAAGCACGCCGCTCTTGTTGTTTTTGCGCTCGCCAGCGCGTGCAGGCCGTCGGGCGTCGGCGAGGCCGAGCGCAACGAAGACGTGCGCTTTTTATCGCAAAGCGGCAGCCCGGAGGCCGTCGCTGCCCTGGGCCGGCTCGCCGACAGCAAACCGGCCGCCCTCGCGGCGCTCGACGCGCGCGCGGCGAGCGATGTGAACGTTTATATTGCCGCGTGGGACGCGACCCTCCGCGGCGCGCCGTGGGGACCGACGCGGCTGCGTCAGGGCCTCGCGCTAGCCGATCGCGCCGAGCTCGCGGCCCGCGCGATGAAGCGCGCCGATCCGCACCTCGACGCCTTTGTCCTCGACCTCGATCGCGCTGTGGGCTCGTCGCCGGCCTCGTCGGCGATCGTGGCGAGCGTGCTCGCGAGCGTGGGCGCCCCCGCGCAGGAGTTCATCGAAAAGCGCCTCGCCGATCCCGCGCGTCGCGATGCGATGTGTCGCGGCCTCGCGGCCTCCGATGCGAGCGCCCCGTCGCGCGCGACCTTCATGCGCGTGCCGGCCACGTCGCGCGACAGCACCTCGTGCCTGCTGAGCGCGTCGGAGATCGCACAGGTCGATGACGCTGCCCTGCCGTGGCTCGCGGCCACCGCCGAAGTGGGGCTGCTGCGCGCCGTGGGCCGCGAACGCGTGGTCGCCTGCGATCGGCTCGCGACCATCTGGAAAGGCGCCCTCGCTGCGCGCCCCGCCGAGGCCTATCAAACGCTCACCGTGGCGCTCGCCGAGGCCGTCAAGCGCTGTCCCCGACAGCTCGACCCGGTGCTCGCCGGCGCGTTCGACAAGGGCCCGCAGATCGCGCTCATCGTCTCGGCGGTAACCCCCGCTGACCGCAGCACCGGCGAGCTCACCACGACGTGCGCGCGCCTGCCGCTCGTGCTTCGCTCCAAGCTCGATCCGCGCTTGCGCGAGCGCGCCGCCGACGCGCTGGCGCAAGGCTGCGTCGCGCCGAAGTAGCCGCGCCGGCTCAGTTCGGGGGCGGCTGCGCGCAGCGGCCGTTGACGCACAGGAAGCCCTGTCCCGCGCCGCAGCAGTCTGCCGCGGTCGTGCACGTCTCGAACTCCTGGGCGCAGCCGCCCACCGGAGGCGGGACGCACTGCGTTGAGATGCCGCCGTCGGCCTCGGTGACCTGACGGCAGAAGCCTCCGCAGCACTCGTCGGCGCCCTCGCAGCCGCTGCCGTTTTGCTTGCACGGGTTGAGCGCCCAAAAGCCGCGCATGTTCCCGGATGGGAGCTCCTGCCCGGGCAGATAAAAAGCGGGATGGCTGGTGTCGACGCCGGGCTTGCTGTTGATGTCGATCGCGGCGACCCACAGCTTCTTTCGGTTGGTGTCGTTCTGGTTGTTGCTGGCGATGATGTTTCCGTAGTTGCGCCGGCTGGTAAACAGCACCCAGAAATAGCCGCCGACCGCCTCGGGCAGCACGGTGGGTTCGAAGTTCAGGTGCGCTTCGCCGGCGCCGTAGGGCAGGTAGGGCGCGCCTCCGGATATGCCGTTCATCGCGTCGAGCGCGGTGGCGGTGTGGGTCTTCATGTCGACCACCGAGAGATCGGCCACCGCCCCCTGCCACGTCGCATAGTCGACGCGACTGTCTGTATGATACACCAATGCCGAAGTGTCGGGCAGAAACGCCGGCCAGCCGACGTAGTGCTGCGCGTCGGTGACCACGTCGGACAGAGCCGAAAACGTGCTCGTCTTGTTGTCGAAGTCCATGATCGCCAGGGTGTGCCCGGCGCCGGTGTCGTAGTGGTTGAATGCGACCTTGGTGCCGTCGGGTGAAAACGCCGGCATCAGCGCCTTCTTGATCACGCCGTCGAACCCGGCAGCCGGCGTGGCCTTGCCGGTCTTGATGTCGAAGAGCTGGGAGTCGTGGTTTCCGCCGAGTCCGGGAATGTTGGGAGGCCAACCGCCGGCCAGCGTGCCGCACGAGAGCATCTTGCTGCCGTCGGGGTAGATGCCCGCGAAGTCATATTGATAGGCGCTTCCGGTCGAGAGCGTGGCCGCGTTGTTCGTGAGATCGTACGCGCCGCCGCCGCTGTAGCTGCTGTTCGCAGACGCGAGCACGTTGCCGTTCGCGCTGACAGCATGGCACACGTTGCAGCCGCCCTTGAGCACCTGCGCCGTCTGCCCCACCTTCACCTTGAGGGTCGCTCCGCCGCCTGCGAGCTGGGAGGTATAAGAATTGTAGTACACAGTGCCGCGCAGGGTGCCCTGCGCGATGTTCCAGGTCTCCTTGATGGGTCCGGTGACGACGCCGCCGGCGAGCTTGGTGACCTCGATCGCCACGGGATCGCTGGCCTGCGCCGACTGGGTGATGCTC
>CANJCO010000089.1 GCA_947473045.1 Myxococcales bacterium | reverse complement strand
GGCCTCGTTGGCGTAGTTCGAGCAGCCGTAGAACGTCTTTCCGCCCTTTTTCTTCGAGCGAATCTCGATGAGATCGCCGCCGCACTTGGTGCATGCGACGCCGAGCGGAACGGGTCGGGCGTTCTTGCACTTGGGATAGCCGGTGCACGCCATGAACTCGCCAAACCGCCCGCTGCGGATGATCATCGGCTTGCCGCATTTGTCGCAGTCGACGCCGGCGGGCCTGGGCGGCGAGATGCCCTGCCCGTCGCCGTCTTTGCCCAGATCGCGCGTGCTTTTGCACTTGGGGTAGTTCGAGCAGCCGAGGAACCAGCCGTTCTTCGACCACCGCTTCATCATCTCGCCTTCGCCGCACTCACCGCATTTTTCGCCGGTGGGCTCGGGCTCAGGGTTCCAGCGGCCCGCCTTTTTGCTCGCGGCGTCGAGCTGCGAACGGAACCGCTTGTAGAAACGCGCAAGCAGCACGGTGCGCTCTTCTTTGCCCGCCTCGACCTCGTCGAGCTGCTCTTCCATCTGCGAGGTAAAAGCAGGGTCGATAAAGTCGAGCTGCGCGCCGACAAGACCGTCGACGATGAACTTTCCGAGGGTGCTCGGCTTGAAGCGGCCCTCGAGCTTCTCGACGTAGTCGCGCGCCTGCACCTTGCTGATGATTTCGGCGTAGGTGCTCGGGCGACCGATGCCGCGCTCTTCGAGCTCGCGGACGAGCGAACCTTCATTGTAGCGCGGCGGGGGCTGCGTGAACTTCTGCTCGGTGACCACCCCCGGGGGCGTGTGCAATGTGAGACGCTCGCCCTCTTTAAGGTCGGGGAGGGTGGCGTCCTCGTCATCGGACGACGCAGCCTCGCCCTCTTTCTTGTCGGCGTCTTCTCCGGCCACGATGACAGAGACACCGACCGCGGCGAGCCAGCCGGCGAACTTAAGGACGCGACCGCCTACGCGCAGCGCATACAGCGCCTGGGCGGCCTTCGCTTCGATATCGACGCCCGTCTGATCGTAGACGGCGTCTTTCATTTGACTCGCCACGAAGCGATCCCAAATGAGCTTGTAGAGCTTGAACTGCTCGTCCTTCAGGTGCTTCTTCACCGCGTCGGGGGCGAGTTCCATCGACGTGGGACGAATACATTCGTGCGCGTCTTGCGTGTTCTTCTTCGACTTGAACTCGTTGGGCTGCGGCGGCACGTACGCGGCGCCATACGACGCCTCGATGTGCTCACGCACGGCTGCGATCGCTTCGGGGGCCGCGCGGGTAGAGTCCGTACGCATGTAGGTGATCAGACCAACGGAGCCGCCGTCTTTGCCGAGGTCGACGCCCTCGTAGAGCCCCTGCGCGACCTGCATCGTGCGCTTGGCGGTGAAGCCGAGCCGCGAAACGGCGTCCTGCTGGAGCTTGCTGGTTGTATACGGCGCGGTCGCGCGGCGACGCCGCTCGCTGCGGGAGACCTTCTTGACGGTAAACGCAGCCTTTTCCAGGTCTGCGCGCGCTGCAGCCGCCTGAGCGGCGGTTTTCACGTCGAGTTTGTCGCCGTTTTTGCCCGTGAGGCGCGCATAGAACGACTGCTTGGCAGAGGTCGCCAGCGAAGCGCCGCAGTTCCAGTATTCTTCTGGAACGAACGCCTCAACTTCGCGCTCACGGTCGACGATCAGGCGCAGCGCAACGCTTTGCACGCGACCTGCCGAGAGGCCGAACGCCAGCTTCTTCCAAACGAGGCCCGAGACTTCGTAACCGACGAGGCGATCGAGCACCCGGCGGGCGCGTTGGGCGTCGTAGAGCTGTTTGTCGAGCGCTCGCGGAGAGGCGACGCCGCGCTGGACGCCGGCTTTGGTGATCTCGTGAAACTCGACGCGCTGCGGGTTTTTTACGCCGAGCTCCTCGGAGAGGTGCCAGGCAATGGCTTCGCCTTCGCGATCAGGGTCGGTCGCCAGCAAGATGTGGTCCGCCGTGAGCGCGGCGCCCTTGAGCTCAGCCAGCACCTTCTCTTTGCCGACGATGACCTCGTAGGTCTCGGTGAAGCCGTGCTCAACGTCGACGCCGAGCTTCTTCGGAAGGTCTTTGACGTGGCCTTTCGACGCGAGCACCTCGTAGCCGGGCCCCAGGTACTTCTTGATCGTCTTCGCCTTGGCGGGCGACTCTACGACCACGAGTGTCTTGCTCATCCGAATGCCTCGACGCTTGTTACGGGGATGGCCCGACCTGACGGCCGAACCAGAATTTCTTCAAAGGTTTCAAGTAGCTGGATGCTTCACCGGGAGGCGGAAGCATCCCGCTGAGGCCTCTACTAGTACGTCCTCCATGGATAGCGTCAAGAGCGCCGTCGCGACCTCGCCTGTCGTCAGGCCCGTTTGTTCGACGATCTGGTCGACGTGCAGCGGGCAGCTCCCGAGGCACGACAAAACCATGTTTTCATTGTGATTTTCTCGCCTCACGGGCCGCTCCGGAGAGGCTGTTCCCGGGGTCAGGCCGAGCGCCACCAGAAATTGTCCGGGGGACAGCAGCGGCAGAGCGCCGCGGTTGAGCTCATCGAGGCTTCCCTCAAACCCTTCAATCGCCCAAGGCGCCGGCGGCACCACCCAGAGCGGGCGCCCCAGCTGGCGGGCCCAACGAGCCGCGTCGCGACTGGCCGAACCGACGCCTGCCTGCACAATCACCACTACGTCTGCGAGCGCGACGACTACGCCGTTGCGCGCGCGGAAGTTGCACCGCAGCGCGCGCAACGGGGGCGGAAAAGGCCAAAGAGACGCGCTGCCCGCGTCGCGAAGCTGCCGCGCGAGGTCCGTCTGGTCCGCCGGAAACAGGTGATCGCTGCCTGTCGCGTGAACGACCAGCGACGGCGCCCCGGCCCCGATGGCTCCGCGCTGCGCCGCCGCCTCGATGCCGTAACCAAGCCCCGACACGACGACGCCGCCGCTCTGCGTCACCGCGCTGGCCAGCGTACGCGCGAACGCCAGCGCGTCGTGAGTGGGGGTGCGCGAGCCGAAGACCGCCACGCGCACCTGCAGGGCGGGCAATGCGCCCTCGATGCACACGGCGGCGGGCGGACGAGGAAGCCTGCGAAGCGGAGCCGGATAGGCGGGGTCGTCGATGGCGAAGCTGCGCATGGCAACGTTCCCATCGCCCGCCCGCGGCGCGCGTTGCTACTTGGTTTTGGAGAACATCTGCAGGCCGATGAGCCCCTGCCCGGCCTTCGCGTGAACGTCGAGTTTGTATTGCACGGCCACCGGCACGACCGGACATAGCGGATTGGCGCCGCGGCCGATGACCGCCACGTTGCGGTTGGCGTCATCCTTGCCGGCTTCCATGTTGTAGAAAGGCGGCATCAGCAGGTGGAGGTCGACGGCGGTCACCTGTCCGGCCGGAGAAAACGCGACGAAAGTATAGCACTTGCCGCCCTGAAGCGTGACGAGCAGCGAACGATGCCCGTCGGCGGCGAGCGTATCTTTGACCGAGGCGCCCTCGGGCTGCATGCCTGGAGCCGCCTTCGCCGCCTCGGCCTTGATGCCGGCCTCGATCGGATCACCGGCAGGAATTACGCCGCCGCCCATGACCGCCGCGCCCGCCGCAGCAATCTGGGCGAGCAGGTTGGGGTCAACCGGTACGCCGCCGAGGCCTGGCGCGCCGCTCGCGGTCGGGGCGGGAGCCACCGTGCCGGCGGGGGGCGGATAGCCACCTTGCGGGTAGGCACCGGTGTTCGCAGGCGGATAGCCGCCTTGCGGATAAGCGCCGCCATTCGGAGGCGGATACGACCCAGGAGGGTAGCCTCCCGGCGGCGGCGCGTTGTAGGCCGCGCTCGCGCTCGCACCGGCCTGAGGGCTGACGGCGTCTTTTTTGTCGCCCGAGCAGGCGAACAATGCGCCCGAAGCGCAGGCCACGACGGCGAGCAGCGGAAGCGGACGGATCACGGGGAACAGTTGCATCATCGGACGAGCCCTTTCGGAGGCATCAGCGACCGTTGCGGCCGAGCCTGGTGCCACAACAGTAGCCTGCTTTGGGCGATTGAAAACCCCGCCTCACTCAAGCAACGCGGCAGGGCGCCCTGCCTTACGGCGCCCTGGCTTACTGGCGCAGAAAGTGGAACGGGATGTCGACCTCGGTGCTGCCGCCTGTGGCCGGAAACGTCCACTTCGCGACAGAATTTTCGATGCACTTCGCGATGGTCGGATCGTTGCCCGAGGCGCTCGCCCGCGAGACGCTTCCGTTGCCCGCGATGGTGAGGTGCACCTTCACGGAGACGTCGGTTTGCTGGCCGCCGCTGCGCTCCCAGCAGGTGCGCTTCACGCCCGAAGCTCGCGCGCTGACAACGCGCTGGATGTCGTCGCCGCTGAGCGATCCGCCGCTGCCGCTGCCGCCTCCTGCCGCGCTGCCGCCCATCGAAGGGCCGGCGGGCGCACCGCCTCCGAGCAGGGCCGCGAGCTTGGGATCGATTGGCTTCGCCGAGGCCGCTGGCGCGGGCTTGGTTGCCGCGCCCGACGGGAGCGCCTGCTTGTCGGGGGTCGCCGACGCAACGGCAGGCGCCACGCCCGGGTCGACAGGCGCCACCGTTTCGACCGCAACGGCGCTCGGCGCGGCGATCGGCGCGGAGGGCGCTGGCGCGGCCGCAGGCTGGGTGACGATGATGGTCTGAGGCGCAGGCGCGGGGCCACGCGTGAGCAGCACGATCGCGGCGGTGATTCCGAACGCGCCAAACAGCACGAGCATGCCGATCATGAGCCACGGCGGCTGCTTGCGCTGCGCGTGAATGAGCACCGTTTGCTGCGAGAGCGAAGACGGGGGCGGCGGCGGCTTTGGTTCCCACGCGGCGGCTACCGCGGCCACGGGCTCGGTCGACGCGGGAATCGAGGCCGCAACGGCAGCCGGCGCGGGAGTCGGCGCGGGAGCGATGGAGAGCGGCGCAGGTGCGACGACGGGCGCTGCATGTGCGGCGACGAGCGGAGCGGCAACCGGCGTGACCGGCGAAGGCGCGCGAACCGGCGCAGTGGCCGACGCGAACGGATCGCCTATGAAGGTCGGATCTTCTTCCGCTTCGAGCTTCTCGGCGGTGGCCAGTCGCGAGGTGAGCGCGACGACGTTGCTGCGCGCGGCGGGCGCGAAAGGCTTGACCGGCTCGGTGCGCGCCGGCGGCCTCGGCGCGGCTGGCCGCGCCGGGAGCGGCTTGGCAACCGGAGGCGCAGCAGCAGGCCCAGGCGCGCTGCGCGACTCCGCGCGCGGATCGATCGGAGTCGCGGGCGCCGGCGGCGTGAGCGACGGCCGCTCCATGGCGCGGGCTTCGCGAATGACAGCGGCCAGCTCGGTGACGGCGCGCACCGGCCGCCACTCCTCCATGCCCTCGCGCCAGCACAGCGAATCTTCCGAGATTCCGCCTGCGCCGACCTTCGCCTTGATTTCGCCGACGCGGATCGGACCGACCGGCACGCCGTTGATGGCCACGTACCAGTCGCTCGACGCCTGAAGATTGCCCAGACTCGCGGCATCGGCTTTTTGCGGCTGCGCTGCGCTTTTTTGAAAGGCGCTCGCCAGCGCACCTGCATCGACCTTGACGCTTCCGGGAGGCGGCGTTCGAATCGAGGCGAGGCTGGTAGCCAGCGGCGCTTTTACCGCGGCGGGCGGCGGAGGAGCGGCGACCGCAGCAGCCGGCGGAGCAGCAACTTCGTTGGTGGTGGTGGCCGCCGGGGCGAGATCGCTCACTGCGGCCGACGCAACACTCGTCTCGGTGACCTCCGCTTTAACCTCGATGTTGTGCCCGCATTTGCGGCACTTCATGCGCACGGTCTTCCCGACGACTTTCTCGTCGGCGATCTGGTACTTCGCCTTGCACTGATCGCAGAGGAATTTCATCGCGGATGAACTCTCGAGGTTAGCGTATCCGACTCCGAGTCTGCCACGGCCTTGGGCCGGGTGGCACGCGCGAATTTACAGTCGGGACGCCAAACTACCTCAGCAGCCTAATGATCTG
The DNA here is from genome assembly GCA_947473045.1 of Myxococcales bacterium. Lineage (GTDB taxonomy): Bacteria > Myxococcota_A > Polyangia > Polyangiales > Polyangiaceae > JANYHY01. The sequence goes on along the minus strand of CANJCO010000089.1, from coordinate 7,621 downwards.
CTCTTTTATGCGGGCCCGCGTCTCGACGTCGGGGGCGTGAGCCGCCGCGCGCTCCCAGACCTCGATCGCGCGATGATTGAACCCCGCCTTCTCGTAGAGGACCGCGACGTTCCGGAGCGCGCCGAAGTGCGCGGGACGCAGCTCGATCGCGTGCTCGAGGTGCGTGACGGCCTCGAACACCTGGCCGCTGGCGCCCAGAATGAGGCCCAGCTGATAGCGCAGGCGAAACGCCAGCGGATCGGCCGCGACGCCGCGCGAAAAAATCTCGATGGCGCGCTCGATGGCGCCGGCGCCGTAGGCTGCCATGCCCTCGGCGAGCGCAGTTTCAGCCGCAGCGCCGGCGGCGGTGACGCGTTCGCTGCGGGGCCCCGCCTCGGCAGTGCTTCCGGCAAGCAACCGCGCCACGGTGGCAGCGACCTCCGCAATTTTGAAGGGCTTTTCAATAAAGGCCTGAATCCCGTAGCTCGCCTTGAGGTCTTCGGCGATGCGCCAGCCGCGATACATCGCGCTGATCATCACGATCGGGATCGCCCCGTATTTCGCGCTCCCGCGAATGCGACGCGCGATATCAAACCCGTGCACCTCCGGGAGCATCGCGTCGAGCACGATGAGGTCGGGCACGTACTGCTTGACCATCTGCAGGGCGGCGAGGCCGGCGCTCGCTTCGACGACCTGATAGCCCGCGGTCTCCAGGACAGCTCGGAGCAGTCTCCGAATTTCGTCGACGTCGTCTACGACGAGCACGACCTTCGCGCGCAGCCCATCTGGCAGCGGCAGGACCACCGAATCGTCGAGGGTCGGATCGCTCACCGCGATTTCGTCGAGCGACCTGCTGCTGGGCAACGCGGGCGGTAGCGCATCGACGCTGATCGTCGGGCCGCGCGCCGGCGCGTTCGCCCCCGCGTAGCGTGCGGCGCCACCGCTCTGCGCGTCGTAAGCGCCATCGATCGCGATCTGCAGCTGCGCCGGAAGCGCGACATACGGAAACACCTTCTTGCCCGTGACGAACTCGAGCTCATCGATCACGCGCGCCTCTGAGGGATCGACCATCGCCAGAAAGACGCGGTCGTCTTTGACGAGCACCGGGAGCACACGGTGCGCGGTCGCGACTTCGCGCGGCATCACGAGATGCGCGATCGCGATGACGACCTTGGAGAGGTCGATCGGAGGAACGCCGTACTTCGCCGAAAGCGCGCGAAGGGCGGCATCGTCCGGATCCGCGGGCGCAGCTTCGGGCGCGGATGCGGGCAGCGGGGCTGCCTGAACCTTGCGCACGACCATCCGCCGGGGCGGCTGCGGTTTCTCCTCATCTGCCATGGCAGACGCGGATCGTATCACACGCCGCGCTGAAGGCGATCGAGCGATGCTGCCGCAAACGCAGCGTAGCGACCGGCAGCAATGGCGGCGCGGGCGCTGCACACCAGCTCACCATAGAAATGCAGGTTGTGGAGCGACAGCAGCCGCGCGCAGAGGATCTCCCGGGACATGTACAGGTGCCTCAGGTAGCCGCGCGCGTAGCCTCCCGCGCAGCACGCGCAGGTGCACTCCGGATCGATTGGGAGGTGATCATCCTGGTAACGCGCCTGCTTGATCACGACCGGACCATTTCGCGTGAGCGCCTGACCGTTTCGCGCGTTGCGCGTGGGCAGGACGCAGTCGAACATGTCGACGCCGGCCGCGATGGCCACGAGGAGATCGCGCGGGGTGCCTACGCCCATCAAGTAGCGCGGACGTTCGGGATCGAGACGCGGCGCGACGATCGCGAGTGTTTCGTGCATGTTGGCGACCGGCTCGCCTACCGAGAAGCCTCCAAGGGCGAGGCCGTCGAAGCCCGGATCGAGCGCCGCGAGCTCTTCTGCGTGGGATACACGCAAGTCAGAAAAGCATGCACCCTGCACGATTCCGAACAGGGCCTGATGTTCCTTACGCGGCGCCGCCAGGGAGCGCCTGGCCCAGCGCGTCGTCTGCGCTACCGCGGCCTCGACGACATTTCTGGGAGACTCTCCAGGAGGGCACACATCGAGCTGCATCTGAATGTCGGCGCCCAGCTTGCTCTGCACTTCGACGGCGATCTCGGGCGACAGGAAGTGCCGACTGCCATCGAGGTGACTCTTGAACGTGAAACCGTCTTCCGACGGTGCCACGAGCTTTTTGAGTTCGCTCCCGGCGCGCCTTCCTGATGAAGTTGCGAGGGAAAACGCCTGAAACCCGCCGGAGTCGGTGAGCATGGCATGCGGCCAGCGCGAAAAGCCGTGGAGGCCGCCGAACGAAGCGACGCGGTCGGCGCCCGGCCGGAGCCACAGGTGATAGGTGTTTCCGAGCACGATGCGCGCGCCGGTGCTGGCTACCTCTTCGGGCGTGAGCGACTTCACGCTCCCTTGCGTGCCGACGGGCATGAACGTTGGAGTCTCGACGTCGCCGTGCGGGGTCGTCAGCACGGCGCTGCGGGCGTCGCCGTCGCGCGCGGTGACGCGGAAGGCAAAGCCGGGGGTGCGAGGCGCGGTCATGGTTCATCCCCGCGTGACAGGAGCATGGCATCGCCATACGAAAAGAAGCGGTAGCGCGCAGCTACGGCCTGTTGATAGGCGCCGAGCACCCGCTTGGTGCCGCCAAACGCGGCGACGAGTGCGAGCAGCGTGCTCTTGGGCAGGTGAAAGTTCGTAAAGAGCATGTCGACGGATCGGAACTGGTAGCCGGGCTGAATGAGCAACCGCGTCTCGCCGACGCTCGCCCGAATTTCGCCGCTCGCGGAGGCCGACTCGAGCGCGCGCACTGTGGTTGTGCCAATCGCGACGACCGGCCTGCCCTCGCGCTTCGCCTCTAAGACTGCGCGCGCAGTCGTCTGCGAGACGTCGAACCACTCGGCGTGCATCTTGTGCTGGTCGAGGTCTTCGGCGGTGACGGGCGAGAAGGTTCCGAGGCCGACATGCAGCGTCACGGCCGCGATTTCGCAGCCTCGCGCGGCGACGAGCCTCCCCAGCATGGCGCGCGAAAGGTGGAGGCCGGCGGTAGGGGCGGCCACGGCGCCGGGCACGCGCGCGTAGACGGTCTGGTAGCGCTCGGCGTCCGCTGGCTCGACGTCCCGCTTGATGTACGGCGGCAGCGGCATCCGGCCGCAGGCAGAGACGGCGTCCTCGATGCTCCCGCGCCCATCCGTGTATAATGCAACTTCGAGCAGGCCGTCATCTTCGGAGCGCGTGAGGATGCGCGCAAAGAGCGTCGGCGGCTCAGCGTCGCCCGCCTTCGCGGGGCCGCCCACGCGCAGCTCGATGCCGAAGCGCAGCGACTTGGAGGCCTTGCCGAGGGCGCGCCAGATCTCGACCGGACGGCCGCCTTCGACGCGCGTCTCCACGCGCCGAACGAGGAAGATCTCGACGCGGCCGCCCGTCTCCTTGTGCGCGAACAAACGCGCCGGAAGCACGCGCGTGTCGTTGAGGACGAGCAGCGCCCTGTCGGGGATGAGCTCCGCGAGATCGTCGATCGTCCGATGCTCATGCGCGTCGCCAGCGCCGACGGCGAGGAGGCGAGCGTCCTGTCGATCGGCGGCGGGATGTTGGGCGATGAGCTCCGAAGGGAGCTCGTAGTCGAGGAGGTCTACGCGCATGGGGCTGGGGCCGATCTCACGGCCGCCCGAATAGGCCGCCTGCGTGACGCTTTCAATCGCCGATGCGGCTGCGTCAGGCCCCGCGCGGGTCGAACACGATCCCGAGGCGCGTCATCTTGCGCCAGAGCGTGGTGGGCGAAATCTCGAGCTGTTCGGCAGCCCGCTCGCGGCTTCCGTCGGCGTCGCGCAAGGCCGCCTCGATCGCGCCTCGTTCGGCCTCGTCGACGACGACCGCCAGCGATCGCCCGCCCGCGCCCGAGCTCGAAGCGGCCACGTGCGAAGATCCCGGCATGAGGTCGTCTGCCGTAATCATGCGGTCATGCACGAGCGCGACGGCCTGCTCGATCATGTGCTCGAGCTCGCGGACGTTGCCGGGAAAGCTGTAGCGCTCGAGCGCCTCGAGAGCGCTCTCGGCGAGGCGCGCCCGGTAGCCCATCTTGCGGTTGTGCTTTTCGAGGAAGTACGAAATGAGCTCGGGCAAATCTTCGCGCCGCTCGCGGAGCGCCGGCAGCTGAAAACGCGCGACGTTGAGGCGATAATACAGGTCCTGGCGAAACCGCTTTTCGGCGATGGCGGTGAACAGCTCCTGATTGGTCGCCGCGATGATGCGAACATCGACACGGATCGGCTTGTTTTCGCCCACGCGGCGGATCTCGTTTTCTTGAATCGCGCGCAGCAACTTGGCCTGAAACGCGAGCGGCGTTTCGGCGATCTCGTCGAAGAAAAAGGTGCCTCCGTCGGCCTCCTCGAACAGGCCCTTGCGCGCCTTGACGGCCCCGGTGAACGAGCCGCGGGCGTGCCCGAACAGCTCGCTCTCGAAGAGGCTCTCGGTGATCGCCGCGCAGTTGACGGTGACGAACGCGCGGTCGGCGCGACGGCTGTTGGCGTGCAGCGCCTTGGCCACGAGCTCCTTGCCGGTGCCGCTCTCGCCGGTGATGAGCACGATCGCGTCGGTGGGAGCCACCCTCACGATGCGCCCCAAAATTTCGCGGATCGGGGCGGACCTGCCGACGATGCTCTCGAATTTGTAGCGGTCTTTGAACTCGGTCGCCAGAAACGAAACCTGGCTGGCGAGGCGTCTGCGGTCGAGCGCGTTGCGAACCTTGACCAGCAGCTCCTGCTCGGAAAACGGCTTTTGAATGTAGTCGAACGCGCCCAGCCGTATGGCCTCGACGGCGCTGTCGATGGTGCCGTACGCGGTCATCACGATGACCTCCGTCAGCGGCTGCACCTCTTTGACCGCGCGCAGCACGTCGATGCCGTCGTTCGAGCCCATGCGCAGATCGGTGAGCATCAGGTCAAATGCGCCCGATCGGCCCATTTCCATGCCCTGATCGCCGTCGGCGGCCTCGTCGACCTCATAGCCGGCGCCCCGCAGCATCATCGCGAGCGTCGTGCGCATGTTGCGCTGATCGTCGACAATGATAATTTTGGCCATGATCGCCGGTAACATAGCCTTCGCGGCGCACGTTGTCTGCGCGCCTGCGGTCAGAGCGCGAGTTTGTAGCCGAAACCGTAGACCGTCAGAATGTGCTTGGGCCGCTCCGGCTGCGGCTCGACTTTCTTGCGCAGCTTCACGATGAAGTTGTCGACAGTGCGATTGGTCGGCGCGGCGTCGAGACCCCAGATGCGCGACAGAATTTCGTCACGGCTCACCGGCTGCCCGGAGCGCTCCGCGAGCAGGCGCAGCAGCTCAACCTCGTAGAACGACAGCTCGGAGACCTCGCCGCGAATGGTGAGCGAGTGCGCCGACAAGTTGATGCGAGCCTCTCCGACTTCGAGCGATTCGGGCGCGCCCGGTGCACGGGCTGCCCTTCGAAAAATGGCGCGCATGCGGGCGATGAGCTCGTTTACGCCGAACGGCTTGGTGATGTAGTCGTCGGCGCCGGCGTCGAGTCCGCGAATCTTGTCGGTCTCCTGCGAACGCGCGGTGAGCATGACGATCGGCACGAGTCCGTCGGCGCGGCGCAGCTCTTCGCACACCGAGTAGCCGTTCATGTCGGGCAACATGAGGTCGAGGATAATGGCGTCGGGACTCTCGCTCTTCGCGAGCGCGATACCTTCGCGGCCACGCCCCGAGGACACGACGCGGAAGCCCTCGAACTCGAGCGCGTCGCGCAGGCCCATCACGATCTGCGGCTCGTCCTCGATGATGAGGATGGTGCGCTTCTGGGTCATGAACCGGTCCACGATAACACAGCGTTACAAAACACGACGGGCGCCGAAGTCGTGAGACTCGGGCGCCCGCCGCGGGTTTTTGGTGCGAGGGAGAATCAGCCGCCGTCGGCGGACGATGCCTCGATGCACTGCAGGTTGACCTTCGCGCCCGAGGGCGGCTGGCCAGGCGTGAACTTGATGGCCTGCGGGCAGGTGCCCGCGGACGTTCCGCTCACGTAGCACCAGCCGAGCGATCCATCCTTCGTGCCGGCTTCGCAGGAAGTACCGTTCGAGAAGGCGGTCGGGACGACCTGGTTGAGCTCGCAGGCCGGTCCGAGGACCTGCGCGACGGCGTTCGCGTCCGCCTTGTTGGTGCAAACAGGCTTGCCGTTGCCGTCTTTGCCGGCGTCCGCGCAGCGCTGCTCGTTGAACTTCGACAGGATGCCGGGCTCAGGCTGAAGTTGGCCCTTGGTCTTGTCGCAAGCGCCGTCCTGGTTCTGACCGCCGTTGAGCGTGATGAGAATGAGGCAGGGCACCGCGCCGGTCTGATCCGGCGTCAGCGCCTGCGGCAGGCACTGGCCGGCGAGCGCGTTCTTCAAGCGGTCGATGATCGCACGAACCGCGGGGCGATAACCGTAGTCGGCGCTCTGCGTGTTCTTCGGCTCCTTCGGACAGATCGAAGCGACGATGGCCTGCGAGCCGAGCCCCTTGGCGACGCGAAGCTCGCGAATGGTCGGATACGCCTTGCCGCGGACTTGAAGCGATTTGCCGCTCGCGCCTGCGGCGCAGAGGGGCGGCCCGGTCGGGTCGGTTGCGGTGCCGGTGCAGTCGCAGGCCTTGGCGTTCGCCGGGTCGCTGCACTCCTTGGTGTTGGGCAGCTCGAAGGTACATGCATACTGCAAGTCGAGGCCGAGGGGGCTCTTGTAGGTGTCCCACTCGCGACCGTTGTATGGGTCGGCCGTGTCGCCGGCGGTCGGCGGCTGCAGCGGATTCGACAGGTAGGGAATCTGCGCCGCGTTCGCCTGAATGCGGGGCAAGTAGCTCTCGATCATGTGCGGATCGATGCCGGTGAGATCGAAGTGCTCGACGTCTTTGCCGAGGATTTTCTGCCAGTCGTCGCCGCTGAGCGCGCTCTTGAAGGCGCCCTTGTCGTCGGCGAGGAGCTGCCACGGCAAGCCGCCGATGATTGCAAAATACACGAGGTCGCTGGTGCGCGTGCCGAGGGGCAGCGTGCAGAGCTCGCCGTTCGGATCGGTGGGCAGGCTCGCCGCGAAGAGCGGGTTGGTGCAGTTGTTCGAGCCCTTGTAAGCGCCGCCGCCGCCCGGGTGCTCACCCTCGCGGTTGGGAACCTTCAGCGACTTCAGGCCGTTGACGTAGCGCGACACCGGAAACTGCGGATCGAGCCCGTAACGACGCTTCATGTCGTTGACGTAGCGAATGTTCAGGTTGTCTTCCTTGCCAGTGTAGTAGCCGGCGCAGTTGGCGCCGCAGCTCGTCTGGCAGCTGGGATCGCCCGAGATCGGGCTTCCGTTGGCCATGTTGCCCGCGAAACCGCACGACGTGCAGCTCGGCGAGTTGGGGCCGGTCGTCGTGGGGTTGTTCGGGTCAATCGCGTTGGTGCACTCGGAGGTGCCCTTCGGCATCAAGCCCGTCGGCGAACCCGGGAACTGCTGCGCGCGGGTAACCCACCCGCGACCGCCGACGGCCAGCGGATCGCTCCAGCTGTCTTCTTCGTCGGTGACCATGATGACGGCGACGAGGGAGTCAGGGCGCAGGAAGTCGTGACGCTGCTTGAGCAGCGTGGCGTCGACGCCGGCGAGCGTGGCCTTTTTCGGGCCCCCGTTCGGGTCGTCGACGATC
>CANJCO010000088.1 GCA_947473045.1 Myxococcales bacterium | reverse complement strand
TCGAGCTCGGTCATCAGCGCGTGCGGCGGGCGTGCCCCTTCGCGGTTTTTGGCGATCTCGCCCCACAGACGCACGAGGTAGCCGACGTCGGCCTTGAGCTGCTTTTTGGTGAGGCCCTCGGCGAGCGTGCGCACGATGAGGCCGCCAGTCGGGGGCTTCATGGCGTCGATCGCGTCGCGCAAGCGTGAGCGCTCTTTGTCGTTTCCGATACGCTTGGAGATGCCCACGTGCTCGACGGTGGGCAGGTACACAACGTAGCGGCCCGGCAGCGAAATGTGACTGGAGCAGCGGGCGCCCTTGGTGCCGATCGGGTCTTTGGTGACCTGAACGATGATCTCCTGGCCTTCCTTGACGACCTCGCGAATCGGGGTCGACTTCGAGATGCGCGGGGGCATTCCGCCGCCGCCGCCGCCTCCGCCGTGGCGCGCGCCGTGATCCCTGCGGCCACCGCGGTCGCCTCCGCCTCCGCCTCCGCCTCCGCCTCCGCCTCCGCCTCCGCCTCCGCCGCTACGCTCGGCGACGCGCTCGGGCACAGGACCCCGATCACCCGGGCGACCACGGCCACGGCCACGGCCACGACCGCGACCACGACCACGCTCGCGCGGGGGCGCAGCGCGCGGAACCGGCTCGCCCGGATCGCTCACGGTAAAGCCCGGAAGACCGGCCATATCGAAATCGTCGGACTCGCCGGCTGCAGCGGGCTCGCCCGCGTCATCGCCCGCGTCATCGCCCGCGTCATCGCCCGCGTCATCGCCCGCGTCATCGCCCGCTTCGTCGCTGTCGTCCGCGTCGGCCATCACGGGCGCGCTCGCGTCGGCATCTGCGATCGCGGCGACGTCCGCCGACGACTCTTCAGCCATCGACCAGTTGGAGGCCGCGGCAGGAGCAATCAGCTGTTCGGAGTTGTCGGCTGCCGGCACTTCGTGAACCGCGTGACCCGAGGCGGGCGCGACCACCGAGGCCTCCGCCGGCTCGGGAGCGATCGCGACGGCAGGCTGGACGGCCTCTGCTTCGGCCTGCGTCTCGGACGCCTCCGGCGCCGCGGCCAGGGCACGGGGCGACGGCGCTTCGGCAAGAACCGGAGCGTCGTCGGTCGACCCGATGTCGGCCTCGGTCTCGGCGTCGAGCTCTTCGACGCCGGTGGGGCCGCGCTCTTCGTCGCGCGCGTGCTTGCGGCCACCCGCCAGATACGCTTCGAAGTCGTCGGGCCGAATCAAGTCTTCGACGTGAAGGAACGCGGCGCGCTCCTGGCCGATGTCGATGAAGGCGGCTTGAAGCCCGGGCAGCACGCGGGTCACGCGCCCGAGGTAAACGCTTCCGACGGTGCTTCCACCGCCGCTCTGGCTTTTTCGCTCGATGAGGAGCTCGGCGATGATGCCGTCTTCAATCAGCGCGACGCGGGTCTCACGGACGTCGACGTTGATGACCAGTACATTCTTGGACATGCGGGCGTTCAGCTTTCTCGCCCGAACGCATGAACGCCAAATCGTCGGCGGAAGGCGCTGCCCGGAGGCGCGCGTGCGCGAAGATTGTCGGCGATAGGGTCATGCGGCGGGCCGTGGTGCCGCGATAGCGCGCGGCGGTTGGAGCCAGAGAATCGGCCCTCGGAATCGAGGGCGTAGACTTTGGAACTCCTCGCGGCTGAGCCGAGAGGTACGCGGACCGTTGGGTTCGCGGCGTTCCGGACTCCAGAGGATAGCGCGAATCGCCCGCGCCACAAAAGGGAAAGGCCCCGTCACACCCTTCCGCGCTACCGTTGCTCCCTCTCGGGCCTGGCGGGGTTCACGTTTCCGAGTCGACGGGGCCACAAATCGGGAGCTTTCGCCACACCGAACAGGGGCGAAGCTACCCGCGGCGGGCCCGCCTGTAAAGCGCGAAGCTCCCCCGAAGGCGGGAAGGTTCGCTCCGGCTGCCCGGTTACCCACCCGTTCGACTGGGCGCTTTGGCCGCTGTTGCCGGCGGCCGCGAAGGCAGGTATTCGGTGTTCCGGCCCATTTTCGGCGTTCGCCGCGAAGTCGAGGCCCCAGACCACCTCCGCACCATGGAGCCAACCACTTGAGTCCCGTCGCAGAAATCGGCCTCATCGCCGCCCGCGAGCTCCGCAAAAGCACCCGAAGCGTCAAGGGCATCATCCTTGGCCTCCTCACGCTTCTCGGCAGCGCGCTCGCGATCTTTATCTGCATCTGGATCGAATCGACCGCGCGCGACAAACTCGGCGCCGACTCGACCGAAGCTTTCGCGCAGCTCCAGGAGCAGATGTACATCAAGGGCGGCACCGATCCGGGCCTCGCCGCCTACCTCGCGCACACCCCGCTTTCGCTGATGGTGTTCTTGAAGGTGATGGTCTGGGTTGGACCGCTGCTGGTCGCGCTGCTCGGCTTCGACTCCGTTTCCGGCGACCTTCAGCACCGCGGCGTGCGCTTCTGGACCGTGCGCACGCGCCGCTGGTCGTACTTGCTCGGCAAGTTTTTCGGGCTCTGGGGGACAGTCTCGGGCATCACCCTCGCGCTCGTGGTGCTCAGCGGCGGGGCGGTGCTCATTCGCGGTTACATCTCGTTTTCGCAGTTCTTCAGCTGGGGGCTTCGGTTCTGGCTGGTTTCAGCCCTCATCGTGGGCACGTGGTCGGCCATCGCCATCTTCGTCAGCACCCGCTTCAAGACCCCGCTCCTCGCGCTTCTCAGCACTTTTGGCGTATTTTTCGCCATCTGGTTCACGGGGGTCGTGGGCCTCGTATCGCGCCTCTTCGACGCCGCCAAGCCCGGCGACGAAGAGCACGCCCGCATGGTCAGCGTGCACTGGTACGAGTACCTGAACCCGAACGGGTACGACGACCTGCTCCTGTCGCCGAAGCCGTCGATGGTGGCCGCCGGCCTGGGCGCCTGCGCCGTTTACATGATTGTGTTCGTAGGTCTGTCGGCGCTCCTCTTCGCCAAAAAGGACGTGTGATGAGCGACCCGCAAGCTTCAGCGATCGAAACCCCCGCCGCTCCCGAGCCCGCGGCCGACGTCGTCAAAGCAGACGAAGCCGGCGACAAGCCGCGAGCAAAGAAGAAGAAGGCGGTCGAGACCGCCATTCGCTTCAGCAAAGTCACCAAACAGTTCGGCAACAAGCTGGCGGTCGACGACCTGTCGCTCGCCATCCCTGCGGGCAAGATTTACGGCCTCATCGGGCCGAACGGCGCCGGCAAAACCACCACATTTTCGATGATGGCCGGCTACCTCGAGCCCACCTCGGGCGAGGTCGAGGTGCTCGGCTTCGACACCCGCAACGTCGACGCGCTGCGTGGCCGGCTCGGCGTACTGCCTCAAGACGCGCTGCTGCCCCCGCTCGATCGCGTGGGCGAGTTTCTGATCCACATGGCGCGCCTGCAGGACATCCCTGCCACCAAGGCCATCAGCGCCGCGCGCGACGTGCTGCGCGACGTGGGCGGGCTCGACTGGTGGGACATGCGCTGCAGCACGCTCTCGCACGGAATGGCCAAGCGCGTGTCGCTCGCGCAAGCGCTCATCGGTGAGCCTGAGGTCGTGCTGCTCGACGAGCCGAGCGCAGGGCTCGATCCGCGGGTGGCCTACGACATGCGCCAGCTGGTGAAGTCGCTCAAGGGCAAGTGCACCGTCGTCATCTCGAGCCACAACTTGCAGGAGCTCGAGGAAGTCTGCGACGGCGCGGCGATCCTCGATCACGGCAAGCTCATCGCGCAGGGCACCATCTCGGAGCTCACGGCCTCGAGCGAAGAGGTTCACGTGAAAATCGGTCGCGTGCCGCGCGCACAACAGGCTCAGGGAGCGCGCACCACCGCGGCGCTTCCGATGGACCAACTCCGCGCCGTCGCGGGCATCATGCGCATCGAGTACGACGAAGAGCGACGCGATCTCGGCCTGTTTTTCGATCGCAAGCAGACCGACGCCGACACCGTCATCGGGCAGGCGCTGTGGGTCCTGCTCACTGCGCAGACGCGCATCGCGGGCGTCAGCAAGGGCCGCGGGCTCGAGGCGCGCGTCATGGACCTCACCGACGATTGACGCCGGCGTTCAGTCCGCCGGAATGAGCTCCGGTGCGGGCAGCTCGGTCGCGGCCGGCCGGGGCACCATCATCGGCTCGAACGGGTGCGTGCGGTGGCGCGCGATGGCATAAGCCGCCGCGCCCACCGCGATCGCGGCGAGCAGCACCATGCGCAGCGACGACGCCGTGACGAGACGAATGCGCACCGGCGCGACAGGGCGCGGTTTCGGCTTCGCCATCATCGGCCGGCGAGCGCGTCGGGGTCCTCGGAGTCGGGCGCGGTTCGACGGGCGAAGCGGTCGAAAAGTGTGTAGAGCGCAGGTATCAGAAACAGCGTGAAGACGGTCGACACCGTGAGGCCGCCGATCACGGCCCGCGCGAGCGGCAGGTTCGTCTCGCTGCCTTCGCCGAGCCCGAGCGCCATCGGCACCAGCCCGACGATCGTCGCGATGGTCGTCATCAAGATGGGCCGAAGGCGCGTCTTCGCGGCGGTCACGGTTGCCTCTACGAGCGGCAGCCCGCGCGCGCGCAGCACGTTCGCGAAATCGACGAGCAGCACGCCGTTGGACACCACGATGCCGATCATCATGATGATTCCCATCGCGCTGTTGACGCTGAGCGTGGTGCCGGTGACGTAGAGCATCACGAGCACCCCCGAGATGCCGAGCGGCACGCTGAACATGATCACGAGCGGGTCGACGAGCGATTTGAACTGGGAGGCGAGCACCATGTACACGAGCGCGATCGCCATCAGCCCCGCGAACGACAGCCCCGCGAACGCGGCCTTCTGCGCCGCTGCCTGACCGCCCAGCGCGGCGGTGAAGCCGTCGGGCGGCGGCTGCTCGACGAGCGTCTTTTGCACCGCGTCGCTCGCCTTGCCGAGGTCTTTTCCGGGCGCGACATTCGCGGTCACGTCGACGATGCGCTGCAGGTACTTTCGCGCGATGAGCACCGGGCCGCTCGATCGCTTCACGGTGGCCACGTTCGACAGCGGCAGCGTCGGTCCCGCGGGCGTTCGCAGAAGCACCTCGCCGAGATCCGCCACGTCGCTCCGGTAGGCGTCGGCGAGTCGCACGTTGATGTAATATTCGTTTCCGGTCTTTGCGTCCGTGAACGGAATCGGGGAAAACTGGGTGTTTCCCACTACGCTCGACAGCACGCTCTGCGCAATTTGCGTCTCGGTCAGGCCGAGCGTTCCGGCCTTTTCGCGATCGACCTCAATGTCGAGCTCGGGGTAGTTCTCTTCGCGGGAAATCTGCACGTCGGTGAGCAGCGGCTTGCCGTCGGTGTCGGCCATCGCGGCGAGCTTTGGCAGCAGCTGCTTGGCGTAACCCGCCGCGTCGCCCAGATCGTAGCCCACGATCTCGACGTCGATCGGCGCGGCCGATCCGAACGACAAGATGCGCTTCACGATGCCGCCGGTCGAGAAGGACACCTGCGTGCCGGGGTAGTCTTTCCCGAGCGCGGCGCGCACCTTCTCGGTCGCCGCCACGTCGCTGAACGCGCGCTGCGATTTTGGCACCAGATTGACCGCCAGGTTGCCTGCGTGCGGCCCGCTGTTCGACGTGAAAAGCGCAGTGCGACCCGAGGGCAGCCCGTTGTCGGCCAGCATCGTCGTGAAGTGCTTTGCGCCGCCTGCCGACAGCGCAGCGGCCACCGTCTTTTCGAGCCGGGCGGAGACCTCCTCGGTGCGCTCGACGCGCGAGCCGATCGGGGTCTTGTAGACGACGGTGAACTGAGCCTCGTCGGAGTCGGGGAAGAACTCGGTGCCGATTTTCTTGCCGAGCCCGCACGAGGCTCCGGTGAGGCCGACGATCACGGCGATGACCAACCAGCGATGGCCGAGGACCCAGCTGAGGGCGCGCGCGTAGGCTTCGTCCATGCGGTCGAGGCTGCGGGTAATCGCGCCGGCGACGCCGCGCTTCGCCGCGTGCGCGGTCGACTTGAGCACGTAGAAGCACAGCAGCGGAGTGACGGTGCGCGAGACGAAGAAGCTCATGATGAGCGCGAAGCTGATCGTCAGCGCGAGCGGCAGAAACACGTTGCGCGCGACGCCCTGCAGAAACAGCACCGGAAAGAACACGATGATCGTGGTGATGGTGCTCACAAGGATCGGCATGGCGACCTCTTGCGCTGCCTTCAGCACCGCTTGTTTTTTGTCCTGCCCCTGATCGAGATGACGATGAATGTTCTCGAGCTCGACGATCGAGTCATCGACGAGGCGACCCACGCCCAGCGCGAGGCCGCCCAAGGTGAACACGTTCAGGCTCTGACCCGCGAAATACAGCAGAATGAACGTCGCCACGATCGACAGCGGAATGGCCACGCTCACGATCGCCGTCGCGCGAAAGCTCACCAGAAACACCAGGATCACGAGCACGGCGAGCGCCCCGCCCTGAAGCGCTTCGTGCTCGAGCGACGTCACCGCCGAGCGGATGTAGGTCGACTGGTCGAACGAGATGTCGAGCTTCACGCTCGGAGGCAGTCCGCGGAGCGTGCCCAGCGCCGCGCGCACCGCATCGACCACTTGAATCGTGTTGGCCCCGGGCTGCTTGAGCACGCGGAGGTAGACGCCGCGCTGCCCGTTCACCCGCACGATGTTGAACTGGTCGGCCGATCCGTCGGTGATCTCGGCGATGTCGCCCACGCGCACGCTGGTGCCGGGCGACGTCGCGGGCGAGGCCGCGGGCTTGACCACGAGCCCCGCGAGCTCCTCCGTGCCGAGCACCTGCGTATTGGTAAAGACGTTGTAGTCGAGGTCGCCCGCGCGGAGGTCTCCGCTGGGCATCAGCAAGTTGCCGGCGCGCACTGCGCCGACCACATCGAGCACGGCCAGGTTGCGGGCGCGGAGCTGTTCGCGATCGAGTTTAACCTCGATTTCGCGCCGCTTTCCGCCGCCAACCGTGGCGCTCGCCACACCGGGAATGCGCTCGAACTGCGGCTCGATCACGTTGTAGGCGAGGTCGTAGAGCTGCTGCTCGTCGAGCCCCTCGCCGCGCATCACCACCTGCACGACGGGGATGTTGGTGATGTCGAACTTGAGAATGAACGGCTGCTGAATGCCCGGCGGGAGCGTGTTCAAAATCTGCGCGACGCGCTGCTGCACTTCGAACTGAGCGTTGTCGAGGTTGGTGTCGTAGTTGAACCACGCGCTCACGATCGACACGCCCTGCTTGCTCGTGCTCTCGACCCGATCGATGCCGGGCGACGCGCTGACGGCGCGTTCGATCGGCTGCGTCACGCTCTTCTCAATGTCGGCGGGGCCCGCGCCCGTATAAAAAGTCGCGACGCGGATGACGGGAATATTGATCGCGGGAAAGAGATCGACCGAGAGCCGGTCTACCGCGACGGCGCCGAGCACGAGCACCATCAGCGACATCATCAGGATGAGCACCGGATTGCGCAGCGCGAGGCGGGTGAGCCACATGAGCTATTTCGCGCTGGGCGGAGGCGCGCCGGTGTAGGGGCTGACGCCGCGGGTCACGCGCACGGTCATGCCGTCTGCGAGTCCGTCGATGCCGGCAGTCACGATCTCGTCTCCGCGCGCGAGCCCGCGCTCGACCTCGAGCCACGACCCGCCGTCGACGCCGGTCTGCACGCGGCGGCGCTCGACCTTGTCGCCCTTGAGCACGTACGCAAATCGGTTGCCGTCGGTGATCTGCAGCGCGCCAGCCGGAATCACAACAGCTGCACTGTGCATGTATTTTACGATACTGCCGCGGCCGTACATGCCCGGGCGAAGCTCGCCGGCCTCATTTTGCAGCTGGATCTCGGCGTCGAGTGTGCGCGTGGCCGGATCGAGCGAGGGCGCCACCCGCACGACCTTGCCAGCGAGGCTTCGGCCGGGGATGGCGTCGACTTCGATGTGGGCGTCCTTTCCGACCGCCACGCCGGCGATGTCACGCTCGGGAATCGAGATGAACACGCGCAGCACATCGACCTTCGCGATCGTGACGATGGCGCCGCCGCCGGGAGGGCCGACGAGCGCGCCCGGATCGAGCCTGCGCACCGACACGACGCCATCGAGCGGCGCGGTGATGCGCGTCTCGCCGAGGCGCACACCGATGGCCTCGACCTGACCGTGGGCGGCGCGCTGAGCCGCGAGGGCATTGGCGAAGGCACCTTCGGATTGCTGCATTTCCTGCTGGGAGATGATGCCGGCCGGCGCGAGCTTGCGGGCGCGCTCGACGTTCGTGCGGGCGAGCTCGACGGCCGCGTCGGTCTGGGCGAGGGCGCCGCGCGCAGTGGCGAGCTGGTCGGGCAGATCGCTCGGGCGCACGAGCGCAACCACCTGTCCGCGTTTGACGACGTCGCCGCGATCGACGAGCACGGCGTCGAGGTAGCCGAGCGTCTTGCTCCCGACGTCGGCCTGCGCAAACGCCCGCAAATCGACCGGCGCGTGCACCTCGACCGGCACGTCGCGCACCTCCGCGGCGGCGACCACGACGAGGGGCGCTGGACGCGTGCGCGGCGCGGCTTCGTTGCCCCTGGTGCAGGCCGCCAGCAGCAGGCCAAGGGCGCAGAAGAGAGCGGCGGTTCGCATGCCGCGGCTTGGTTTAGCCGCTATTTTGCGCAATCGGTACTCGATTGGCGCTCGTTTACAGATCCTGCGGATCGCCGGTTCGGCGGCCCTCGGTCTTGCGGCGCCCTTCGGGCCTCGGCGGAAACTCGCGACGATCGGCGCCCTCGCGGCGATCGCCCTCGCCTTTGCGCGCGCCAGCGGCAGGGTCCGGCTTCGTGGTGACCTTCATGACTTCACACGAAGCACGCGTCGCCGCGGCGGGCCAAGTTTTGCGCGCAGGCTACCAGCAGGGTGTTCGAAACACACCCTGCCAGGAATTGGCGAAGCCAATTGCGTGGGGTGGGGACCGGCGAAAAACCGCGTTTTTCGGTGCGGGGAGGTGCATACCTCCCCGAGATGAAAGGCTAGGAGGCCGCTGCTTCAACGGCCTGCTATCCGCGCTTGTCGCGGTTCTGCCAGTCGACCATCCACCCGGGATATTCGGGCGGCAGCGCGCTCGCGGCGTCGAGCCGCGCGACCTGGTCGGCCGAGAGCACCACGTCGACCGAAGCCAGATTGTCGATGAGCTGCTCGCGGTTCTTGGCGCCGATGATCACGCTGGTGACGTGCGGCTTCGCAAGCTGCCAGGCCAGGGCGATTCGCGCGACGCTGGTGCCCTGCTCGCCCGCGACCTCGCGAAGCGCAGACAAGACGACCGGAAGGCGACCGCGGTCGACCGGCGGAAAGTCGAACGAGCTGCGACGGGCGCCCTCGGGCCCGGGTTTGTCGGCGTCGAATTTTCCGCTCAGCAAGCCCCCCGCGAGAGGGCTCCACGGCAGGATCGCGAGGCCCTGGTCGGCGGCCATCGGCACGACCTCGCGCTCGAGATCGCGACCCGCGATCGAGTAGTACATCTGAGCGCTCACGAACCTCGAAAGGCCGCGTTGGTCGGCATAAGCGAGCGCCTTCATGCTCTGCCAAGCGGGCAAATTGCAGTAGCCCACGTAGCGAACCTTGCCCGAGCGAACCACGTCATCGAGCGCGCGCACGGTCTCTTCGATCGGCGTCGCCACGTCGACTCCGTGAATCTGATAAAGGTCGACGTAATCGAGCTGCAGGCGACGCAGGCTGTCGTCGATCGCGGTCATGATGTGCGCGCGGGACAGGCCGGTCTGGTTGACTCCCGGCCCCATGCGACCGCGTACCTTGGTCGCGACGACGACTTGATCGCGCGGCCTTCCGAGCGCTTTGAGCGCGGCGCCGGTGAGCCGCTCGCTTTCACCTTCGGAGTAGACGTTGGCCGTGTCGATGAAGTTGACGCCGGCGTCGAGCGCGGTGCCAACAATCGCCTGCGCCTGCTGCTCGCCAAGATTGCCGATCGCCTCCCAAAAGCCCTTGCCGCCGAAGGTCATCGTGCCCAGGCACAGCTCCGAGACGCACACGCCCGTTTTGCCCAAAAGCCTGTATTTCATGGGCCGAATGATGCCACGCCGCCGCGGCCGGCCGCAACGTCAGCCTTTGACGCCGCCGGCGGTGAGCCCGCTCAGGAGCTGCCGCTGCGCCACGTAAAACAAGCCCATCACGGGCACGCTCACGAGAATCGACCCGGCAGCGAACGGCCCCCAGGCCGCGCCGTGCTCGCCGACGTAGCTCTGAAGCACCACCGGCAGCGTGTAGGCACTTTTGCGTGACAGCAGCGTCGCCGCGAGGATGAACTCGTTCCAGGCGCCCATGAAGGCGAAGAGCGCGGTCACAGCGATCGCCGGCCGGGCCGCCGGAAGCGCCACCTTCAAAAAAGCTTGCGTTCGCGTGGCGCCGTCGACCATCGCGGCCTCTTCGAGATCGACCGGTATCGACTCGAACGCGCCACGCAGCTGGAAGATGGCAAACGGAACCGCCGTCGACGCGTAGACGAGCACGAGGCCCGCGCGTGAGTCGAGCAGGTGAAGGGCTTCGAGCAGCAGGTAGAGCGGCACCGCTGTGGCCACCCCGGGGAACATCTGCGTCGCGAGCATGGTGGCGACGCCCGCCTTCGCGCCCACGAACTTGAAGCGCGCCAGCGCGTACGCGGCCGGCGTGGCGATGACCACGGCCGTGAGCGCCGTCGCCAGCGAAACCACGAGCGAGTTGCCGAGTTGAAGCCCGAACAGCCACGCGAGCGAAGCATCACCGGCGCCCGTCACCTTGCTGAAATTCTCGAGCGAAGCGTGTCGTGGCAGCGGCAGCGCTCCCGCCTCCGAGATGCCGCCCGGCGACAGCGCCACCGCGACGACCCACAGCAGCGGGTAGACCGCGAACACGACGGCCACCATGAGCACCGCGTGCGACAGCGCCTCTTCGAGCCGCGTCTTGAACCTCGGCGGGCTCATGCCTCGGCCTCGGTGAGGCGCGACAGCGCACGCGTTCCGCCGGCGAGGAGCAGAAAAATGAGCACGGCGTAGGCCGCCGCGTAGCCGTACTGCGCGTCGCGCGTGAAGGCCCAGCGATAGGCCTCGCTCACGAGAATGTCGGTGCCGCCGTCGGGCTCGCCTCCCGAGACGAGAAACACCACGTTGAACATGTTGAACGTCCACACCGATCCGAGAACCACGCTCGGCAGCAGCGCGGGTTTGAGCAGCGGGAGCGTCACGAGCCGAAACCGCTGCCAGCGCGAGGCGCCGTCGACGTCGGCGGCCTCGAGCACGTCCTTCGAGATGCCGGTCAGCGCCCCCATCACGACCACCATCATGAACGGAAACCCAAGCCACACGTTGGTGGTGACGTTGGCGGCCAGCGCCGTCGAAAACTTCGAAAACCACGAAACCGGCTCGCACCCGAGCGCGACCAAAATCGCATTAATCGCGCCAAATTGACGATGAAACATGCCCTTCCACGCGAGCGCCGTGACATACGACGGCACCGCCCACGGCAGGATGAGCACCACGCGGTAGAGCGCCTTGAGCTTGAGCAGCGGCCGCGACAGCACCACGCCGAGCACCATGCCAAACGCCAGGTGAAGCGTGACGTTGGCCGCAGTCCAGAGCACGGTCACGAGGAGCGTGAGATAAAACGATCCGTGGCCCAGCAAGGGCCCGCCACGGGCTGTGAGAATTTGCGTGTAATTTGCAAGTCCCACGTAGCGGGGATCGCCCTGAGTGCCCGCGAAGAGCGACGTCACCGCGCCCGCGAGCAGCGGCAGCACCACGAGGACGACCACCGTCAGAGCGGCGTGCGCGACATATTTGTACGCGGGCCATGAAGCGCGCAGATCCCTTTGAAATTCAGGCGATCGCGCGCGGCGCACGAGGAGCGTGGCGCCGAGCATGAGCAGCACGCCCGCAGCGAGCACGAGCGGCGCAGGCGACGGAGGCGGAGGCGGCGGCGTGAGCGCATCATCGAACCGCGCGCGGGCCTCCCGGAGCGCCTCATCGGCGGTGGCGTCACCGCGCATCGCCTTGCGAATCGCCTGCTCGGCCGGCACCCACACTGCGCGCATGCGGGGCGACGCAGGCATCGGCACCGCGAACGCCGCGGCCTCGTGAAACGCCGACAGTGTCGCGTTCCTCGCGACCTCTGGGTTTAACCACGCCGCGCGATCGGCCACGATCTGATGGCCGACGGTCGCCCGAACGACGGACGCTTCGGTCGTCCCCAGAAAGCGCGCGAAGGCCCTCGCGTCGGCTTTCTTTACGCCCTCGGGCGTGACGAACGCGCCGTCGACGGTGAGCAGCGGGCGCATGCGCAGGCCCGTGGCGCCCAGCTTCGGCAGCGCAACCACATGCCAGCGCGCGGGCCCCTTGAGCTCGGCGGCGAGCCACGGACCGCTGATAACGGCAGCAGCCTTCCCCTGAGAAAACAGCTGCGACACGAGCGCGTCAGTGGGCTCATCGGGGATCAGGTGCCGCTTGGAAAGATCAACTGTGAACGCCAGCGATCGCGCGGCTTCGTCGCCCACGAACCCGAACGCGTCGCCGTCGCCGAGCATGCGCCCGCCAAACGCTGACAGAAACGGCGCCTGAAAATAGGCACTCTGAGCTTCGTACGCGAGCGGATACGAGCCCGCGGCCACCGGCGTCGCGAGCAACGCTTCGAGGGTTTCGGGCGCGCCCGCGACCAAGGCGTCATTGACGAAGAGCGCGAGGCACTTCGCCTCGAGCGGCACGGCGTAGCGCGCGCTGCCCGCGGTCACAGCGGCCACCGTCGCGGCGTCGAAGCGCGACACGTCGTCGTCGGGGAATGCGTCGCCGGACGGCGCGACGATGCTGTTTTTCAAGTAGGAGCCGAGTCGCTCGTGCGCGTCGATGAAGACGTCGGGCCCGTGCCCGCGCGGAACCGCCGCCTCGAGCTTCGCCGAGAACGCCTCGAACGGCACCCCGAGCAGCTCGACCCGCACCCCGCGCGAGGCCTCGTACTCGCGGGCCAGCGCGATGAGCGCCGACTCGGAGTCGCCGCGATACGAGTGCCACACGAGCAACGTCGGTCGCTGCTCGCTGCAGCCCGGCAGCAGAGCAAGCGCGAGCGCGATCGCCACCGCGAGCGCCCACGGCGCGCTCCGCCTCATCTCGCGTCCAGGGCGAGGCCCGACTGCGGGTCGAACAAGTGCACGTGCTGCGGCGCCGCTCCGACGCGCAGCTCCCCGCCTGCCCGAAGACCGCGAGCTTCGTCTGCGCCGAGGCGCACCGCGATGCGAGGCCCCGCCGGGCGCGCCGATCCGTGCGCGTAGGCCTCGAACCCGAGGGCCTCGACGAAATCGATCGCGAGCGTGGCGCCCACATGGCCGTCGCGGGCGACGACGAGATCGTGGGGTCGTACGCCGAGCTTCACCGAGAGCCCTTCGATCAGCGCCGATCCGAAGCGCGACGGATCGACTTCGAGCGTCAGATCGTCGCCCGCCGCCAGCCATCGGCCGCCTTCGCGCCGCAAAGTCGCAGCCACGACATTCATCACCGGCGAGCCCAGGAACGTGGCCACAAACAGCGAGCGCGGACGACCGTAAATCTCGAGCGGCGGCCCTTTCTGCTCGACCTTGCCCTGATTCATCACCCACAAGACGTCGGCCAGGGTCATCGCCTCGACCTGGTCGTGGGTGACGTAGAGCGTGGTCGCTCCGAGTCGGTCGTGCTGCCTTCGGATGTCGACGCGGACCTCCGCGCGCAGGGCGGCGTCGAGGTTCGACAGCGGCTCGTCGAACAGAAATATCGAAGGACGTCGCACGATCGCTCGCCCCATCGCCACGCGCTGGCGCTGACCACCCGACAGCTGCCTGGGCAGGCGGTCGAGCAGCGCGCCAAGCCCAAGCATCGCGCTCGCGTCGCGGATTCGCGTCTCGATTTCATGCGCCGCCGTGCTGCGAAGCTTGAGGCCGAACGCCAGATTTTCGCGCACGGTCAAGTGCGGGTAGAGCGCGTAGCTCTGAAACACCATCGCCACGTCGCGCTCGCGCGGAGGCAGCGCGGTGACATCGCGCCCGGCCAGCCAAATCGAGCCTTCGTCGACCT
>CANJCO010000087.1 GCA_947473045.1 Myxococcales bacterium | reverse complement strand
TAGCAGGCCGTTGAAGAACGGCCTGCTAGCCTTTCATCTCGGGGAGGTATGCACCTCCCCGCCCCGAAAAACGCGGTTTTTCGGGGTCCCCACCCCACGCAATTGGCTTCGCCAATTACTATCAGGGTGTTTTTCAACACCCTGCTAGTCGCCCTTCGGTCCCTCGTTGTAGCCGCGCGGCCTGTATTTCGGGTCGACGCCGCTGTTGGCAGCGCCGTTGTCGATGATGTCGCGCTGGAGGAAATCGAGCCACGAGCCCGGATGCTGCGGCCCGATCGTCTTCAGGTCCGCCTCGATTTCGGGCGTGAGCGCGTGCTCGTCCCACAGGCACTGCAGCGCGAGGGCGATGAGCGCCGAGTCGTTGGGCGCGAGCTCGAACCCGCGCTTGTAGTGGGGCCAGCCCTCCGCGGATCTGTGCAGTCTACACAGAGTATCGCCGAGGTAGATGTTCGCCATCGGCCACTCCGGGGCGAGCTCGAGGGCGCGCGTGTTGGCCACGCGTCGCTCTTCGAGGTTGCCGCGTGCGCCCTGCATCACCGAGTAGTTGAGATGGGCCTTGGCGCTGTTGGGAACGGCCTTGCGCGTGGCATCCCAGAACGCCAGATCGTTGGTGTAGTCGTTGGCGTGCCTGCGCGCTGAAAACGCCTGAAGCGAGAAGAACATCACGATGAGCGCCACCGCGTAGCGCGGCCTGCCGAAGCGTTTGCCGAGCGCCAGCACCCTGTCGAACGCGAGCCCCAGAAGCAGGCTCGAGCCGATGACCGGGAAGTACCAAAAACGCTCTGCGCGCACGGTAGGGAGCACGATTGGTATGTTCGAGACCGGAAAGTAGGACACCACAATCCACACCAGCGCGACGCCGATGAGGGGGCGCACGTCGAGGGCGGCGTCGTACGGAAGCTTCGCTGACAGGCTGCCTGCGCTCTTGCGAACCAGCGCCCACGCTGCAGCCGGCGGACCGACGAGCAGCAGGGCCATGAGCAGACTCCCGAGCAGAAATCGCGGCCAAAACGACGCGGTCGTCCACAGCGGCCATCGCGCGACCACCGGCAGCAGCGCCAGCAGGGCGATCCAGCCCGCGAGCATCACGAGCGTCGCGAGCGCGGCGGGCCAAACGCCGGGCTTCGCAGCGCCCAGGCCGCGCCGCCACTTGCGCCATGCGAGCAGCGACAAGGTCGGCGCAAGCAGCCACGGCAGGGTCATCCCCAGCGCGCCAAGCACACTCTCGGCAAACCAGGGCGACGCCGGCACGGGCTCCTGCGGCGACGAGTAGTCACCGGCCAGCGACCACGGAAACAGCACCTGCACGAGGCCGCGGAAGTAGACGCGCAGCGCGCCGCCGACGCGAAGCATCTTCGTCGGCGCCTCGGCGAGCGGATTGTTGAGCGGATCGCGGGGCAACCCCGGCTGCGCATACCAGCGCAGAAACGCTTCGAACATCGGCTTCGTCTCGCGCGGGTGATGCCAGTAGTCCCGCGCAGCCAGCGCGAGCTGCATCGGTGCGCTTCGATCAGGATACGGACTCACCCCGAGCTCTGCCGGTAGCGGCGCAGGAAACAGGCGCCGCCGGGACTCCACATACAAAGCGAACGCGGCCACGGTTGCCACAAGCGCTCCGAGCATGCGCGCGACCCGCATCGGCTGCTTCGGATGGGTGATCTGCGAAAGCAGCAGCGCCGCGAACGGCACCAGCGGTACCACGCACAGCGCGCTCTCCTTGGAGTAGAGGCCGACAAGCGTCGCCCCGAAGACGGCCGCGGGCATCAACCAAAGCGGCAGAAACAGCGCGAGAAGCGCCAGCAGCGCCCCGAGCGCCCCGAGCACGTCCGCGAGCCCCACCACGCCGCTCACCGCCTCGGTCACCACCGCCGCCGCGGTGAACGACACGCCGGTCAGCCATGCGCCGGTGCGGCTCCGGGTGAGCCTGTGCGCCAGCAGCACCATCAGGGCGCCGTTGATGCCGTGCACCATCACGTTCACCCAGTGGTGCAGAAATGGCCCCGAGTGCTCGCGCGCGCCGAGCCACCACAAAAGCCGCCACACCAGGTCGGGGAGCGGCCGGTAGGAGCCGATGCTTCGCGTGGGGAGAAGCCCCCAAAAATCGCGCGTAAACGCGTCGCCCCAGTGCAGGTTCGACGCCGGATCGCTGACCGATCGCACATACGGATTCGCCAGCAGCGCTTCCTGCTCATCGAAGATGAAGTTCGTGCGAATCCACCGCGTAAAAAGGGCGATCGACAGGAAACCCAGCGGCACGAGCGCGGTGGTGAACGATAGCTCTGAGACTGCGAAATACTCACGAATCCAGCCGCGGATCGCCGTCTTGAGCGGCGGAGGAACGAGCGCGGGGGGCGGCTCGTGGCCTTGCCCGCCGGCCCCGCCGTCGCCTTGCTGCTCGTCGATCGTCATCGCCGCGCGCAGCTCTTCAGGGAACGCCCGGAATCGTTGCAGGCGCGAAATCGCCTGGCTCCGGGATGACCCAGGTGTCGCCCCACAGATGCGCGCCGCCGTCGATGTACCAGGTCTCACCGGTGACGTACGAGGCCGCGTCGCTCACCATGTACGCAGCGAGGTCGGCGACCTCCTCGGGCGACCCGAGACGCTTGGCCGGCGTGCGTTGGCGGGACATCTCGACGAGCTCGGGCGGGTACTGATCGGTGCCGGTCGTGCGAATGATGCCGGGCGCGATCGCGTTGACTTGAATGTTGTGCTGCGCCCACTCGACCGCGAGGGTCTTGGTCATGTTCTCGACGCCCGCGCGCGCCGCGCCCGTGTGAACCATCCCGGGAAAGCCGCGCGCGACGTTGGCGATGATGTTCAGGATTCGCCCTTTTTTTCGGGGGATCATGTGCTTGGTGGCCACGGCGTGGGTCACGAAGAAGGTGCCGTTCAAGTTGTTGCGAATCACCGCCTCCCAGCCTCGGGGGCTGAGGTTCTCGGCAGCCGTGGGGAACTGGCCGCCGGCGTTGTTCACGAGGATGGTCGCGGGCCCGAGCGCGTCGCGGGTGCGATCTACGAATCGCGCGATCTGGTCGACGTCGCGAATGTCGCAAACCTCCGCCACCAGCTTCACGTTCGCCCGCTCGAGCTCTGTCTTAGCGCGCTCAATCTTGTCTGGATTGCGCCCGCAAATGGCGACGCTCGCGCCGAGCTCGCCGAAGAGGCGCGCCATGGAGAGACCAATTCCCGAGCCGCCACCGGTGACGATGGCGACGTGTCCGTCGAGCAGACCCGAACGATAAATCGAGGGCATTGGCTACGCTCTAGCAGAGGTCGCGCGCCTTCAGAAAGAGGCGGCTACGCGCCCGTCAGCAGCCGCAGCCCTGAATGCAGGTCGGATCGCCTCCGCACTGGCTCGCGCAGGTTTTGTCGCACCCCGAGTTGGGCGGCTTCACGGGTGTGCCCGACACGCAGCGCCCCTCGCCGAGCTGCAGGCAAACGCCGGGCTGCGTCTGATTTTGGAGCAGCTGCTTCGCCGCGGTGCAGCTCGTGGCAACCCCCACCGGACACAGATACCCCGAGCAGACGCACTCGAGGTCGAGCGTGCTGCCGCCAGTCAGTCGAAACCCGCACTGCGGAAACGCGGCCGAGTCGATCACGAGCCCGGGGCACGCCGTCACTCCGAGACAGAGCGTGGCGCCAGAGCTCACATCTGTGCCGCACCCGAGGCCGATGGTGCCGCCGTCGCCCGCCGCGTCGGGAAGGTCACCGCTCGCCACGCCGCCGTCGCTCTTGTTTTTGGGCGTAATTGAAAAATCGATGCAGGATGCAAGGATAAGCGGCAGAGCGGCGAGGAAGCGCATCGGGTTGGCGTGCACCGCGCGGGCGCGCTGGGCCAACTTCTGTGCGATGGGGCCTCGCGCACTCATGCGCTTGCGTCGTCTTCGTCGTCGAGCGCGTCGTCGTCGGGTCTGGCGCTCGCGTTGACGCGGTCGCCGACGAGGTAGTTCGGCCTCCCCTTCACCTGCTCGTAGATGCGGCCGATGTACTCACCGAGGATGCCGATCATCAGGAGCTGAACCGAGGCGAGCAGCGAGACGAGCACCACGGTGGCCGTCCAGCCGGGCACCGTGGCGCGAAAGACGAAGTGCGCGACAACCGCCCAGATGGCGACCGCGAGACTCGCCACGCTGATGAGCATGCCGAGGTAGGTCGAGAAGCGCAGCGGCAGCACGCTGAAGCTCGTGATGCCATCGATGGCGAAGCGGATCATCTTCTTGAGCGGGTATTTTGTCTCGCCCGCGAAGCGGCCCGGACGGTCGTAGAGCACGGCGGTTTGCTTGAAGCCGACCCACGCCACCATGCCGCGGACGAACCGGTGCGTCTCGCGCAGCGCCCGCAACGCGACGACGACGCGGCGGCTCATGAGCCGGAAATCGCCCGTGTCGAGGGGAACCTCGATGGGGATCATCGCCGCGAAAATGCGATAAAACCACCGCGCGGTCAGCAGCTTGAAGAACGTCTCGCCCTCGCGGCTGCGGCGCTTGCCGTAGACGACGTCGAAGCCCTCGCGCCAGCGCGCGACCATCTCGAGGACCACCTCGGGAGGGTCCTGCAGGTCGGCGTCCATCACGACGACGGCGCGGCCCCGCGCCCAGTCGACGCCGGCGCTGATCGCGGCCTGATGGCCGAAATTTCGCGAGAAGGACAGCACGCGATAACGCGGCTCGCCGCGCGCGATTTCGCGCAGCAACGGCAGCGAACGATCCTTGCTGCCGTCGTTGATGAACAGCACCTCGCAGTCGAGGCCGAGCTTGCTGAGGAAGTCCTGCAAGCGCGCGTGGAGCTCCGCGATCACTTCCTCTTCGTTGTAGATCGGAAGCACGAGGCTCAGGGTCGGCCGTTGCATCGGCTGGAGTCTCTACCCCAAAACCGCCCTTTTGGCGCGCGCGGCGGTCGGCTAAGACAGCCCTGTGATGTCGGAGCGCGCGAACCCTACGCGAGCGGACGCGCGCCTCACGGCCGTGTTCTTCGCGCTCACGTTCGTCGTCTACACGCTGGTTTTTCCGTACATATCGGTCGTCAACAACCCGAACGAGAACGTCCGCACCTACATGACGATGGCCATCGTCGAGGGACGCACGTTCCGCATCGACGACATCGTCGGCCGTCACGGCTGGGTCAACGACATGGCGCGGGCGCCCGAGACGAAGATGAGCGCGAGCAACGCTGCCGCGTTTTGCGCCGAGCATCCCGGCAAGTGCCATTTGTACTCGGTCAAGGCCCCGGCGGTGAGCTACCTCGGGGTGCCGGCCTACTGGGCGATGACGCGCATCGCGAAGCCGCCCACCCTCGAGGCCAGCCCTGAAGCGCGCACCGCGTGGCTGCGAAACAGCACGTGGGTGCTGCGAATTTTCTCGGTGCAGTGGCCGTGTTTTGCCTTTCTGGTCGCGTTCGAGCGATGGCTTCGTCGCGTCTCGCACGACGTCGTCCTCCGGCTTTCCGCCGTGACAGCCGTAGGGCTGGGCACCAACTACCTCGCCTACGCGCTCATGTTTGCGAGCCACTCGCTCTTTGGCGTGGCGGCGTTTGCCTCGTTCGCGCTGATCACGGGTGAACGCCTGCGCTTCGCCGACCCGCGCCGACGTCGCCTCTCGCGCGCGCTCTGGGCCGGGTTCTTCGCCGGCTTCGCGACGCTGCTCGAGTACCATGCGCTGCCAGTGTCGATCGTGCTGTCGCTCTACGCGCTCACCACGTTCTACCGGCCGACGCGCCTCGCGATGTTCGGGCTCGGCGGCATCGCCAACGCGCTCGCGCTCATGTTCTTTCAGTGGCGCGCGTTCGGTGACCCGCTCATGCCGGGCCACAAAATGAGCGAAAATGCGATGTACGCGCAGCTGCTGTCGCAAGGGCTCTTCGGCATCGGCACGCCGAGCTGGGAGGTCGCGGGGGAGATCAGCTTCAGCCGCTCGTTCGGTTTTTTCGGGACGAGCTCGTTCATGTGGCTCGGGCTGCTCGCCCTTCCGGCGCCGCTGCTGCTGCTGGGCGGACGCAGCTCCGAAAGCCGCCGCGTGGGCAGGCAGTGGATGGTGGCGAGCGGGTTCGCCGCCCTCGCGATGGTCGCGCTGTGGACCACCGTCAGCGCCGCGATCAACTGGCGCGGCGGTTGGACGGTAGGGCCGCGATACCTCGGCGCCGCTCCGCCCTTTTTCGCCGCGGGCGCCGTGCTGGCGCTGGAGTGCTGGGCCGGGCGCGCGGCCTTCCGGCGCACCATCGCCCGTGCGGCAGCGAGCGGGCTCGCGCTCGCGAGCGTCGCGCAAACAGGCCTCGTCTCGACCCTCTACAACACCATCCCCGAGGCAGTTACGCGCCCGCTTCCGCAGCTGGTCGTGCCCTGCCTTCGCCTCGCGTTCGTGCCGCACCACCTGCTCGAGGCCATCGGGGTTTCGTCACCGCTTGTCTACTATGTCGTGCTCTGGGGCATGGTCACCGCAGCGGCGCTCGTGATGGTGTGGCACATGAACCGCGAGCGCATCGGGGCCTATTTCAGCCGACTCGTGCTCGCCCTCGCGTTCGTTGTGGCCGGCATTTCGCCTGCGTTCAGCGCACCTTCGCTGGCCGAGGCCGGAGACGACGGCGTTACGGCGCGCCGCGATCTGACCGCAGCGTGGGAGCCCCAGGGCCGCGACCGCATCGCCCGGCTCCGCGAGACCGCCGAACGCCACGGCCCGCGCGCGCCCTGCGCCTGGCTCAAGCTCGCAGAAATGGACCGCCTGCTGTCGAACGAAGCTCAGGCCCGAGCCGACGAGGCCCGCGCGGGGACCGTAGCGCCCGGCGCGTGCAAGTAGCGGCGTCAGGGCCGCGCGCGAAAGACGGCCCCGCCCGCTCGAGCGCCGCCACGCGCCCGTAAAGCTGGCGCGTTCTTCACGGTGTGAGCTATCTACGCGGCGTGGGCGCACTCGCGAAAGAGCCGAAGACCCGGTGGCTGGCGCTGATCGCCTTCGCGCTGGCGCTGTCGGTGTTTGCGTGGTGGCCGATGCTCGCGTCGTATCCGGGAACGCAGACCGGCGACGGGCCATTTTACCACAAGATGATCGAGGCGGCGCGCGTCAGCGTGCTGCGCTACCACGAGCTGCCCCTGTGGAATCCATACGAATGCGGGGGGGTTCCGCTCTGGGACAACCCCCAGGGAGTCGCCGGCGCGCCGCTGGTGTGGCTGTCGCCGCTCGTGGGCACCACGCGCGCGATCGAGCTCTGGTACGTGCTTCACTCCGTCATCGGATTTCTGTGCATGTGGGTGTTCTCCCGGCGCGATGTGGGGCTGTCGCGCGCGGCATCGCTGGTGGCCGCCGCGAGCTGGACGTTCGCCGGCGTACACAACCAGCACCTGACAGGTGGGCACTTCGTCTGGGTGCCCTACTTGTACTACCCGCTCGCGCTGCATCTGTGGAGACGCGCAGAGCGTGACGCGCGCGCTGCCGTGGGTACGGGCATCATCGTGGCGCTGTCGATCTACGAGGGCGGCGCGTATCCGTTGCCCCACCTAGCCGTGCTGCTCGGGCTCGAGACGCTCACCCGCGTATGGCCGCCCCGGCGCGTGCTCGCCATCGCGCGAGCCGGCGTGATCGTGGGGGTCGTCGGCTTCACGCTCGGCGCCTCGCGCTTCTTGCCGGTGCTCGATCAGCTTCGCCATCACACGCGGCAAATCGGCGCCGAGAGCGACTTCATGCACTGGAGCACGCTCGCCGACATCTTCCTCGCCCGCGCCCATGAGCGCTTCGTGCCCGGGCAGGAATATGTGTGGCCGGAGTTCGGCGACTACCTTGGTCCCATCGTCGTCATGCTCGCGCTCATCGGCTTGCTGGTGCAGGGGCGCGCGCGCGTGTGGATGGTCGGGGTCGCCGCGGTCTCGTTTCTGCTCATGTGCGGTCACTTCGCGAGCTGGGCGCCGTGGCACATCATGAAGGAGCATATTTACCCCTACAAACAGATGCGCGTGCCCTCGCGTTTTGTCATGCTCTTTACGTTGTTCGTGTCGGCCTGGGCGGGAGTCGCGATCGACCGCGCGCCGCTCCTGTTGGGCAAGTGGGGCGGCGCGCGGCTTTGGCGCAGCGCGCTCGTGGCGCTCGCGCTCATCGGCGTTGGCGACCTCATCAGCGTCGGCATGACCTGGTGCGCGCAGTGCTTCACCGGCGCGCCGCAAGTGCGCGTCGTCGCGTCGACGCGCCTGTTTCTGGGCGGCCCCGACATGGCGGCCTTCCTCGACGGCCCGGCACAGAACCGCGGCCGCCTCGAGTGCTGGGAGGAGTGGGGTTTCGAGGCCGGAGCACCGCTGTGGACGGGCGACGTGCCCCAGGCACGCGCCACCGATGATGGCGCGGTCGTCGAAGTCGCCAATCGTACGCAGAACACCTTTACCCTCGACGTCGACGTCAAACGCCCTTCGGTCGTGCTGCTCAATTCAGCTTATGATCGCGGGTGGCGCACCAGCGCGGGTCAGGTCGTGCGCTCGGGGAAGCAGCTCGCCGTCGAGCTTCCGGCCGGTCGCAGCCGCGTGAAGCTGCATTACTGGCCGGCAGGACTGAGCCTGGGCTTCGCACTGTCAGGCGCGAGCATCGCGGGCATTGTCGCGTTTTTTATTTTGGATTCGAGGCGACGCCGGCGATTGGCGGTTCCGGTCGCGAATTCGCCAACGTCTCAGGCGGACCAAACGCCGCCGGAGACTCTCCAAGCCCGCGACGAATGACCTCGCGCCAGTAGCCTGCGCCTCTCACGACCGCGTACGCATCAATCGCGCCCGATCGCGTGCGCACCGCCTCGATCGCCCCTACAACGCCGCGCAGAAGCGGGATCACCAGCGGAAGCGTCTGCCTCGGCACCCCGAGGCCGTCGGCGAGCTCAGCTCCCATCAGGTAGCGCGCGATCGTACGGGAAATCGGCGCGATGCGCTGCGCCATCTTGCGCTCGTCGTCGGAACGGGCGCCCGTCGTACCTGCGGCGAGCAGCGCGGCGGTGAGCGCGCGGGAGTCTTCGTCGGGCGGCCCTTGCGTGGCCAGGATCAACGCAGACAGGCCCAGCGCCTCGACCTCGCCCGACGGCAGCAGCTCGAGGTCGACTCCCATCAGCCACCCTGCGTATTTCCACAAATGCACGTAGTCGTCGGCCTCGGCAGCAGTGATGCTGAATCCCAACTTGCGCAGACCGTCGACCAGCGTGATTGAAAACAGCATCGTGGTCGCGACCATGTCGTGCTGATTGATGGGCGCGCCCCACGCGGCCGATTGCCAGCGACCCGACTCCGCCAGAAGTCGCCGAACCTGCGCGTGCATAATGCGAACTTTGATGGCAATCGCGAAGCCGTCAGCATGCCTCGACAGGCCCCCTGGAGACGCCACGGCGAGCACGAAGCGCGCGGTCTCGCTGAGCCTGCGCGGCGCCTGACTCATCAGCCGCCCCGAAAACGCCAGCGGCTTGTTGCCCCCCGGCGAGGCGTAGCCGTGCGGCAGGGCGAGGACGCCGAGCACGAGGCCGCCAAAATATCCCGAGCGCAGAAGCACCTCACCGCCGCGATCGAGCCGCGGCCAGTCGACCCACGGCGGAACGCGGTCAACCTCTGCAAAGAGCGCGACCACGCTCGGATGCGGGTGCGATACCGCGCCGATGCCACCGGCCAGGGCGCGCTCGACTTGCGCGAACACCTCCCCGGTCGGGCGCTCTTTCATCGCGCGCGCGACGGCGTCGGCGAGCGGATCGGCGCGCATGAGGTAAGGCTCGAGGCGGTCGACGCGATCGCCGAACGCAGCGCGGGCGCGGTCTCCGAGGTAGCGGGAAGGAACCACGGGAGCTTGGATGCCACGACCCGGGGCGGGCGTCATGTTTGTCGTCCCGGGCGTGAATCACGGGAGCGCGAGCTCCGTCCAACCCGCAGCCGGGCAAAGGTGCCCGCGATCGCCGCTACCAAAATTTCACGACGCGCTGCCCGCGCATGGAACAATGCCCCCATGAAACGTCGCTCCATCCTCGCTCTCGGCCTGCTCGTCGTCACGCTCGCGGCCAACGCGTTCGCCGCAACCCCCGACAAAGACGGCTGGTATCACACCGGCGACGCAGTTCGCGTGAAGTCGATCGCGTTCATTTCCGTGAAGGTCTACGGCATCGGTCACGACATGAAGTGCGTGCCGCCCCAGAAGAGCAAGCAGGCCGTCATCGAAGCCGACTGCGACAAGCGCTTCGTGTGGACGATGAAGCGCGACGTCGATCGCCAGAAGATCATCGACGCGCTCAAAGAGGCCTACGCGATGAACGGTTACACCGACGGCGGCAAGATTGGGCAGGCGGTCGGAGCGTTCACTGCCGAGTTGAAAGAGGGCAAGCGGGTGACCGTCAGCTACGACGCGGCAAAGAAGACGACGACGTTTTCGGAAGAAGGCGGCGGCACGGCGACCATCGCGGGAGCCGACTTCATGAAGGGCACGTGGAGCATCTGGCTGGGCAAGATTGACCCGCCGTCACTCGGCGACGCGCTGATCGCGAACCTGTAGTCGCTCGCGTCCGGCCTCGCTGAGCGATCTCGACCCAGCGGCGCAGGACGGTCAGGCCAACGACCTCATGAACGCGTTCGATTTCGCGCAGAAGCCGCTGCCGCCGCTCGTGCTGCAGACGCGCAGCTGCCCCTGATCAGGCCGTCGCAGTGGCCCCGAGTTGATGGCGGCGCTCAAAGCCGCTGTCGAGATCGGTAATCGTCACTTCGACCATGCCGTGCGCGTCGACCGCGTAGCGCTCGGCCACGAGCGGCCCCTCACGATCGAGGCGTTTTACCGGCAGGCGCCTGAGATCGGCGCCTGACCGAAGCCGCGCGTCGAAGGGAAAGAGCATGTCCGTCAGCGGCGCGATATCGCCGCGCGGCATGCCCTCGGCGTCGAATGCGGCGCACTCGAAGAAACGGTAATGGCCCACGTCGTGGGCGGCGCGGTAGCGGCGCTCGACGCTGACCGATGGCTCCCCCGGCCGCGGCAGCGCGACGTCGCGCGTGAAGATGACGTCGTAGCTCGCCTTTTGCCCGCCCTGCGCCTCGCGAAAGACCCCAAAATTCCGCGAGAAGCGGTCGCCCAGCCCGAATCCGGCGTCGGCGTCGCTCGCGATGGCGAGGCCGATCGCGACGGCCGCATGCGGATAGGGAGAACGATGCACGCGTTTTCCGAACCGGGCGCGCAGTACGCGAGCCACCACGGGAAGGGCGCTCGCTCCCCCCACGACGTAGACGCCGGCGACGTCGGCCATGAGCTCCTGCTCGTCACGCTCGCCCTCGCCTGCGCGGCGCGCGAGCACCTCCTGCATGGCGCCCAGAGTGCGCTCCACCAGGGGCGTGCAGGCCTCGTAGTAGTCGGCCAGCGCGAGGGTCAGCTCAGGCTCATCGGTGTATTGTGCAAGCGATTCGGACGCGTCAATCGTCACCTTGCGCGAGCTCGCGTTGATGCGCTCTTTGGCGTCGCGGCACTGGTCGAGGAGAAGCGCCCGCGGCCGCGGCGACAGGGTCGCGAAGTCGAGCCCTGCGCGCTTCGCGATCATCTCCGCCATGAGGCGATCGAAGTCGTCGCCTCCCAGCTCCGCCAGACCGGCGGTCAACACCACGTCGTGCTGCGTGCCGCTCATGCGCACCAGCGAGGCGTCGAACGTGCCGCCGCCCAGGTCGTACACGATGACGTGTTCGCGCTTTGAGGTCAGCGTGCGCGCGTGACGGTGCGAGTACTCGAAGCCCGCAGCCGACGGCTCGTTGAGCATCGCCTGAACGTCGAAGCCGGCCCGCCGAAAGGCGTCGAGCGTAATGAAGCGCTGCGTGCAGAATGCATTGGCCGGCGTAGCGACGACGGCGGAGAGTCGGGCGCGCGACTTGAGATTATCAGGAAGGTTCGAGCGCGTACGCAGCGCCTCGGCGAGAGCGTCGAGAAAGCGTCCGACGAGGTCGGCCACCAGCACGCGCGACGACCCGATGGTCACCGTCCCGTCGGCTGAAGCCTCGGCCCCCGACAACAGCCGCTTGAACGACCGCGCTTGCGTAAATGACGCGTCTCCGAGCACCGCCAGCGCCGCATGCCCGAAGAGCAGCTCGCCCTCGCGCTCCGCCACCACCGACGGAAACCACTCGAGCATGTCGCCCGAGTCGGTTTCGAAGCTCACGATGGGATAGTTGCCGCGGTCGGCATAGGCCACCACAGTTCGAGTTGTCCCGAAGTCGATTCCGATTCCCACGATTGCCCTCTATAGGCCATGGCCCGCGATAAGCGCAAATCGACGACCCGGCAGCGCCCGCACGTGCTCAGCCCCCCGCTCCGCGATCGCCGCCTGGCGCACGCCGCGGCTTAGCTTGCGCCCACGCGCAGCCACGTAGGTGCGCAGGCCGCGGGCCCGCGTAGGCGCATCGCGAGAAGGCCCCTCGTACACCTTCGTCACGAACGTCGCCGCGAGAGCGCCCTGCAGCCAATGGGCGCGACGCGCCGCAGCACGCGACGACTGGCAAATTCAGGCTCGCGAACGACACGATAGCGAACGCTGCCGGGCCCGCTTTCGAGGCCTGTCATTCTTGGGATTTACGAGCCGATCGAACGGCACCCGTGCGCGTCAAGTCAGTAGAAAACCGCCATCGACGAGCAGGGTGCTGCCGGTGACGTAATTGGATGCGCGACTGGCCAGAAAGAGCGCGGCGCACGCGATGTCATCGGGGTCGCCCAAGCGCCCCAGCGGAATGCGCGACGAGAATTTGGCCTTGAGCGCTTCGGCGCCGTCCGAGCCGGCCATCGTAGAAAGCGCTATATCGACGCCGGGAGTCTGGATAGCCCCGGGCGCGATGGCGTTGACGCGAATGCGCTTCGCGCCCAGTTCGAGTGCGAGCGAGCGGGTCATCATGATCAGACCCGCTTTCGACGCGTCGTAATGAGCGAGGCTCCCGCTGGGATGCAGGCCGTCGATCGAGGCGATGTTCACGATGCTCCCCTTGGTGCCCGACTCAATCATCTGACGGGCGGCGCATTGCGCGAGGAAGAACGCGCCTTTGAGGTTGACGTCGAAGACATGGGTCCACAGCGACTCGGTCACCTCGAGCGCCGGCGCAACCGGGAATATGCCGGCGTTGTTCACGACGATGTCAACGCGCCCGAACTCGGCCACGACCGCAGCGACGAGGCGCGTGATTTCATCGAGCCGGCCGACGTCGCACGCAAAGGCTGCGCTGGGCGCGCCAAAGGATCGCACGCGCGCTGCGCTGCGGCTGGCCCCGGCGTAGTCGACGTCGGCGATCGCAACGCTCGCGCCGGCCTCGCCGAGTCGCTCGGCAATTCGCGCACCTATCCCAACTGCGCCTCCGGTCACGAGAGCAACCTTCTGCCTCAGGTCGAACAGCTCGGGAATCGACGAATCCATGTGCGATGCCTCCTTGGCACATCGCCATACATGCATCGGCCTTGCCACGGCGCGGCAGGGAGCGCGCGCGTCGGCAACGGAGAGCCGGTCTGAAGGCGTCACGCGGCCGGCCTCCCGCGAGGACCACCGCGCGGCGTTGCACCCGTTTGCGATAGCGCGCGCGCGCGATGATAGAGTCGGGTAATGGCGATCGCGATCCGGTTTCGTCACCGCGCCACCTGCCCGCGGTGCGCACTTCGGGCCGCGGCGCCTGCTGTCTGGGCGGACGCCGGGCAAGCGTGCTGTCGTCGCTGCGGAGAAGCCTCTCCCACCGATTACCGGGAACAATTCACCGAGCAGATCGGCAGCGCCGTGCGTGCTGCGATCGCCGGTGAACGCGGTGGCGAGGTGAGTTGTGCCGACTTCGGCTCCGGCGCCCGGTCGTCTACCGAGTGGGAGCGCATCGAAGCGGCTCCGTCGGGGAGCGGTCAGCCGTGCGGCGCTCCCGGGCTCGGCACCGTATGGATCGCGCAGGTGGCCGCGGGGCCGCCGCCCGCGCCGAAGGCCACTGCCGTGCACTGCTCGGGCTGTGGTGCAGGCCTGCCGGTTTCTCCCGAGACGCGGACCGTACGCTGCGCTCACTGCGGGCTCACCGCCGTGATCCCTGCGGCGCTGTGGCTCGAGACCGTGGTCGCCGAAGAAGAGCCCTTCCACATCGCTGAGTTGGACGAGCCGGGAGCGTGGCGCATGTACCTCGCTCAAGAGCGGCTTCCCTTCGGTCAGGCACTGCGCAGGGTGCCTGAAAGCGACGTCGACCACGTTCTAAACCGCATCGTCGGCGGTCACGGGGGGTTCGAGGACGGATGGTTCGCGGGGGTCGCGCCGGAGCGCCTCGAGTCCCTCGCGGAGCTGGTCCTCAGGCGGCTTGAGGTCCGCGGCGGCGGCAAGCCCGTTCCGCGCGAGCTACTGCTGGCGCTGGCAGCAGCGACGCCTGCGCTCGCACCGACGATGTTGCAGCGGCTGCTGCGGGCTGCGCCGCTAGCAGGGTGTTGAAAAACACCCTGATAGTAATTGGCGAAGCCAATTGCGTGGGGTGGGGACCCCGAAAAACCGCGTTTTTCGGGGCGGGGAGGTGCATACCTCCCCGAGATGAAAGGCTAGCAGGCCGTTCTTCAACGGCCTGCT
>CANJCO010000086.1 GCA_947473045.1 Myxococcales bacterium | reverse complement strand
GCAGTACCATCCCGTCCCGCGGCCCTTGCAGAGCGTGGCGACGTCGGGCGGCCCTGCGTCGAACACGTCGGGCCGAGGGCCCGCGTCGGCCGCGTCGGCGCGACCGTCGCCGAGGGCGTCCGGGGATCCGTCGAGCGATCCGTCGGCGCATCCGCCCTCGACGCAGTCACCGGCCGGCTCGTCGACAAACTCGGCCACCAGCGTGCAGCCCGCAAGCGAGCCAGCCATGGCGCAAAGCACAAAGGCGCGCCGACGGACGACCACGGTCGCTCGCGCCACGTCAGCCCCGCAGGCGCACGCGCACGATGGGCACGGGATCGTCGACGCCTTTGACGCGCACGACCTCAACGTCGCTCACCACGACGTCGTCACCCAGACCCAGGGCCGCGCGGGCGGGCATGACGACTTCGCCGCTGGCTGCTTCATGCTGCAATCGGGAGGCGACGTTCACAGTCTGGCCAAAGTAGTCGAGGGTGTCGTTTGCCTGGATCACGTAGCAGGGCCCGGCGAAGAAACCGACTTTGAGTTGCGTGTATTGTCCATGTTTCGCGCCGGCGCGAAATTGCTCGAAGCGCCGAATGCACTCGACGGCCGCGCGCGCGCACGCCTCTTCGGAAGCAAAGCTCGCCATGACGGCGTCACCCATCGTCTTGACGACGCGCCCCTCGTGCGCGGCGATGACCTCGCGGAGCACGTCGTAATGATCATCGACGAGGCGGAACGCGGCCGCGTCCCCGACCTTCGCGTAGAGCGCCGTGGAGCCCGTCAGATCGCTGAAGAGCAGCGCGACGCGGGCGACTTTGAGGGGGGTCTTCGGCTTGATCAGCGCCGAGCCGAACAGATCGCGATGTTCGGCGAGCGACGAGACGTCGTGCGCAGTAGCCGCAGCGCTGGCGTACTCAAGGTGCTCAATCTTCACGTGGCGCGCCTCGTCGCTCACGTTGCGCAGCGAGAGCACGCCGCCGGGCCGCAGCGACAGCATCGCCGGCGCGACGCGATCAGGCTCGATGCTCGCCTCAGCGCGGGCGTCGAGGTCTTCGCCAATGGTCAGCGTCGCGCGACCGCCGCCCCTCGAAAAGACGCGGTAGCGCCCGGCGAGCAGGGGCACCGCGAGTTCGCGCTCTGCGAACGGTTCCACGGTTGTCTGCACCAGCACGTGCGGCGTTCGCGCCGGACCGCCGAGGCAAAAGACGCCGCCGACGACGGATCGCACTGCTGGATGGGGCGTAAATGTCGCCTCGATCGCCCGGTCGACTTCGAGCTCAAACGAGATGTCACACATCTGGCAATGACCAACGGCGCCAATGGCATCGAGCGACGGCACCTCGTCGCTCGCGGTGCGGCAGCTCGGACACAGCACGTGCCACCGCAGCTCGACGAGCCCCGACGCGGCGGCGTGAAGCATCGCGCTCAGCACCTCACGCCTCGGCTCGGTCCACTCGTCGGCGAGCTCGTAGGGGCGGATCCGCGCCGCGTCGGCGTCGGAGCACGACTCGACGTACGTCGCAATTTGGTTCGCGAGCCCGCCGCGCACGCCGCGGGCGCGCAGTCGCGTCAACGCCCGCGCGGCCTCGTCGTGATCCGCGGGCGTCACAGGGCGGGAGAACGGATCCGGCGCGCTGCTTGCCACGAAGTCGTCGAGGGCGCGACCGAGCGTCATGATGTTGCGCGTGAACTCGCGAACTGCGAGCCAGGCGATCGGACGAAATATCGCGTATTTCGGCTGTATTTCGACGGTGACCCGCAGCCGCGCTCCCGGCTCCGCGCCCTGCGTGGGTTCGAGGGCGCACGCGAACGCGATCGACTCGAACGGCCCGGCGATGCACCGACGCAGCACGCTGAACCGCTCGCGAAACACCCACTCGAACGGCGCCTCTTCGTACGCGATGCGCAGCCCGGCGAAGCGCGTCTCGGCTACGTAGCGCGCCGCCTGCTTCGCTCCCTCCGCGATGGGCGCGTAGGTCACGGGCGCGAAACCAAGCAGCCGGTTGGTGCGGTCGGTGTCTGTGATGAGCGGCCACACCAATGCGGGACTCGAAGCGAGAGAGGTCTCCCGTTGGGCGCGTACGGCAGGCATTTTCAGCATGATACTACGGTGCGGGAACGAACGCCCATGCCTGAACGCTGGCCGTACTGATAGTAGGGAGTCCCAATGTCGCGCCGCACCGTCATCCTGATTTCCGCCCTCGCTGTCGTTTCCGCGCTCGGGGCCGGTGCGTGGCTCGGAGCGCGCGCGTGGGTAGCGGCTCGCATCGTGGCGCAGGCCAGGGCGCGGGGGTTCGACGTGACCCTCGACGCGGTCGACCTGGGAACCACCGAGATCGTGGCGCGCAACGTCGAGGTGCGCGCGGCCGCCATGCCCGGCCTCGTGATTCGCGCGGCGCAGGCGCGCATCACGCTGAGCGCGTTTCAACCCGTCGCCATCGCCCTCGAAGGCGCACACGCGACGCTCACCGGCCCGATCGGCGCAACCGCTGCCGCGGCGGGCGCGCTGTCCGATCAAGCCGCGACCGGCGGCGACGGCGCCGACTCCGCGATCACCAGCGCTTCGGTAGAGGGCGACCTCACCTGGTCGGCGATCGCGGGCGACGCCACCGCGCTGCGCTGCGCTCACGCCAAAATCGAGCTAAAATCAGCCAAATTAAGCGACGTATCGGCCTCATGCGACGGGCTGCAGATCACGCGCGGCACCCTCGCGCTCGGGCCGTGGTCGGCCGACCTGCTCCGAGACGCCTCGGGCGAGCGCGTGCGGCTCGTGCTCGAACCGGGGGCGAGCGCTCCGGCGGCCGTGACCTTCACGCGCGCCGCCAGTGGCGCGACGCACTTCGACGCTGCGCTCAGCAAGAAGCGTCCGTCCGACATCGGCCTGTCGCCCGAAGCGCGCGCGCTGCTCGGCCTCTCAAGCAACGCGCCCGTTGATCTGGCCGTTCGCTACGACGAATCCGCGGCAGGCGCGCCAGCCGCAAAGCGCCCCGCAGTCGTGACCGGAAGCTTCGAAATCGCCAGCGATCAGCTGCCTGTCGGCCCCGGCAAAGCTACCGCCGTGCACTTCGCGCTCGACTTCAAAGGGGCGCCCGGCGGGCCGTTCGCGGTCACAGGCCGCACGGCAGAAATCGGCGGATTTTCCGGCGTGCTCAAAGGCCAGTTGACCCCCGAACCTCCCCGCGCGCAGCTCACGTTCGACACGCAGGTGGTCTCGTGCGCGGACGCCGCGCGTAAGGTCGCGGCTGACGCGCTGGGCGATCTCGGCAAGGCACTCGGCACGTTCGCAGGCGCGTTTGGCGGCGCTCAGGCGCTGCGCGGGAGCGTGTCGCTCCACGCCGACATCACCGCCGATCTTCGCGCCGATCCGCCCCTTCGGGTCACCACGCGCACCAGCGGCGACTGCGACCTGTCGCTGTTTCGCTAAGGCCCGCCTTGCGCCGCGCACGCGTTCGGGAGTAAAGACGCCCGCATGAGAGGTTATCTTCAGCCCGGCAAGCGCCTTGTTCCCTCCGACGAGCAGCAGGCCTTCGCCGCGCTCTCGCGCGGTCGCCGGAGCAAAATCGCGATCGCCGCCAACACCACCCTCCTCAAGGCCGACCAGTGGGCAGACGCCCGCGGCGCCACGAGCGAAATCGCCGAGGCCCTCGTGAAGGGCCTCGAGGCGATGAAGGCTCCCAAAAAGAAGAAGTAACGGCCTTCAGCCGTTGTGCTTCGCGAAGTCGTTCATGAAGTCGCCGAGGGTTTTTGCCCAGGCGACCGGAACGGCATTGTAGAGCGACACGCGCACGCCACCGACGGACCGGTGGCCCTTGAGCCCGACCATGTCGTGCTTTTTCGCCTCGGCCACGAAGCGCTCTTCGAGTGCTTCCGTGGGCAGCCGAAAGACCACGTTCATCAGCGAGCGGCTCGAAGTCTCGACCGGAGCCCGGTAAAAGCCGGCGTTCTGGTCGATGGCTGCGTAGATAACGCCGGCCTTTTCGCGATTGGCGGCTTCGATCGCGGGCAGTCCGCCCTCCCCTTTCACCCACGCAAGCACGTTGCGCACGAGGTAAATCGCGAAGGTGGGAGGCGTGTTGTACAGCGAGCCGTTGTCGGCGTGCACGCGGTACTGGAAGATCTTCGGGATGTCCTTGCGACCCCGCTCGATCATCGATTTTTTGGCCAGCACCACCACAAGGCCGCTGGGCCCGATGTTCTTTTGCGCGCCTGCGTAGACCAGGTCGAAGCGCG
This sequence comes from Myxococcales bacterium, assembly GCA_947473045.1. Taxonomy (GTDB): domain Bacteria; phylum Myxococcota_A; class Polyangia; order Polyangiales; family Polyangiaceae; genus JANYHY01. The sequence continues at coordinate 10,655 of CANJCO010000086.1, read as the reverse complement.
ACAGGTCGGTGGAGCGCCACATGAAGTCGCTCGACATGTCGCAGATCAGCGGAGCGCCGCCGAAGTCGGGAAATTGCGCGCCCGGTGCCACAGCGTACTGCACGCCGTGAATGGTCTCGTTACTTGTAAAATGCACATAAGCTGCCGCTGCGTCCGGCGCGATTTCGCTCTGCGTCGGCACGCGCGCGTACGACTTCTCCTTGCCGTCGCCAACGCCCGTGGTGGCTGCGAGGCGCACCTTCGCGCCGTACATCGCGGCGACAGTCTTCGCCTCGCCCAGCGCCTTCTCGCCCCACACGCCGGTGAGCACGTAATCGGCAGACGCGCCCGGCGTGAGGAAGTTCATCGGCAGCGTCGCAAACTGCTGCGAGGCTCCGCCCTGCAGAAAGAGCACGTCCATGTCGGCGGGCACCGCGAGCAGCTCGCGCAGCAGGCTCGTGGCCTCGGCATGCACGGCCTCGTACTCTTTGCCCCGATGGCTGTGCTCCATCACGCTCATGCCGGAGCCGGCAAAATCGGTGAGCTCGGCCTGCGCGCGCTCGAGAGCGGCGAGAGGCAAGGTGGCGGGGCCTGCGTTGAAATTCAGCTTGCGGATCATGGCCCGCAGGGTCGGCGTTTTCAGTCTCGGCTGCAAGCTCGCCCGCGCTTCCGTGCTAAGGGCCAAAACCCGCGATGCGCCTTGCGATCCTGATGCTCCTGCCTCTCGCGGCGTGCGCCCGCCCTTCGCACGCCGAGTGCACGTCGGTGATCGACCGCTACGTCGACATGCGCGCGGGCGAAGCTCCTGAGCTGCTGCTGGTGCCGGAGGCCACGCGCGCAGCCGTGCGCGACGCCCAGGCGGCGTCCAAGCGCCGGGAGCCCGTGTATTTTGCACGCATCGAGCAGTGCCAGCGCGAGGTGAGCCGGTCAGCGCTCGCCTGCGGAATGGCCGCCCCCGGGCCCAACGAGTGGGAGGCGTGCTTCCGCTGAAGCGGGAGCCGTCTGCAACATGGACGCGGCGCGCGAGAGCCTTTAGGCTCGCGCCACCATGATCCTCCGAAGCGCCTTCTTGAGCACGCTCCTCTGCGCCTGCGCCGCCAACCCGCGGCCCCCCGCGCTCGACGAGGTGCCCATCCGAGACAACGTGCCGCTCGTGAACCGCGTCGCCACCGGCGACGACGCGCCCGTGACCGACACCGACCGCGGATCGATGGCGAGCACCAAGACTGCTACGCCCGACGCCGGAAGCGACGCAGGCGTCAAAAAGCCGCTCGTCGGCGCGCCGGAGTGCAAAAAGCTCATCAAGCGTTTTGCGGACTTCGTGATGAAAGACGCCAATCAGCCGCCCGTCGACACCAACAAGCTCGAGGAAAACCCGATCTTCGGGCAGATGCTCGAACAGTGCCAGCAGGAGACGACGAAGAAGCAGTACGACTGCGGCATGGCCGCGAAGAACCGCGGCGCCTGGGAGGGCTGCATGAAGTGAGCGTGCGGCCTTACGGCGCGGGCTCGAAGATCACCGGCATGCGCACAGTCTCGGCGCCTCGCGGCGGCGGCGGAAACGCCGTGGTCTGAAACGCCTCGGCCGCGCACGACAGCAGCGCCTGATCGCCTTCAAACGGGTCGAGATTCACGCCGGTCACTTTGCCCGAGGGCGCCAACTTGAACGAGAACACCGCCCTGGTCGACGCGTAGCGAGCGCGGGAAAACGCCGAGCGCGCGCACGTGTCGAGCTTCGGCCCGACGCGGTCGAGCGTGTCGTTGGCTCGCACCGTGAAGTCCTGAAGGGACGTGTAGCCAACAGACGACGACGCGCCCCGCGCGCCTCGCGGAGCGGGGTCGAACGACATGCGCAGCAGCCCTGCGCGCGGCTGCGTCTCGGGGTCGATGCGGGCATGCCGAAACGTCTGCGCGAGGCAGAGCATGGCCGCGGCCGGCACGCCGCAGCTCTCCACGACGTCGACCGCGGACACGTGCTGATCGGCGCCCAGCGCGACCATGAACGACATGCCGCCCGCCATCGCCTCGCCCGAGCTCTTCATTTGATCGGCGCACGCCTGAACGTCGGCCGGAGCGATGATCACCCCCGCGGCGCGCACAGGATTGTTCTTCTTCGCGAGCGCGGTGGCAAAGCAGGGCGACACGTGCAGGGGCGGCAGCTCGAACGCCGTGCCCTCCGTCTGCGCCCACGTGGTGTCGGGCGCCAGCGGGGGCGGCGGCTCGCAGGCAATGGCCAACGTGAACGTCACAGGGAGCAACAAAGATCGGCGCATCGCGCGCGACTGTACACGATGACGCGGCGGTTACGAACGCGCCTCGACCAGTGGCAGGCGCGGGAGGAGCTCAGGACTCAGCGGCCCCGCAATGCGATCGGCCAGCCGCTCGTCGACCCACCCCAGCCACGCGGCGTCGGCGGCGTCGGCGGCGACTGGCGCGGCGCTCGCGTCAATCTCGACCGCGCGCGCGATCATCGACGGCGTATGCATGACGAGCCCCTCAAAGATCGCGTGTCCGAACACCACGCAGCGTCGCTCGGCGCCTCGTGACAGCACGACGACGCCGCCCTCATCGATGAGCGCCAGAGCGTCGTGCTCACGCGTGCGCGCGTTCGGCAGGCGCGCGATCGAGCCGTCGTCGGCGACCGATCCGTGCGCGGCAAGCCATCGCCCCACGACAGCGTGCTGGCGAGCGTGAAGGGCCCGCTTGGCGCGCGGAAAGGTCGCCCAAACCAGCGCGTTCAGGAAGTCGTGCCAGCAGCCCGCGCGGGTCGGTACGCGTCCTTGCATAATACACGCGTCGTAGAGGCTGTCCGCGCGCCGCGGCGGCTTGGGCGCCCGCACCTCGGCCTGCAGCTCGAAGCGCACCGGCGACTCGCGCCCCTCGAACAAGCGATCGTACTCTGCCACCTCGGGCCATTGCGTGTATTCTGCAAATAACCCCGCAGCGCGCGACAGCGGCCAGAACAAGGCGTCGCGCTCAAAAAAGCGCCCGTCGAACCGCGAAAGCGCGGGATCGCTGCGAATGAGCCGAAGCACGCCGCGAGGCTAGCAGAGATGCGCGCGCGCACTCGCGCTTGACTCAGCCCGCCATGCGCGTATGGTGCGCCGCCTAACGCCGCCTTAGCTCAGTGGTAGAGCAACGGTTTCGTAAACCGTAGGTCTCGAGTTCGACTCTCGAAGGTGGCTCCAACAGTTTCACGTGATCCCGGATGGCGTCCGCGGTCACGTGGCCGTCGATTGTGACGGTTTTTCAGGCATGTAACCGCCCGGTGGGCGGCTGGTCTGGTGCGGCTTCGAGGCGCTCGCGCCGCAGACCGCGCCCCTCAGGACGATTCAGGCATTTCGTCGTCGTCGTTGTCATCGTCGTCGTCGTCATCCGACTTGCCGGCGTTCGGCTGGAGCAGCAGGCGCCGGAGCGACGAGGGCGCGTAGACTGCGATCCACCACGCGGTTGGCACGGGCGGCGCGCCGCCGGTCGCGCGCTCGGGTACGAGCGAGGACGTTCCGCAGTACGCGCAGCGAACGAGCCGCGAGCCCGGCGTGACTTGAAGCGCCGATCCGCACTGGGGGCACATCACCGCGAGCGCGGCAGTCCCGGGCCGCTGCTCGAGGCGCGCTGCCGCACGGCCTTCGACGTGCTCCGGTGCGAGCGCAGCGAGCAAGTCGGGACAGTTTTCGAGCGCTGCCTGCGGCGTTCGGTGGTTCTCGATGACGCCGCACCCCGGACAGCGCACGCTCACGCGGCCCCGCTCGCTGAACGCGACCTCGTACGGAAGATGGCACCTCCCGCACAGGGGGTGCCCCGGGAACAGCGCCACCTGGTAGGTCGCGGTCTTGATGCCACCGGCGCCCATCACGGTGCCCTCGCGCTCGGCCGTGAGTCGCGGACGCGTCAGCCCGATGTGCGGAAGGAAATCGCGCAGCAGCACCGGCATGACGTCGCCAATGTCGTTCCAACCATCTTGCTCTTCGAACCAGTCTTCATCCGGAATCACTGTGGGAAACGGCGGAAACACCCGCGCGTTCGTCCAGAAGAAATCACCGGTCGCGGCGACCAGAGGCATGATCTGCTCCTGCCACATGTCGGCGTCGAAGAAGCGCTCCTGTTGGCACGTATAACAATGGTAGCGACCGTCGATATCGAAGTGGTTGATAGCGGAGCGCTGCTGACACTGCACGCACCCGAACTGCAAGCGCACCTGCACCCAGTTCGCGGCGCCCTGGGGGGCCGGGAGCGACATGTTCGGGCTCGGTGCGCCGTTGCACGCGCCGCACGCCGCGAGCGACGCGGGAACGTTCGCTCCGCACGTTCCGCACATGCGCAGCCCTGTCGGCGCGTAGTTCAGAGCCACGGGCTTCGCGGCAGCGTTGTGGTGCGGAGCGACGGCAGGCGCACGCGGCGCGGCCGCTTGAGCGGGCGCTACGGACACGCCGCAACTCGAACAAAATCGGGCGGTCTCTACGTTCGAAGCTCCGCAGCGGATACAATTCATGGCGCAGAGGGGACCACAGGACGGTCAACACGACAACCGCGTTTCTCTGCACGTCGCGCGCTCGCGAAGCGCGTGTGGAACCTCCCACCCTCGCCGCTTGAGGCAAGCTCAGCGCCGCCGAGCAGGTAGCTCCCATCAGCCTGTCGTCCGGCCATCCCGAGCTGCATGGGAGACGAATCCACGGCTGGTCCTCGACACGCTGGCACACCTCGTAGCGCCCCGGCGGCAGCGCAGGCACTTAGCAGGGAGCTCGAACAACACCCTGCTCGGCATTCGCAAAGCGAATGGCATGAGGTGGGGCCCCTGAAAAAAACGCGTTTTTCGCGGCGGGGAGGTGCATACCTGCCCGAGATGAGAGGCTAGCAGGCCGCTTCTTCGACGGCCTGTTAGAGCGCCTCCGCCGACTCGCGCGGCTGATCGGGCACTACCTGTTTCAACTCGACGGACGTTGGCCGTCGCGAAGGCCCGCACGTCAAAAGAGGCTGCTGCCGCAGTGCTTGCAGTAGCGCGCGTCACCCGCGTGTCCGCCCTTGCGGCAGCGGGGACAGCTCGACGGTCCTGCCAGCGGCAAGAACGAGAAGCTCGCGGCGTCGCAAGTCTCGAGTTGGCCGAGCTGGTATTCCAACTCGCGCAGCTTCTGGCAGAAGTACTTGGCAATGAGTTTGTAAACGGCCTCAGTCGGGTGCGCCTGATCCGAAGTCGTCGTCCAGCACGAGTTCGGATCAGCAAAGTCAGCGTACTTCGGCTGGTTGAGAAATCGGTCGAGGGCGTCCCGCAGGCCGCTGCGACCGAAGAAGCCGGTGTCCGCCGCGGCCTGGTCCCGCACGGCCTTCGCGACCGAGTAGATGACCTCGTCGGGAGACCCGCCGCGGATCTCCTTGCGAATCATCTCGAGCTGCAGCGTCCTGCTTCCCCTGCGCGACGCGCTCGCGGCGTCGTAGGGCGTGAGGCATTGCGTCTCGAGCTCATAGGCGAGGGGGCTGCCGTCCACCATTGTGACCTGATCCTGCCTGTTTTTCGTGGCGAACCGAGTGACGATTCCGCCCTGGTACAGGTCGGTGGACGGATAGCGAACCTTCACGCCGCGCGGCTGCGCGCCCGCCCTCAGCCCGTACGCGGCGAGGTTTTCGTTCACCTCCTCGAAGAACGAATAGACGTCGAGATAGTGAACCGTGTTGGGCTGGAAGTGCCTCAGATTTCGATCGATGCACGCCTTCATATGGTGCCCGTACTCGAACGCGCCGTGCTGAAGCGCGGCGAGGTCGGCCGTGTGCTCCAGCCCGGCGTAGCGCACGGCGCCTTGCGGGTTCGGGACGTTCATCAGCAGAATGTGCCCGAACTTGTCGCGCTGGAGATCGCGGCAGATGGTGAGCTGCTCCTGCACCACGGCGAGCATCTCGTTCTTGTCGCGTTTGTTCGTCACGAGATCATTGAGACCGAACCAGACCACGTAGAGCTTGCTCTCCGAAGCTCGCGTCGACCCGAGCTCGCTGAGGTAACGCGCCTTTTGGTCGGCGAAGGTGCCGAGGCCGGTCGCGCTGCGATCCGATGCGCCCATCGCCCCGCCTTCGGCGTAGTTCACGAAGAGAAACGGATCGGCCGCTGGCGAATCATAAGCAGCAGTCCGACCGTCTGACGAAACGAGCTGCCGGTGGTAGGCCGTGAGCTTGTTCGAAGCGGCCGCGTCGTCGCGAATCATCGTACGGCCGCCGGCCCACTCCCATACAAAGTCAGTCCAGCTCTTTCGGTCGCTGAAACGGCCGATATCGTTGGTGCGCATCAGCCCGAGCCCGCGCGCGACCCGTCCCATCCCCGATACGCGCTTGTTACCGATGTCCGACATGCTGTCGCCGAACACAATGAGGTTGCGAACCTTAAACGGCATCGCCGAAAAGGTACTGCGCCCGGTTGAACCCCACAAGCAGCGGCAGCTGGCCCTCGCCCGCGGCCAGCGCGGTAGCTCATGCGCCGTGCGGCGCGCCCCACGTTGACGCTGGCGGATCCGCCGTGCGAGGCTTCGAGTGGGCTGCTGCGTCGGGCGGCCTCGCATATTAATTCACGTGCCATCGGCACTCGCGGGCTGCCGCGCTCCAACGCCGCAACACAACCGCGATTTTTCAAGGGTTTGCATGATCATTCTGTTCCACGGCACGGGCGACGACGACTCCAAGGCAGACAACTGGATGCGCTGGGTGGCCGACATCATGCGGCCCGAGACGCCCGTGCTTACGGTCAACGGCGTCGACAGCAAGCTGGGCGGGGCGAAAGACGCCGGGTTTATGTCGAGGTTTCGGAGCGGCACGCCGCCCTTGAGCGCCGGACATCAAAACCACATGGCCGCCGTCGAAGCGTTCTTCGAATCCATGGAGGATCACAGAAAAAAAGGCACTGGAGGGTTCGGTGCTGCGCGCGCGAACCCGGCGCCCACGGCCACCGCCAGAACCGATCTTCGGGGGCTCACGGCCGCCCTGGCCGCGTGCGGAACCAAAGACTTCACGAGCGTGATCCCGGCCGGCCAGGAGAAGCGCGTCGCCCTCGAGACCATCAAGAAGATGCGCGGCGAGGACTACATGGCCGCCATCGGCATCAAGCCACGAATGACGTACGCCGCGGCCTGCGCCCTGGCCTACTACCGCGCCGGGGGCAGTCAGCCGATTCGAATCATCGGCCACAGCCGCGGCGGCTCGACGGCGATCGGAACGCACAATGTGCTCACCTACTATGGCGTTCCCTGTGACCACACACTTTCGCTCGATCCGTGCCACGGCATGAACGCCGAGATTTTGCACCTGTGGCTCTCACACCACGAAAAAGAGTACTACACGAAGATCTTCGGCGGGACCGTCACCAACATCGCGGCCACGAAGGGCGTCGGCGCCGATTGGGCGGGTCGCAACTACCTCGGCTCGGAGTCGAAGCGATCGTTCGCCCTCGACGGCACGCGGCGCCCCGACATCACGCTGGGAGAGGGCTGCCTGAGCTCCGCGACGGTGTACAACGTCGACAAGCGACTCAAAGACGTCAAGCACGGCCACATGGGCAAATTCACCCACAAAACGACCCTGATCGGCAGCGGCCCCGGGCAGCTCGCGAGCCTCGACGCCCTGGCGACCGAGATCCGGAGCTTTATCTCCCGGTGCAAGGGGATGCCCGGGGTCGAGGTGCTGAGCGCGTTCTTCGCCCACTCGTCGTTCGTGACCGAGGCCGCCGACGCCGCCGACAAGCGCTTCATTCAGCAGCACGTCCTCGCGACTCTCTCGGCCACACGAACCGACGCCGTCTTGAACGCGACGCCGCGGCGGTAGGCGCCGACGCGCGGCATGTTCACGTGGTATTGGCCGACCCTGAAAAATCAGCTCCTGCAATCAAAGAAGAGAGCCATCACGCATGACGCAACCCTACCCGCCGCAGCAACCCATGGGATATCCGCCAGCGGCTCCGCTCCCGCCGAAGAAGGGATTTCCCACGTGGCTCATCGTGTTGCTTGCGGTGCTGGGCGTTGGCGTTGTGTTGATCGCTACCCTGGCGGTGCTCGCCGTCACGGGCGTCAAGCGCTACCAAACGCAGGCAAAAAACGCCGAGGCGATCAGCAACGTGGGCCAGATCGGCAAAAATGCCGCTGAAGCGAATACGCGTGAACGAATGATGGGCGCATACGTTGCCCCGAGCCGCAAGCCCGCCCCCACGCAGGCGCTTTGCCTGTCAGCGGCCGCGAAGGTGCCGACGTCGGTGCCGCGGGGCACGAAGTACGTGTCAGGGCCGACCGACTGGCTTGCGGGCAACGAGACCAAGGGTTGGGCCTGCCTGCAGTTCGATATCCTCGGTCCCCAGTATTACAGCTACGGCTACGTCTCGAACCCGTCTGCTTTCACTGCGACGGCCGAGGGTGATCTCGACGGCAACGGCACCACCTCGTCGTTCGCCCTCTCTGGAGAAGTCGTCGCGGGCACGGTGATCATCGGCCCCCGGGTGCTTGAAACCGACCCCGGCGAATAGGCGAAGAGGCCCCGCCGTCAGCCGGCGAGGCCCCCCTCGGTTCACGGTTGTGGACCGCACTTGCCGACGCGCCCGGACGCGCCCCGCGCCTGCAGCGCCGGCTTCAGTTCGGCTTCCCCGCGCCGGGCACCTTCCTGCTCCGGCCATGAACGACCGGGGCTCCGCCCGATCCGCCCTCGTCTTCGCCGGGGCCGCCGTCGTCATCACCCCCGCCCCCTTGCTCAGACGCTCGCACGCGCAGGGGGCACACTACGCTCGTCAAGCCGCCGTCTCCCATGCGCATCTTTGCTTCGGCGAGCGGCGCATGGGCGTTTTTGATACCTCTTAGAATGCGCGCGTCGGGCGCCTCGCCGTCGAAGCTGAGGTCGAGGATGACATCGGCGGCGCGCGCGAGCAGCGGCGGCGCCGAGCAGTGGCACGCGGCGAGCACCGTGACCCCCTCACTGCGCAACGCATGAAGCATGTCGACTACGCCCGGCAGACGCGCGTCGGGCATGAGGTCGACGTCGTCGATGATCACGACGTCGGCATCGAGCGCCCGGGCCGCGAGCATCACCGTCGAGACACTCGGCAAATCGGCCATCGTGAGCAAGTCCGACGGCGGCAGCGCCTCGGCCTGCGCGATGCGCGCGAGGATCGCCCGCCCCGCGGAGCCGCGCCCCATCGGGCTGGCGAGCAGCACCCTGCACGGATCTTCGCACGCGCCAGCGAGATCGTAGGCGACCTGCGTGAGCAGCGTCGACTTCCCAGCTTGCGCAGCGCCGCGCAAAACCGTGATGCTCGACTGTACGACGCCGTGAGGCGTCTCGTCGCCGTTATTGCCGAGCACAAAGTCGAGCGCACCTGTGCCGGTCACAAAGCGCCAGTTGCGGGGAATTCCGTGGTTCATGGGAAGCTTCTTTCAAAGAGGGAGCGCGAAGGAACGCGCGCGCGAAGGGCCGGCGCACGTGCGAAGGCGCTCACGCTCCTGAGGCGCGCCTTCGCCTGTTGGAACGCTCACCACGGGAGATTGATTCAGCGTGCGCGAGAAATAGGTGCGGGCGTGGCGGTGGGGCGGCCTGCGCGACGGTGTGGTCCGCGGCCTGCGTAAGCCGCGCGGCGCGAAATTCGGAGATCCGAATTCCTGGGCGCGCACCGAAATCGCGGTCGATCTCCGCTGCGCACACGAGGCCGCAGGCGTGCGGCAAAAACCAGCGCGGCGACGAGCTCTCTCGAGCCCATCCCGCGCTGGTTGCAGATGCCGCCACGCGCCCCGCGACTTGGGGCCGCGGTCGCGCCTGCAGGCTGTGCCCCTTACTTCTGAATCGACAGGAAGTACTTGCTCGTACAGAAGCTGCACGTCGTGCCGTAGATGCTGTCGAGCTTTTTGTCGGCATTCACGAAGCCGACTGCATACATCTCGGGAGGGTTCGCGCCGATCTGGCATTCTGAGAACTGACCGGTGCCGTCGCCATCGAACGCGAGCACAACGCTCTGCGCAGCGCGCGTGCCGACGAGCACGAAGTCGCCGAACTTGTCGCCGTTGAGACTGAGCGGCCACACGGCCGGCCAGAAGGTGTCCATGGGCGACATCGCGACTTGCAGCGTCTTGGTGATGGCGCCCGTGTTGTCGAACCACATGATCTGTGGAACCTTGCTCGCGCCGGTACTCGACAGAAGCTCGAAGCGACCGTCACCCTCGACATCGATCGGGTTCATCCGATACAGCAGGGCGTTCACCAAACATGCGCCGGCGGCGAAGTTCCCTTTTCCGTCGCCCTTGCGCAGCAGCGTGCACGTGTTGTTGTTCACGAGCAGGTCAAGGTTCTTGTCGCCGTCGACGTCCATCACCGTCAGGTCCTGCGGGAATCCGGCCTGCGCAGTGCTCACAGGGCCTGCGAAGCTGCGCGGCGCGGTGCCCTTGAGGAGCGTGACCCGATTGTAATCCTGAGCGCTCACGATGATGTCGTTGAAGCCGTCGTTGTTCACGTCGCCAACCGTCACTCCACGCCCGGATCCGTTGCGGTCCGAGGCGAAGTTCACCGGCGCGTCGAAGGTGCCGTCTCCGTGGCCCCAGTAGAGCGTCACCACGGTGTCGAGCTGGTTCGAAAACAGGAGGTCCTGCTTTCCGTCCTTGTCGATGTCCATAATGATCTCGCCGAACACTTCTCGCGGTCCGCTCGCGTTGAGGGTCGCCGTGACCCAGGTG
>CANJCO010000085.1 GCA_947473045.1 Myxococcales bacterium | reverse complement strand
GCTAGCAGGGTGTTGAAAAACACCCTGATAGTAATTGGCGAAGCCAATTGCGTGGGGTGGGGACCCCGAAAAACCGCGTTTTTCGGGGCGGGGAGGTGCATACCTCCCCGAGATGAAAGGCTAGCAGGACGTTCTTCAACGGCCTGCTAGACGGCGAGCGTGCCTTCAAAGGCGCACCTCGGTACGACCCCAAGACTGCGCTGGCAATTCCAGATGCGGCACTGGCTCCGTTGGGCGTATCGCATAGCGCAGCAATTGGCGCCCAGGCATCAGGGTCCGCGGCATTCGCAGAGACCAGTGCTGCGCAAACATGGCAGAACATGGTGGCAATCGAAACAACTGCTCTGGTCAAAGGCGGAATGGCACTTTTCACGACCGAATCTACGGCAAAAACTGCCATCAAAGCGCCACAGGACTCGGGCGCGGCAAAACCAACAATAATTCCATAAAGTAAATAAACAATATAAAATCAAGCAATCGAGGAATTCGCCGCGCTTGTGGTGCGACACGTGCGGGCCGTCACCGTCCAAAGTTTTGATATGAAAGTACAACCAGCAACTATGTCTCCCATCGCGAGGCGATGGAGAGCTGCTGGCAATGCCGGAGTGGTCGTGGTCCCCAGTATTTGAGCGGGTGTTTCCCTGGCGTATTCGGTGCTGACATCGTCACGCCGCCGGAACATATCAAATTTGACTTGCGGCTCGGCGGGTCGACGGCCGAGGCCGCCTTCCTGTTCGCAAGGCGCGTGTGAAGTCCTCGCAACCAGGGACGGCAAGGTCGAGCGTCGGAAGCCCAGCGGGGGCGCAGCAGACGCAGTAAGAGCTCGCATCTACCCGAGGACATGGGCCGAGAGGCGCGCGTCGCCCAAGGCTCGCGGTCCGTTACGCGAACGCCGACTCGGAGGCGACCAAGGTGCCCCGACTCGGCGGAGCGCGGGGCGTGGTCGGGATGGCGTCGACGATCCGGCGTGCGACGTCCTTGTCTGTGACGACGGCCCGGACGTCGAGCCTTCGGCCGCAGGGCACGCAGGCCTTCACGTCGACCTCAAACGTCCTCGCGACAAGCGTCGCCCACGGGACGTTCGAGGTGGCCGCGTAGACCAGTCCGCCTTTGATGCGAGCGAGGTGGCGGGCGGACAGCATGTTCGGTCGCGGGGCCATAGCGCCGTCCACGTCGCGTGCGGCCGTCGTCGCGGACGACGGGCAGTCCCACGGAGACGACGGGGCCGCTTCTTCCCCTACGGCGCTCTAAGTGTTAGGAGCGCTCGATGCGCAACACCCGACGCTCCGAGATCCTCGCGAGGGTTCTGCTGACGCTCGGGGTGGTGCTTCCGTACTCCCAACTGCTCACGATGGGCGTGGTGTTCGTAACGGACGACCAGTCCACTTCCGACATATTCAACGTCGAGCTGCCGCCGCGCGTCCTCGCTGGCAAGCTTGCGGCGGAAGGGCACTATTCCCTGTGGACGAGCGCGCTCGGCTCTGGTTGCCCGCTCAGCCCGGGCGAGCCGATCAGCTTCGGGCTGTTCGCGACGCTACCCCCCGCAGCTGCCCTCGACTCGCTGCTGCTCATCATGCTGCTCATCGCCGGTCACGGCGCGTACGCCCTCTCGCGCGCCATGGGCGCGACGCGCACCGGCGCCGTGCTCGGGGGACTCGCCTATGCGGGCTCGGGAGCCTTCGCCGGCCAGCTCAGACACCTCGGGATCGTGTCGACAATCGCTTGGTTTCCGCTGGCGCTCGTCCTGCTCGATCGGGCCCTGGCGGAGCGCGGTCTGCCGTCGCTTGACGGCGGCGGCGAACAGACCGCTGCCCCGGCGCCCTCGCCCGCCCGACGCTGGCTCTACCTTTCGCTGTTCGGACTGGTGTTCGCGGAGCAGTGGCTGTCGGGCTTCCCCCAGTCCGCCTATATCTGCGCGCTGTTTTATGCGGCCTTCGGGCTTGTGCGTGCGGCGTCGCTGCGCGGTCGAGCTCGAGGCGTCCCGCGGTCGGTCGTCTGGGCGCTCGCGCTGACAGCGGTCGGCGTGCTGGCGTGTGCCTCGGGCGCCGTCATCCTGCTGCCTATGCGCGAGCTCGCGAACCTGTCGAGTCGAGCGCACGACCTCGGCTACGACTTTTCGACGAGCGTGCCGTACTGGCCAAGGAATGTAATCACGTTCTTGGTGCCTTATGCGAACGGCGACGTATCGGACATGAGCTACGTCGGACCGTCGCTGTTCTGGGAGGACTACGGCTACGTCGGCGCAGCCACGTTCCTGCTTGCCGTGTACGCTGCCGTGCGCGAGCGCAAACGGTCCCTCGTGCGGCTCTGGGTGGTGATCGTCGTCGTCGCGTTCCTCATGGTTCTCGGTCGCGCGACGCCTTTCTTCCGCGTCGCCTGGACGATCGTCCCGGGGCTCAAGCTCTTTCGTTTTCCGACGCGATTCCTGTTCGTCGTCGACCTGGGTCTGGCCATTCTCGGCGGGCTGGGCCTGTCGCGAATCGGCGATGACATGCGCCGCTGGCTGGAGGCGAGCGCGCCGCGCGCGAGCCGCTGGATCGTCGTCGGTCTGTGCGCGGGCACAGCCCTGGACCTCTACGTGCACCAACCCCGTCAGAATCCATTCGTAGCGGCAAAGGAATGGCTCGCGCCTCCGCCCATGGCAGCTCTGATTCGCGACGACGCCAAGGGCGACGTGAGAGTCCATACGCTCTTCGCGCGGCGCATGCACGCTGCCGCCTTCCAGGCTGCGACCGGGTGGTCGAACCTGGGCCCCTATTACTCCTTTCGAGACGCAATTCAGCCGAATTCAGGAGCCTACTGGGATATCAAGACGGCCGATGCCGCAGGGGGCATCTTCCCGACGTGGGTCGGTGACGTCTGGGGAAATGCCGTTGGTGCGGGCGACGGCAAGATGTTTCCGCGCCTACTGCCACTGTCTACTGGTGGGGCATCCGGGGATGGATCGTCACCGCTTGCCCGAGCCCTTCGGACATTCGGTGTCACGCACCTCATCGCGCCTGCGCAGCTTCCTGTTGACGGCCTGCACGAACGAGCTGCGAACGGCGTACTCAGGCTCTACCGAGTCACCGGGGCGCGACGCGTGCGGTTCGTGCCGCGATCGCGCACGGTGGCCAGTAGCGAGGAAGCGATCGAGGCCTTCACCACTGCTGCGTTCGACCCCGATCGAGAGGTGATGCTGCACGACGCCTCCGTCGTGCAGCGCGACGCTGGCTCCGCCGACGCGCCGGGAGTAGCCCCGGCGCGCGCGCGCATCGACGAAGACCGCGGCTCGACTCTGACCGTCGCTGTCGCCGACGCGCCAACGGCCGGCTTCGTCGTGCTGGCGGACACCTACTATCCAGGGTGGACTGCCGAGGTGGATGGCGCGCCAGCGCCCATCTTGCGAGCGAATATCTCAGGACGCGCGGTCGCCGTAGGGCCGGGTCGTCACCTCGTGCGCTTCCGATACCTCGCGCCGGAGTTCTGGCGCGGACTGTGGATCACCTGCGGGGCGGTCGGCGCCCTGTTCTCGACGCTGGGGATTGCGGCGCTCACCCTTCTTCGTGCTTCGCGGCGCGCTCGCAAGCCCAGCGGGCCCTGCTAGCTTAGTCCCCGACCGATGGCTTCCGCCTGGCAACCAGGGACGGCAAGGTCGAGCGTCGGAAGCCCAGCGGGGGCGCAGCAGACGCAGCAAGAGCTCGCAGCTGCTCGAGAAAATGGGCCGAGAGGCGCGCGTCGCCCAAGGCTCGCGGTCCGTTACGCGAGCGCCTACTCGGAGGCGACCAAGGTGCCCCGGCTCGGCGGAGCGCGGGGCCAGCGCGGCGCGTATCGCGAGGCCTGCGCCGCGCGAGGCGATTGAACGTCGACCCGGCTGCGCCTAAGATCGTGCATCATGCACGTTGTCGCCATCGCCGAGCTGCGCGGAGAGCGCGAAGCGGCCGCGCTGGCGCTCGCCCCGGTGCTCGGCACGCTGGCCTACGAGATCCGGTCGCGGCTGGGAGCAACGCTGCCGGTCATCGTCTACCGCTCCGGCGACGCCATCGAGGCCGCGAAGGTGCTGATGGAGATTCAGCGCCTCGGCCACGGGGCGCTCGCCCTCGACACAGGCGCCATGGGGCCTGCCCTCGAGCCGCTCCGCGTCCACGGCTTCGAGTGGGACGACGCTGCGGCCTACGCCGTCGGCCCGTCCGCTCGGCAAGCGCTGCCGTGGAGCGCAGTCGGCGCCGTCGTGATGATGCAAGTCAAAGGCGAGATCGACCGCGAGCACAAGCAAGTCGAGATGGTGGGCGTCGGCGGTCGCTATCGGGCGCCCGTGCGCACCGTCGTCACCTCGGTCGAGCACGACACCACCCGCGAACAGCTCGCGCTGCTCTACCCGATCGGGCGCACCACCACGCCCACCGAGCCGCCGTGGCTGCTGCACGAGCACGATCTGCGGCCCCTCGCCCTCGGCGATCGGATGCGGGCCACCCACCGCGAAAACTTCCTCGAGTTCGTGGCGATCATCCGCGCGCACGCGACCGGCGCGATTTTCGACGACCGCTTCGTCCGCGCGCCGATGTCCCGCGAGCGCGCCACGGTGCGCCAGGGCGGCCACGAGCCGGAGCGGGCGAACCTGCTCGATGACGTCGCGCTCCGGGCCGCGCTGCTCGCCCAGTGGCTCCAGCGCGCGGGGGGCGGCCCCTACCGCGCCCCGCTGCGGCCCTGAAGGTCACTTCAGCAGATACGCGACCTGGGAGCTGCCCTCGGTGAGCTTGACGCGGTAGTTCGCCTGCACATCGGTAAATGTCGCGACGGTGTTGGTGGCATCGAGCCAGCGCACTTCGACCTTGTCGATCTTGCAGGCTGCGCCGAGCCCGAAGGTGAGCACCAGCTCGTTCTGCGTAGTCGAGCTGGAGTGCCCTCCCTGAATCTCCTGCATCTGCGTGACGCCGCCGGCCGTCACCTTCACGAGCGCGCCGATCGCCGACCGGTTCGTCATCCCGGCGCCGCCGCCTTCGAGCTGAACTTGCAGGAAGTTTTGGTCCTGTCCGATTTTGTTTTCGTAGATCTTCATCGTCGCGTGACCGCCTACGCGCATGGTCGAGGTGCCGATCGCAACGTCGAGATCGCCGTCGCGGTCGAAGTCAAAGAAGGTGATTCCGTGGCTCTCGGCCTGCCCGAGGCTTCCGATTTTCGTGGCGTCTTCAAACGTGTGATCGGCCTTCTGGCGGTAGAGCCAGCCGTGGTCATCGGGGTAGTCCGAAGAGCAGATGTAGATGTCCTTGAGGCCGTCGTTGTCGACGTCGACCATCACGGCCGACAAATCGCCTTCATTCCAGTTGAGTCCGACCTCGAACGCGCTTCGATCGATGCCCGTCGCCTTGGCGCCGGGCCTGCGAAACCTGGTGAGCGGCGAGCCGGGCGGCGCATCATTGAGGCAGAGCTCCGACGGATCGGACGCGCTTCCGACGTCGGCGTGCCGAATGGTCGAAGTGAAGATATCCATGTCGCCGTCGTTGTCGATGTCACCACAAACAAGGGAGTAGTTGTTACCTCCCAGATCCCACGGTTGATCGGAGTATCCCGGGTTCCAGCCGCGCCCGTCACCGAAGCAGTCTGCGTCGGCGGCGCACGTGGCGCCGTTAAAGATGCAGCTGCCCGACTGACACAGCTTGAGCCCGAACCCCTTGCAGATTCCGGCGGCCGGCGCGGGCGGCTGGGGCACGCACTCGCCGGGCCGATTTTGGCAGTAGCAGCGATACGATTCGTCGTCGGAGTAGTCTTGGCGATCGTCGTACGCGAGCCCCGTCGACACGCCAATTTCAGTGAATTTCGACCCGTCGTTCCGCCAGATCTGGTTGGGCTCGCGGCCGTACGAAGCGAAGAGAATGTCCTGGTCGCCGTCCATGTCGATATCGCACGCCGACAGGCCGTACATGGGCGCGCAGGATGGCGCGCCGTTCGACGGGTTCGTGCACAGCTTGGGAAACCCCATCGACTTCGCGACGTTGACGAAGCCGCCATCGGCGGTTCCCTGAAGCAGAACGGGAGGCTTGAAGTTGGGAGGTGGGTAAGTGAACGTGCCAGGCAGAAAATCGAGCGCGCCGTCTTTGTTGAAGTCGAGCAGGGTGCAGGTGGCTGTCGCGAAGCCAGTCACCTTGTCGAGCTCGGTGCCCTTCGGACCAAGCGTAAAATGCCCTTTTCCGTCGTTGAGCATCACCGCGGCCGGATCGTCCGACGGGCGCGGATACGCCCCGGGATCGCTCGGCCCGACCGCGACGTCGAGGTCACCGTCGTTGTCGATGTCGCCGATGCTGGCGACCCCGAAGGCGTAGCCGCCCTTGCCGTCGCGCGTGTCGAGCAAGTGCGACTCCTCCGTCGCGTCGACGAAGATGCGCGCCTTGTGCGTCGGGTCTTTGGGGTCGGGCCGGTTCATGAACACGTTGCGTGTGCGGCTCCCCGCTGCGTCGCGGCGGCCGCCGGTTCCGACGGCCGGGCGCGTCGGAAAACCCTCGCCGCCGGTGGCGATTAAATCGGGATATCCGTCGCCGTCGAGGTCGCCCGAGCGCAAGCTGGTGGCGGTAGGCGCCGCGTCCGGATCGCCTCCGGCCGGCAGCACCTTCGCCGTGATGTCCTCGAACCATCCGGCCGCCGGAGCCGCTGCCGGCTTGCAGAGCGCTGGCGGGCCTGCCGGACCGGCGTCCACGGCGGCGGGCGGCGCAGTGGCCGGGTCGGAGCTGCAGCCCGCGCCAGTCGCGGCGAGCGGCAGAGACAAAGCGCCAACGGAAGCCAGGATCATCAATCGGGGTGCGCGCGCCATAAACAGCTCCTGAAGTAGCAGGTTCGATCGATCGTCCACGGTAGCGCCGAACGCGCGCGGCGGGCAACGAGCGCCTCTGCTATCTTTAGCCGATGCGACTTCTTCCTCTGCTCAGCATCGCCAGCCTCGTCTGCTTCGCGCGATGCTCTTCGACCCCTGAGACCACCGCCGCGATCGGCACCGTCGTCTCGTTCGACCTCCACGCCGACCTCACGCAGCCGTCAGCGTTCTGGGACTTTCCCTACCCGTCCGACTTGAGGCTCACGCCTGCGGGTGCGCCCGACGTGCGCGGCTTCCCGAACGACCTGTCGCTCGCCCTCGTGAAGGGCACCGCCGAGATCGTCGGCCAGCGCGCGGGGTTCCCGATGCTGCCGGTCTCGTACTTCAAGTTCAGCGCGCCCGTCGCCACGCGTCACTTCACAGACGTTGTCGCGGCCGACAAGTCGCAGCCGCTCATGCTCATCAACGTTGACGAGAAGTCTTCGGAGCGGGGCAAGCTCGTGCCGGTAGTCGCCGAGACGCCCGGGGCCGATCGGTACGTGGCAGAAAACATGCTTGCCCTCTCCCCCCGCCCGGGCTTCGTTCTGCTGCCAAAGACGTCGTATGCGTTCGTCGTGATGCGCTCCCTCGGTGACGCGACCGGCAAGCCGCTCGACGTGGCGCCCGCGCTCGGAGGCCTCAACGACGCCGCTGCGCCCGCGGCCGATCCCGAGCTGCACGCATGGAAGGTCTACCAGCCGCTGTGGACGACGCTTCGCCAGATCGGCGTCGAAGGCGCCCAGGTGGCCGCGGCCACGGTGTTCACGACCGGTGATCCGGTGGCCGACACCGCAGACTTGTCGACCCAACTAATTGCAAAATACAGCATTCAGATCACCGGGCTTCAAGTGCGCGCAGACGGCAACCAGCCGCGCAACTGCGAGCTCGTGGGCAAAGTGTCGTATCCGCAGTTTCAGAAGGGCACGCCGCTGTTCGACACCGGCGGCCTGTTCGAAATGGGCAGCGACGGACTTCCAATCAAGCAGCGCGACGAAGAGGCGCCGATCGCGATTTCGATCCCGCAGACCGTCATGCCCGCGGGCGGCTTTCCGCTCATCGTCTACTTCCACGGGTCGGGCGGAAAGAGCACCGCCGTCCTGGATGCCGGGCCGCTCCAAAGCCCCACCGACGAAGTCGGCATTCCGCACCAGGGTCCCGCCTACGTGATGGCGCCGCACGGCTTCGCGATGGCGGGCAGCGCGCTTCCGGTGAACCCCGAGCGCGTGCTGGGCGCGCCCGAGCTGGCCTACTTGAACTTCAACAACCTGCCCGCGTTCCGCGACGTCTTCCGGCAGGGCATCGTCGAGCAGCGCATGTTCATCGACGCGCTGTCGAAGCTCACGATCGACCCCTCGGTCGTCGCCACCTGCACGGGCGTTACGCTCCCGCAGGGCGCCACGTCGATCAAGCTCGACTTGACGCGCCTCGCAGCGCAGGGGCAGTCCATGGGAGGGATGTACACAAACCTCCTCGGCGCCGTTGAGCCGCGCATCAAGGCCGCCGTTCCGACCGGCGCGGGCGGACTGTGGAGTTACATGGTGCTGACGACGCAGGTGATTCCGCAAGTCGCAGGCAAGATCGCGCTGCTCATCGGCACGACGCAGCCGCTGACCTTCATGCACCCGGTGCTGCAGATGCTCGAGACTGCGTGGGAGGCTGTCGAGCCGCTCGTCTACATGCCGCGGCTCGCGCGGCGCCCGCTCTCCGGGCATCCGGTGCGCTCGATCTACGAAGCCGTTGGCAAAAACGATCAGTATTTTTCGACCGAAATCTACGACGCCGCCTCGCTCGCGTACGGCCACAAACAGGCCGGCGAAGAGGTGTGGCCGGCGATGCAGAAAGCGCTCGCGCTCGACGGCAAGAGCGGGCTGCTGCCGTACCCGATCTCGCTCGACCTCAAGGCCGACGACGGCACGCCCTACACTGGCGCAATTGTACAATACAACGGCGACGGCGTGGCCGATCCCCACGCCATTTACCGCCAGCTCGACGCCGTGAAGTACCAGTACGGCTGCTTCCACGCGACGTTCCTCAAGAGCGGCAAGGCCACGATTCCGGCCCCCGCGGCGCTCGGAACGCCCTGCCCGGGTCTGTAAGGCCGCGCGCCATGCGCCCGGGAACTTGCGCGAATCCCCGGCCGCTGCTATTGAAAATCATTATCAATTGCAGCCCGCCATGACCCTCGATCGAATCGCGGACCACACGCTTTGCCGCGTGTCGGCGATCCGCCTCGCAGCTGCGCCGCTCGAGTGGCTGCGCGCGGTCGGCATTTTCGAAGGCGAGCGCATCGAGATCCTGCGCCGCGCGGCGTTCGGCGGGCCCCTGCATCTCCGCACCGGGTCGGGCGGAGAGTTCGCGCTCGATCGGTCCCTCGCGGCTTCGATCGAGATCCAGCCGGAGGCCTGAGATGAGCGCCAACAAGCCGGGCGTCACGGTCCTGCTGATTGGCAGGCCCAACTCCGGCAAGTCGTCGCTCTTCAACGCGCTGACGGGAGGCGACGCCAAGGTCGGCAATTTCCCCGGCGTCACGGTCGATGTCCTCGAGTCCGCGCTGATGTTGCCGGGGGGAGTCGAGGCGAGGCTCGTCGATCTGCCCGGCGTCTACGCGCTGGCCGGGAGCACCGACGCGCACACCGACGAAGGGCAGGCGATCGCCTTCCTCGAGCGCGCGGCGACTTCCGGCCAGCGCGTGGTGATCGCGCAAGTCGTCGACGCCACCCAGCTCGCGCTCGGCCTGCGCCTCACCCGCCAAATCGCAGCCCGCCGCCTGCCCACGCTCATCATCCTGACCCAACGCGACGCGCTCCACGCGCGCGGCTTCACGCTGTCACCCGAGGCGGTCGAGGCGGGCGTGGGGTTCGCGGCCGTCGGTGTTTCGGCGGGGCAGCCGGGCGTGCGTGACGTCATCACGACTGCGCTCGCGGCGCTGATCGCCCGGGGTGATCAGGCCACCGCTGGGGTCGACTTCGACGAGCGCGCTGTCGCAGCAGCAGCGGTCACCGAGGCAGTCGCGCCGGGGCCGCGCGCCCGAACGCAGCGCGCGCTCACCGACCGCGTCGATCGGTTCTTGCTGCATCCCGTGCTCGGCCCCGCCGCGTTCATCGCGATCATGACAGCCTTGTTCGCGGCCGTATTCCTCATCGCCGATCCCGCCTCAACGGCCATCGACCTCGCGATCGGAAAACTGGGAGATCTCGTGACCCGCGTCCTCGGCGAAGGGCTCGTGGCCTCGCTGCTGAAAGATGGGGTGCTCGGCGGCGCAGGCACCGTTTTGGCTTTTTTGCCGCAGATCGTCACCCTCACTGTGGCCCTCGAGCTGATCGACGCCTCCGGGTACCTCGCGCGCGGCGCGTTCTTGATCGACCGGGCTCTGCAGGCGGTCGGACTCGGAGGTCGCAGCTTCATTCCGCTGCTCACCGCTCACGCGTGCGCCGTCCCCGCCATCGCCGCGACGCGCATCATTCGCGATCCGAGGCAGCGCCTGCGCACGATGCTCGTGCTGCCGCTCATGACGTGCTCGGCGCGCATCCCGACGTACTCGCTGCTGATCGGAACGTTCTTCGCGGGGCGGAGCGCGATGTTCCGGGGCGGCACCTTCGTGCTGCTCTATTTCGCAGGCATCGCTCTGGGCGGTCTCGCCTCCCTCGTGATCGGCAGGGCCTCGCCGAAGCGCAACGCCCGCAGCCTCCCGCTGGTGCTCGAGATGCCGCCCTACAGGCGACCGCGCGCGCGGGTCATGGCGCGGGTCGCGTGGCGCGGAACGACCCGTTTCGTGCGCGAAGTCGGCACCGGCATACTCATCGCTTCGGTCGTGCTGTGGGCGCTGCTCACGGTCCCCGCGCCCGGCAGGCACGCGGCAGCTGCGGCCGACGCCCCCGCCCGCGTCGTCGCCATGCACGACAGCGTCGCCGCCTGGGTCGGGCGTGAGATCGAGCCGGTGACGCGCCCGATGGGCTTTGACTGGCGCATCAACGTCGGGCTCATCGGCAGCTTCGGAGCGCGCGAGCTGATGGTGTCGACGCTGGGCATCATCTTTGGAATCGAGGACGCCGCCGAGGACAACGACTCGCTCAAGCAGCGCATCCGCGAGGCGAAGGCGTCCGACGGAAGCGCCGCGTATTCCGGGCTCACCGCGGCGGCACTGATGGCGTTCTTCGTCATCGCCTGCCAGTGCACGAGCACGGTCGCGGCGCTCAAGCGCGAGACGCGCGGCTGGAAATGGCCGCTGTTTGTACTGGGATACACCTATGGACTCGCCTACCTCGCCGCGGTGTTGGTCTATCAGGGCGGCAGGGCGCTCGGCTGGGGGTAGCGGTACCTGCAGAGCGGGCATTTTCCGCCCTTAACGCAGCCGCGCGGGCCGACCTTCGCCGACCCGCGCGACACGCAGATTGCAAACGCTCAGAGCGCTTCGAGGCACTGCAACGACAGCTTCGCGTTGTTCGGCGGAGTGCCGCCCTTCGAGAAGCGGATGGCCTGCGCGCACGCCCCGTCGTTTTCTACGTAGCACCAGCCGGGCTCGCTCGCGTTCGCGCAGCTTGCCTTCGGATCACTGCCGATTTGCACGAGCTCGCAGGCCAGCGGCAGATCCTTCGCCGCGACGGACGGGTTGTCACGGAGACGCTGGGCGTCGTACTGCTTTTGCGACTGCGCGCTCAGCGCCACGAGGCCGGGCTGATCGCTGCACTTGACGATGCCGAGGTTGGCCGGGAGCTCCTCGATCACCTGGCAAGGCGCGCCTGCGCCGTCTTGCGCGAGGGGCCGGGGGAGGCACTGGGCAGCGAGCTGTGACTTCAGGCGGTCGACGATCGCGGTCATCGCGGGGCGGTAGCCATAGAGCGGATCGCCCGGACTCTGCTCAGTCACGTGCGCGGGGCAAATGGATGACACGATGCCCTGGTCTCCCATCTTCTTCGCGAGCAGCAGCTCCCGAACCGTGGGGTAGGCTTTTGCGTGACTCTGCACGTTCGGAGACTTCGGATCACACACCGAAGGGACCTGCGCGCTCGGCCTTCCGATCGCGCCGGCGCAGTCGCACGTCAGATCGCCATCGGCGCAGGTGCGCGGCTGGGGCAGCGCGAACGTGCAGGCGTACTGCAAGTCGACGCGACCGCTGGCGTCGGTGATCGACTCGCGACCCGAAATGGCGTCGGCGTTGCTGGCCGACTGCGGCCCCGGAAGCCCCGCACGCGGCGAGAACGACTCGACCATGTGCGGATCAATGCCGCTCAAGTCGAACTTTTCGGGGTCGTTGCCGAGAATTCGCTTCCAGTCGAGCTCATCGAGCTTGCCGCGCTTCGGATCGTCCGGGGCGTCGTGAAGCAGCGCCGAAGGTACGCCGCCGATATGTGCAAAGTACACCATATCTGCAGTGCGAGGCCCCCGCGGCAGGTTGCACAGCGCCTCGGGATCGACGCTCGACCCGTCGGGCAGCTGCCCAGCGAACAGCGGATTGGTGCAGGTGTCGTTGCCGACGTAGCGATGCGCGCCTGTGGGATACTCGCCGTCGCGGTTCGGAACCTTCAACGACGACAGACCGTGCGCATACCGGGATATGGGATACTGCGGATCGACGCCATACTTCTCCTTCATGTGAACGTGCCGCAAGTTCGCGTCGAATCCCCACTCGGTCGGCTTCGACCACGGCGCCGCGCACGAAGCGTCGCGCGAAGGATCGGGCAGAATGCTGCACGACACGCACGCCGGGTCGGACGCATCGGCGCCGCACTGGGAGGTTCCGTGCGGAGGCTGCCACGCGGAGTTCATGAACAGGTCGCCCTGCCCGCCGAGCGCGCGCACGTCGATTTCGGAGTCGTTTTCGTCGGTGAGGTCGAGGACGAGGACGAGCGAGTCGGGGCGCAGAAAGTCGTGGCGCTGCTTGAGCAGCGCGCTGTCGACGCCGACCCACGCGCCCACGCCGCTCGACGCGTCGAGGCTGTCGTAGGGATCGGGCTGAACGAGAAAGCGGTAGAAGGACTCGAGCTGCGATTCGATGCCGCAGCCGTTCTGGTGCACGCCGATGACTGCATCCTGAAACGCCGCCACCAGCGCGGACGGGTCGACGATCGCCGTGGCCCCGCTCGGCTGCGGCTTGCTCGCGTTCTCGGCGACGGGCGGCAAAAACGCGAGGTAGCTCGAGGCTCCCATCACGGCCTGCGCGTGCTCGTCGGCGCCAGCGCGGTTGAGCAGGTGTCCGCGGTCGTCGTTGTGGTAGCGCTTGTCGTTCGGATCACACATGTTGCCGAGGCGCGCGCCGAGCGACGACGAGATCACGCCGATGTGCATGTCGTGAACTGCGTTGAACTCCGGTTTGCTGCCTGCCGGACACTCGCCGTCGCCGCCGCGCGCCACCGCCGCGCCGCCGCCTTCGGGCAAGCACGCAGGCTGCACGAGTCGCTTGACGAGATCCGGCACCGCTTCGCGCAAATACGCCTGTTTGTCGCCCATCGACGACGAGTTGTCGACCACCACCAGCAAGTCGACTTTGTCGACCGTGGACTGCTTGAGCACGTTCGTGAAGCTGATCTTGGTCGTCGGGTCGATAAGCCCGACGGGACGGGTGAGACAGCCTTCGGTGGCCGCCAACGCACAAACAACCACACAACCAAGCGCCGCGATGCGACGCGCCCTTCGGATCGACATGACAAGCCTCCGCCCGTCGCCCCTTACGGGGAGACGTATTTTTCGGCGTCGCAGACCCCGACGCCTCGGGTGAACCGCGCCGGCCGGGTCGGCCCTGCGCTTCAAAGACCCAATGACCGCCGGAGCGCGGATCCGTCACGAAATCTGAAAATGATTTCTCGTGGGGGTCGCAGCTCTGTCTTTGCGCGTAAGCTTTGGCTGCGCTGCCATTTATTGAGACGGATCGCCACCGCCGCGGCCATTGGCCTGATTGAGCCCCCAGCCCATGGACGCCACCCCCGCCATCGTCATCGAAGCCGACCACGGCTGCGCGAGCGCCGAGCTTGCGCAAGGCTGGGTGCGCGAGTCGATGCGCGGAACGATGTCACCGCGCGGAGAGTGGACAGTCCGCGTCACCAGCGTCTCGCCCCTGCATTTCGTCGGCGCGCTCGAGGACGAAGAGCACCGGCCCGTCGCGCACCGCGACCTGTACGCGAGGAGCGCGAAAGAGTGCGCAGGCACGATGCACGCGGTCGGCGTATGGGCGTCGCTCGTGCTCGACGCCGAGCTGCTCAAGGCTCACGAAATGGCGCAACCGGCGGTCGCACCGAGCGAGCGCACCGCTGCGCCCGTCGAGGCCGAGGCCGAGGCCGAGCCTGCGCCCGCGCCGCTTAGGCCCGCGCCCGCGCCGCTCGAACCCGGCCGCGTCGAGTTGGGACTGTCGACTTCGCTCGGCGCAGGCGTCGGCGGAGCATCGGCAACTTACGTCGGCGTCGGCCTGTTCATGTTCGTCGACGTGTGGCGCCGCCTCTCGGTGCGGCCATCGGTCAATTACAGCCGCTCGCTCGACTCACCCACGAGCGACTCGGGACATGCGCGCGTCGACGCGTGCGCCCGCACTGCGGGCCAGTATATGGACCGTCAGGGATTGCAGCTCGATCTTTGCGTCGGCCCAGAGGGCGGCGTGATGACGGCCCTCGGCGCCGATCAGACCATGCACTTGCGGCCCCGGTTCGGCGTGGGTCCGGCAGTGAGCCTGCGGGGCGACCTGGCGAGCGCGCTCGCGGTCGAGGTTCGCGGCGCCTGCAGCTACAATTTCGTTCGCGGCGAGTCAGGCGATTTGATCGCGCCGCTGTCGCTTCGCGGCGAGCTGTCGCTGTCGTGGGGCGCGCGATGAACACCGCAAAACAGGCTGCGTTTCGCGTTCTGTACGAGGCAAACGTCGACTTCGTATGGCGCAACCTTCGGCGCATGGGCGTCGCCGAGAGCGAGGCTCCCGACAAGACCCAGGAGGTCTTCATCGTCGCGCACCGACACATCGCCCAGTTCGAAGAGCGCGGTCACGGGCCGCGCGCGTGGCTGTTTCAGATCGTGCTTCGCGTGGCGAGCGAGCATCGGCGCCACCAGCGCAGGCATCCGGTCGACGCCGACGGGGGCGCGGCTCAGGACGCGCAGTCCGTCCCGCCCGATCAGTCCGGCTCGATCGAGCGACGCGAATCGCTTCGCCGCCTCGACGCAGCCCTGTCGACGCTCGACCTCGATCGACGCGCAGTG
>CANJCO010000084.1 GCA_947473045.1 Myxococcales bacterium | reverse complement strand
GCCATGGCTTGCCTGCGCGTGGCGCCCGCGAATGTGCATGGCTGAGCGCGAGTGCGGGTCGAGCTACGCCTGCGTCGCGGGGCGCTGCGTGAACACGGCGGCGTCGGCCGACGCGGGGGCACCGCTGCCTGCAATTGGCGCCCGGGGGGTCGTGCGCCTCGTCGCGCGGCCTACGGACCTCGCGTATTTGCGGCGGGGCGATCCGGCAGGCGCGGGCGTGCCCGAGATCGTGACGCTCGGCACGGCCGACGGCAGCCGCCTTTTCATGCGCTTCGACGCCGCGATCCCGGCTGGCGCAACGGTGATCGAGGCCCATCTCATCGTTCTGCGGGCGAGCGAAGTCGACGCCGATCCTGCGCCCGTCGCGCTGCACGCCGCGCGCGTTGCTGAGCCGTGGAGCGCGGCTTCGATTTCATGGGCCCGCCAGCCTCGCGTCGAGGAGACGCGCTCGCCCGCCGCGTTCGTCACGGCGTCCGGGCGCGAGATTGTGCGCGTTGATGTGCGCGAGCTTGTCGCGGGCTGGGCGCTGCACGACGCGCGCGACCAGGGACTCGCGCTGGTCGCCGACACGGCAGGCGTCACGGGCGTCGCTTTGCGCGCCGGTTTGGCCTCGCCCCGGCTCGACATCTACTACCGGCTTGAGGCTTCGGCCGTCGACGCCGGCTTTGCCGCCTGGCCGGCCCCGTCGTTGGCGGCGTCCGACGCCGGCGCGCGGCCTTTGAAGTAACGAGGACGTTCGCCTGACCCGGGCGCGCCGAGGCAGTAAGCTGTAAGGCAATGACCGACGCGAAGCCCTCACTCGCCGAGCAGCTCTCTTCCGTCGCGGGCCGCGTCGAGGAGCGCTTTTCGGCGGCGCGCCGCGTGCTTTCGTTCGGCGAGTTCCTCGACCTGTTCGCGACCGATCCCGTGCAGTATGCACGCGATGCGAGTCGCTTCGTTCGCGATGCCTTCGACCACTACGGCACGGTTCAGGTCACCCACCCGTGGGGCACGTTCACGCGCTTCCGGCTCTTCGATCTCCCGTGGGATGCAGACCGCCGCGGCGCCCTCATCGGCCAGGAGCAGGTTCAGGGCGAGATTTACCGAGCGCTGTCGAACTTCGCGCGCGAAGGGCGGCCAAGCCGCCTCATTCTGCTTCACGGTCCCAACGGATCGGCGAAAAGCACGCTCGTTTCGTGCATTTTTCGCGCGCTCGAAGACTACTCTGCGCAGCCTTCGGGAGCGCTCTACAGGTACAACTGGGTGTTTCCGTCGAACAAGACGGTGCGGGGCAGCCTCGGCTTCGGTAAGGGCGAGGCGGTGGCGCCGCAGACCAGCTACGCGCAGCTCGCCGACGATCAGATCGACGCGAAGATTGCGCTCGAGGTGCGCGACCACCCACTTTTTCTCATTCCGGTGCCGGAGCGTCGCGCGCTGCTCATGCAGGCGTGGGAAGAGGCGCGGGTCGCCCGCCCGGACCTCGAACCGCCCTGCGAGTGGATCCTCAAAGGGGAGCTCTCCCATAAAAGTCAGCAGGTCTTCGAGGCGCTGCTCGCTTCCTACAAGGGCTCCTACTCGGAGGTGCTCAAGCACGTGCAGGTGGAGCGCTATTTCATCTCGCAGCGCTACCGCGTCGGAGCAGTCACGATCGGGCCGCAGATGAGCGTCGACGCCGCCGAGCGTCAGCTGACGGCCGACCGCTCGCTCGCCGCGCTGCCGGCTTCGCTTCAAGCGATCCCCCTCTACGAGGCGAGGGGCGAGCTCGTCGACGCGGCCGGAGGGCTCCTCGAGTTCAGCGATTTGCTCAAACGTCCGCTCGATACTTACAAGTACCTGCAGCTCACCGTTGAAACCGGCGAAGTCGCGCTCTCGCAGCAAACGGTCCAGCTCAACTGCGTCATGATCGGCAGCGCCAACGAGGTGCACCTCGACGCGTTTCGCGAACACCCGGAATTCGCCAGCTTTCGCGGGCGACTCGAGCTCGTTCGGACGCCGTATCTCCGCAGCAGCGTCGAGGAGCAGCGAATCTACGACACGCTCGTCGCGCCGCAGGTGCGTAGGCACGTTGCCCCGCACGCCACTGCCGTCGCCGCGAGGTTCGCCGTGCTCTCCCGCATGACCAAGCCGCTGATCGAGGCCTACCCGCGCGAGCTTCAGAGCGCGATCGGCAGTTTCACGGCGTTTGAAAAGATGGAGCTCTATGCCGAGGGGCGCGTGCCGGAGCGATTCGACGCCGACACCGCGCGCACGCTGCGCGCCAACGTGGCCGCCGTGTTCGACGCGACGGCGGCCGACCCGGCCTACGAGGGGAGGGTGGGGGCGAGCCCGCGGGAAATGCGCGGCGTGCTCCTCGACGCCGCTCAGTCGCCGAAATATCCTTGTTTGTCGCCACTCGCGGTGCTCGACGCGCTCGATGCGCTGTGCCAGCGTCGCAGCGAGTTCGAGTGGCTGCAGCTCGAACCGAAGTTGGGAGGTTACCATGATACCTCCCGGTTCATGGAGGGGCTGATGGACCGCCTGCTCGGCACCTGGGAGCAGGAGCTGCACCGGGCAAGCGGGCTCGTCGATGAGGCGCAGTACGCCGACCTCTTTGAACGCTACGTGCAGCACATCTCGGCCTGGGTGAAGAAGGAGCGCATTCGCAACCGGCTCACGGGCGACCACGACGAGCCCGACGAGAAGCTGATGGTCGAGGTGGAGCGGCTGCTCGATTTGAAGGGCGAAGCGGCGGCCGTGCGCTCGCAGATGATCGCCACCATCGCGGCGTGGGCGATCGACCATCCTGACGAAAAGATCGAGACGCAGGTGGTGTTTCCGAACTACATGCGCCGAATGCGCGACGCGATCTATGCCCAGAAACGCGCCGAGGTTGCCGGTCGCGCGCGCGATCTGGTGCTTTGGGTGCGCGAAGGAGGCCACGACTTCGACGCCGCGCGCACCCGCGGCGCGCAGGTCATGCTCGCGCGGATGGAGGAGCTCTTCGGTTATTGCAGGAGCTGCGCCGCCGATGCGGCGAGCGTGACGTTGCGGCGGCGCATGAGCGATCTCGTCGTGTGACGGTTCGTACGCAGCAGCCGAGCGTCGCGCGAGAGGTCTTTCTGCTCGCGATGCCCGCGATCGCAAGCTCGCTCCTGCGCACGCTTGTCTTCGTGGTCGACCGCGTCATGCTCGGGCACCACTCGCCCGCGTCGCTCGCCGCGATGCAGCTGGCCGGCCCGGTGGAGTGGAGCGTGCTGTCGATCTTCCTCGCGTTCGAGGTCGGCACCCTCGCGCGCGTCGGCAACCTCGTCGGCAAGGGCGACACTGCCTCAGCCCGCCGCGCCATCGTCGCTTCGCTCGGCCTGGCCGTGGTGCTCGGCTTCGGGCTCCTTGCAGCCTCTCCGCTGGTCGGAGTCGTCCTGCCGCTCGCGGCTCCGCACGCCTCGATCGCGGTCGTCGAAGCGTCGAGCGCGTACTTGTCGATCACCCTCGCGGCGTCGCCTCTGGCGTTTGTTTCGGCGGCGGCTACGGCGTCGCTGCAGGCCTCGGGCGACACGCGCACCTCCCTCGCGATCGGCACGCTCGCGAACATCGTGCACGTCGCGGTCAACCGCGTGCTCATCATGGGCGCCTTCGGTGTGCCCGCGATGGGCGCGCGCGGAGCCGGCATTTCGATGGCGATCACGTTCGCGATCGAGGCCAGTCTCGGCGTCGCCGCGCTCACCCGCCCCGGAGGCGCCGTGTCGCTCAGGCGGACCTCGGGCCGCACCCAAAGAGGAGGCTACGTCGCCGAGCTTCGCGCGATCGGGCGCGTCGGGCTGCCGTCGATGCTCGAGCGAATCGTGTATCATACAGGCTTTCTGGCCTACGTCGGCGTGATCGCGTCGCTCGGCGACGCCTCGATGGCTGCGAATCAGGCGCTGATCAGCATTGAGTCGATCTGCTTTCTGTCGGGCGATGGCTTCGGTGTGGCCGCCGCTTCGATCGTGGCTCGCCGCATTGGCGCGTCGAGGCCCGCGGAGGCCCGACAAGCGATGCTCCTGTCGGCGCGCTGGGCCGCCATCTTGCTCACGGTGTTCGGGCTCGCGGCGCTTTTGCTCCGGGGCGTGCTCCTTCCGATGTTCTCGTCGCTGCCGGAGGTTTGCGACATTGGCTCCCGATCCATGCCGGTGCTGGCGCTCGCGCAGCCCTTCATGGCCGTTGGCATCGTGCTGTCGCAGTCGCTCCGCGGTGCGGGCCGCACCCGCGCGGCGCTGCTCGTCAGTTTGGTCGGAGCGCTGCTGGTACGTGTATCATGCACGTGGCTGTTCGCGATCGAGTGGCACCTGGGGCTCACTGGGGTGTGGATGGGCTCGACTGCCGACTGGATCGTACGAAGTGCGCTGCTCTTCTGGCTCAGCCGCAAGCCCCAGTCCGCGTGACCTGCTAGCCCCGTTGGGGCGCTGCGTCGTAGGACTCGAGCCGCGAGCGCGCGCCGCGGACACCAAAAATAGCCTCGCCGCTGACGATCGGCCCGAGCATCACGCTCGCCATGATCGCCGCGAGCAGCAGGGCGTGTGCGTCTTTGTCGTGCTCGGTCCCGAGGATCCACACTTGCTTGCAGCGTGCAGCGAGGGCTCCCATACCTCCCATTTTGCTGGAGCGCTCCGCTGCCTCGGCGCGGGCGACATCGGCGCTCGTCGTGGGGCGCGACAGGGCCAGGCGAACGCCGGACGCGCGGCCGGGCGACGCGATCACGAACTGCGCGGCGTCGCGCGACGGAAACGCCGTTTCGTAGCGTTTGGCGACGGTGAGACCGAGCGTCGTTTGGAAGAAGCGCTCTGCGTGCGAGCGAATGGAGGCGAGCTCAATGCGCGCATCGGTGCGCTGGGCGAATACCAGCAGGTGATCGGCCGGGGCCGGCTCAGCGATCGCCGTCGGGTCGCGCACGAGCCCGCAATCGTCGAGGTGCGCGCGAAAATCCTCGTCGGTCAGGCTCATTCGAAGCTCCTCGAAAATCGGCGCTCGGCGTTTTCGTGGGCGGCCTCCGCGAGGGCTTCGAGCGAAATGCCGCGAAGCTCGGCGACGCGCTTGGCCGTGTAGGCCACGAACGCCGGCTCGCACGGTTTTCCGCGCATCGGCACTGGCGCGAGGTAGGGGCTGTCGGTCTCCACGTGCACCCGGGCGATGGGCGCGTTGGCGGCGACTTCGTGCACCGCGCGCGCCGACTTGAACGTCACGATCCCGGAAAACGACACGTCGAAATCCAGGTTCCACGCGCGCTCGGCGAAGGCCATGTCTTCGCTGAAGCAGTGAATGATGCCGCCTACGTCGCGGGCCGATTCGCTCTCGAGCAGCGCGAGGGTGTCGGCGGCCGCCTCTCTCGTGTGAACCACGATCGGCTTGCCGACCTCGCGAGCGAGCGCGATGAGGCGCGCGAAGGCGTCGCGTTGCAGACCTCGCGCGGAGTGGTCGTAGTGGTAGTCGAGCCCGATCTCGCCGACGGCGACGACCTCCGGGCGGCGCGAGAGCTCCGCGAGCTCGGCGAACATGGCGTCGTCCATCGCGCTCGCGTCATGAGGGTGAAGGCCGACGACCGCGGCTACGGTTCGCGGCATGCGCGCCGACAGCGCGACGGCCTCGCGCGCGGCCGTGAGCTCGGCGCCGACGCCGATCACCACGAAGCCGCCGACGCCGGCCTCGCGGGCGCGCGCCATGACGGCCGCCGGGTCGGGCACGTAGTGGGTATCGAGGTGACAGTGGGTGTCGATGAGGGCCTGCATGGTGCGTCCTGGATCGGCGGGGGCAGCGATAGCGCCGCGGCCGCTTCGCGCGCACAATAGAGCAAGGCACGAGATGGCAGCGAGCTTACAGACCCGTCCGCGAGAGGCGCCCGCCGCGACCGTGGCGTGGGTGCTGTCGCTCGCAGTGCACCTGGGGCTCGCGTCATGCGTGGTTGGGCTCGCCTTTCGCAACTGGGCGCGAGAAGAGCACGAGGCCGCGCTGACCGCCGGGCTGAGCGACACGCGCGACCGCGAAGTCGAGGTCGAGGTCGAGCTTGCAGCCGCCGGCGCGGGCGTCACGGTTTCTTCTGCGCACGCAGAGCGTGAGGGCGAGACGCCGAAGCCCACGGGGGGCGATCTCGTGGCGCGCGTCGACGACGGAGAGCGGGGACGGGGAGGCGATTTGGCTGCAACGCTCAAGGCCATTCACCTGACCGATCGCGACGAGGCCCTGCGCTTGTCACCCGATCTCGTGAGCCGTCTCGATCGCGATCAGCAGCAGCGCATCAAGAGCAGCCTGTCCCGGGCGAGTCGTGAAGATCGCCGCGCGACCACGCGTCCGATGGAGGCCACGTTCATCGCCTCCGGCAAAGGTCAGCGGCAGGAGCGCCGTGACGTCGCGAGTGCTGATCCAAGCCGCGGCGCGCACGAAGCCCTCGATCCGGGGGTCGTCGGCGGAGAGCTCGGAGCGCTGCCGAGCTACGCCGGTGAGTTGAGCGCGGCGCCCGCTTCGCGGCTCGCGGTCGCCTCGTCCGATCGCGCCCCGGGTTACGCGCGCGCAGGGGGCACCTCCGCATCTCCAGGACTGGGGGTGCACGGGGCGCGCCCAGGCCTCGACCACCGCGCGAGCGCCGCCGTCGCGAGCGCCCGCCCCGACGTTACGCAAGGCGCGATCGCCGTGGCGTCGATCGACAAAGCCAGGCCACGCGACGACGTCGACAGTGAGCAGGAGGTGGCCACGCTGGTGCGTTCGCTGGTGCACGCGAGCGCCGCGGGCGGCGTCTCGGGCGATGGCCGCGGCGGAAGCGGCGGCGGCGGCGATACTGCGTTTGGCGGCCTCGCGGGCTCCGGCTCGCACGCGCGTCCGCTCGGCACAGGCGCGGGCGATCTCTTCGACATCGACACGACCGATCCGCGGCTGCTCCCCTATTTCAGGCATGTTCACGCGAAGATCGAGCCGCTGTGGGCGAACGCGTTCCCGCGGAGCGCCATCGTCGAGCTCAAGCAGGGCACCGTCATTGTCGAGTTCGTCATCGACGCGAGCGGCGCGGCGCGCGTGATCTGGCCCCCCCTGCGACCGAGCGGCATCGCCGAGTTCGACCTCAACTGCGCCGAAGCGATCCGAAAGGCGAGCCCGTTCGAGCGCATTCCGGCTTCACTCGGCGTGCGCTCGCTGCGCATCCGAGCCCCGTTTACTGCGCGAAGTCCGATCGTCAACTGACGCGCGGCGTGCTCGGGGGAGATGGGCTGTCGCGCGCGGCGGTGGTTGCCGCTCCGCATCGCCCGCAACTCGACTGGCGAGCAGCCTTTTCGGCTCTACTTGAAGTCCTGAACCGACCAGGTGGAGCCGTTGGGCGCGGTCGCGAATCCGCACGCGACCATCGTGTATTTCGTGCTCGACATGTTGATGTAGTGCCCATGGGTGCTGAAATCTGCGCCCGGCCCCTCGGCCCACATCATTTTGAGGCATCCGGCGATCATGGACGCTGGAGCACCGGGCCATCCGGGACATTCGTTTTGAGCCGATTCGGCGCACTTGCCGAACGCGCCGTGCGCCTTGCCCGTCTTGCCATCGGCGAGCGCTTGCGAGTCCCCGCAGGGCTCCGCGGCATTCCAGCGCGCGAGCGGAGGGAGGTTCAGCGTCTTTCGGTATTGGTTGATGGTGTCGACGCACAGTTGCTGCGCCGACGTGCTCGCCGGTGGCGCTGCATCGACCGCAGCCCGCGCGTCGCCCGCCGCCGCGTCGAGCGCGCCGGGAGCTGCGTCGGTCACGGGAAGAGCCGAGGCGTCGTGGCCGGGCGTCGCGGCGTCGAGTGGCGCATCGGGCGAACCGGCCGGCTCATCGTCGCCGCACCCGACCAGCACGAGCGCCAGCACCGCAAGCCCTCCGCAAACGACGGTGACTCTCCGAGCGATGTGCGCGTGAGGGAGTCTCGAATCGAAGAGGGTATTCATCGAGGATTCAACCGATGTTCGCATGACCGTGTGCCAGGTCGCAATTCGAACTTCACCAGTCGAGATTTGGGCAGCAGCCGCTCGCGGCGAGTCGGCGAAACAGCGTCCGCGCAGCGCGTCGGAGGTCGCTTCAAAACGGTAGTCAGCCTCTGCGCAACTTTGGGATGGGGCGCGTGCGTCACGCTCCCGTTCGCAGCGGCGCGTGCCTGGCCGTGGCCCGAGGGCTTCGACCAGGCCGCTCGCGCCGCGCCGAGCCGCTCAGTTCTGGGACTGGTAGGTCACGCTCTTCTGGTTCAGCACCGGCTGCGTGGGTCGGGCGTTGGGACCGAGCGCATCTCGAAGCGCCTTGATTTGGGCCGCGGACGCTTTGATGGGCGTCGTCATGATGAAGAAGTGAACGACCTGGCTGCACGGGGGCGCCGTCAGGCCTCCGTCGTATTCGAAGTGTGAAGCGTTCGCCGGAAGCAAGGCGGTCAGGTCGAGCGTAGTGGCCGCCGGCAGGCTCGCCTCCGTGGCTTGCGGACAGGCGCTGAACTTGCTCCAGACCTTGGCCAGCTCGGCGTTGTCGACGGTGTCTTCTTCAAAGAAGACGCCGACGGCCACCCCGGCAAAGCCTTTTCCGCCGCCGTGCACGAAGTGCGCTTCGAGCGGATACTGCTTGCCGCCGACCGTGTGCTCGCTCGGCGAATGCACGTGGAACTGGCTCATCGTGTACGTCTCATTTTGAACTGAGATCGTGTTTGCGGGCGAGGGGCCCACGAGCGCCTTCCACGTGTGGCCGTTGTTGATGACGGCCGTCGCGACGGCGGCCTTCGACCAGCTCAGCGTCAGGCCGTCGAGCTTGACTCCGCCTGTCGCCCACGGGGCCGACGTCGCCGGAAAGGCGATGGGCGCCTGCTGCTGCGTCGAAGTGGCGCACGCGGGATAGGCGGGCGCGCCAGCGCCGTCGCGGATCGTTCCCCACGCCGACGGCCCATCGACCGTGTCGTTTGGATCGTAGCCAAAGTGGGGGTGGGCCGGATCATTCGGTAGCGACGGGCACGCGGCCGCCGATGCAGACGCAGCGGGGGCGCGCGAGCCGCCGCACGACGCCGAGGCCGCGAGGACCGCGACACAGATAGAACCTACCAACCGCTTTTTGAACGTCGAATTCATGGATGAGCCTCTCGGACGAAATCCACCCACGGCGCGGACGCGCAACTCGGCCACAATGACCCCGTCGCGGACGCTTGGAATCGTCGCGAGCCTGCTGGGCAGCGTTGGCACTGTAGGCCGAAAAATCGGCGCTCCAAGCCAATTTCGCCCGGAGTCGCCGCGCCGGACCGGCGCACGCGCCATTTACGATGAGTGCCGAAGGAGGGATTCGAACCCCCGACCTAGCGCGTATGAAACGCCCGCTCTAACCAACTGAGCTACTTCGGCTTGCCGCTGTTTTGCGGTCGCGGCGCGCGAACCCGGCACCGTACGAAAGACCTTGAAAACGGGCGCGGAGTATCGCTCCTCCGCGGCCCGCTGTAAAGGCCTTCGTGCGCCGACCGCGCGCCGCTGAATCAGCGCGAACGCCGGGCGCGCCTCGCGGCGACGGCGACAAGGGCAGCCGCTGCGGCGAGTCCGGGCGCGCTGGGGCTGCCGCTTCCGCCCGCGGAGCAGCCTCCGCCGGCTTCGTAGGTCTCGACCACCGGGGGGGCAGGGGGCGTGCAGTCGATGACCTTGGAGGCGCGCTTGAGAACGCCCTGGCCGAGCGGCACGTCGTAGTTGCCCGTGTTGCGGTTGTCGTGGTGGTTCGACTCCCACTGCACGACGCCGTTGCTGCTTCCCTTGGTGTGCCAGGCGAACAAATAGCCCTCGCGCGTCGCCGTCACGACGTCGAGCGTGCCGTCGCCGTCAACGTCGCCCACGGCGGGCGCCGCCGCGAGCCAGCCGTTGGTGAACTTCGGCCAGCCTGCAGGCTCCTGTCCGCAGGCGTTTGCCGCGTGAAGGAAGTAGCTCGCGCTGCCGCTGATGATCTCGGGATAGTCGTCTCCGTCGATGTCGGCCACCGCGTGGTTCATGAGAAACTGCATGTCCTCGAGCACGATGGGCAGGCCGTCGAACATCTTGCCGGTTTTGCCGCTCCAGGCCGAAAGCAGGTACTGCGCGTTGCTCGGGTGACCGCCGCCGCGCAGCGACCCCAAAATGGTCAGCGCGCCGCCGCTCATGATGACATCGGGAACGCCGTCCTGATCGAGGTCGCCGATCGAAGGCTGGCTGAACACCGGAACCATCGTGTCGCTCTTGATGTCGGCGTGGTTGTATTTGCCAAATACGCTGGTTGGCTCGAAGCCGCGCACCGTCTCGCCCGAAAACGCGTCGACGCGAATGGGAAGGCGGTTGGGCGGATCTTCGAACTGTGATTGAACCCCCGGATCGGCCTGAATGACCATCGGCGGGGCGATGTTGCCCTGTCCGACGATATCGGGCGTTCCGTCTCCGTCGAAGTCTGCGGCGGCCTGCGAGGAGTCGATGCCCTCGGCCACGACCGGAAACAGGTGAATCGACGTGCGCACGAACGGCCAGTTCTTGAGATAGGGGCTGCCTCCGGGGGTGTTCATTCCGCGTCCGTCGACGGCGAACATCGATCCGGCGCTGCCGCCGCCGCCGATCTCCTCGTTGGAGCCGCTCATCAGCTCGGGAATGCCGTCCTTGTTGAGATCAGCGACGGTCGGCGTCGTCATGATGCGGTTGAACTTGTCGGTGCGCGGGTTGTGGAGACGCACAGGCCAGCCCGACACAGCGGTTCCGTCGAGGTTGAAGATGTAGATATTGCCGTCGAACGCGGCCTGAATGATATCGAGTTTGCCGTCGTTGTTCATGTCGGCGAGCACGGGTGATGCGTATGCGCCGCGCGTGAAGTCGTGCCGAAGGTCGTTGCAGTCCCCCGCGGGCTTCGGCTTGGCCGGATCGAGCGGGCACGAAGGGATGAGCGGCAGGCGCTTCGGCCATTTCGCGAGCGACTTTCCAGTGTGATCGACAACGTAAATGGTGCCGCCCCACGTAGTGACGACGATCTCAGGCTTGCCGTCGCCATCGAGGTCGGCGACTGCCGGCGGCGACATGATCGCGTCACGAATCATGTCGGGATCGACGCCGCTTTTTCCAGAATATCCCGGGGCGCTCAGATAGCTCGGAACGCGCGGATCGGTCTGCGCGGGGTCGAAGCCGTCATGCGGGAGCGTGCGGAAGGGAAAGCCGGGGAGGTCTTTCGGGGTACCGCTCTTCATCGAGTAGACGTGCACGGTACCGTCGCTCGAGGCGTAGACGATGTCGCGCACGCCGTCGCCGTCGAGGTCGGCGAGCTTGGCGCTCGACTCGCCCGAGGCTCCGAGGTTAATCGGGAAGCCGGGGAGCAGGCCGTCGTCGCCGCCGTTGGCGTCGTTGGTCACGGCGATGGTGCGCCGCGCCTCACCACGCACATCGCCCGAGCCGTAGTGGGCCGTGGCGCGAATGCGCAGCGTCACCGTGCGATCGTTGGGGCTCCAGCAGTGCGTGCGGTCGTCGTTGCAGCGCCGCGGAGAGTCGGGGTCGGGTGCGTGATCGGGGTTCGGGTCGATGCTGTACGGCGTCGCGATCGTGCGCGGATCGAAGTTGGCGAGCTCGACGGCTCCGCCGCTCACCGTGCCGCCCTTGACGTTCGTGACCGGCGCGCCGAGCGACTTGAAATCTTTGTCGTCGGGCTCGACGCCGGCGGCCCACTCGACCACGTAGTCGTAGCTCGACGCGCGCTGAGCGCTCACGCGGCCGTAGATCGACACGGGACCCGAGACGCGCGCGGCGTAAATGGGCTCGAAAACGGTGGGCGACGTGATGTCGACTTCGGGAGGAATGGCTCCGGCCTTGATCATCGACGCGGCCTGCCATGCGTTCATGCGGCCATAACCGAAGCGCTGATCGAATCCGGGTTTCGACTCGTAATAAGGGCGCAGTCCGATGTTGGGATCGATCGATTGCGACTCGAAGACGTTGACGTCGTCGGCGCTCATCTTGAAGGTTTGAATCACCTCTTCGCTGGTGAGCTCAATGGGCTGCGGCAGCGATCGACCGAGCGAATACATGAGCCCGCTGATTCCCGAGCCGCGCCCCGTGGCCTCGCTGGCGCACGATGTACCGCTCACCGACACGGCAGTATTGCCGCCGTAGTTGGTACAAGAATCGAACGCGAGAAACGTCTGCGACGTGGTGAAGTCCTGGCCGTCGTACCGAATCGAGTGCACCGGCATCGTGTGATTGGTGGTCGCCGGAAAGTTGTGATGTCGCGCGTTTTCGTCGGCCATGCTGGCGACCACGGTGACGCCGTGGGCGTAGGCGTAGTCGATCGCCGCCTTTGAAAAGCGGGTCTGATTGAGGGTGCCGAGCGCCTCCTGAACGACCTTCACGCCGGTATAGGCGGGCTCGCCTTTGTGAAACGGATCGGGCAGATCGGTGGCGTAGATTACCGCGGCGCCAAAGTTGTCGACGTCGGTGATGAAGCTGTTGCCCACGCGCAGCGGCACGAACATGCACTGCGGGCAGGTGCCGATCGAGTCCATCGCGTTGTTGCCCTCGGCGACCGAGTCGTTGGCCTCGCCGGTGCCGTGTCCGTAGCGCGGGTCGTCGTAGGCGTTGTTGTCGTTTTGGTAGAAGTCCCAGCCGCTGATGTCGTCGGTGTAGCCGTCGCCGTCGTCGTCGACGCCGTTCGAGAACATCTCGATCAGGTCGCCCGCGTCGAGGATGCAATTGGCGTTTTTGTCGCCGGTGATTCGTATGTTGGCGGTGGGCTTTTGCGGGTCCATCCCGCTAAAGCATTTTTGGCCTGTGGGGTCGGGCGGAGACACGCGAGGATCGTCGCGATAGTCGGCCACGTTGAACACGCCGTCGCCGTTGCAGTCGTAGCCGGCAAGCGGGCCGGCGCCGCCGCATGACTGGCCCTGCTTGTCTTTGGGTTGTGGCTTGAGTACCGGGTCCTTCGCGTCGCTGAGCTCACCGGCGTTGAGCCAGGCCTTGTTGGCGATGTCAGGCGAGTCCCATTGAATGCCGCTGTCGATCACCGCGATGCGCACGTCCGCGCGCCCTGTGGTCAACTCCCACGCCTTGTCGACGCTCATGCCCGAGGCGCCAAGCTTCTTGTCGGCGTCGAGGTAAGGGCCGGTTCCCGGATCTTGCTTTGGCAGAAAAGACCAGTAGTTCCAGCGCCCGCCGTATCCGGGATCGCTGGGCCAGTTCTTCTTGTCGGTGAGATCGTCGCCGGGGCCGGGAGGCCAGGCAGCGCGGGCTCCGTGAGACTGAAAGGCGAGCGCGACAGCGCCCGCAGCGACGAGCAGGGCGGGGAGGCGAAGAGACGTGACCGAGCGACGCATGAAAACTCCGTGATAGCGGGGGCGCATAAAAAGTCGGCGATCGCGCCCGGAAGGCGCGCGGCGATAAAGTCAGTATTCGCCGAAGAGGTCTTGAACGCGCGCTTCGAGCGCGAGCGAGATTTTGTACAGCGATGAAATCGAAGCCGACGACTCGGCGCGCTCGATTTGAGACAGCAGCGAGACCGACAGCCCGGTGCGATTGGCCATTTGCTTGAGGGTGAGGTCTTTGTCTTTTCGCAGCCCGCGAATGGTGTCGCCGATGACCCTGTGAAGCTGCTCTTCGGGCGTGCGCGCGAGGCCCTTTTTGCGCATGACGCGCGCGAGTACTTCGCGGAACTCGTCGACGTTGAAAGGTTTCTTCAAGTAGTCGACGGCGTCGAGCTTCATCGAGGCGACGGCGCTCTCGAGGTCGGGGAAGCCGGTGAAAATCACCACGGCGACGTCGCTGTCGATCTTGCGCACCCGCCGCAGCACCTCAATGCCGTCGAGCTTGGGCATCATCAGGTCGAGAATGATGAGGTGATATCCGCCTTCGCGCACTTCGGCTTCGACGTGGGTGGGATCGCTCAGCGTTTTTACGTGAAACCCGTCGGCCTCAAGCAGCGTCTGCATGTATTCGCAGATAGCCTTGTCGTCGTCGACGATCAGGATTCGTACGGCCGGAAGCTCGACTGCCATGGGCTCTCTCTCGGTGCTGGCGCGGCTGGGGCGCCGCACAAATTCGTTACAGTACCACTAGAACACGCCCGCCCGACGCAGAATATGCGGCGACAGGGTTGCTCGCGGTGCCTCTGCCCGACCGGCGCACGGCCAGCCAAAACGGACGCCTTTTTGGAAGCGGCCTGCCGCTGAAAAAGCGCTGCGGTGAAAGCGCGCTTGCCGGGCGGGCGGCGTAGGGCTGCGCGTGCCGCCCTCGCGCGCGCCGCGGTGCCAATCAGGCGGGGACTGCGGCGAGCGGCTGCGTGCCGACCTTGAGACCCCAATAGTTCACGAACTTCTTTTCGGCGTCCAACGCGCCGCCGATGGCGCAGGACGCGTTGGCCGCCGGCACGACCTCGAACGAGACGCGGTAGACGTTGACGTCGACGTTGGGAGCGACCTTGGTCGGCTCCGCGGCCACGTGAAGGCGGATGTCGGCGCCGCCCGGAGCGTTGAGCTGTCCGGTGACGTGACTGGGCTCTTTCGGGTAGCTCTCTTCGAACCACTTTTTATTCACTTCGTCGAAGTTGGTAATCCACCAAGCGAGCTTGGTGATTGAGGTCGACTTCAGCGTAGTTTGAAGTTTGGTCTGAATCTGCTGGGCGTTTTCCGACGACAGGTAGGCCGAAAAAACGAGCGGATCGCCGACGCCGCCCTCCCAGCTGAACGACTCGATAACGCCGACGCAGGTGATCTTGTTGGGCGTTATCGACGCGTCGATCACCAGATTGGCCGTGTCGGTGTAGTCGGAGGGGTTCGCGTTGAAGGGCATGAAAACCTGGATATCCGCCGCGAGCGCCGCGTCGAGTCCCATGCCGTTGAGGGCAAGCAGATAGCCGCAGCGCTGCTTCTTCTGCGGGTCCATTACGAATCCGGCTCTCCAGTCGCAATCAAACGGAGCAGGCATATTGTTCTCTTTTTTCTGTTGTTTACGTTGTTGGGTTCAGCTGCAAGTCAGCGGCGACGCTCCAGTACTAAGGGTCGACGCCCCCGCGCGAAACGCCGGGCAGCGCGGGCGCTTGCGATGCTAGCAGGGTGTTGAAAAACACCCTGCTAGGAATTGGCGAAGTCAATTGCGTGGGGTGGGGACCCCGAAAAACCGCGTTTTTCGGGGCGGGGAGGTGCATACCTCCCCGAGATGAAAGGATAGCAGGCCGTTCTTCAACGGCCTGCT
>CANJCO010000083.1 GCA_947473045.1 Myxococcales bacterium | reverse complement strand
GGCCCTTCGCCATTGCGCCGGTCATCGGCGTCGGTGGACTTCGTCCAGCAGGGCTGGACTGCGTCCACCTCGGCGAGCGATTCCCGGCGCCTCCACCCATGCCTGGGCCCCCTTAGGGGGGCCCTTCGCTATTGCGCCGGTCATCGGCGTCGGTGGACTTCGTCGAGCAAGGCTGGACTGCGTCCACCTCGGCGAGCGATTCCCGGCGCTTTCACCCATGCCTGGGCCCCCGTAGGGGGGCCCTTCACCAGCGCGCCGGTCATCGGCGTCGGTGGACTTCGGCCAGCAGGGCTGGACTGCGTCCACCTCGGCGAGCGATTCCCGGCGCCTCCACCATTATTTCAAACACTTAGCGACGTCGGGACGATTCCCGAGACGATTCAAAGCGCGATTCCGCCGGTTCCCGCGGCGGACGCGCTCGCGTTCACGGCGGTCGAAGACGTCGACGTCCTCGCGCTCCACCCTCCGGCGGAGCTCCTCGCGAAGATCGCGGGACTCGCGACGGCGATCGACGCGCTCCTACAGGCGGACCTCGTCGAACAGGCGCGACCGCTCGCGTCCGAGTTGCGGATGATGACCGAGGGCGCGCGGGGCGCTGGCGTCAGACACGTCGCCACGGCGTCGAAGCTGGAACCCTGAGCGGGTCGACGGCTGCCCGTCGAGCGCGAACGATGCACGTCCCGCCGTCGTGGTCAGCGCAAGAAGCCTGCGACTTGTTCGCGTTCGGAGGCTCCAGTAAGAACGAGGCTCGCGCCGCTCTGGAGGGATTGACGGACAAGATGAGTGCGTTTTCAACAGAAGTTCTTGGGCGGGTTGCCGACAAGCTCAGAACCGCCGGTATCGCGTCGGTCGTTGCGGACGGCGTTCTGCAACTGGAGCCACTTGGTTGCTCTCTTCGGTGCGACGAGGTCGAGGGCGACTTCCACCCGATGATGCGGGGGCTCCGAATGGTTGCCAGCCACGAGGCGTTCGCGTCGCCCATCGAAGATCAGCTCGCAGCGCTCGGAAGCTCTCCTCAGCAACAGGCTGAGTATGCCGCCGACGTTTGGATGATGTCGTTCTTGCGCCCCCTCCACTCTTTTCTGCATGGCAACACCGCCGACGACCCACCGCTTGCCATGGTAACGACCGGACCGGACGGCGAACTCTACGGGTGGCACGCGTTCACCACGGTTCCGGCGTCAACAAAGAACGATCTACCTTCGGGTCGCATGGAGTTCATGCAGCACCTCGTCGGTCCCCTCAACACGCTCCTCGTGGATCGCAAGCCCCACACGCTGAAGTGCTTCTTGATGAAGTCTCCCGGCGTCGACGAACCGGGAAAAGGAACCGGGATCAACGCCAGTTGCCACTTCGACGACAGGGAATGGGTGCAGGGGCTCAGTCAGCTTTATTACCTGGGCGACAGTTGGGGTCGGCTCGACGTTGAACGCATGCGACGACAATGGTTCTTCTTCAAACCGGCTACACGCGAGATGCTCGGCGATGCTTGGGACCGGCTCGCGGGAGCGCT
Source organism: Myxococcales bacterium (assembly GCA_947473045.1). GTDB lineage: Bacteria > Myxococcota_A > Polyangia > Polyangiales > Polyangiaceae > JANYHY01. The sequence goes on along the minus strand of CANJCO010000083.1, from coordinate 13,708 downwards.
CACGACACCGGGGAAGCCCGCGAGCAAGTCCTGGTGGAAGTTCTGGCAGTAGCGAAGCGGATATGGCCAACGTGTCTCGACGCATCCGCTCCCTCGCGACCGTGCCGGTAGCCACGGCTGGAAGGGCACCCGGCGTGTGATGCGCACGGCACGAGACCTGAAGGCGTGGGGCCAGCGTTACCTCGCGCGGCGGGTCTACGAGCGTCTTCTCAAAGCGCCGACCGAGATCCTGGGGAACGCGCTCCTCGTCACCTACGGGGTCGATGTCAAGTCAAGCGAGCGCACCGTGCAGCTCGTCGCTCGCGACGTCGTCGCCGAGCATCTCGGTGATGTTCGCGCGGCGGCCAAGCCCGCGCACCACCTTCGGTTACTTCTTCTCGCTCTCGGAAGCACACTCCCCGCGTATACCGCGATCGCAAGATTCTCCCCGACCACCGTAGACCTCCAGCACGTCCTGAACCGCCGCCGCGGAGACGGGTGGGTGTCGTGCTACCTTCTCGCTCGCATCGGAGCGTTCGGCAGACCGCTTTCGGAGGCTGGCGCTGCAATGAGGGCGAGATCGGAGCGAGCCGCGGAGCAGCAGGCCATTCGACGACGACGACCCAAGAGGCCGCCGACGTGCTCAGCCGGCCCGGCTGGCCGAGGAAGTCGCTCGGGGCGACCTCCGCTTCACCGCCGCTCGTAGCCGTGCCGTAACGTCGGAGACGGACCATGCCGATATGGGCCCTTGGCAACGGGTCGAGATTGAACGTGCTAAGCTACCGCAGTTACGTATATATTTGTCGTACCTGTACACATCTCTTGTCAGAAGAGTCGGCCGAGCTATCCTACGTGAAGAGGATCTCATGCCTGTCGCTTCCAGCATCCTTCGCCGCGTCAACGGAAGGGGTCGTGGGGCCGTCTTCACGGCCCAGGACTTCATCGACGTCGGCTCCCGAGACGCCGTCGATCAGGCCCTCGCCCGGCTCGCCCGAGCGGGCCAGATCCGCCGGGTCGATCGCGGGGTCTACGACTTGCCGCGCACCCACCCGAAGGTCGGGCCGATGTGGCCGTCAGCCGATGCGGTCGCTCAGGCTGTTGCGAAGCAGACCGACAGCCACCTTCAAGTCTCCGGGGCCGCCGCCGCGAACGCCTTGGGGCTCAGCACCCAGGTTCCTGCGCAGGTCGAGTACCTGACCGATGGTCCCTCCCGGAACATCCACGTCGGCAAGCTTTTGGTTCAGCTCAAACACGCAGGCCGCGTGGACATGCTGCTGCCGCAATCGCGGGCGGGCATGGCCATCGTGGCTCTGCGTCACCTGGGTCGCAACGCAGCGTCGATGAGCGTTCTTCAGCGCCTCGCCACCACGCTTGATAGCGCGGACAAGAAGCAGCTCTCCCGGGTCCGACCTCGGCTGCCGGGATGGCTCGGCTCTGCGGTTGACGCGGTGATTGCTGGAGCCCCGGCGCTTGGCTGACATCTTCACGGATCCCAGCGAGCGAGACGCGCTCGTCAACGACGTGGCCGGCCGGCGCGGCGTCGCGGCGTGGGTCATCGAGAAGGATCTGTGGGTCTGCTGGACGCTCGCGAGGCTGAACGAGATCGACGGCATCCCGCAGCTCACCTTCAAGGGCGGGACGTCGTTGTCAAAGGTGTACGGCCTCATCGAGCGCTTCTCGGAGGACATCGACCTCACGTTCTCGCGAGACGGTTGGGACTTCGCTGGAGAGCGAGACCCCCTCGCCGCGGGCCTCAGCGGAAAGCAGCGGCAGGCCCTCGTCGATGAAGTCGGTAAACGCTCGACGAAGGTCGTTCGAGACGTCGTCGTTCCGGAGCTACGCGCCATCTGCACCCGCGAGATTGGAGCGGCTGGCTGGAGCGTGGAGATCGACGCCCTCGATCCCCAGGCGGTTCTCTTCACGTTCCCCAAGCCGACGGCCGCCTACGGCTACGGCCAGCCCCAGGTGAAGATCGAGTTCGGCGCACGGGGCGATCCGTGGCCGACGTCCCGCAAGGTGATCGCCTCCTACATCGAGGAGACTCATCGCGGAACGGCGCCAACCGCCAGCACGGAGGTGACCGCGTTGGATCCCGCGCGGACCTTCTGGGAGAAGGTGACGCTCCTTCACGCCCTCCATCATGGGACTCGCGCAAAGGCCGACAAGAACGTTCACAGGCTCTCGCGCCACGTTTACGACGTCCACCGAATCTGGAACGCGCCCAAGCTCAGGACGAGCCTCCTGAACGCCAAGCTCCTGCACGCGGTCGTGGCCAACAAGCAGGTCTTCTTCAAGGAGACCAAGGCCCGCTACGAACTCGTGACGACCTTCGAGCTGAACTGCGCCCCGCACGACGATCTCGCCACGGCCATGCGGGCGGACTTCGCGGCGATGGCTTCGATGTTCTTTCCTGAGTCCACCGTGCCGACCTTCGACGAAGCGCTGGCGACCCTTCGCGAGATCGAGGTGACCGTCGCGAGCTGGAAGACGCGGCCTCCCGGCTAACAAACAACTACGGGGCCGGTCGGTTCGAGGTGAACTATCCGGAATTTCCGGAGGGTTGCCTTCGTGCGCGACGGGCGGTGCCCGACGTTGAACTCATGGCGCCGAGGCACAAGGCACTCTTCCCTGGGCCTCCCATTGGCCTCCTAACTCAGGCCGAACCCGACCGAATCGAAGGAAATGCCGGGAACCCGAAAGGCCCACGTTCGGCCGGAAATCCAGCCACTTCAGCGCGATTCGGCCCGATCCTCAGACCCCCTCCGAGACGCCCTGCCCAAATTCGATTCCCGGCGCCTCCACCCATGCCTGGGCCCCCTTAGCAGGGTGTTGAAATTCGCCCGCCTCGAGGGGATCGACACGATCGCTCCGCTGTGATCTAACGGCCTGCATGCGCGGCCAACAGACCAGGCAGTCGTCGATGATAATGCTCATGAGCGCGGAGGCGCTCGTGCCGTCGAAGCACCCAATTCGAGGGATAAAGAAGCTCGCGGATGCCGCGCTTGCGCGCTTGTCGCCGACGCTCGATGCGATGTACGCGGCTGGGGGCCGGCCGTCGATCGCGCCCGAGCGTCTACTCAAAGCACAGCTTCTCATTGCGCTATACACGGTTCGGAGCGAGCGCCAGTTCTGCGAACAGCTCGCTTACAACATGCTGTTTCGCTGGTTCCTCGACATGGATATGGCCGAGGAGGTTTTCGACCACAGCACTTTCTCGATCAATCGCGCGCGTCTCATCGAGCACGAGGTGGCTGCCGAGTTCTTTCGTGAGGTCGTGCGCCTTGCGCGCGAGCGGCGCCTGATGAGCGATGATCACTTCAGCGTCGACGGTACCCTCATCGAGGCGTGGGCCTCGCTCAAGAGCTTCAAGAAGAAGGACGGCGACAAGTCCGACAAGGCTGGTCCGCCCGACGATCCCGGCAATCCGAGCGTCGACTTCCACGGTGAGCGCCGCACCAACGACACGCACGAATCGAGCACGGATCCCGATGCGAAGCTGATGCGAAAGAGCGACGGCAAGGAGGCGAAACTGAGCTTCTCGATGCACTCGCTGATGGAGAATCGAAACGGCCTGATCGTCGACCTCGTCGTCGAGCGCGCGACGGGAACGGCAGAACGTGACGTCGCTCTCGACATGCTCGACTCGCTCGGAGGCTCGAGGTCGATCACGCTCGCAGCGGACAAGGGCTATGACACACGCGGCTTCGTCGCTGAATGTCACGCCCGCAACGTGGTTGCACACGTGGCGCAGAACAAGAGCGCGAGGCGCCGATCAGCGATCGACGCGCGCACGACGCGCCATCCCGGATACGCAGTCAGTCAACGCGTGCGAAAGCGGATCGAGGAGATATTCGGGTGGATGAAGACGACGGGCGGAATGAGAAAGACACGATTCATAGGTACGGCTCGCACGCAGCTCGCGGCGCACTTCTGCGGGGCGGCGTACAACCTACTAAGAATGACGAAGCTGAAATCGACGCAGACAGCGTGAGCGGCAAGTGGGAGACCCGACGCACCGCATGGTGCAACGGGTCTTTGTGAAGGGAGTCCACCGCGCGGCGTCCCTCTCGCTCGATTGCCGGCCCGCCCGCTCTGCGAGCGATTCAACAGCCAGCGTGACCTCGCTCCGGCGAGCGGAGCAGCGGGTTTCTCAACGTCCTGTTAGGCGCTCGGAAAGCTCGTAGAAGCTGCTTGAGCCTGCGGGATGGAGCACGAGCAGATTGCGGTCCCGCAGCCCGCCGAGGAGGCGACTCGCCCCAAGGGTGTCGAGCCCGGCAATCTCCCGCATCCTCGCGTTGTCTACGCGGCCGTGGCGCGAAGCTTCGAGGAGCGCGCGGAATTCGAGGTCGGAGAGTTCTTCCGACCCAAGCGACACGATGAACGCGTCATCCGCGGCGGTGAGCGTCGGCGCGTTTCGCAGCGTGACGCGGAACGAGCTTCCCGACGACTCCAATTCGGGATCGGGAAGAAACTGCCCTTCCATCTCCGCGAAGAGACGAGGAATGCCTTCGCCTTGGTCGCGCATGAAACCGAGGTCCACGAGCGCGCGCACGATGCGCGGGTTTCGGCTTTGGTGAACGCGCTTGCGAGCACGCAGCGCATCCATGTGAATCTCCGGCAAGAGCCCGCCCGGACTCTCGACTTCCATGTGGTCATCGAAGAGCGACACCTCCACCGACCGGCCCTGATTGCCCTAGTCGCGGTGCGCGACTGCGTTGAGAATCGCTTCTCGCCACGCGAAGTCGGGGTACTCGGGCGTCTCTTTGAAGCGCGTGCCGCGGAGGCGCGACGGCTTTCGGAGCAACCCCGCAATGGCGTTGAACGCCCCGTCGAGGACGGCGGGAAGTGGTCCCTCAACGCGCGGGCGCTCTTCCACGTTGTAGTTTGTGCCCACGCGACGCTCGGTTCCGAGCACACGAAAGATTCGTACGCCCGCGTTGGCGTGGTCAGGGTCGCGAGAAAACAGAAGCTCCGCGGCGCGGCGAAGCACGATGCCCGTGCCCTTGCGATCGGCGAGCTTTCGCTTGAGCAGATACTCTTCGTCCGAAAGCGCGGGATAACCGGCGCCCCCTTTTGCACGCGCGAGAAGTTGCGGATCGAGATCGGCGAGCGTCACGGACGACGGACGATTCCCCCAGCTCTCCGCGAGCCCTTCGAGCTTGAGCGCGCGAATCTTCGGCTCTGGCATCTTGACGATCGTGTCCCCCGCGCGCAGGGGATAGCCGTTGCCGGTGACCATCACGGGCGCATCCGCCGCCGTCACCTCGAAGACGAGCAGTTCCTTCCCGGCATGCGTGACGCGAAACCCGGGATCGCGCGACTCGCTTCCGCCGCTCGAAGAATGTCTTCGTCGCGCTCACTTCGGCACTTTGCACCCGATGCGTGCCGTCGCGACGACGACGTCGTCGTAGAGGATCGTCTGCGTCTCGGGGACGACGAGCCCGTTTGCGACCCGGACATCGAGGGAGCCCTTCTCGAAGTACGTGTCGAGCGTGATGCGCCTCCCGAGCACGTCGGCGTTGGAGCGAAAATCGAAGCCCTCGAAGCCGCCTTGATCTTGATAGTACGGACCCCAGCTGAAGAAGTTGTCGCGGAGCCAGCGGCCGTGCGGAGTCCCCGGCTTGTACTCGCCGACGAGCTTGTCGTTGACCCAGAGCCCGAGCTCGCCGTCGCTCTGGCCGACGCTGTTCGCCTTCGTCATCATCTCGATGCAAAACCACTGGTCGCGCGGGAACGGCGTCTGAGCGGCCGGAGTGAAGTTGTTGCCATAGTAGTAGGTCGCGCCTTGATCGCCGGCGCACCCGGGCGTCGCCGAGCCGTCGTTGCAACGGCCGGAGCGCATCTTGTACCAGTAGACGTAGAAGCTCAGGTTGCCGTCGTCGTGAGCGTCGAGGTCGTACCAGAACCCCTGGTCGCCGGCTGGCCTGGTGTTCGCGAGCCCATCGCTCTGAAACGACGGCGTCCCCGCGGCAAAGCGGATCCAGTGATGCGGCGGTGCGCTGTTCGCGACGAAGCGCGCATAAAAGCGCCAGTACGTCGTCGGCACGCGCTTGGGAAAATCGAACTGGGCATTCACTCCGATGTACGGCGTCTGCGCGAGGCGCGTCCTGCTGATCGACGCGCGCATGTATTTCGCGCCGCCGCTCGCGAGCTGCGCGTTCGTATCGACGTCGAGGAGCGTCTTGTCCTGGCTGTGGCTCGTCCATCCGGCGAAGTCGCTCTCGAAATCGGAGTGGAAGATCACGTCAGGATCGCCTTCGATACCCTGGTCGCCGGGATACTTCGCGCTGATTCCGGTGCCCGGCCCCGCGACGCCGGAGTCCGTGCCCGCGACGGCACCGTCTCCCGTCGCGCTCCCGTCGACCGGCGGCGTCCCGCTGTCGCCACTTGGGACGACCGCGGGATCGGGGTCCGCGCCGCAACCGACGACGGAGAACAGGGCGACCACGGGAAGGAGAGCGCGCATCGCCCGAGTAGAGCAGAAACCTGGCGCTGACGACTCACGAAGGAGCGCGGCGCCCGAGGCCGCGTCACGGGTCGTCGTGTTGGTCCATCGACCATCATCGAAGCGAGCGTTCCAGCGCCAGAACGCGCGCCCCTTACGTGGCGTCGAAGCGAGGACAAACGGCCGTTTTACGACGGAGCGCGGCGGTTCGATGAGCACATCGCGACACCGGCCACGTTCCGCAGATTCTCCGCGATCGACGGGCGGCGCGCCGACAACCACGTGAGCTGCGCGAAGGCAGTTTCAGTGTTGTTCGACTGCGCGATCGGGAGCCACGGCAATTGGTCAGCAGACTGCTGACCGATCAGAAACTCCGGGCATTCCTGCCCTTGGTGCCGACCACCACCTTGCCCTTCGCGTCGAGCTCGGGGCGCTCGACGGTGATGGTGCAGTAGCCGAACTCCTCGTTCTTGAAGATGCGGCTGATCGGCACGCCCTCGCGCGTAACCTCCTCGAACGAGCCGAACATGCGGGTGATGTGGTCGATGTGCTCGGGGCCTGTCTTGGGCACGTCGCAATCAACGGCTTCGGGACGACGTGGAGCTGGCGTCGGTCGTGAGCGGAAGTTTCTGCTGCGTGATCGCGTCTCCGAACCCTCGCGTCGCGCTGCGGGTGCAGGCGTTCGACGCCCCGTTCGCGCACGCCCCCGCGGGCAGCGTTCTGGCGCCGGAACGCGCGCCCCTTGCGTGGCGTGCGGGCCGACGCTTGACGGCCCCGCGCAGCGACCCCACAAACGCGCGTCATGCCGCACGGCGTCGCCAAGCAACATCTCCCCCAAAAACCCTGCGCGGCGTGCGGGCGCTCCTTCGCCTGGCGGAAGAAGTGGGAGCGCGACTGGGAGCGCGTGCTCTACTGCTCCGACCGGTGCCGCGGGCAAGGGCAGGCGAAGACGAAGCTCGGCGGGCAGGCCACGTGAACGTCGTCTGGCTCAAGCGCGACCTCCGGCTCCACGACCACGCGCCGCTCGCCGCCGCGTGCGCGCGCGGTGACGTGCTCGTGGTCTACGTGGTCGAGCCCGAGCTCGTCCGGCAACCGGAGACCGACCCTTCGCACGTCGCGTTCGTCGCCGAGAGCTTGACCGGGCTCCGGGAAGCGCTCCGGGCGCGCGGGGGGGAGCTGGTCATCTTGATGGGGGCGCTCCCCGACGTCTTCGAGGAGCTCCATCGGACGCGGCCGATTCATGCACTCTACAGCCATGAGGAGACCGGCAACGGCCTCACCTACGAGCGGGACAAGCGCGTCGCGCAGTGGGCGAAGGCCCGCGGCATCCCGTGGACGGAGCTGCCGCAGACCGGCGTCGTGAGGCGCCTCCGGACCCGCGACGGGTGGGCCGCGCGATGGGCCGAGCGCATGCGCGCGCCCGCAGTCCCCACGCCGGAGCGCATCCCGGGCGTGCCTCTCAGGGAGCTCGGGCTCGAGCCGGGGCAAGTCCCCGACGAGCATGCGCTCGGGCTCCCGCGCTCCGCGAAGACGGGCGCGCAGCGCGGCGGAGAGGCAGCAGCGCGCGAGACGCTCGCGAGCTTCTTCGCAGACCGCGGAGAGGACTACGCCCGCGCCCTCTCGAGCCCGGTCACAGGCTGGGAAGGCTGCAGCCGGCTCTCGACCTATCTGGCGCACGGCAACATCTCGATGCGCGAAGTCGTCCACGCCGCCGCCACCAAGCGGCGCGCCCTGGAGGGCGATCTGAGCCCGCACGCGAAGCGCTGGCGCATGTCTCTCGCCGCCCTCGAAGCGCGACTCCGCTGGCACTGCCACTTCATGCAGAAGCTCGAGGACGAGCCGCGCCTCGAGTACGACAACCTCGCGCGCGCGGCCGACGGGCTCCGCGAGCCGGACTTTCGCGAGGAGCTGTTCGAGGCGTGGGCGTGCGGGAAGACGGGCTACCCGATGATCGACGCCTGCATGCGGGCGCTCCTCGCGACGGGCTGGGTCAACTTCCGCATGCGCGCGATGCTGGTGTCGTTCGCGGCCTACGATCTGTGGCTCCACTGGCGCCGCCCGGGCCTGCACCTCGCCCGGCACTTCCTCGACTACGAGCCGGGTATTCACTGGAGCCAGATGCAAATGCAGTCGGGCACGACCGGCATCAACACGCTTCGCATGTACTCGCCGACGAAGCAGCTCCTCGACCACGATCCGGACGGCGTCTTCGTCCGGCGCTGGGTGCCGGAGCTCGCCCGCCTCCCGCGCGAGAACCTCGCCGAGCCCTGGAAGACGCCGCCGCTCCTCCAGCGCGCGGCGGGATGTGTGATCGGCAGCGACTACCCTGCCCCCGTCGTCGACCACGCCGCCGCGATCGCCGAAGCGCGCGTACGCCTGGCGCCGGCCCGGCGCACCACCGAGGCCCGCGCGGAGGCCGCCGCGATCGTCAAAAAGCACGGTAGCCGCAAGCGCCCCACCGGCGGCGGGCGCAGCGGCGGGCGACCGCGGAAGACCTCCTGATGAGCGACGCGATCGGCAGCCTTCCACGGTAGTGTGGAACGGGGACGCCGGGCAGGACCGGAGGGCTCGGCGGCCATCCGGCGAGCATCCTTCGAGGGAGCGTTCTGGCGCCAGAACGCGTGACCATCCGCGGCGTCGAAGCACTGAGAAATACCCGCTTTGCGCGGGAGCGCGGCGGTTCGACGAGCGACGCGTCGCCGTGAAACGCGGAAGGTACCGGGAGGTTTCGGGCGCTTGGGCTGAGGCCGCGCGCGGAGTGTGAGCGGCTACGGCTCACGTCCATCCGCGGATCCGGTAGTCTGCTTTGCGTGAGCAGAATTCTCTTCGTCGCTTCGGTCTCGGTCGCTGGCCGGAGGGCGCCCGCCGACGCCTCCGCATGCGAGTCATCGCAGACCCGGCGAGCGACAGCCTGCGGGGTCGTTGCCACGGGCGATGCCGACTGCGGCGCGGGCGGCTGCTCCTGCGGCGGGGGACACGGCCAATGGACTTGAACGAGCTCAACATCTTCGTCCGTATCGTCGAGCAGAGAAGCCTGACGCGCGCGGCTCGCTCCCTCGGGCTGCCCAAATCAACCATCAGTCGCAAGCTCTCGAGCCTCGAAGAGCGACTGGGCGTGCGACTCGTGCAGCGCACCCCAAGGCACGTGGTGCTGACCGAGGCGGGGACCCTCTTTCACGATCGCTGCGCGGGGCTCGTTGCGCAGGTGGAGGCAGCCGAGGCGGAGCTGGCCGACCTCGGAGCCACGCCGCGGGGCACGCTCCGTGTCTCGGCGGGGGTCGACATTGGGGTGACCATCCTGGCCCGGCACGTTCGGGATTTTCTTCGCCTCCACCCGCAAGTTGCGGTGGAGCTGGTGCTCACGGATCGCGCCGTGGATCTCGTGGGCGAAAAGATCGATCTTGCCATCCGAATCGGTCCCGTCCGCGAGGCCAGCCTCGTCGTACGCAAGCTTGGCGCGGGCGGCGGCGTGCTGTGTGCAAGCCCGGGCTACCTTGCGTCGCGCGCCGAACCTGCCACCCCGGGAGAGCTCGCGCAGCACGCGTGCATCGTGTACACGTCACCCCCACACGGCCCCGACTGGGAGCTCGAGAGCGCTCGCGAATCGGTGTCGGTCAGGGTCCGCGCGTCGCTGCTTGCCAACAGCCTCACAGTGGTGCGCGAAGCCGCAATGGCCGGTCTCGGCATCGCGCGCCTCCCGCTCTTCGCCTGCTCGGAAGACCTCGCCACAGGTCGTCTTCGTCGGGTGCTGCAGGCGTGGTCGGTGGCCGAAAGGCCCGTTCATGCCGTCTACCCAACGAGCCGGCACGTCACGCCGAAGGTGCGCACATTCCTCGATTTCCTGGCCGCACGACTCGCAGAGCAGCCCGGGATCGGCAAGCGACCGACGCGCAAGTAGGCGCCCGTCGAGAGCTTCCTCGCAGGCCCAAAAAGACCATGAGGCGTTCCGCCGTTGCAACGTGATGTTGCGCAGAGGCCGCCTTCTGGAGTCCCGTTTCCGCAGGTACCGTGGCGAGCATGAACAAGCTCTCTCGAGTCGTATTGAATGCCGCCATGCTCTCCGCGTCGCTCGTTGCGTGCGCTGGGTCTCCCACTGGACCCGCCGCCTCCGCAGCCAGCGCAACGTCCGCCTCCGCGCCGGTGTCCAACGCAAAGTCGGTGCTGATCGTCGTCACCAATATTGACAAGTACCCAACATCGGACCGTCGAACGGGGTACTGGGTCGCAGAGGTTGCTCAACCGGCCAAGGTCTTTGCGGACGCAGGACTTCGCTTCGACTTCGCGAGCCCCAAAGGAGGCGCCACGACCGCCGATCCCGACAGTGATCCGCGCAACCCCAAGGGCCATGGCGGAGGCGATGCCGTGAGCCTGGCGTTCCTGGCCGATGCAACCATGCAAAAGCGCCTTGGAGAAACGTTGAAGCTCCGGGACGTGAACCTGGGAGCCTACGACGCGATCTTCTTCGCAGGCGGCACCGGCGCGGCCTTCGATTTTGCACACGACGCCGACGTGCAGCAGGCAGCCCGCACGCTGTACGAGGGCGGTAAGGTGGTAGCGAGCGTGTGCCACGGCACCGCTGCGCTCGTGGACGTGAAGCTCTCCAATGGTTCGTTCCTCGTTGCGGGCAAAAATGTGACGGGGTTCTCCAACCGTGAAGAGGACATGGCGGGCAACATCAAGGGAACGCTCCCGCTGTCGATCGAAGACGAACTGCGCAGCCGCGGCGCCACGTACTCCGCCGGAGCGCCGTGGCAATCCAACGCCGTGCGCGACGGCAAGCTCATCACCGGCCAGCAGCCGCAGTCGGCCCGCGCAATGGCCGAACAACTGGTGGCAGCGCTCGAGAAGTGAGTCGCGAAGTGGCCGTGCCCTCCCCGTTCCAGGGGGGGGCGCGCACCTGCTGGAGCTGAATCTCGCTGACCGGCCTCGCCGAGGGCTCGCGGCTGCGATGCCGTGGGAGGTGGGTTCGAGCGAATCGATGCGAATCGATGCGACTCGACGCGCGCGCGCCGCGGCGTCGCCCCTTGCGCGGGGTCGCGGGCGTTGCCATCTTCTGCGCCCGAGATGAAGAAGTCGGATCCGGGCGTGGCCGCTGTTCTGTCGCTGATCGTCCCCGGCGTCGGGCAAATCTACAACGGCGCGTTCCTGCGGGGCATCTTCTGGCTGATCATTACGCCGGGCTTCTGGATCGGAAGCGGCGGGACGCTAGGGTGGGTCTGCCACATTCTCGCGTCGCTCACAGCGTACCGCTACGCGAAGCGGGCGTGACGCGCAGCGACGAGGTCGGCTCCCGGTAGCGCAGCCGTCCACGCGATCCGAGGGCTGCGTCGCTGCCGAGCGATGCGGTCGGCGGCACACCGCCTCACGGGCAGGCGCGAGTCTGCTTCTCCGTGCGGAAAATCGGCGGCGACCCCGGCGTGAAGTAGATCACGGTGATCGCTTCGTTCTGGGCGGCGAAGCCACTGCCGCATCCGCCGGAGTACACCTCCCCGAAGTCCTTGATGGTCTCGACCTTTTCGGCGCCGATTCCGAGCAGACGCGCGCTCACGGTCGAGGACCCCTGAGCTGAAAAGCCCGAGGTCAGCACGATCTCATTTGTACCGTCGCCATCGATATCGAGGACGCCGCTGATCGACGAGCCCCCGACGATGTTGGCCTGCGCCGCAACCTGCTCCGCATCGAAGACTGCCAGGGTTGCCGATCCGTAATTTTCTGCGTGACTGGCGCCGCACTCCTGGTTCGAAATCAAGTAGAGCGTCTGCTCAGTTCTGGGGACCGTGAAGCACCCGGTTGCCGCCTCCACTACGCTGGGCGCGAAATCCCCTGAAGCTCGCGCCGCGTCCAGTCCACCGCCAGCGGCACGACAGCGGCTGTCGTCTGCGAGGTATCCCCGCGGGAAAACCGCGTCGAGGATTCGCTTCTCGGCAGGTTTGGTAAGGCGTTCGCGCCCGACGAGCGCGCGCACGTGCGGATCGCGCGTGGCGCGGCCGGGGCTGTAGACAATGGCCTCGTGCGATGCGGATAGCGGAGAACCTGCAAGTCGAGGCGACGAGGGCGGCGACCCACCCACTCTCCCCGTGGTCGCTGCAGGGGCTTGCGTCGTCGCCATGGGCGGCGAGGCAACGGGCCGTGATGGGGGTGGCGGGATCGCGCCGTCTGCTTTACAGCCGCCGAGCAGCGCGCCGAGAATGAGCCTGCCGAGCACGCCGCGTCGTTCCAATCTCATCACCCCACCTCCGCATGACATCTTAGGGAGAGATCGACGACGGGACTGCGCTTTCGACCGGGCCGGCGAAAATTCGGATGTCCGAATTCGCGAGCGCGACGCGCGCGGCGTTCGCTGCGGCTACGCCCTCGAAAGCCGCCGTGGGCGACGAGGCGAGGTAGTCGCCGGCAGCGAAGCTCCGCGAGCCAGCCCCACGCGAAGCGCGTCGATGTGCACGTCGCGCGGCCCAAATGGCGTAACGTGTCGTTTGGCATGCGCGCTGGAGACGTCATCGCGGACCGGTTCGAGTTGGTGTCGATCGCGGGCACGGGCGGCATGGGCGTCGTGTGGCGGGCGCGCGACCTCGTGCAAGCGCAAGACGTCGCGCTCAAGGAGATGCTGAGCGCGGAAGGCGACGAGGCCATGCGCTTCGCGCGCGAGGCGCGGGTGCTGCGCGAGCTGTCGCATACCGGGATCGTGCGTTACGTGGCCGACGGGTCGACCGCGGAGGGCAAGCCGTGGCTCGCGATGGAATGGCTCGACGGCGAGACGCTGGCGTCGAGGCTGCGTCGCGGAGCGCTCGAGGCGGGCGACGCGCTCGCAGTGACAATCGGCGCGGCTGAAGCGCTCGGCTACGCGCATGGGCTCGGCTTTCTGCACCGGGATCTCAAGCCGGACAACGTCATGCTGGTGGACGGCGAGCCCAGTCGGGTGAGGCTCCTCGACTTTGGGCTCGTGCGCGCGCTGACGACGACGATTTCGGAGACGACGCGGACGGGGATGATCCTGGGGACGCCGGCGTACATGTCGCCCGAGCAGGTGCGCGGCGCGGCGGATATCGACGCGCGCGCGGACGTGTTTGCGCTCGGGTGTGTGCTGTTCAAGTGCTTGACGGGCGTCGCCGTCTTCTCGTCCCAGGACCTGGTCGCGCTGTTCGCGAAGGTGCTGTTCGACGAGCCGCCGCGCCTCTCCTCGCTGCTGGACGTGCCGCCGGAGCTGGACGAGCTCGTCGCGCAAATGCTCGCGAAGGACCGCGCCCCTCGACCGCGCGACGGCAGCGCCGTGGCGAGCGCGCTGCG
>CANJCO010000082.1 GCA_947473045.1 Myxococcales bacterium | reverse complement strand
TAGCAGGGTGTTGAAAAACACCCTGATAGTAATTGGCGAAGCCAATTGCGTGGGGTGGGGACCCCGAAAAACCGCGTTTTTCGGGGCGGGGAGGTGCATACCTCCCCGAGATGAAAGGCTAGCAGGCCGTTCTTCAACGGCCTGTTAGATGTAGAGCTTCTTTTTTAGGAAGTTTTCCATCGCGTGCTTCGCGGCTCCCGGCGTGCTGACGATGCCGGTGGCCATGGGCGCGAGGGCGCCGGTTGCCTTGATTTTCCACGTCCAGCGACCGTCGGGCATAATCGCGGCAACGAGCGAAAAGCGCGTATCGACCTGCGCCACGAACTCGGTGCGCCCGTGCTTTTTCCAATCCATGAGGCCCGCGACTAGGCCGCACTACGCCGCGAAACGCAAGCGCGCCGCGCCCGCGTCACTTGCAGGCTACGAAATACGTCGAGCAGCCGCCCCGCGCCGGAACCGCGCCGCTGTTGGGGGTGCAGCCCCACGTCGTGCCCGAGAGGTTGGTCAGGGCGCCGTTGTAGCCGCTGTTGCTCGAGAGCACGTAGCCGAACTGCTGACCCAGCGCGACCGGCACCGTGACGATGTTTCCGTGCCACGAGCCGACGCCGCAACAGTTGCCCCACTGCGCATTGGAAACCCCGACGAGGCACTGCCCGGCGACGCTGGGATCGTTGTTCGTGAAATACGAGATCGACCAGTTGCACGAAACTGTCGCGCCCAGCGAAGCGACGGCGTTGGTGCCGTTCGAGGCGTGGCTCACGAGCTTGAGGCCGATGCCCGTGCACGACGACTCGGCGGTCGTCTCGTTGCAGTTCGAGTTGGTCCCGTTGCCGCATTTTACGTACGTGACGGGCAGGATGACGCCGCCCACGTCGCGCACGGTGCCCCCGCCGCCGATGGCCACGCACTTGCCGCCGGAGCACACAGGCTTGCTTTGAGAGCACGTCGCGCCGCATGCGCCGCAGTTGAGGTTGTCGCTCAGCGCGTCGACGCAATAAGCCGCCCCGCCGTCGCCGCCGCAGAGCAGCTGTTCTGGTCCGCACGCGCTGACGCACACGCCTGCGGTGCACGACTCGAGCGTGCCGCACGCCGCGCCGCACGCGCCGCAGTTGGCGTTGTCGGTCTGGAGATTAACGCAGGCGCCCGCGTCGCCGCCGCAGCGCGACTGATCGGGAGCGCAAGTCGACTGGCACACGCCCGAAGCGCACACCGTGCCGCCAGCGCAGACCAAACCGCATTTGCCGCAGTTCTGCCCGTCGGCCTTGAGGTTCGCGCAATAGGCATCACCCGCGTCGGGCTTGCACACCGTCTGGCCGCTGAGCGAGTCGCCGCAAGTTCCGCTGCAGCCGCCGCCGACGCAAAACTGACCGGCAGGGCACGTGTTGCCGCATTTGCCGCAATTTTGATTGTCGGTCTTCGCGTTGACGCAAGTCGAAGCGCCGCCGTCCCGGTCGCACTTGAGGTTTCCGTCGGGGCAGGTAACCGCGCACGCGCCCTTCACGCAGGCCTGGCCGCTCGCGCACGTGGCTCCGCACTTGCCGCAGTTTTCGCTGTCAGAAGCGAGCGCGACGCAAACTCCGCCGCAGCCTTCCTGGCCGTCAGGGCAGGTCAAGAGCGCGACCGGCTGCGCACATTCGAGCGCGACCGCGCCGAACGCCAGCGCGGCGCAAAAAGAGAGGATGTGCCGGATCACGCGCGGGGTCTGCATCGGACCGTCAACACTACGCCAAGCGCCCGCCTCCTGAACAGTGGGCACCCCTGCACCTGCTTGCGCACCCGCGTGGCCGGTCCTAGCGTCAAGGAGACGTACGCTCACGCCCGCGGGGCCCGGCCCACGCCGCGCTCGACTCGCCCAAGGATCGCACTCGCATGACCCATGAAAATCCGCTGCTCGATTTCTCCGACCTGCCCCGCTACCGCTCGATTCGGCCCGAACACATCGGGCCGGCGATGACCGCGCTGCTCGCGGAGGGTCGCGCCGTGGTCGCGCGCGTCGCGCGTCCCGAAACGCCAGCGACCTGGGAGGCCGTCGTCGCGCCGCTCGAAGACGCGAGCGAGCGCCTCGCGAGGGCGTGGGGCGTCGCCAACCACCTGCAAGGCGTGCTCGACAGCCCGGAGCTGCGCGAGGCCTACAACGCCGCCCAACCCGAGGTCGTTGCATACTACACAGAAATGGGCCAGAACCTCAGCCTCTTCAAGAAGTACGAAGCCATCGCCGCTTCAGATGCTTTCGCGAAGATGAGCGCGACCGAGCAGCGCGTCATCGGCAGTGAGCTTCGCGATTTTCGGCTGTCGGGCGCAGGGCTCTCCGATACGGCGAAGACCCGGTATGCCGAGCTGCAGGCCGAGCTGGCCCAGCTGCAGACCAGGTTTTCGGAGAACCTGCTCGACGCCACCAACGCGTTCGTTCTTTATGTGCAGGACGAAGGCGCGCTCTCGGGCATACCCGCCGACGTGCTCGAGAGCTTTCGCGCGGCCGCGGAGCGCGACGGGCAGCCGGGCTGGAAGGTGACCCTGCAGATGCCGTCGTTCATCCCGGTGATGCAGTATGCCGACCAGCGCGAGCTTCGCCAGAAGCTGCACTACGCCTTTTCGACGCGGGCCAGCGATCTCGGTCCTCCGGCCGTCGACAACACGGCCATCATTCGGCGAATTCTCGAGCTGCGCGCCGAGACCGCCGCGCTACTCGGATATGCCAGCTTCGCAGAAGTATCGCTGGTGCCCAAGATGGCCGACACGCCGGCGCAGGTGCTGGGGTTCCTCGACGATCTCGGCCAAAAAGCCAGGCCGTTCGCGCTGCGCGACGTCGCCGAGCTGCGCGATTTTTCGGCCCGCGAGCTGGGCATCAGCGAGCTGCAGCCGTGGGATCTGGCGTACGCCTCCGAAAAGCTGCGGGTCGCGCGCTATGCTTTTTCCGATCAGGAAGTGAAGGAATACCTCCCCGAAGACCGCGTGCTTACGGGCCTCTTCACGCTGGCCAAGTCGATTTACGGGGTCAGCATCGAAGCCGACGCGGCAGAGACGTGGGACGCGAGCGTGCGGTTTTTCCGGGTGCGCGACGCAGGCGGTGCCACCCTGGGCCGATTTTACCTCGACCTGTACGCGCGCGACACCAAGCGCGGCGGCGCGTGGATGGACGACGCGATTGCGCGCAGGGAGACGGCGGCCGGCGTGCAGACGCCCGTCGCCTACCTCGTGTGCAACTTCTCGTCTCCGGTGGGCGGCAAGGTCGCGCGTTTTACCCACGACGAGGTCATCACGCTGTTTCACGAGTTCGGCCACGGGCTGCACCACCTGCTCACGCGCGTGGGGCACCTGTGGGCCTCGGGAATTCACGGGGTGGAGTGGGACGCCGTCGAGCTGCCGAGCCAGCTGATGGAGAACTTCTGTTGGGAGTGGGAGGTCCTGTCGAACATGAGCGAGCACGCCACCACAGGCGAGCCCCTCCCCCGCGCCCTGTTCGACAAGATGGTGGCCGCGAAGAACTTTCAGAGCGGAATGCAGACGATGCGACAGCTGGAAATGTCGCTGTTCGACATGCACCTGCACCACGACTTCGACGCCTCGGGACTGCAAACGCCGATGGAGCTGCTCGGCGCGATCCGCGAGCGCGTGGCCGTAGTCGCTGCGGCCGCGTACAACCGGTTTCCGAGCAGCTTTTCGCATATCTTCGCGGGCGGCTACAGCGCGGGCTATTACAGCTACAAGTGGGCCGAAGTGCTCTCGGCCGACGCGTTTTCGCTCTTCGAGGAGCACGGCGTGCTAGGCGCCGAGATTGGCCGGCGCTTCTGGAATGAAGTGCTCGCAGTGGGAGGCGGGCGACCGGCCATCGAGTCGTTCCGCGCGTTCCGCGGGCGCGATCCGAGCGTGGAGGCGCTGCTGCGTCACAGCGGCATGGTCGGCGCGGCCTGAGCGGGCGCCGCCGGGTGCGGGCGCTTCGGCGACGCCCGCGCCCGACGCCGACTGCCAAAAACGGATGGCGCTGCGCTGCGTCGTATCAAGCCGAAGGGAGGGGCTGCACGCTGGCGCTCCGGGGCGCTATTTGGCCTGCCGGTAGAGGCCAGTGTCGGTGATCCAGTAAACAAAGTTGGCGTCGTTGGCGAAAGCGAACGGGTGGTAATTGCCAGACGAGAACTTCGTCGGGACGTTGTTGCAGCCGGCTTGCGCGCACGCGTAGATGTTGCCGTCTCGGCCGCCCCAGTAAACATTCAACGCGTCCGTGGTGAGATCGCTGTCCTCGACCGGAGCGTAATTGGCGTTGCCCGACACCAGCGACTTAAGGCTGTTGCCGTTTGTCTTCATGGCGAAGATTCCGCCGTCCTGCCACGAGTTGCTGAGGCTGCCATCGACCGCGACGAAAACAGTGCCGTTCGCGACGGATACCCCTGACGGGTTTTGATTGGTGGTTACGGTCCCGCAGCTTCCCGATCCGATCCGAGGACAATACGAGAGCGCGGCCGAGCCCTTGACGGCCGCGTAAATATTCTGGGAGACGGAGTCGTACGCGAGGCTCATAATGCCCATTCCTCCCGGACCACTTCTGGCCAGTATGTTGCCCCCGGTCGTGCTGTCAGCACGGTAGAACAGCGAGGTCAGCAGGGCGTTGTCCCCCCAGAATACGTACCCGTTCGGGTCGGGGAAGATGCCCCGCACGCCGGGCGCGCTGGAGCCACCGGACTTGGCGCTCCACTTGAAGTTGCCCCCGGTATCGTAGGCGAAGATCGTGCCCACCGTCGTGTCGGCGACGAGCACGAAATTTGTTTTGCTGTCGTAGGCCACGGAGCCTGCGGAGCCGAGGCCCCCCTTCAGCAGGGTGGGGTTTCCGTTGCAGCCGGCGAGCGGACACGCGTAGACGTGGCCGCTTTTCGCGTCAGAAAAAAAGACGTTCGTTGAGCTCAGCGCCAGCGCGCCGCCGGCGACGTTTCCGCTCGCGTAAAGCGTCACCGTCTTGCAGACGCCGGCCGCGCAGGTGCCGCCCTGACAAGAGTGCCCGCACGTGCCGCAGTTGCTCGCGTCGGTCGCGTAGTCGACACAGACGCCGCCGCAGATCGTGTAGGGATTGTTGCATTGGGAGTCGCACTTGCCGCTGGCGCACGTGACGGTCGCGTTCGGCACCGCCCCACACATTGTGCCGCACTGGCCGCAGTTGTTGGGGTCGATGCGCAGGTCGACGCAGCTGCCGTTGCAGAGCATGTAGCCCGCGTCGCACACGCTCTGGCACTGGCCGCCGCCGCACGTGACGGACGCGTGAGGCGCTGCCTTGCATGCGTTATTGCACTGGCCACAATTGTAAAGGTCGGTCATGAGCTCGACGCAGCTGCCGTTGCAGTTCGTAGACGTGCCCGTGCACGAAACCGTGCACGACCATGACGAATTGACGTAGCCGCACACGGGAGCCGGCGACGCGCATTTCCGGTTGCAACCGCCGCAGTTGTCGGCTTGCCGCAGGTCGGCCTCGCAGCCGTCGTCCCGCTGATCGTTGCAGTCTGCATATCCCGTCTTGCAGTCCGCCATCGAGAACGCGCACTTGCCGTCGCTGCCGCACGTTGCCTTGGTCACGTTCGGCAGCTTGGAGCAGTCGGTCGCGCACCCGGAGCCGTCGGGATAACCCCAGCCGTCGGCGCCCGCCTCGGGCGCCACGGGGCCCCCACCGACCGTGAAGTCCCCGAGCACGGACGTACACGCGATGAGGGTGGTGGTTACGGCGACAGCCCCTGCAACGGCGATTCGGCGAACAAGCATGACCCAATAAGCTCCTTGCGCAGCCGCACTTAGGGCGCGCCACCGGCAATATACGAGCAAATCGGGCGCCGGGCGACCCCCGCGCGGGCGGCCCGGGTGTGCGTCGCGCGGGGGGAGGCGCAGCGATGCGGTGACGACCGAAGGACGCCTCGCGCTGCCGGCGGCCGTCGCTCCCCGATACGCGGTCACCGTCGCGATCATCGGAAGCGCGCAGGCCACGCCAGCAACGGCTCCGTACCCCTGGGCGATCGCACGCGGCGGCGTCGGGGCGGTTGTAAGCCGACCTCAAGCTCCGCCCCGACTCGGCTGTCTATTGCTGGCCGCGATTGACGGCTGGAGGCGCGAAGCGCGTTCACACGCCTGAACACGCATGTTCACACGCCTGAACACGCATGTTCACACGCCTGAACACGCATGTTCACACGCCTGAACACGCATATTCACACGTCCGGACGCGCTTTCTGCTAGTCGCGTGGCGATGCACCCGCCCGTCTCTGCGCGACTCGAGGCCATCGTCTCGCTGCTGCTGCCATGCCGCGCGCTGGCCGACGTGTGCAGCGATCACGGGCTCGTCGCGCTCGCTGCAGTGCAGCGCGGCATCGCTGGCCGCGCCATCTGCGCCGATCTTCGGGCCGCACCGCTCGAGGTGGCGCGCCGGAACATCGCGCGGGCCAACCTCGCCGATCGCGTCACGGCCGTGCAAGGCGACGGCCTCGCGCCCTTCGCCAGCGGAGCGGTCGACGCCGTGGTGATCGCGGGCGTGAGCGGCGCGCTCATCGTGCGTCTGCTCACCGCCCACCCCGAGATCACCGGCAGCCTCACGCAGCTCATCGCGGCGCCCAATCAGGACGCCGACGTGGTGCGCGCGTGGGCCCTCGCCGCCGGCTTTCACTTGCGCGCCGAGGCCATGGTGAGCGAGCGCGGCTACTTCTTTACGATCGGTGCCTACCGTCAGGGCGAGGGCCAGGACCCGCTCTACGAGCATCCCGAATGGAGCGCGCCCGAGCTGTGCGTGCTCGGTCCGCTGCTCGTCGCGCAGCGCGACACGGTCACGTTGCGCGCCTGCGAGCAGCAACGGAGCCGACTCGGCAAGCTCGTGGCGCGAGGCATCACGGCGCGCGAAGCCGAGCACGCGCTCTGGTCGCGAGCGTGCGCCGCCCTGTCGCGGTCGGGCGGCTAGCAGGCCGTTGAAACAGCGGCGTGCGGCCGGCAGTGCGGTTGCGCTCCGGGTGGCCGGCGCGCTGTGGGTCGAGGCCGCGGGGGATCGACGATGCGCGAGCGACAGCGAAGGCGGAAGTTGGCGTAATGCCGACTACCAAGAGTCCGCTCGCGATCTTCCAGAAGCTGCGCAAGCAGGAGACCAACGGTGCGAAGATTGCCGACGTCCTGTTCGCGCGCGCGGGCGGCGGCGCGGACCACAGAAAAGAAGCCGGCGCGCTCACCCACGGCCTCGCAGAGGAGCGACGCCTCGAAGCGCGCGCCGAAGCACGCATGGCGACGTCTGACGATTTGTTCGAGGCGTTCATCCAAAGCTCGTTCGAATATCCCGGAGACCACAACATCGGCATGGCCGACACCGGCGTCGGCGTCGGTGTGGAGATCGGCGTCAACTTCGGCGATCTCATCCTTCCGGGCTTCGTCAACGCCGACGTCGCAGTCACGCCGCGCGGATCGCGCACTTCGAGCCTGCTTCTACTGCTCATCAAGCAGGGCCACCCGCACGCCGGATCGGTCGCCGAAGCGGGGGCGGAGTCGCTCGGCGACCTGTGCTTCATCAAGGCAAAAGGCCAGATCTACGACCTGTCGCTCACCCTCGACGCGGGCATCGGCGTCGACGCTTCCGCCGGAATCACGGGAAGCGGCCGCACCGAGAACATGACGCAGTCGCATGAGCAGCGCCGAGAAGAGAAGCGTGCCGAGCGGCAGAGCGCCCAAGCGAGCGAGGGCATGGCAGCCGGCAGCTCCGAGTATTACGGGCTCGAGCTGCTCGCAGTCGACGCGGCCGCAAAGGCAGACGCCTCGGTCAGCGGCTCGGTCAGCGGCTCGTACATGCTCGCGTACGATTTCAACCCTGTGTGGTTCGAGTCGGCGAGGCACGACGACTTGCGCGCCGAGTTCGCGACCTACTGCGGCAGGGGCACGAAGAAGGGCACGAAGAGCCGAATCAAGGAGTTCTTCAGCGAGACGAGCGCCCTCGGTCGGTACCTCAAGAGCCAAGGCCACCTCGAGCGCTTCACCAAGTACATGACCGGCGGAAGCCGCGACTTCAAGACCCTCGAAGCGGCGCTGCAAAATGCCCTCAAGCTCCTGACGAGCCTTGCGATGTACGGACGCGTGCAGCGATTCGTCGATGACGCGCGCAGCCTCGAGGCGAGCATCGACACCGAGCACGCCAAGGGCGGGATGTTGGGAGCCTTCGGACGAAGGGGCAGTGACACGAAGGCCGCGCTCAAGGCTGATCTTCGCGCGTTCTTCGAAAAGTCGGAAAGGCAGGTTCTCGGCCTCGACCCGGACAAGGCCTCGCTCGAACAGTGGAAGGGGCTGCTTCATACGATCAACCTGGTGTTCGCCATGTCGGACGCCCAGAGAGATCGACTCTTCCGGGAGATCTCGATTCACCTGTCGGCGATTCAAAATTTCCGGGACGACCCGCAACGCGAAGACGCGAGGAGCTTGCTCGTCTTGCGTCGTCGACGCTTCGACGCCGGGCTCACGTTTCTGAGCATGTGGGGATGCGGCGGCGCCGTCGGCGCTGGCGTCTCCGCAGAGGTCGGGGCGAAGGTGTCAGTGCTCGCCGCCAGCGCCGAGGCGACGGCGACGGTGCGCGTGGAGTCGAAGCGAACCCGCTACCGGCTTCAGCACTACACGCGCGCTCCCGGCTACGTCATGTTCACCCAGGACACGATCCTCTACTACTCCCAGACGCGCTGGGATTCCGCGACAGAGGTAAAGTACACGGGAAAGCAAAAAGAGGGCGGCTCGGACAAGCCGGCCGTCAACAAATTCAGCTACGAATCTGCGCAGGCTGTGTGGTCCTGGACTCCCTCAGTCTCGAACACCTGCCCCCTGCTGCTCGGGTCCGGGATCTCGATCGGGTTGTCGGTCAGCGTCGAGATGTTCCGAACGCTCTGCGGCTACGAGGCGGGTGCGCTGGCGGCGTGCGCGAAGGCGTTGAAGCTCTCGGAGGACGAGCTCATGGACGCGATCGAAGATTTCGGGAGCAGCCTTTGGGATGCCGATTTCCCGGTCGACGCCCTGATCCTCGAGGCGACCTTCGCCGTCGAGCTCGCGGCAGTACCGCTGACATGGGCAGAGCCGTCGCCTGGCCAAATGGCCGCACGAGCCGAAAGGGACGTGCTGGAGGACGAGACGAACGACGCGGAATACGAGAATTTGACGCCGACGATCGACAAGAACGTCCTCGAGCACATGAAGCGCGCAGAGGCGAAATGGAGGCTCCAGGCCATCCGCTTGCGCTACCGGCTTGCAGACGCCAAAGACAGCTCGACCACGTTCAAGCTGGGAACGGGGCGCTTGGTTAAAGTGGGCATCGAGCTGTCGAGCATCGAGCGCGCAGGCGCGAGCGCCGTAGTCGATCTCGCAGTGCACTGGCAGGATGCCGAGCCCCCGACGGCCACGACCATCGTCGCTCCTCCAGTCATCATTCACCAGTGAGCACGACGGCTGCGTCGCTTCCAGCGCCGCCCGGCTCAGCTCGAGGCTGCCTCGATGGCGACTCCGCGGTCAGCGATCGCGATGGGGCATCCGGCGGGCAGACCGCCTCCGCCGAGGATTGATCCAACAGCTGCCCGCTAGCAGGCCGTCGAAGAACGCCCTGCTAGCCTTTCATCTCGGGGAGGTATGCACCTCCCCGCCCCGAAAAACGCGGTTTTTCGGGGTCCCCACCCCACGCAATTGGCTTCGCCAATTACTATCAGGGTGTTTTTCAACACCCTGATAGCAGGCCGTCGAAGAACGCCCTGCTACCTCCGCGCGGGGTTGTGGAGGCGGGTCAGCCAGTAGTCGACATCCCAGTCGGGGTGCCCGATGAGGTGTCGCCACAGGGCGATGCGCGCCATCCATTCGAGCTGGGCGGTGTCGTGCTCGAACCACGGCTCAACGCCAAGAAGAATCGACTCCACTGACTCTGGCTCATCCGGTCGCGGCACGAAAATCGGCCTTGAAACAGCCGTCAGCGAGAGCGTCGGGACGTCAAAACGGCGAACCTGCGGCGAAGTGGGGGTCATTCGAATTTTGAACATCGTGCGGGCTGTCGCCGACTGGTTCGCGCCGCCGCCGTGCCAGATCCCGTGGTGCAGAAACAGCAGCGTTCCGGCGGGGCAGACGAGATGCTGCTGGCCAGCGATGTTCTGGTAGCGCGCGAGCGACAGCTCGTTCACCGTGCGCAAGTGCGTGCCCGGCACGAAACGGGTGGGACCCATGTCGCGGGTGACATCGTGCGGGTAGTACATGAGCTGCACGTCGAAGCCGCGCTGCACGTCGATCGATGAGTCTTGATGGGTGTGCTGAGACGTAGGCCCGCCGCGCGCGCGCTGCTCGGGCGACGCCGCCGGGTTTTCGTGTTTGTAGTGGTGGTCGAACGCGGGCGCCGGGCCGAGGAGGCTCTCGAGCGCCCCTTGCACAAGCGGAAGAGCGA
This sequence comes from Myxococcales bacterium, assembly GCA_947473045.1. Lineage (GTDB taxonomy): Bacteria > Myxococcota_A > Polyangia > Polyangiales > Polyangiaceae > JANYHY01. The sequence continues at coordinate 5,452 of CANJCO010000082.1, read as the reverse complement.
GCAACCGCGCGAGCGCGGACCCGTGCGGGTAAACGTTCGCGAGTGGGGTTCCGGGCGCAGCCTCGGGGACACTCTCGCTCAGAAATGCGCGGTTGATCGCGTCGGGCACCACTGCGTCGAATCGCAGAAACCCGCGCGCGACGAAGCGCGCCATGTCGCGTGCGCCCAGCAGGTGACTCACCGCGCCACTTCCCCGAGCTGCTCAAACCAGAACTCATACTTGAGATACGAGACAGCCAGCTCCTGACCGGGCAAAGGCGGCGCGAGGGTCGAGGCCTGAAACAGGCGCCAACCGTCTTGAAGCGCGTGAACACCAGTCGAATACGGCGGCGCGTCCTGATCGCCGGCCATCGGGCGACGCGCGCCGGTGCCGTCGTAGCTGGCCCATGCGATCACCGGCGAGTCGAGCGCCGAGTTCGCCAGATACAAGACCAGCACGCGCTGGCGCATCATGGACAGAGCCCTCCCCGCGCGTCGGCAGCCATGGCGAACAGGCAACGACTCAAATGGACCCGAAAACCTGACTCGATTGCGCAGCCCTTGCACCGATATGGCGACACGTCATTGCCTCCGCGATTCGTCTCGTGCAGCCGCCGTCGTCGCACCCCGTCTCGGGTCGTAGCCGGCGCGTGAGCGGCGCAACGCGCAGCGGGGTGCATTGTACACAATACGAGGATGGCGCATCGAGTCGCGGAGCGAAACACGTTCAGTCGTCGTCGTCGTCGCCGTCGGCCTCGGCTACTTGCGCAGGCTCGGTCGAGCTGCAGCCGCGCGTCGTCGCGAGCAGTCCGCACGCGAGGGCGCGGTTGAACGAGCGAGCCGGCAAGCGGTCGGCGTGATCGAAATCCATGCCCGCCGTCGCGAGCGCCCACGACGCAGCGTCGCCGCGCGGCAGGGTCGTCGCGGTCTTTCCGGGCGGCAGCGGCGGCAGCGGCAGCTTCGTGGAGCGCAGGACGTCGGGCACGATGGCCGTGAAGGGCGTCGTGTTGACTTGCGGCGTCAGCGCCTCGGCGATGGGGGGCGCTACCGCGTCGGCCTGGGACATCGGCTGGAGCCCGAGGAGCAGCTCGATGGTGCGAAGCACGCTCGGCGTAGTGTAGCGCGCGTGCACGAGGCCGCCCTGGACGTGACCGCCCGCGAACGCGACAAAGCTGCGGTGCGAGTCGACGTGGTCCGCGCCGTTCTGCGCGTCGTCCTCGAGCACGATCACGATCGTGCTCTCCCAGTATCGGCTCCTGCTCACGCGCTCTACGAGGCGCCCGAGCGCGTAGTCGTGATCGGCCACCTGGGTGTCGGGGGTGTCGACTCCGTCATCGGCCTTGGCGAACGATCCCGTGTGATCGTGCGGGAGGCGAACAAGCTCGAGCGCGGGGAGGTCACCGTTCTTCTCGTAGGCGTCGAACTCGCGCGCCCACTCGTTGACGCGCCAATGGTCGGCGAACCTCATGTCGAAGCCGCGGAAATACGGGTCGGTCACGTCGAGCAGCGCGGGCGACGTGGGGAAGGCGACGCGCGTCCTGGACCTGTGGGGATCCTTGATCGGCGGCACGCGCGCCTTGTCGGTCGCAGGGAGCGAGTAGCGGAAGTCCTCGCTGAAGCAGCCGTAGTTGCGCACGCTGCGGCCGGCCGCGAGTGCCACATCCCACAAGTACCCCCGGCCGCCTTGCGCGGGCGAATCGACGCCGCCCACGTCCGCCTGACCGGGCAGGAGGTCCATATCTTTTGGCGTCTTCGGATTAAAGGCGAGGCGCTGATCGAGGGTCGCGAGCGAGACGTTCACGTTCCGGTTGGTGCCCTCCCAATCGTACGAGTGCTCGCCACGGTTGGCGTACTCGACCGGGACGCCCTTTTCTGCGACGTCGGTGGATCGCCCCGCCATCGTCCACTGCCAGCCATCTCCTGAGACTCCCCCCGAGTCGAAGAAGCGGTCGAGGAGCACGAAGCGCTCGGTGAGCGCGTGCAGGTTCGGCGTCAGCTCCTTGCCCCACATCGTGAGGCTCGGATCGCCGTCGCCGGCCTTCACGTCACCGAGCACCTGATCGTAGGTGCGGTTCTCGCCGACGACGAAGATGACGTGCGAGACTTGCCCCGCGAGCGCCTTGAAGACGGGCGGCACTTCGGGCGCCACGTCGAGGCGGTGGTTGGCGAGGGCTTGATGCGTCAACGCCGTGAGCGTCCGCCCAGCGGGGATCGGGAGGGCGTGCACCCCGCCCTTGATCAGCTGCAGCGCGAACTGCGAGCCGTCCCCCGTCGCGAGGTCGTACGGCCTTTGGTTCAGCGCGCGATCACCGCGCGGACCGCGAGGGTTCGGGCCGGTGGCGCTCTTTCCGTAGGCCACGAAGAGGGAGCTGCCGTCCGGAGAGACCACCACGTCGTTTGGGTAGTATCCGGTCGGGACGAGGCCGATGGTTTGGCTCACTGCAGCGGTGTCATCGGCGAGCCGCACGATCGCGATCGCGTCCGCGCCCCCGAGCGAGACGTAGAGCGTCTTTTCGTCCGCGGAGAGGCGCAGCGCGTTGGGGTTGGCGCCGCGGAACGACAGGGCCAGCGAGCCTGGAGGGCCGGAGACGCGGACCTCTTCTTTGACCACAAACGGCTCGCGCTCGACGACGCTTACGGTGTCGCTGTTGGCGTTGGCGACCAGCAGTCGCTTGCCGTCGCGCGTCGCGATGACCCGCGTTGGCTGACCGCCCACGCGCAGGCGCCGCAAGACCTTGCCGGCGATCGGATCGACCTCGACGAGCTCGCGATCGCGTTGACATGTAACATACACGCGACGCTCGCCGACGAACACAGCCCCCATCGGGAACTCGCCGCCTGCGACGCCGCCGCCAGGCCGCAGCGCCACCTCGCGCAGCGACGCGCGAGCCTTCCCGTCGAGGATTTGGAGCGAGTCGTTCTCGTGGTTGGCGACAGCGAGCAGCGAGCCGCTCGGCGAGACTGCGATCCCCGCCGCGTACGGGCCCTGTGCGAGGCCGAGGCCCTTGCCTCCGTGGCCCAGCGCGATCGGAGGCGCTACTTCGGCGAGCTTGCCGTCCGCACCGCGTCGCAGCTCGTGGACGACGTCGTCCGGCCCGCCGCTCACATAAAGCGCGCCGCCGTCGGGGGAGAACGCGAGGCCGATGAACGTGTTCGGCACGGCGACGCTGCCTGCGGCCTTGAGCGTCCGCCCGTCGACGTCGAACAGGAATACGTACTCGCTCGACGCATCGGGCAGCGGATCGCCCTTGGGAGTCTGCAGCTGGTTGAAGCCGCTCGTCAGCACCGCGAGCGTCTTGCCGTCGGGCGACAGCGCCTCCGACACGGCGAACCCGGCGCGGAAGCCCGGGTGCGCGGCGAGGTGCGGGTCCAGCTCGAACAGGCGCGAGCCTGGCGCGATGTCCGGCGTCAGCGTGGCGCCCGTGGAGAGCGGAATCGAAGCGCCGATCGCGAGCTCGGGCTCGGCAGGAGCCGCGTCGACCGAAGCGTCGGGAGCGCCCTTGTCGGGCATCGGAAGCTGGTGCTGCACGGCGGGCGCGCAAGCGATCGCGAGCGCCCAGCAGGCCGTGAGGCAACGCGATCGAAGGCTGTGGATGCTCTGCATGATGGGGAGGCTCGCTTGACGTTCGGGGCGTTCGGGGAGTGCGGTTTCGCTAAGCGGTAGTCGGCCGACGGGGCAGACAACTCGTGGCCTCCACGAATACCAAGTGTGCTGGGGCGTTGTGTAGCATCGGCGCTACGGTTGGCGTACGCAGCACGCTGAGCATGGCGCTGACGAGCGGCCGGCGAGGCGTTCATCTGCGGGGCCCCTGCGGGTCATCGTTTTGCGTGGGCGCTTCAACGCCGCGCGCGGGCTGGGGACGCGAAGCGCGCCTCTACGGCCGACGCCGCTTCGTGTAGGCTCCTGCGATGGTCAAGACTCGCACAAGTTCGTGGGCGCGGCGTGGCGCGGTGGCAGCGTTCGTGGGCGCGGCGTTCGCCGCGACGTCCGGCCGCGCAGGCGCTCACTTCGTACTTCAGTCGCCGCCGGCCAACCAGTCGCAGGACACCCTGGGCTCGCCACAAAAGCTCGCCCCTTGCGGCGGAGAAGGCGGCGGCACTCCCTCCGGCGTCATCACCGCGTACCAGTCCGGGCAGACGATCACGATCACGATCAACGAGAAGATTTTCCACCCCGGCCACTACCGCGTGTCGCTGGGCGTGAACGGGCCGGGCGACCTGCCTGCGGAGCCGCTCGTCACTCCCGGAAGCACAGCGTGCGGGTCGGCGCCGATCGACCCGAACCCGAAGTTTCCCGTGCTCGCCGACGGGATGCTGCTGCACACACAGCCGCTCAGCGGCCCGCAGTCGTTCAAGGTCACCCTGCCCGCGAACGTCACGTGCGCGCACTGCACGCTGCAGGTGCTCGAGTTCATGTCGAACCACGCGCTCAACAATCCCGGCGGTTGCTACTACCACCACTGCGCCGAGCTCTCGATCAGCGGCGCTCCGACAGACGGCGGCGGCCCCGTCGCCGACGCGTCCGCGGTTGATGCGTCACCCCAGCCGGACGCGGGCGGCGACCCGGTCGACAGCGGCGCTCCTGACAGCGCCAACGACGGGGGCATCGCCGAGGGCAGCGCTCCCGCGGGCTGCGCCTGCTCGGCCGTCGCGAAGTCGGCCCCGGCGGATGCGGGAGTCTTTGCGATCGGCGCGCTGGCGACTGCGCTCTGCCTCCGACGCCGCAGGCGCTCGACCTGATCCGTACTGCGATCGCGGATGCGGGCTAAGAGACGCGCGGCAGTCGCCGGTGCGGGTACGCGGTGGTGGCGCGTCGCGCGCGAGACGGCAGCGTTCGGACGCGCTGCGCTGCGCGTCGTGAGGCTCGACGCAGAGGCAGCCGACGACCCAATTCGGATCTCCGAATTGCGCCGTACTCCGGCGAAGGATCGGCCCATCGCGAGTGCGGGCTACGCAGGAGCAACGCGTTCACGCACCCGGCGCGAGGGCCTGACGGGCGCGCGTGATGCGCTGGCCGCGCTCGCCGGCGCAGACCCCGAGCTCGACCGCCAGCGCTCAGGCCTCGGCGAGGTAGCTTCGGGCGAGCGGCCGACGAGCGCGTTCGGCTCGACCGGTAGGGTGACGGGCGCACCGCACGCGACACCTCACCCGGCGACATCGTCGTCCCTGTCGGACACGTCGACTCCTTCGGTCAGGGCGGCGTGGCGCAAGCGCGGGCCGATGATGGCGTACGGGATCACCTCGACGGGCCCGCTCGCGCGCGCTCCTCGATTCCTTCGGAATCGTGCGGATGGGGACCGCGGCCACTCATTACGAACCCGGGGCAAATTCGCGGAGGAGAAGGGATTCGAACCCCTGGACAGCGGACGCCGTCGGCGGTTTTCAAAACCGCTGCCTTAGACCACGCGCCCGATCGCTTCCGTCCATTTCGTCGCTCGGGCGCCCCCATCCGACGCGCTCGCGCGCGCTCCTC
>CANJCO010000081.1 GCA_947473045.1 Myxococcales bacterium | reverse complement strand
TAGCAGGCCGTTGAAGAACGGCCTGCTAGCCTTTCATCTCGGGGAGGTATGCACCTCCCCGCCCCGAAAAACGCGGTTTTTCGGGGTCCCCACCCCACGCAATTGGCTTCGCCAATTACTATCAGGGTGTTTTTCAACACCCTGATAGCGGCGGGGCCCGTGCCATGCGGGCGACGGGCCCCTGCGCGCCGGACGCCGCGGCGTTACTTCGCGCAGGCGCCGTCGCCGAAGCCCACGAAGTAGAAGCTGTCGTGGTACGAGGCCCAGCTGCTCGTGGTCACGCCGTTTTTGGTCGAAGCTTCATACTTCGCGCATCCGGGGGCCTTCTTGAGCTTGACGACGCCGCCGGTCGCCGGGACGGCCCCTGCATTTTGAGCCGCCGCGCAGACCGACGAGTCGGTCGTGTAAATGCCGGAGCCGTACACCGAGCCCTGGGCGCCGCCGGCGCACGTGCACGAGATCTCGGACGCGGCGATCATGCCTTCGGCGTTCGCGGGGCAAGCGCCCGTTCCGTCGGTCGGCAAGGCCCCGACGACCTTCGCCGGCGTGGGTTTCGGCGCGGCGCATTTGCCGTCGCCGTGGCCTGGGAACGTGAAGCTGCTGTCGAATGAGCCCCAGTCGCTCGAAGTGACGCCGTTCGCGGTCGAGCTGCTGTAAGCCGGACAGCCGGCGGCAGGTGTCGGGGTGACGTTGCCGCCGACGGCGTCGACCGCGCCCGCATGCCGCGCGGCGTTGCAGATCGAAGAGTCAGAAGTATAGATGCCCGAGCCCCATACGGCTCCGGTCATCGCTTGCGGCGCGCAAGCGCACTCGGTCGCTACGCCGATATGCTCAAACTTGGCGGCGCACGGCGGCGCTGCTTTCTTGCACCCGGCTGAAGCAGCCAGCGTCGCCGCAGCGGCGGCCAAAACAGTTGCGAGCTTGAGCGCGGAAGAGGCGGACGGATGCTTGGTCATAATGGTTCCCCGAAGTGCTGGACTCGCCCGGCGAACGCGGTGTTGCGCTTCCGGAAACGTCCGTTGTCGTCGAATCGGCGCCGCACGCTAGCCGAAACTGCTCGTTTCTGCACGATTTCGCGCCGCGCGCCGCGGGGCTCCCTCGCGCCGCCGTGCCGCGCCTGTTTCAAATCACTTGCGCTAATCGGCGACTCGGCTACGTTGCGCGTCGCGTCTGGGTTCGAAAGAGCTGGGGCGTGAGAAGGCGCTTCGGCGCAGTCTCGGTTCGGGGCGTAGCGCAGCCTGGTTAGCGCATCAGACTGGGGGTCTGAGGGTCGGAGGTTCGAATCCTCTCGCCCCGACTGAGTGGAACCATCCGTCGTGCGGGGGCACGGCGGAGGCGAGCATGGGCCGCAGCGCGCTGCGGTCGCGGCTCGCTAGCGGCCGAGCGATCGACCGTCGCCGTCGGCATCGAGCCAGACTGCGCCGGTCATCGCGAAGGGAGCGATCTCTTCGTCGCTCGCGTCGGGGTTTCGCGCGAGCACCGGCCACAGCGCCTCGTGACCGCGCACTTCGACGAAGAAGGCGTCGTCGCGGTCGACGACGAGCTTCACGCGCGCAGTGGCCACCTGGGCGCCAGCCGCGTTGGCTTTGAACGACAGCAGCTGCTCAACGTCGAGTCCCTTCCCTGAACTGGGCCCCTTCGCGCGGCGCACGCGGAGCTTGTCGACCTTGACCCACGGCGCGCAGCTCACCTCGACGCTCACCACTGCCGACCCGCCCTTGACGCGGGCGAGGCCGCCAATGCCGGTCACGCCATCGACGACAACGCGCAAAAACGGCCCGTTCGTGAGCACCACATCGCGGCGCTGACGCACCGCCGTCACGAGATCGGCCGATCGTGCCGCGTCCCAGTCGCCGAGGTGTCCGTCGTCGGTCACGCGCACGAACGTTCGCGGATAGCCGGGCTCCTGCGTGACGACCCCATGCGTGTCGGTGTCGGCAGTCGCGGTCACGGGATGACTGGTGCGAAGCAACGCGAGAAAGTCGGTGATCACGCCGTCGCGCGCGCGCACGTTGCGCCCGTTCCACACTTCGAGCGCGTCAAACGCCGCGTCGTATCCGGGCTCGGCTCCGACGCCTGTCTCGCGATCGAAGCCCAGCTGATCGAAGTAGCCGGTGAGTCCGCTGCGGGGATGGTTGACTTGAAGCACCGAGGGCGGACCGCCGCGCAGTTCGTCGAAGACCTCGTGGGCGAGCCGATCACGCACTTTCGGCGCGCCGCCGCGCGGCTTCGACGGATCGAGGCGCATGGGAAACACGTTGACGTGACCCCACGGCTTGCGACTCGCGTCGGTCGTGAGCTCGTCGCCGGGGATCGAGACTACGTCGCCCGTCAGCCCCAGCTCGCGCACGAACGGGCTGAGATCAGCCACGACGTTGTGTTCGCTCGCGACTGCGATCTCGACGGCCTCGGCCGCGTTCGACACCACGCGATCGCGGGTCGCAGTCGGCGCGTCGACGCCGAGCATGGTGTGCTGGTGAAAGTCGGTCGCGAGGTAGCCTGACGTGTCGAGCACGCGGGTGAGCGCGCAGGCTCCGGCCGCGCACGGATCGGTGAGCGCCTCGGCCGCGACCGCGACCTCGAGCTGCGTCAGCGCGTACTCGGGCCCGCGGGAGAGCGTGATCCGGTAGCGTCCGGGCGCGATCGCGACGGTCTGCGGCTCGCGCGTCATCGTGACTTGATTGCGCGCAGGGCCCGCCGCGTGCGCCGGCCCGAACTCGGGCGTTCGCGTGGCATCGAGGCCCTCGATCGTCGCCTTGCAGGGCACCGGCATCAACGCCGGTTGCCCCGGGCGGCGCTCCGAGCACGCGAGCTTCAAGCGTCCCGCAGGCGTTGCGCCCAACGCGGCCTTCGCGATCGCGCCGCGCTGAATCGTCAACTTCGCGTCTCCCGGGCGGGCGCCTCGGCCCCCGCCGCCAACGAACGTGACGCCCCATTCGCCCGGCGGCAGCTCGACTTCGAGAGAGGCCGCGTCGCTCGGCGCCGTCGCATCCATCACTGCTTTTCCAGCCGCGTTCGCCAGCTCGAAGCGGGCACCTTCCGGCACCGTCACCGCTGCGCCGCTGGCATCGATCAAGGACAGCTGCGCCGCGCCCACCGGCTCGCCCGCCGCGCGCGACAGCTCCGACACGAGCCCCGAAATATCGGCCCTGGGTCCCACCAGAAATATGCGTGCATACTGCATTGACTGGGCGGGCGCGAGGGAGACCGATCGCCCCTGAATCGTGTCGCTCCACGCAGGCCCGCTGACCGCATCGATGTCGCCGCTGGTGCTCGCGATCGCATAGCTCGCGTATCGACCGACGCCCGCGAGGTAGGCCCCGCTCGACGCACCCTTGAATCCCTTGCCGCGATCGGGGGCGAATTTCTCCGCGCCGCCCCATTGAATCGCGTCTCCCGGCGTGAGGCCTACGATCTTCGTCGCGCCCTCGTTCGTGAGCGTCGTGGTGATGAGCAGTGCGCGATCTCCGGGCCGCAGCTCGTAGCGCGTCGCCACCGCGAGCGCGCTCTCGTACAGCTCGTGGCCCTTAGCGACGACCCACGCGCCGCCGTCGGGCGAGCTGCCCGTCTCGAGGGTCTCGTAGACGCCTTGCCGCGGGAAGGTGCCGAAGTAGGTGAACACCTGGCCGAGCTCGTCTTTGCGCGCGCGCGCGTCGGCGGCATCGACGAGGTTTCCGCCGCTCTCCGCGAAGCCTGCAGACGAGCCGATTTGATCGATGACGAAGACGACCTCGTCGTTTTCCAGCACCACGTCGCCCGCGCGCCCGATCGCGTTCGGACCGCCCAGCGCCTCTGCGGACGTCATGATGGCGACGCGCGCAGGCCGCGCACTCGCCGCCGCATCGGGCGCGTTGGCCGCCTTGCCGGGGAGCAGGCGCATGCGCCCCGCGAGCCCCGGCGCGACGTGAATCGGCGGCGCGTAGTCGTCGTCATGGGGCGGACAGGCGACGGTCACGAAGGCCGCGGCGCCCGCAGCGAGCAGAGAGCAGATCTTCTTCATTTCGCGTACGCAAGGATGAACCGCGCGAGCGCCTGCGCCTTGGGCACGAGCGACGCGATCTCGATGAGCTCGGCGTGCGTATGAAAGCCGCTGCCGCGCGGGCCGAGGCCGTCGATCGAAGCGATTCCGATGCCGCTCGACGTGCTGGCGTCCGAGCCTCCGCCGATCAGACCGGCCTCTGCGTCGCCGAGCCCGCTGGCCTTTGCGCAGGCTGCGTAGCTGCGCATGAGCCCTGCGCTCGCCTCGGTGCGCTCGAGCGGCTGGCGCGCGACGCCGCCGCTGATGGCGATATTTGTATTTTGCAAACACATGTCGCTCGCGGCCTGCCGCAGCTGAGCGACGAGCGCCTCACCGTCGGCGGTCGTCTCGAACCGGATGTCGATGTCGCAGCTCGCGCGATCGGGAACCGTGTTCTTGCTCGTGCCGCCCTCGATTCGGCCGACGTTCACCGTGACGCCACGGCCGTAGTCAGTGAGCGACTGCGCTTTGTCGATAAAGCGGGCGAGCGACCAGATCGCGTTGGCTCCGTCTTGATGGTTCGCTCCCGCGTGCGCCGCCTTGCCCGTGGCGACAGCCTTCACTGCGCCGGTGCCCTTGCGCCGCGTGATGATGAGGTCGCCTTTGCGGCCCGCTTCGAACACGAGCGCGCCCGTCGCGCCCCGAATCGCTTCGCGGATCACGCCCGCGCCCTCGGGCGAACCGACCTCTTCGTCAGCGACGATCACGAGCCGAATCGGAGCGACCGCGCCGAGACCGCACACGCTGGCGATCGCCCGCAGCGCACAGGCCACCACTACGAGGCCGCCCTTCATGTCGAGCACGCCCGGACCGCGCGCCAGCTCACCATCGCGCTTGAAGCCCTCGAAGGTTCCTGGGGGAAACACCGTGTCGAGATGCCCGATCAACGCCAGCGGCGCGCATGAAGCGTCGCCCGCGGACGACAAAACCAGATGGTCAGCGTAGCGCACACTCGGCACGACTGACTGGGCTAACCCGTCGATCGCGAACGTCTCCGAGAGCAGCCTGCGCCCGACTTCGCGGCCGCCTTCAACGTGCTCGGTGAACGAGTTGATCGCCACCAGCTGCGCGATCTCATCCTGCATCGCGTTGCCGCGCTCAGCGAGCCAGCGAACGACGTCATCTACGTGAGAGGTCATGGCTGCTTCATGCCACGACAAGCGGCCAGCAAGAAGCCCGCTGGCGGCGCGCCCTGCTAGCAGGGTGTTGACAAACACCCTGATAGTAATTGGCGAAGCCAATTGCGTGGGGTGGGGACCCCGAAAAACCGCGTTTTTCGGGGCGGGGAGGTGCATACCTCCCCGAGATGAAAGGCTAGCAGGCCGTTCTTCAACGGCCTGCTAGAGCGTTTCGCCTGTGGTCACGTCGCGCCGATTTTTCAGGGCGCGATCGCAGTGACTCGGTCCGAGCGGCAAGCGCTTGTCGTATTTGCAGACGAAGACCGGGAAGTCGTCGCTGCTCCACGTGCGAAACAGGTGCGACTGCGCGGCCGGCGGGCGCTTGACCGATTTCTGAGCAGGATAGTCGACGTCGACGAGCTTGCCCTGCCACTTGTCGAACGTGGTGATGACCGACACGGGCGCCTTCAGCAGTTGGCGATCGCTGCTCGCATGCGGTACGGCCATGTCGATTCCGAGCAGCTGGGCCACCTCTACGACGTGCTCACCCTGCATGCGGTTGCAGCCGTGCGATACCGGCCCACGAATGAGCTTCCACTGCGCGTCGTCGTGGGTGATCGGTCCGTGAAGGGCAATGCCCCGGGGGAGGTTGTATGACAGAAACGGGAAGCCGCCCCAGGCCGCGTGGTCGCTGGTCGGCACGTAGGGCACGCCCGTCACGCTCGCGTACTCGCCCGGCGCGTTGGTCGCCGCGCCCGTCGCGACGGGATAGACGACAGCCACGTGAAGGCGCCCTGACTCCACCACTGCGTCTGCGTAGAACGGAAGCGTCCCCGAGTAGTTCCCCGGCAAATACCCGCTGACCCCGGCCGTGTGCGACATGAGCGAGATCGTGATCGACGGCTGCTGGAGCGCCGGCAACGGGCCTTCGTAGATCCACTTGTAGCTCTGCCCGTCGTATGCGAGCTCATCGACGGCCTCGGCGGCCTCATCGGCGACAGGAGCGGAGCACGCGAACAGCGGGAGCATCAGAAGCGCAGCCCAAACTCGGTGCATGACGAGCTCCTCGGTGTGCAACGAATACGATAAGCGCATCCGTAAGCAGATATCCGTTCTTTACCTACATCTCTTACCCGGGTCAACCGACGAAGTTGATCGCGTGCAGCTTTTGCGGAGCCAACCGCTGTCTTCCGCTCCGCGCCTGCTTCCCCTACCCTTCGCGCCCATCGTGAGGAACCCATGAGCAAGCGATTCAAGGCAGCGGTCATCGGCGGCAGCGGCTACGGCGGCGCCGAGCTCATTCGCCGGCTACTTCACCACCCCGAGGTCGAGCTCGTGCGGGTGGCGTCGGTCGACTTCATCGGAGAGCCGCTCTGCGCAGTGCACCCGAACCTCGAAGGCCGCACAGACTTGAAGTTCGAGGGGATTTCGCCTGCCGAAGCAGCCCAGGGCATGGACGTGGTGCTGCTCGGACTCCCCCACAAAGTCAGCGCGACCAAGATGCCCGAGTTGATGGCGAGCGGCGCGCGCGTGGTCGACCTGTCGGGCGATTTCCGGCTGCGCGATCCTGCAGCGTACAAGCGCTATTACGGCGCCGACCATCCTTGCGCCGAGCACCTCACGGGCGGCACCTTCGTCTACGGCCTGCCCGAGCTCAATCGCGAGGCGATTCGCGGCGCGCGTTACGTCGCGTCGCCAGGCTGCTTCGCGACTGCGATCGAGCTGGCGCTGCTGCCGCTTGCGAAAGCCGGGCTGCTCGGCGGCCCTGTCGAGATCGTCGGCATCACCGGCTCGTCGGGCAGCGGCATCGCGCCGTCGGCAGGCACGCACCATCCAGTTCGCGCCTCGAACCTCCGGACCTACAAGCCGCTCGATCACCAGCACATCCCCGAGATCGTGCTCACGCTCGAGGGCGCCGGCGCTCGCGATCTGACCCTGCGCTTTGTGCCGGTGAGCGCGCCGATCGCTCGCGGAATCTTCGCCACCTGCTTCGCCCATGTCGCCGCCGACACCACGGCCGAGCAGCTGAAGAACGTTTACGCAACGTTCTATTCAAACGAACCTTTTGTGCGCGTTCCCGCCAAGCGTCTGCCCGAGGTCGTGGCAGTCGCGGGGTCGAACTACGCCGAGGTCGGCCTGCAGGTCGGCGATATCAGCGACGGCAAGCGCGCCGTGGCGCTGTTCTCCGCCGTAGACAATCTGATCAAGGGCGGCGCGGGCCAGGGCATTCAGTCGATGAACCTGATGCTCGGACTCGACGAGCGCCTGACCCTCGAAGATCCGGGCGGCTGGCCGTGAGCCGCGCTCCCGTCGTCATCAAGCTGGGCGGAGAGGTCGTCGGCTCCGCAGTGGCCGACGCGATCGCGGCCGACGTCGCAGAGCTCATGCAATCAGGGCAATCTGTGGTGATCGTGCACGGCGGAGGGCCACAGGCGACCGACCTGCAGAAGCGCCTCGGCCAGACGCCCAACATCGTCGCCGGCCGCCGCATCACCGATGAGGCCACCCTCGAGGTCATGAAGATGACCGTCGCAGGCAAGGTGAACGTCGATCTGTGCGCGAAGCTCCACGCGGCAGGCGCGCGACCCGTCGGCCTTCATGGCGCCAGCTCGGGCGCGATCGCAGCCAAGAAGCGTCCCCCAAAAGTCGTGGCGGGCGCAGGCCCCGAGCCGATCGACTTTGGCCACGTCGGCGACGTCACGGGCGTGAACCTCGAGCTGCTCGAACTTCTTTTGAGAGGAAATTTTGTTCCCGTGCTCGCGTGCCTTGGATGCGACGAGGCCGGACACCTTTTCAACATCAACGCCGACATCGTCGCCAATCAAGTGGCGCTCGCCACCCGCGCCCGCGCGCTGCTGCTTGTGAGCGATGTGCCCGGCGTCATGCGCGATCTCGCCGACCCGTCGTCGCGCATCGCGAAAATGACACGCGCAGAAGGCAAGCGGGCGATCGACGAGGGCGTCGTCACGCGCGGCATGATCCCCAAGCTCGAAGAGTCGTTCGCCTCGATCGCCGCCGGTGTGTCGGAGGTGCACATCGTCGGCAAGCTGGTGCGCGGCGATCTCGCCCGGGAAGTACGCGAGCCCGGCAGCGTCGGAACGGTGCTCGTGCCTTGAACCTCGTCGTCGTCGACGCGGGGATGGGCAACCTGCGGAGCGTGGAGCGCGCGCTCGAAGAGGCCGCGCGGCGCGTTTCGCAGAGCGTGAAGCTGACGCGCTCGGGCGATCCGAACGTGGTCCGGGCGGCCGACGTGGTCGTGTTTCCGGGCCAGGGCGCGTTTCGTGACTGTGCGCGCGCCCTCGACGGCGGGTTGCGCGAAGCGATCACCGGATCGATCGCAGCCGGCAAGCCGTACCTCGGCCTCTGCCTCGGCCTGCAGGCGCTGTTCGCTACCAGCGAGGAAGCAGGAGAGAGCTGCCGCGGCCTCGCCATATATGGCGGCACCGTGCGCAAGCTCGAAGGCGCGCCCGGGGTGAAGATCCCCCATATGGGATGGAACACCGTTGAGCCCGAGCGGCGCGGCGGACTCCTCGGCGACTCCGCCGAGCACTACTACTTCGTGCACTCGTTCGTCGTCGTCCCGAGCGATCCTTCGCTCGCGGCCGGCACCACTGAGCATGGCTCGCGATTCGTGTCCGCCGTAGAGCGCGACAACGTGTTCGCGACGCAATTTCACCCTGAAAAAAGCCAGTCCGCCGGCCTGTCGCTGCTGGGCCGATTTTTGGAGCGCGCATGATTGTCGTCCCAGCGATCGATCTCCTCGGCGGCAAAGCAGTGCGCCTGCACAAGGGGCGCTACGACGAAGTCACCGTCTTCGACGACGATCCCGTCGCGCGCGCCAAAGCGTTTCGGGCAGCGGGCGCCGAGCGCCTGCACGTCGTCGATCTCGAAGGCGCGAAGGCCGGACAATGCGTGCAGATTGCAACTGTGCGCGCGATCGCGGCAGCGTTCGGTCCGGGCGTGCAGGCCGGCGGCGGCGTGCGCTCCGTCGAGGCTGCCGAGAGCTACTTCGCGGCAGGTGCTGAGCGCGTGGTGCTGGGAACCTTCGCCCTGAACGAGCCGGCGCTGGTCCGCGGGCTGTGCGAAAATCATCCGGGCCGCGTCATCATCGCGGTCGACGCCAAAGACGGCCTCGTGGCCACAAGCGGCTGGACGGAAGTCTCCGCCGTCACCGCTACAGAGCTCGCCCTGCGCTTTCGTGACCTCGCCCTTTTCGGTGTACTTTACACAGACATCGCGCGCGACGGGACACGCTCCGGCCCGAACGTGGAAGCGACCGCGAAGCTCGCGCGCGACACCGGCATGAGCGTCATCGCGTCAGGCGGCGTAGGCACGCTCGGCGATTTGCGCGCCCTCTCGCAGCATCCCGGCATCGACGCCGCGATCGTCGGCCGGGCCATCTACGACAAGATCTTTTCGGTCGAAGACGCGATCGCCGCCGCGCGCGGGCCGTGAACGTCTCTTAGGAAACGCCGGGGGCTTCGTGTCCGGTTTGCGAGACGTATTCGGCATAGCCGCCGCCGAACATGTGCCGGCCTTCGGGCGTAATCTCGAGCACGCGGTTGGTGAGCGCGCGCAAAAACTGCCTGTCGTGTGAGACGAAGAGCATCGTGCCGTCGAAGCGCTCGAGGGCCTTCATGAGCATCTCTTTCGTCCACAAATCGAGATGGTTGGTCGGCTCGTCGAGCACGAGGAAATTGGGCGGATCGTAGAGCATGATCGCCAGCACGACGCGCGCCTTCTCACCGCCCGAGAGTATCTTGCACTTCTTCTCGACGTCGTCGCCCGAGAAGCCGAACGCGCCGAGCAAGGTCCGCAGGGTGCCCTGGGTGGCGAGCGGATAGGCCGTCTGCAGGGTCTCGAGGACGCTGAGCTCGGGCGACAGCACGTCCATCGCGTGCTGCGCAAAATAGCCCATTTTTACGCTCGCGCCGACGGTGACCTTGCCTGCGTCGGCCTGCGTCGCCTGCGCGATGAGCTTGAGCAGCGTGCTCTTGCCCGCACCGTTTTTGCCCATGACGCACCAGCGCTCGCCGCGCCGCACGAGCCAGTCGAAGTCGTCGTAGATGACTTTTTTTCCGTAAGCTTTCGACACGTGCTCGAGCTTGGCGACGTCTTCGCCCGAGCGCGGGGGATCGCGAAAGTCGAACTCGACGATCTTTCGCCGACGCGGCGGCTCGACGATGTCGATCTTTTCGAGCTTTTTCACGCGCGACTGCACCTGCGCCGCGTGGCTGGCTCGAGCCTTGAACCGCTCGATGAAGGCGCGCTCCTTGGCGAGCATCGCCTCCTGCCTCTCGAACTGCGCCAGCTGCTGCGCCTGCGCGATGAGCTGCTGCTTTTCGTAGAAGTCGTAGTTGCCCGAGTAGGTCACCAGCTCGCCGCCGTCGATTTCGACGATCTTGCTGACGAGCCGGTTCATCAGCTCGCGATCGTGCGACGTCATGACGACGGCGCCGGAGTAGTCGCGCAGAAACACCTCGAGCCAGAGGATCGACTCGATATCCAGGTGGTTGGTCGGCTCGTCGAGCAACAGGACGTCGGGCTTCATGAGCAGAATGCGGGCGAGCGCGACGCGCATTTTCCAGCCGCCGGAGAGCTTGCCGACGTCGTCGGCGACGACTTCGGGAGCAAAGCCGAGGCCTGCGAGAATTTCCTGCGCGCCCGACTCGAGCGCGTAACCGCCGAGCTCATCGAAGCGCGCTTGCACCTCGCCGAATCGCTCGACGATCTGATCGAGCGCATCGGCTTGCTCGGGATCGGCCATCTTCGCCTCGAGCTCATGAAGCTCGTGGCCAACGTCGGAGACTTCGCCTGCTCCCGCCATCGTCTCTGCGAGAACGCTGCGCCCGCGCATGTCGCCGGTGTCCTGGCTGAAGTAGCCAATGGTCACGCCGCGGTCGATCGAGACTTGACCGGCGTCGGGGAGCTCTTCTTTCACGATGAGGCGGAAGATGGTCGACTTGCCGGCCCCGTTGGGGCCCACCAGACCGATCTTGTCGCCCTTAAAAACGCCCATTTGAGCGTCAATAAAGAGGATTTGCTTGCCGTGCTGCTTGCTGACGTTGTCGAGGCGAATCACGATTTGTGGTGCGTGTAGCACATCGGCCCGGCAAGAGATGCCGGCGCAAACCCGCCCCTTGCGCGAACGGCGCGCGAGGCGTCATCGTGGCGCGATGGCGACCTACCTGTTCGAGACCGCCGAGCACGCTGCGCTGCGCGCTCAGGCACGCGCTTTTGCCACTCGGAGCGTGCGTCCGCATGCCCGGGCGTGGGAGGAAGCCGGCGAGTTTCCGCGCGCGCTTTACGCACAAATCGCCGCTTCGGGACTGCTCGGACTGGGCTACCGCGAAGCGATCGGCGGCAGCGGCGGCGACGTCACGCACGTGCTGGCGGCCTCGGAAGAGCTGGTGCTCGAAGGTCACAGCGTCGGAACGGTGGTCGGCCTCGGTAGCCACGGCATCGCGCTGCCGCCCATCGTCGCCCTCGGAACCGGCGAGCAAATCGAGCGCTTCGTGCGTCCGGTGCTGCGCGGCGAAAAGATCGCGGCGCTGGCAGTGACCGAGCCCGGCGGCGGATCCGACGTGGCGAGCCTGCGCACCCGGGCTGTGCGCGACGGTGACGATTACGTGGTCGACGGCGCCAAGACGTTCATCACTTCGGGCGTACGCGCCGACGTCGTCACGGTCGCCGTGCGCACCGGTGGCCCCGGCCATGGCGGCGTGTCGATGCTCGTCATCGAGCGCGGAACGCCAGGATTTTCAGTGTCGAAGCGCCTTGAAAAGATGGGCTGGTGGGCGAGCGACACCGCCGAGCTCACGTTCGAAGAGTGCCGCGTGCCCGCTGCGAATCTGCTGGGCGACGAGGGCTCCGGTTTCGTCGCGATCATGGCGAATTTCGTGACCGAGCGCGTCTATCTCGCCGGCCAGTGCGTCGCGATCGCGGAGCTGGCGTATCGAGAATCGGTGCAATATGCACGCGATCGCCACGCGTTCGGCAAGCCGCTGTCGGGGTTTCAAGTCACGCGCCACAAGCTCGCCGACATGGCCACGCGCATCGCAGCCGCGCGTGCGCTCACGGGAGAGGTAGCTTCGCGCCTGGTGGCCGCCGACGCCCGACCCGAGCTCGCGGCGATGGCGAAGAACACTGCGACCGACGCGTGCTCGTGGGTGGTCGATCAGGCCGTGCAGATCCACGGCGGCTACGGCTACATGCGAGATTTCGTCGTCGAGCGGCTATTTCGAGACGCGCGCCTCTACCCCATCGGCGGCGGAACGCGGGAGATCATGAACGAGGTCATCTCGAAGACCGAAGGCTATTGAGCCGTCGCGCGGCGCGCTGAGCCACGGCCGAAGCCGCGCCCGACAATGCCTATTCGTTCGGACTCGTCTCGAGCGCCTTCGGTGCGAGCACGACCGATCCGCTGATGATGAAGCCCGTGAACGCGAACGCGGACGTCACGCCATTTCCGTCGAGGTCGCCGTTCGCGGTCGCCGTAAAACCCGTCGAGGGAGCGGAGCTGTATCCGTACATGTAATACTGGGGACCCAGCATATCGAACTTCAGGCATGCCCAACCCGCGGTGTCGTCTCCCGCGCGCCAGTCGGTCGGGCCCGAGACGTATTTCGCGGCGGTAACCGCCGCGATCGAGCTGGGCACGGAGGACGGCGCGGACGCGCAGAGCGACTGCAGCCCGACAACCGACGAACCTGGCGCAATGTAGGCGCCGCTCATCTTGTCGCGGGCGTACGCGGCCGCCGCGTTCTTGCCGATTTGCCCCACGTTGTTGGTCGCTTCGGCGCTCTTCGCAGAGCGGAGATAGCGACTGACGCCGTAAATCGCCAAAACCGCGAGAATGCCGATAATCGCGACAACGATCATCAACTCGATCAGCGTGAAGCCTCGCCGCGCCGAGCGGCTCGTTCGCGTCAGGCGAAGTGCTTGCTGACGCGCGCCGGCGCTGGCGACGCGCGGAGCCGGAAGTGACCACATATTGGGAGGTACGCGCAGTTCCATGGGTAAGCACCTGAACCTATCACGTTTCTCATGGGGTCAGCGCCATCCGTCGAAACTCGGCGTTTCCAGCGATGCGCTGCCCGAAGCGCCCAGCGGGCGCGCGCCCTCGGCCGATCTGCGCGCCCGCGCCGCGATCGGCACAGGTCAGCTGTTTGCGCGCGCGCCGCAGCGCGGATCTTCGTTGATTGGCGCAGCGCTTCGGCATAATCGTGCCGTGTCGCCTGCGGCTCGCCCCGCTCGCGCAGACGGAGATCGAATTGGAAGCATCTAGCCAGACCCCGCCGAGCACCGAAGCGCAGCCCGAACCCGCTCCGTGGACGATCGAGGACGCCAACGAGCTTTACCTGATCGATCGCTGGGGCTCGGGATACTTTTTGGCGGGCGCAGACGGCTCGATGCAAGTCGCGCCGCTCAAGGAGCGGGGCCGGAAGATCTCGATCCACGACGTGGTGCAGGCCGCGATCAAAGACGAAAAGCTCAACACGCCGATGCTCCTGCGCTTTCAGGACATCCTCCACCACCGCGTTCGCTCGCTCAACGACGCGTTCAGCGCCGCGATCGCCGAGGAGCGGTACCGCGGAACCTACCGCGGGGTGTTCCCGATCAAGGTCAACCAGCTGCGCGAGGTCGTCGAGGAAATCCTCGAGGCGGGGCTGAAATTCCACTACGGCGTCGAGGTCGGCAGCAAGCCCGAGATTTTCGCGGCGCTCGCGGTGCATACCGACAACGAGTCGCTGATCGTGTGCAACGGCTACAAGGACGACGCCTACATCCGCACTGCGCTGCTCGGTCGCAAGCTCGGCAAGAAGGTCGTGCTCATCGCCGAAAAGCTCAGTGAGGTGCGCGCCATCTGCCGGCTCGGCAAAGAGCTCGGCGTCGAGCCGATGATCGGGCTGCGGGTCCGTCTGATGACGCGCGGCGCGGGCAAGTGGGCCGAATCGGGTGGCGAGAGCGCTAAGTTTGGGCTGTCGACCACGGAGATTCTGCAGGCCGCCGAGATCATGAAAGAGGCGGGCATGCTCAGCGCCTTCAAGCTGATCCACTTCCACATCGGCTCGCAGGTCCCCGATATCCTCATTCTGAAACGCGCCGTGCGCGAGGCCGCCCGGCACTACGCGAAGCTTCGCCGCGCGGGCTATCCGGTCGAGTACCTCGACGTCGGCGGCGGACTCGCGATCGACTATGACGGCTCGCGCAGCACCTACCACTCGTCGATGAACTACAGCGTCGAGGAGTACGCCCGCGACGTGGTTCACAACATCGCCGACGTATGCGACGAAGAGCGCATCCCGCACCCGCACATCATCAGCGAGTCGGGGCGAGCCATCGTCGCGCACCACAGCGTGCTCGTCGTCGAGGCCTTCGGTGCCATCGAAAAGACTCCCGAGACCCGCTACGAGCTCGGCGCAGACGACCACAAGCTCGTGCAATCGATGGTCTACACCCTCGAGCACCTCAAGGCCTCGAACCTGGGAGAGAGCTGGCACGACATCCTCGAGGTCAAAGAGCAGTCGCAGACTTCGTTCGAGCTGGGCATCCTCGAGCTGCCCGTAAAGGCGCGCGTCGAGGAGCTGTTTTGGGAGGTCGCCGAGCGCATCTACTTGATGGCCAGCAAGCTCGAGCCGTCGGTCGTGCCCGATGGCTTCGACGATCTGAAGAAGCAGCTCGCCGACCAGTACATCTGCAATTTCTCGGTATTTCAGTCGCTGCTCGACCATTGGGCGCTCGGCGCGATGTTCCCCATCGTTCCGATCCACCGCCTCAACGAGCGCCCCACGCAGCCCGCGACGCTCGTCGACATCACGTGCGACTCCGACGGAAAGGTCTCGAAGTTCATCGACCTGAACGACACGCGCGACACGCTGCAACTGCATCCCGTGACCGAAGGGGAGCCGTACTACCTCGGCATTTTTCTCACCGGCGCCTATCAGGACATCATGGGAGATCTGCACAACCTCTTCGGCCGCGTGAACGAGGTTCACGTCTTCCTCGATGACGACGAGGAGTGCGGCTACTACATTGAAGAGACCATCGCGGGCAACACGGTTGGCGATGTGCTCCAGATGACCCAGTACGACGCGCGCGATCTCGCCGCGAAGGTCAAGGCGCAGGTCGATCAGGCGATTAAGCAGGACCGGCTCAAGCCCACCGAGGGAATGCGCCTGCTCGCCGACTACGAGCGCGGCCTCAAGGACCAAACGTACTTGTCGCTGTAGGCACAGGCTTCGACAGCGTGGCCAAATAGACGGTCACCGAGCAGCGGTGGCCGGCGTCCCGCTTCAGTCCGCGAGCGCTTCGTCGACCGACGCGGCCGTGACAGCGCGCGCGACCCATTCCCGCAGCAGAGTCAGGTCACTGCAGGCCTCGATGCGCGCGTCGTGTTCGGCAGTCGGCGCGAGGCCGCGCGTGCGAAGAATAACCCGCAGCGCGTCGCGCTCGCCTTCGCCGCGGCCTTCTTCGCGGCCCTCCTCGCGGCCCTTGGCGATGCCCTCCTCGCGGCCCTCCTCGCGCCCCTTGGCGAGGCCCTGCGCAAGGCCTTTCTCGATCGCCTGATAGTAAAACGGGTTGGTCGGGACGTAATTCGCGAAGTTCAATTCAGCCTCCAAGGCAAGACGCGCAGCCGCGTCGAGCGCAGACCAGATCACGTCAAGATATACCACGTCGCGGTCATCCGGCAGCGTGGGCAACACTTGAAGGGCAGCGCGCGCGATCGCGACGCCATCGGGAC
>CANJCO010000080.1 GCA_947473045.1 Myxococcales bacterium | reverse complement strand
TCGGCAGCGTCGCTCGCCGCGTCGTCGCTCGCATCGCCGCCGTCCACCGGCGCCGGCGGGACGCCGATGGGATTGACGTCGGCTCCGCCATCGCGTGGACAGCTGGCGCTCCCGTCGATGCACATCCCGACATCGCCGCTGATGAAAGGCGAGCAGGCCGCTGCTTCAACGGCCTGTTAGAGTCCAGGTGGCCACCATAGGTTCGCGGCGGGGGCTGTCCTCAGTGCTGGGCCAACATGCGGGCCAAGGTCGCGATGAACATGCTCACGAAGACGAACACGACGATGAAGCTGGCGCTGGGGTTGATGCGCCGTTGCACGCCGCGCTCGACGCCGGAACCGAAGGCCAGGCTGGTGGCAAAACCAGCCGCGCCCCCGCCGCTCATCACGAGCGAGTCGTCGTCACGCACGATGGCTTGAAAGGGTAGCGTTTGGCTGCGTGGAGCCACGCCCTCGACGCGCCGCACGGCCGTGCCGACCGCGACGACTTCAATCAAACCCGGTGACAGCTCGCGGATTTGCAGGCGATTGCCGATGACGCGCTCAGCGCCGACCGAGGCAGCCTCGTCTTTCAACAACCTGAGGCAATTCTCGCGCGCTCCGTAAATCAGCTGCGTGAGCTCGTCCAGTTCACCTTTGGCCAACGCGGCGAAGCTGGCACCAATGCCGCCGGCTAAACCCAAGGAGTAGACACTGGTGGCCATCACGAGCTGCACCGGGGCGTAGCCCATCTGCGCCAAGCTGAAGAGCTCAGCGCCGGTCAACTCACTGGTCACCACTTTAGCCGGATCGTTCGCTGCCGGCGCGAAGGCCGGATGGTACGAGGCGGTGCCTGTCATCAACAGCTCCACCACGCCCGGCCCGAACGGCCGCAAATCAATGCGCACATCGACGACGGCGTTGGCGCCGGCACTGGCGGCTTCGCGACGCATACGAAACAACGCCAGGTGGCGAATGCGATTGTACATCTCCGAATACTGCTGGACCTCACCTTTGGCCATTGTCGACAGGCCGCCGGCGATGCCTCGGCCGATGCCGAGCGCGTAGGCCACATTGCCCATCACGAAGCTGATCGGGACGTAGCCCGCGTCGAGGTGGCAGTAGAGCTCAGTGCCCGAGGCGGAGGTAGTGAAGAACTGATGCCCCGCGGTAGACGCCGTGACGCTCGTGCCTTGCGACAAGAACTCAGTGTAGCCGGCGAGCGACGACAGCTCGGTCGTTACTCCCGTGACCCCGTGCGCGCCGTGGCGACGCGCTTCGTCGACCAGGCGCGACATTGCGGCGTGGCGACCTTCCGAGATCAGCGCGGTGATGTTCTCAACCTCGCCGCCCGCCAGGGTGCGGAAGGAAGAGCCGATCGAGCCCGCCAGCCCCAAGCTCCGAACGCTGTTTCCTACGACGATTTCGCCGGGAAAAAAGCCCTTCTGAGCCAAACAAAAGATTTCGTTCCCGGATAATGAGCAAACGTTCACGTGCGCGACGATAGCGCGCGAGGGGCGTGTGAGTGAAGGGTCGCTATTCGGGCCTGAGAGCCTCTATTTCGCGGAGCCTGTCAGGGCGCTCGAAGAACACCCTGATAGGAATTGGCGAAGCCAATAGCGTGGGGTGGGGACGGTGCACCCCCTGGCCGACGATCACCACTTCTTCGTGACGCGCTGCCGCTTCGAGTTCGACCGCGAGGTAGCGTTCGAGATCGGCGGCGAGTCTGAAGGTGCGGTCGTGGCTCGACCTGCTGCCGACGAGGCAAAGCCTCTGAGGTCACGTGGGCGGTGAGTCGTCCGGGCGCGGGGCCGCGCCGCGACCATCATCAAGGAAGTGCACGCGGCCGTGCGGAGGTGGCCGGAGCAGGACGGCGCGAGCGCAAGGCTGCGAAGGCAACCCCGGATCGCGCGACGGCCTCCCGCCCAACGGTGCTACCTGTTGGGCATGAAACGCGCACTCAAGTGGCTCGGCCTCGTCTTGCTCGTGATCGCCGTGGTGCTCGGCGCCGTCTGGTATTCCGCATTTGGGAACAACAGCGCGATCGCGGACGCGCAAGTGCTCGCCCCGGGGGTCGAGACCGTGAAGGACGGCTTCGTCAGCGCGTTTGTGTTGGACGCGGGGCACGGCGAGGTGGCGCTGATCGACGCGGGCAACGACAAGTCCGGCAAGGCGATCCTCGCTGCGCTGGCTCGGCGCGGACTCGCTGCGTCGGCGGTCAAGGCCATCTTCCTCACGCACGGCCATGGCGATCACGTCGCGGGGTGCAAGGTCTTCCCGGACGCGCGCGTCTACGCGCTCCAGGCCGACGTCGCCCTCGTAGGCGACCACGCGAAGGTCACGCACCCGCTCGAGGACGGAGCGATCACCGATGTCGGTGAGCTGCGCGTCGAGACGTTCTCCGTGCCGGGTCACACGCCCGGCTCGGTCGTCTACCTGGCGCGCGGCGTGCTCTTCTTCGGTGACAGCGCGGGCGCGTCGAAGGACGGCACGATGATGAAGGCAGTCCGTCTGTTCACGAAGGACTCCGCCGAGAACGTGCGCTCGCTCCACGCGCTCGCGGAGCGCCTCACGCCGCGCGCGCAGGAGATCAAGACCCTCGCCTTCGCTCACACGGGTCCGCTCTCCGCCTTCGAGCCGCTCGCCACCTTCGCCCGGCGCCCCTGATCAGCGCTGGCGCCTCGAGCGCTAGATCGAGCTTGCGGCCGCTGCGTCGGCTGGTGACGGAGCGACGTTCACGATGTTCAGGCGTGTGAACACAGGTGTTCAGGCGTGTGAACACAGGTGTTCAGGCGTGTGAACATGGATGTTCAGGCGTGTGAACGCCGGCCTCGACGCCGCGTTTGCGGGCGCGTTCGAGAGGTTGTCGTGGGCGCTGCCGATCGGTCCCGCGGTCGGCGTCGCCGCGCGCTCGCGCACGATGGAGGGATCTCGACCATCAACAGCGGATGGCGGCGTACCAGGCCGGTCCTTCGCTACCGAGGGCTTCCACGATGCGCAATGTATCGACGGGACGCGGGCGCTCGAACGAGAGCCAACACAGCGTGTAGTATCGCGAGCCGATGAAGAATGTCGTCTCGATCGAAGGTGTCTGCGATGCCTCTTCGGGTGGTGGCGCGGTGATGTCGGGCACGAAATGGCAAGGGGTCGCCTTCTTTCGTCCCTGGCGGCTCGAGCTCGACGGCCGACCGTCGACGGACCTCTTACGCGTGCTCTTGCCCGCGCGTGCCACTTCCGCCGCGGCGATGCGCGACTCGCGAAAAATGGAGACGGGCGTCGTCTATCGCTTCGCCGCCGCACTTTATCCGCAACAGAAGAACTTGCTCGCGAGCGCCGAACTGCGTGGCCGCTTTTCGCGCGTCACCGCTGCCGGGGGCCCGCTCGCCGAAGCTGACGAGAAGGTGGCCGCAAAGCTCCGCGTCAAAGACCCCGTGCTCGGCGTCTTGATCCGTCCGCCGCGGGCCGAAGCGTTCGAAGGGCGCCTGAGGCTCTTCGGTCGATCCGTGCCACTCACCGTCGACGGCCCCGTCGATCGCGCCTCAGCAGCGTTCGCGCGGGTGAAACACGCGCTCGCCGGCGCGCCCGAGGCCGTGGCAAAGAAGATGCTGAAGCTCGCGAACGACACGTGGCTCGACGAGCCCATCACCGCCCGAGAGCTCCATCGTCGCTTGAAAATTGAGGCGGTGTCGATCGGCGTGAAAGCGCTCCGGCTGCACTTCTCGTGCGGCGACACCTTTACCGATCACGGTGTCGTAGCGACCGTGAGCGTGCGCGGCACGATCGCGAGCGCGCACCTCGAATAGCCTCGCGACAAAGCTGAGCGTCTCTCCGTCGCCACCGAACGCTCTCCACGCCTTGCGCGGCGACCTGCGGCGCGGGACCTTTTTCCGGAGCCGCGGGTCACTTCATCTCCCCGAGTCTGCCCCGGAGAGCGCCCTCGCGAGCGGTAAACCGAGCACTCGCATGCACCCTACACGGACCGCATGCTCTTTGTAGAGAGCGCCCCGAGAGCCACACCCCGCGAATTCCAGCGCGACATGCGCGCTCACGACCTCCGGACGCCGCGCTCGTTCGCGTCACCAAAGTTGACTGCGCCTTCGGCTTCGTCGACGTCACTGTACTCCGTCCACTTCGTGGACTTCGTACAGTTTCCGTTCGTAAACGCTATCGAGTGGCGCCCCATACGATAGCGGTTACGAACCGCTCTTTGTCTCGATGGGAACCGGCCCAGACAAAGAGCCACGACAAAGAAACACCGGGGTTCTCTGGAGATAGCTCCGGATCTCCATGGAGACGAGTTCGTGCTCGGTTTGTATGGGGTCCACTCGTGGGGTGCACCTTTCTTCTCGCTTGATGTCGGTCGGCGAGTGGAGCGAACGGTCGTGGGATGCGAAACCGAGCAAACGCCTCCCCGATCCCGACCCCGCCCGAGCCGTCGCCAATCCCGCCGTACGTGCCGCCGAAGCGAACGAAATACGACGACCTCGTCGACGTGCTGGCGGACGGGCTGTTGGATATGGTGCTGAACGGCGACGTGCCGATGCCGAGCGGCAAGAAGCGGCACCGCGGACGCTCGAGCGTCATCAGCTGCGGAGGCGGCGCTGCAACCGCGGCGGTACCGCCCGCTTCTTCTTCCTCGCCTTCGTCTTCGGCGGAAGATTCGACGCAAACTCAACGCCGCGCGTGACCCACTTCGCGAGCGCCGCGCTGGTCCGCGTCCCCGCGGGTGCGACGTACACCATCCCGACGAGCGGGCGTCCGGTGAAGTCCATGGGTCGCGCATGCGGCTGGGAGAGCGCGTCGTCGTATGCGTCCGGGCCGACTCGAACCATGAAGTCGGTCGCGGTGAGGCCGCAACACATGTGCCCTTTCACCATGAAGCACAGCCCGCCGAACATCTTCCTCTCCGCGACGTCCCCGCGATCGGCGAGCGCGGCGCGAACCCGATCAGCAAGGTGCTCGTCGACGCCCATGAAGCAGCGACTCTAGCCCATGGGCCTAAGGAGCTGCCACCGCTTGAGGCAGCGGCAAACCGCGAGGCAGATCCACCACGGGAGGTCCTTGTCCTTCCCCTTCATGAGCCGATAGCCGAAGGTTCCATCGGCCCTTTGGAGCCTCCTCAGCCGCTGAAGGGCGAGCGGGATCGACGAGACGGTCGTCTCGAGCTCCATGCGCGACAGAGTGTCGAGCGCCGAAACGACGTCGGTGAACCAGAAAGGGAACGACACCCGCTCCCAGTAGCTCGCGTCGCGCCTGTCCCCGTAGGTGTCCCTCTCATAGAGCCTTGCCGCCAAGAGCCCCGCCGCCCGTCGAGCGTCCGCGGATTTCCGTCGGACTCGGTGGGCAGCAAAGGCGCGCAGCACCATGCCTGTGACCAGATGCGACGAGGGCTTCGACCTGTCGGGAGCAAGGGGCGTCGGATGCCGTGCGAGGTCAGTGGCCTCGGAGTAGCGGACGCCGACGGTGCGCAGCGGGATCGCCCAGCCGCCATCCTGTTGTCGCGTTTCCAGCAGCCAGCGGAACCCCTTGTCAATGCGCGGGTCGTCGGCGTAGCCCGCCTTCACGAGTAACTCCATGATCGCGCCGGCGTAGGTCGTGGCGTACTGGTTGCCGTAGATGCCGCGAAAGTCCCCCTCTTCGCTCTGGAAGGAGAACAGGCGCTCGGCGGCGCGCTCGATCGCCGCGTGCTTCCGGGTGAACCCATATTTTTCCACGAGCACTCCGACCTGGCGAAAGGTCTCGAGTTGGTCGTAGGCCTCGCGGGAGCGGACGCGTTCCACGCCGCCCGGGTATCGCCACGAGCCATCACGTTTCTGTCGTGCCACGATCGTTCGAGCCTCCGGCAGCTCCCACAGCGTGGAGACCGGACCTGCGTCAACGCCGAGGAGCTCCCGCCGCGCAAAGAATGCAACTGCCGCGTTGCTCGATGAAACCAACAGCGGCGTCGGGTCGCTCTTGAGCGAGGGCACGAAATGCGCTCGGCCCCTCTCCGTCGCTCCGCCTTTTGTAAGGGTTCTCGTGCTCCGCGGTCCCATGTGCCGTCTCGCGTTTCCAACCTCGATGCCTGTCAACTACCAAGGAGGCGACTATCACGCCGGTATAGGGCGTGGACCACCTCTCCTCGATCGATGTCGCTCAGCGAGTGCCGCGGGAAGAGTGTGACGAGCTCCTCGCCGAACGCGGCGGCGCGCGCCTCATACACTCCGCCGCCTCGCGGAGCTCCACCGGCGCTCCGGGATGGAGCAGCCAGCAAGGCGGCGTCATCTCGCGCGTTGCGGGCACTCGCTTCACGAACCGAGCGCACTTCGCGCGCGGCGTTCTCCACCGGAACGAGCTTCACGCGGCCTTCCTTCACGTCCCGGACGCGCGCGTCGATCTCGGCTGCCCATGCCATCTCTACCTCCGGCGAGGGATCGAAGGGCCGGTCTTCCGGGCTCAAGAGGTCGCCGTCGACTTCTCGAGAACCGGCCCCTCGAACGCGCTCTTCAGACTCACCCCCAGGGCGTCGAGAATCCGACTTGCACGGTCGACGGTGATGCCGTGGTACTCGTTGCGCTCGTCGCGCGACACCTGCGATTCGTTCACGTCGAGACGCTCGGCGAGCTGCCTCTGGGTAAGGCCAAGAGCGATGCGAAGCGCGACCAGCGTGCGCCCGAGTCCGTGAAGGTTCTCGAGCTCGCCGAGATCGCCGCGCTTCAGGCGATCGTAGGCCTCCACCTCCTCCTCGAGCTGAAGATGAAAGGAGCGGAGCGGGTCCATCGCTCGCTTGATCTCGGTCTTGCTCAGCCCCGTCTTGGCGAGCGCCGCCCGGTGGCCTTCCAGACGCTTTCGCTCGTCCGCCAGGCGTTGCACCGCCTCCTTGTATTCAGCCTCGTTGCGGATCATGGCGCTCCTCCAATCTTGATGATGCCCCTCGGCTTGCCGTCCCTGCGGGAGAGGCGAAACGCGGAGGGAAACTCGAGCTCATTGCCGAACGAATCCCGGATCCCCGAGAACTGCCCGTAGTGCGGGTAGAGCTCGACGCGATACTGATGCCACATCGGCAGCTGCTTCTTCGGGTACCCGCGGAATGCGCGCCGTTCGGCGGGATCCCACGTCCAGACCTTGTGGGGATCGAGCAGGTTGAGCTGGCGCTGCAGCTCGCCGCTCGCAAATGTCTTCAGGTCGGAGACGAAGTAGCCATCGATGTCGTTCGGATGCTCTTTGTCCTCGACGAACGAACCGTCGGCGAAGATTTCGCGAACGCCGACCTGCCACAGCTGCCGCACGAGCGTCGCGAGACTCTCGACCAGGTGAGCTCGCCACCGCGCGTCCCAAGTGCTCGATCCCACCCCGTTTCCGGAGACCAGCGCCGACGCGCGAAGCTCGTCGAGCGTGAGCTCGTAGTCCCCTGCGGGAAGCAGGCCGTCGTCGTCGAATACGGGCAGCGGGAGCACCCTACAAACGTAGCCAGCATAACAAATATGTCAAGCTTAACACAATGCGCGAGCGCGACCACAAAATGCCGAAAAGCGCCGACCCCCGCGAAGGGGCCGGCGCTGCGGCGATGGCGAGACGCGAGTCAGCTGGCGGGCGTCACCTTCGCGAGCGCGGCGGCGAGGGCGGCTCGAGTCTTCGCGCCGGCGACACCATCGACGGTCCCTGCTTCGGGCTGGTGCTCACGACCTCCGGACCCGTGGGTCACCAAAGTTGACTGCGCCTTCGGCTCCGTCGACGTCACTGTACTCCGTCCACTTCGTGGACTCCGTACAGTTCCGTTCGTAAACGCTATCGAGTGGCACCCCAAACGATAGCGGTTACGAACTGCTCTTTTTCTTGATGGGAACCGGCTCTGTCTTAAGAGCCACTCGGAGAACGGATGGAGAATCGGCGGGTTGTACGCGTTCTCGATCGAGAGCGTGATTTGCTCGATTTGTATGGGGTCCACTCGTACGCTGCACCAAGCACGAGTCGTTCGAAGGATCGCCCGGCCTAACGTGGCGCGCGGTCGTTCTCGTCAAGGGCGAGGTCGACCTTGCGGCGGCGGATCGTACGGTGCCAGGTGGGTAGCAAGATCGCCGGACGCCCCTCTCTCAAGCGCCCGCCAGAGCATCGCCTCGCGTCGCCAGCTGGCTACGATCGCGGCTGCGGCATCTTTGTCGACAGCGGCAAGCGCGTTCAACGCGTCGATGAGCGAGGACGTCACCTCCTCTTTTGCGCGCGCCAACGATGCGCGGTCGAGCACTCGGCCATCGACCATCCCATCGGCGAGCGCGAGCATGCGATCACGCGCGGCGCGAACACCCCGATCCAACTCGTGACGATGCGGGTCCGGGGCCATCTCGGCATCCACCAGCTCGAACGCTTGGTTCGGACACGCGTTCGCGACTCTCGACGGGCTGATGGGACGTACGACGCCGGGAATGGAACACAGCAGCGCCGAGAGACGATCCATTTCGGCGAGCAGCGCTGGATCATCGCCATACCAATCGCGGCGGAACGTCGCCCACTCGGCATCCGTTGCGGCACGCGAGACAACCTCGCCAAACGCAACGGCGACAAGGCCAAGGAACGCACGTAGATTCGGCGCGACGATCTCCGTGGCCTCGTCGTCATCCTTTGGCACGACGTAGACAATCGGCCGCTCGTCGGTCGGCATCTCGCCATCGAGAAGGAAGCCGAAATGATTCAAGTCGCCCCCGGTCTCGGCGAAGGGATGGACGTTCTTGGGTGTTGAGCATCGCATCGACGCGGCGGAAGTGCCCGCTTTCAGCCATGGAAGGCCCAGCCACAAGGGTTCGAACGCATCCCACGGCGCCGCGGGCGAAGCCCGCTCGGCCAAGTCCACGAGCGCCGTCAGGGTTGCTCCAGGAGCGATCCCCAGTTTCTTCTCGAGCTCTCGAGCGTCCATCCGCCCCCACATAGCTCACTCAAAAGTGATTTGGAATCGGCGGCGGAATCGCCGAGATTTCAGGCCGAAGCCGTGAGTCACTTGCTCCGGAGCCGCGGGTCACTTCGTCTCCCCGAGTCTGCCCCGGAGAGCGCCCTCGCGACGGGTAAACCGAGCACTCACGTGCACCCTGCACGAATCGCCTGCTCTTTGTGGAGAGCGCCCCGAGAGCCGCACCCTGCGAATTCCAGCGCGTCGTGCGCGTTCACGACCTCCGGACCCGTGGGTCGCCAAAGTTCGTAAACGCTATCGAGTGGCGCCCCATACGATAGCGGTTACGAACCGCTCTTTGTCTTGATGGGAACCGGCCCAGACAAAGAGCCACGACAAAGAAACACCGGGGTTCTCTGAAGATAGCTCCGGATCTCCATGGAGACGAGTTCGTGCTCGGTTTGTATGGGGTCCACTCGTGGGGTGCACCTTTTCTTCTCGCTTGATGTCGCCGGCCGATTGGAGCGAACGGTCGTGGGATGCGAAACCGAGCAACCCCCCGCGCGTACCCTAGCGATCCGCAGCCCTCGCCGATCCCGCCGTACGTGCCGCCGAAGCGAACGAAGTACGACGACCTCGTCGACGTGCTCGCGGACGGGCTCTTCGAGATGGTCCTGGACGGTGACGTGCCGATGCCCCTGCGGAAGAAGCGCTGCTCGCCGGCAGCCCGAGTGAAAGAAGAGCCCTGATCGGGATCGAATCGCGTTCGCTACAACTCGAACTCCGCCACGACCGGACAGTGATCACTGAGCTCCCAGATTCGTGGATCGTCGTCGACAGCTCGGCAGGATGTGAGTCGGTTCATCAGCTGCTTCTCCGACGCGAAGAGGTAGTCGAGTTGCCACGGGACCGGGCTCCTCGGATTCCGGTGGGTCTGGACGTGCACGCACGCGTCTCCCTCCTCGCAGATGCAGTTCCCCAGACGTTGCCGAGCACTTGCCGTTGCGCGCGTGCAGTCGCCGAGCCCGAACGCCGCGATCCGGTCGAACACAACGCGATGCGCAGCGCGGTCCGGCGGCCGCATCTGGGTGCTCACGTTCAGGTCGCCCCCGAGAACTCGCATCGTCGAGCGAGCATTCAGGAGCGGCGTGAGGTCCGAGAGCGAGCGATGCATCGACGTGACCGCGTAGGTCTGCTTGTCGAGCAGCGGCCCCTCCAAGATGCCGTACAGGCTCACGACGGTGATCTCGTGCCCGCTGACAACGACGCGCGCGGCGACAAACGCAGCAGCGTGCGTCTGCGTCAGCCGGGCGGTGCGGTCGCCGAGCAACGGCCCGAAATCGACCTCCTTCACCTGGTGCCCGAACACCGCGATCGCCGTTCCGAATGCAGCCCGCCCACCGCTATGCCAACGCGCCGCGGCATCCGGCGCCGGAAGGACGGTCGCGTCGAATCCCGTCGGCGGCGCCACGGCTTCTTGGAGCAAGACAACGTCGACACCGAGCTCGCGCACGTACTGCCAGACCTTGGCCGTGTGCTCGCGGTCGCGGCCCACGCCCTTCCAGTGGTCCATGTTCCAGGTAGCAATCGTGAATCGCATCTCTCTACGGGTCCGTCGGCGCGGGAGGCGCCTCCGCGCCATCGACACCGAGGGGCGCGATGAGCGCCGCGACCTTCTCGAGTTGCTCGACGACTCGTCGAAGGATCACGTCGCGTTCGACCCCAGTCGGCACGAACAGCGCGACTGCCGGAAAACCATCTCCAGCCTTGAAGACGGTCTCAGGACGCTCGGCCTCGAGCGGCGCCAGGGCACGGTGCGCGAGCAGCGCGTCACTTTTCAGCCAGTTCGATCCATACACGGAGAGCCAGAGCGGCGTGGATGCGTACTTCATCCACTTGCGGGTGTCGCAGATGAGAAACGAGGGGACGCGGGAGATGAGGAGATAGCGACCGTAGTAGCCGTTTCCACCAGTGGACCGCACCCCCTTCGTGCTCGCGAGTCCGCGGGCGGTCAGCTGACCCGTGACGTCATCGACGATCGTCCCGAACTCAACCACGCGACGGTACATCGACGACGTGAGCTCCTCCGAAGAGATGGGAAGGAACGCTTCCGCATCCATCCGCTCGCACAGGCCCTGGAGCTGCGCGATGTCCTCCGCCGCTTGGCGTTCGTTCTTCGCATCGAGTTGCACTTGGATGGCCGAGAGCAGATGCCGCCACGAAAGCGAAACCATGCGACGCCCAGCAGTGGCCGCAATGTGCGCGCCGCCGTGGCTGTCGTCGGTGAATTCCATGCCCGCATCGCGGCACCGGCGGTGAAGCTCGCCCCACAGCAGCGTCGTCCGCGCCGCCGGCGCCACCATGAGCAGGGTGCCTCCGACAGGGAGACGCTGAAGGTAGGCAACGGGCTGGTTGTCGGTCAGTCCCGCCCAGAACTTCACCTCGATGAGCAGTGGCTCGACGCCCGTTGCGTTTCGCCCGACGAGATCGGGGCGCGCACTGTCTTCGCCCGATGACTGCGTCGCGTAGGTGAGTTCGTCGTCGATTGTCGAGCCGAGCCCCCGAAGCATGTCGCGAACGGCGTTGCGTGCCGTCTCGGAGTTCTGCAGCACATAGCCCAAGGCTTCGGTCGCCAAGTTCTCGGGGTGACTTCCGAACTGCAGCGCCAAGTGCGCGAAGAGTGAACTCGCCATAGGGCGGAGCCTACACGAGTACGCGGAACGGGACGTTGAGCGACACCAGCCGTCGCAGGGGCATTCCGCTCTTGCCGCGTCGTCTCCCCGATGGCGTCAGGCGCCCGGACGGACCGGTACGCGCGGCGCAACGCGTGCGCGAACCTCGTCGTAGATCTTCGTGTTCACACCAGGCGCGACCTCCAACGTGACGGCCATCGCGTACGGGACGCGCTCGTCGAGCGAGCCCGCGTCAGCGAGACACGTCACGGGAATCTCGAGATGACCGTCGGCTTGGATGTTGATGGCTCCGCGGTCTCCTTCGAGGACTTCGTGCTGCAGCGTTCCCCGCCTCACGGCCTGCCAGTCGACACCGCGACGCTGCACCAACAATTCCCGCTGACCGGGAGGCTCGACCCACAGAGCAGCGCGACGGTACTTCCGATGCGTCGGGTTGATCGGCGAGAACCAGCTCAGGGTGACCGTGAGGCGTCGCCACGCCGTGTGCGCGTTCAGGGACGCTGGAAGTGGGATGCGATGCACGTAGCGCTCATCGGCGGCGATATCGCCGCCGGCAAGGATGGTGACGCGCTCCTCCGTGCAAGCGATCACGCGCTCGGGCCGAATCGTCCCGAACGCGAGGAGCGCCGACACCTCGTCGGTGAACGTGTGTTTGTTGCTCTCCGTCCGGAGGGCCCGCTCCACCAGCTTGCTTGCTTCGGACGACCAGCTCGCGCCGTGGGCCAGGAGCGTTCGCAGCCATAGCGCCATCGGTACACGCGCGAGCTGCGCCGCATTCGGCTGATCTTCAAGGCCCTGTAGTGCGTCGGCGATGCGGAGCGCCGCTCGACTGACCAACGCGGCCGCGTTGCTGGTCCCGGCGGAGTACCGAACACCAGACAGGTCGCCCTGCGTTGCGCTCGGGGCGGCGACCCGGTGGCCGGGCGGGATACGTGGGCGCGGATCGGCAAGCTCGAACTTCGTGTCACCGTTCGCCTCGTCTCCGGCGAGGAACACGACACGTCCGCCTGGAGCAAGAACGTCCGGCTTCACGATGCGTCGATATCCACGGCCCAGGCCGCTGATCGGACTCGGGAGGCCGTCGGGCAGTCCGAGGTCGTGCTCGTTCGAAGCTCGAGGCTTCCATGCCCCGCTGGTGTCCTCCGCGGTCGCGCCGACCGAGAGAGCATTCACCGCCTCCGCCGGCGACAGGATCCGACGATGTCGCTGCGCAGCGGCGACGGCGGCGACGATCGCCTCCGGTTTCAACTCTTCCGCGCGTCCGGCAATCGTGATCGGTGCCCGGTGGTTCCCGGCGCTGACGACGAACAGAACTCGGTACCTCCACGACAGCCAATCGAGCAGCTTCGCGAGCGGGCTCATCGATCGGATGAACGGCTGGTACGGATCCCCGATCGACAGATTGATCACGCGCACGGACGGCGCCGCGGGGGGCAGGTTCCCATCACCCGCAACGATGCGGCGGACCGCGCGATGGATGAGATCGACCCACGAGTGATCCTCGGGTGCTCGCTCCGATCGTCCGCCGAAACTGTCCGGACGCATGATCGGCCGAACGTAGAGACGCTGGCGCGCGGGCTCCTCGTTCGCGCCCAGGTCGCCGTGCAGGATGAGCGACGCCATCGCCGTACCGTGACAGCGACTCGCTACAGGGTAGGTCTCGGCCCATTCGTCGGGATCGTCCACAACGAGGCGGCTGGCGAGCCGGCGATGGTTCTCCAGCGGAAGACCATCCAGGAGTGCGACCACCGGATCGCGCAGCGCGGCTTCCTCGCCTTCACCCGCTTCCAGCTCCTGCTCGGGTTCCTCCGCGACGATCGGCGCGCCAGCCTGTCCAGTAGGACGAACAAGGCGAACCTCGTCACACTGCAGAAGCTCGACCTCGGGGTTGTCGAGTATGCCTTGGACCGCCGCGATCGGGAGCTTGCACACGAGCGCGTGGTAAGCGATCTCGTCGATCGTGCAGCTCGCCAAGACCTGGCCGTTGGCGCGTGTGACGAAGTCGCGGACGCGCCCCTCTGCCGTCGACCGCTGCTCGGCCTGTCGGAACCAGAGCTCGATCTCGACTCCGACGGTCTCGAAGCCAGCCGCGACACGATCGCGCCAGTAGGCGAGAACGCCTGTCTCCTCGAGCCGATCGCGAACGCCCCAGCGCCGGATGTCGCGAAGCTGTCGGAAGACCTCGAGCCAGCCTCGGTGCTCCTCCGGAAGCCGAGCATCCGTGCTCCACGAGCGCCAAAGGGAGAGCAGTTGCTCCACCGCCTGCTGGTTGAAGAGCACGAGGTAGAGCTGTGCGTTGACCGGTTTGTCAGGCTTGTCTGCGACGAAGAAGTCCTCGTCGGGCGCGAGGTCGCGGAGGTCCTCGTCGGCCAGCCATTCGAGACCGGGCGTCTTCGCGACCGTGTCGTAAAGGTCCTTCACGGGGCCGTTCGTCTCGAAGACCAGCACCTGCTCGAGAGCCACGCCCGCTGCGTCGCCCTGAAGCGCACCCCTACGCGCGTCGAGCGCCTGTTGCAGCTCAGTGAACTTCGGCGCGAGGCGTTCGACCTGCCGCGCCTTCTTTGGATTGCTTGGACCGCCGCCTCGCGGCTGTTGCGGAGTGAAGGGTTGCTTCGAGCCCGGCGGCGAAATGAGAAGCGGTCGCGACGGCGACGGCATCTCCTACTTCCGAACCTGAAACCGAGTCGACAGCTGCGAGAGACGCGATGCCACCACGGACTTCGCGTCGCGCTTCGCGCCCTGCAGTACGAGGCGTCGAAGGACGTCCGTGCAGAACTCCTCGAGCTCCGCGTAGCTGAGGCGCATGAGGTGCTCGTCGATCTGCTTCGCCGTGAGCCCTAGCTTGAGGTCACTGCGCTGCTCGAACCTTCGGATCCACTCGCCAATGGCCTCACGGTTCGGCGGCGGGAGCTCCAAGCGAAGCTGGAACCGGCGCCACACCGCGCGGTCGAGGAGCTCGGGATGGTTGGTAGCCGTCACCACGACGACGTACGAAGGGAGTGCGTCGATGTTGAGCAGAAGCGAGCTCACCACGCGCTTGATCTCTCCCGTCTCGTGCTCGTCCCCGCGCTCCTTCCCGATCGCGTCGAACTCGTCAAAGAAGACCACGCAGCGCCGAGACCGCACGTGCTCCATGAGCCGCGCCAACCGAACGGCGGTCTCGCCCAGGTAGCTCCCGATCACGCCGTCGTAGCGAACGACGAGCAGGGGCAACGCGAGCTCGCCGGCCAGCGCCTCCGCGAGAGACGTCTTCCCGTTGCCGGGTGGACCCGCAAGAAGGATCCGGTGGCGAGGCTCGATCGCATGCGAGCGAAGCAGGTCCGCACGCTGTTGTTCCTCGACGAGCTCCGCGCACGCGCTGGAGACAGGCTCAGGAAGAACAAGATCGGCCAGGACGCGCTCGGGATGACGCTCGTCGTAGGAGCCGACAGGCGCATCGGCGGACGGTCCACGCGGACCGTTGCCCTTGTTCGTAAGGTACTCCGCGAGCCGGTCCGCAACGACATGGTGCTGGCGTTCTCGCTCCTCCGCGATCAGCGCCTCGACCGTGCGCCGAAAGCCGACCTGGTCCCCAAGGGACCCGGCTCGGACGAGGTTGAGGAGAAGATCGGAGCGCGCCATCGCGCTTCTGAGTATGGCAGATCTGCTCCCCGATGGACAGAGCGAAACGAGCGCAAAACCTCTAGTTTTCCCGCAGATCGCGAGGCCTAAGCGTCCGCTCACCCGGCATCCCTGAGCACGGGGGCGGCGCCTCCTTCGCCTTCTGCTCATGCTGGACGAGCTCCGCGAGCGGCTCGTAGTAGTGCTTCGTCGATGCTTCTCGTCGGTGACAGGTACGTGGTGACGGCGCACGACCAGACCGCAGGCGCGGTCCCACGGTAGGATGCGCGGAATGCCGTACGAGGAGGTCGTCTACAAGCGCGACGAGCTCTACGAGAAGGTGTGGTCCAAGCCCGTCCGAAAGGTGGCGACCGAGTACGGGTGCTCGGACGTGGCGCTCGCCAAGATGTGCCGGCGGCTCGGCGTACCTCTTCCTGGTCGTGGGTACTGGGCGCGCGTGACGGCGGGACAGAAGTTGAAGCGGCTCCGGCTGCCTCCGCTGAAGAAGGATCAATCCTCGGAGATCCACGTTCGGCGCTGGAAGGGTCCCGCGGAGAGAACCATGACCGATGAAGTGAAGGAGCGTCTCGCAAAAGAGCGCGAGGCCGAAGCCACGATCGTCGTTCCCGATGCGCTGCCGGCAGAACCCCACGAGCTCGTGGCGCTGACCTTGAAGGTGCTCGGAAAACAGAAGCCGAAGCCCGGTCCGCTTCTCGATCGCGGCGATCGTCGATGCCTCTCGGTCTCGGTCGCGCCGTCGTCGCTCGACCGGGCCCTTCGAATTTTCGAGGCCGTCCTCTCCGCGCTCGACGCGCGCGGCCTCACCGTGGAGGCCACGAAGCCCGCGCCTGCGCGTCTCGACCGCCACGGGCGTCTCGAGCAGAGCGCCATTGCCGGCATGACTCGCGTTCAGATCGGTGAGGAGTGGGTCCCCTTCCAACTCGTCGAGCAGACGGCGCCCGAAAGCCCGCCGATGAAGCGGCCTGACTGGTCCAAGGCGAAACCCGAGGACATGACGGCCTGGTACAACCGCGGGCCGACGAAGTTCATCGCGACGGGCAAGCTCACGCTGCAGGTCGATGTGAACCAGTACCTCCACCTCCCGCGTCGCGCGTGGAACGACACCCAGAGACAGCGCGTCGAGGACTGCCTCAACGACTTCATTCGCGCGCTGATCTTGGCCGGCGAGGCGCTGCGCCTCGAACGCATTCGACGAGCGGAGCAGGAGCAACGATTCAAGGAGGACGAGCGGCGCCGCCTCGAGGAACAGCAGCGCCGGTACGAGCAGCAGCGCAAGGTCGAGGCGCTCACCAAAGAGCTACAGAGCTGGCGACTCGCGCGCGACATCCGCGAGTACGTCGCCGACGTGCACCGGATCGTTACCGACGGCCACTGCGAGCTGAAGGAAGGAGGCCGGATGCATGAGTGGGTCCGCTGGTGCGAGGAGTACGCAGAGGAAGTCGATCCGCTCAGCCCGCTTCGCGACGAGATCGCGGAGCACGCAGAGAAGCGGCGGAAGGAAGGCGCCGACGCGAGCGTCCCATCCCCGTCGGATCCGGCGGCGCCCGAAAGCGCAACCTGACCGCCGCGCCCGAGCAGTGTCTCTGCGGCGGCACCTCCTCGGAGACCGTTCGCGAATCTCGCGGACGTCGAGATCGCGCGTCGCCGAACGCTGCGAATTGAGTTGATGTTCTCTTCGCAACGAGCGTTTATGCGGGAAAACAAGTGCCCCCGCGCTGCGTCAACAGCCGGGGGCATGGGTC
>CANJCO010000079.1 GCA_947473045.1 Myxococcales bacterium | reverse complement strand
TTAGCAGGCCGTTGAAGAACGGCCTGCTAGCCTTTCATCTCGGGGAGGTATGCACCTCCCCGCCCCGAAAAACGCGGTTTTTCGGGGTCCCCACCCCACGCAATTGGCTTCGCCAATTACTATCAGGGTGTTTTTCAACACCCTGTTAGTCGCGAAGCTGCAGCTTGAGCGCCGCGAGGCGCCTGCGGTGGCGCTCACGGGCCAGCTCGAGCGCGAGCGCTTCGTCGGTGGCGCGGCATGCGGGGCATATGCGGAACCCTTGCACGAGGTCAGCGCCGCCGGAGTTCACGGCCCGGCCGCAACCGTCGCACTCGACCGGCGCCGCAGCGGGCGACAGGCTCGGCGAGGCCTCGTGCGCAGGCTGTTGCACGGCAGGCTCATGCACAGGCGACGCTTGCGCAGGAGCTGCAGAAACAGGAGGTACCGGAAGCGCATGGAAGCAGTCCGGGCAATAACGGCCACCTTCCGGCCCCTTGCTGCCGCGCTCGGGGATCCGCCGTCCGCAGCCGGCACACGCCGTCAACGCCCAGTTGACCGCCTCGCAAGCGACTTCCGGCCCGGAGCCCTGATCGCCGACGTCATCCCGGGGTTTCACGGGCTCGGGCTGTTCCTCGAGGGAGCGCGCCAGAATCGAGCAGCCGACGCACAGGCGCACCGGTCCCACATCCATCCCTTCGCCGGCAGCAACGGAGCCTCCGCACAGCGAGCAGCTCGGCTGATCGGGTGCGCGTAGCGCCCCATCGGAGATCGGCTCGAGCAGCGGCGCGGGCGCGGGCGGCGCCGACCTCGGGGGGTCGAGCAGCGCGGCGAAGCAGGCCTCGCAGAAGATCCAATCGGCCACCTGACGTCCTTGCTCGCCCGCGAGCTCGCGACGGCAGGACTTACAGGCAAGCAGAGATTCTTCCATCGGGTGCCCACCATACGAAGGGCGCCAGATCGAGGCAAGTTCGCGGGCAAAGCGGCGAGCCTGCCGCGCGTCTGCGCTCCGCCCTGGCCCGTTGCGAGCTGCCGTCGAGCAGCGGCACGCCGCGAAGGTTTCACCTGATGACTGCCGCGCGCGCGGCCTCGTCTCACCCGCGATTCGCCGCCTTCGTCGTCGGGGCCTTGCGCGACGAAGTGCCACGTTTTTAGTGAGGAATTTGACCGTTCGCTCCGCGCGGAAGTAAGGGTCGCGACCGAACGCACCAGTCACACCGACGGATCGCGCGCTCCCTCCAGTCCGCGCAGGTGGGTCGACCTGGGCCGAGCGTGACGGACAGCGCTTTTCTGCATTGCATTCACTCCCCATAAGGGCCCGACTCATGGCGATTCACAAAGGCAACACGGCGAGACTGCGGTCACTTTGGGAGGAGCGAATCGCTGCAGGAAAACGAGGCGGACTGCCGCTCGCGGCCGGCGACAACCCGGCGGCGCTGACGCTCGGTGCCGACGGCGAGCACGACGTGACGGCCGCCGATGCGCTCCGCGCGGGGCTTCCGCCCGAGGCGGCTACCGGCTCGGTCGACGACGCGATCGAAGAAGACTTCGGGCTGAGCCTGCTCTTCAACGAGGCCGACGGCTCGGTCGTCGTCGCCGAGGTGGAGGACTTCTCCGACGACCTCGCCGCCGCGGCGGCCGCCCCCGTCGCAGCGCCGCCCGAGGCCTCCGCCACCGAGGTCCCTCCGGGCGAGGCACATCAACAAACCCACGCCGAGCGCCTCGCCTGCTTAGGTCGGGTCGTTAAGGGCATCAAGGGCGCCGGAGGCCGCACGCGGTCTGCGATGGCGGTCAAGCACGCGGCCATCCGACTTGCGTTTGTGAACAAGCAGCAGGCCGAGCAGCTCGAGGCCGCCGTGACGGCGGGGCCGCAGGAGGGGGCGAGCGTCGCCAAAGGCGAAATAGCCCGTGATCGCGCGAACGAGCTCTACGACATCTTCGGCGCCTCCCAGGCTGCCGTGCTTGATCGCTGCTTCAACGGCGAGGCCTTCTCCAGCACCGCCAACGCGATGCTGCTCGCCGACTGCACCCTCTCCACCTTCGTCGCGCTGCTCAGCATCGGACTCGCGATTCGCGGCGCCCGCGATGAAAAACTCGACTCCCTGGAGGACAAGCTACGCGTCTTCGGTCTTCCATCCGTGAACCTTACGAAGGTCGGCGTCGGCGCGGCGAGTCTCGGTTACATTGCCAAGGGGGGCGAACACGCCCAGTTCGTCGCCCATGTCGCCCCTGCCGTCATGGGTAGTCTTGGCGTCGTCACCGGCTGCTACGGGATTTACTCCGCCAGCACCAAGCTCTACCAAGCGGGCACCGTCGGCGACAAGTACCTGTCGCTGGTGGGGGCGGCCGGCATCGCCAATGCCCAACTCAAGAAAACAGGTGAGGACTACTCCATAGCGGCTTGCGAGGCCGACGCGTCGGGGGCGAAGATGCTCGCGCGCGCCAACTTCAAGGTGCTCGGCAAGATCGCTACGCGCCGCAACGATCAGTGGGCACAACTGGGCAACGCGATGCTCGGAACGGCCTCGGGGGCCGTCGCGATCGCGGTCGCCGCCGGGGCGTGCGTACCGATCGTGGGGTGGGCCGTCGCCGGCGCAGCGGCCACCGGCGCCACCGCGTACGTCAGCTACAAAGGCATCAACCGGCAGCTCAAAAAAGCCCAGCTTCAGAAGTACATCGACAAGGGACTCAAAGACCTGTGGGGCCGCGATATCCCAGCCCTGCTCAACACGACGGGCGACTGGTACCGCTTCCAAATGGCGATGCTGACCTACATCGCGGCCCAGGAAGCCGCGCGCAATACCGCCGCCACCGACCCGGAACCCGATTACCGGGATGTCGCCATGCTCGGTCCGGAAGGCGATCCGAAACGCGGGCTCGGCAATGTGTGGATGCAGATCCTTGGTGGCCCTTCGACCGACCGCGCCGCGCAGGCGGAGACGATCACTGCGGCGGGCATCGGCGGGCTGATGAAAATGATGAAAGGCGGCTGAATCTCCGGCCTGCTGTCACGTCGTGCCGGCGACGCCGTGCGTCCAAACCGCAAGCCCTTACCTGCTCTTTCGCGCGCCCTGGCGGCGTGCCGGCGGGTCGCGAGCGCGCAGGCGGAGAGGTAAATTCGGAGATCCGAATTTTTCCGCGGCGCGAGCGCAATCAGCGCGACCGCCACCCGCTCAGCCCCGCCTGCCATACGTGCTGCGTCATGCCTCCCGGAGCGTAGACGCAGTGCACGCCAAGGGCAGAGACGTGCTCGCAGTTGTCAGTTTGATTGTCGAAAAAGAGCATGTCCGAAAATGCGATGCCCGTTCTTCGCGCGAGCGCGGCGAAGTGAGTCTGCTTCGATTCGGCCTTGTAGATCTCGTGATGCCCAGCGGCCGTGAGCATCGTCAGGCCGCCGCCGAGCGCGAACATCGGCAGGCACTCCCGCGCCCACTCCGGCTCGTCGCAAGTCGATACGTAGGCCAGCTCCACCCCCGACCATTCGGGCGAGGTCGAGAGCTCGACGAGCAGCGAACGCGTGGGGCCGAGGAGCGACAGTCGTTTGCCCGCCGAATCGATCAGGTGCTGGCCGCAGGGCGACGCGCGAAACGGTGAGCCGCCGCCCCAAAGTTGGTACATCTCAGGCGCCCAGAGCGTGCCATCGAGGTCGAACGCGACGAGCCTTGGCTTGCGATCGGGCATGGTAGGCAGCGTTGTAGGATTGAAGCGTCGGCGCCTGCAAGCGTCGGCGCCGAGCGAACCCGCGCTGGCGTGGCCCTTGACCCGGTCGGTGCGGTTGGGTGATAAGGCCCGCACCTCGCGATGCGTACCGCCGCTCTCGCCCTCCGCGCGCAGCCCTGGTGTTTTGGCGACTCCCCGGCCGCCCGTAGCGCGCACGGTGGCCCTACGCGCCAATCCCTGACGCCGCGGAACGACAAGCACCTGTGAGCGAGCCCGCCAACCTCGCGCGGCGCGCCGCCTCCGAGGCGCTGGGCACGGCGTTTCTGCTCGCGGTCGTCGTCGGCTCGGGCATCATGGGAGAACGCCTCGCCGGCGGCAACGTGGCCGTCGCGCTGCTGGCCAACACGCTCGCGACAGGCGCGGGCCTCGTAGCGCTCATCCTGACGTTCGGCCCGATCTCGGGCGCCCATTTCAATCCCGTGGTGACGCTCGCCGACGCGTGGATGGGAGGGCTGCGGTGGCGCCACGTCCCCGTCTACCTGGGGGCACAAGTCGCAGGCGCGTTCGGGGGCGTGATCGCCGCGCACGTCATGTTCGGCGAGCCGCTGCTGTCGGCCTCGCGCCACGTTCGCTCAGGTCCCGCGCAGCTGGTCAGCGAGTTCATCGCGACGTTCGGCCTGCTCGCCGTCATTTGGGGCTGCGTGCGAAGCCGGCCGTCGGCGGTGCCGTTTGCAGTCGGCGCGTACATCACCGCAGCTTACTGGTTTACCTCGTCGACGTCGTTCGCGAATCCGGCGGTGACGCTCGCGCGCGC
Source organism: Myxococcales bacterium (assembly GCA_947473045.1). Taxonomy (GTDB): domain Bacteria; phylum Myxococcota_A; class Polyangia; order Polyangiales; family Polyangiaceae; genus JANYHY01. Next base: position 12,457 of record CANJCO010000079.1, on the reverse strand, counting down.
CGCGACCGACACGTTCGCCGGCATTCGGCCGATCGACGCGCCGGGCTTCATCGCCGCGCAGCTGGCGGGTGCAGCCGCGGCGACCGCGCTGTTCAAGTGGCTCGTTCCCCCCGCTGCGAGCGCCCAAACTCCCGAGGGCGACAGTGCCCGATCCGAACGGAGCGACCCGTGAAGAAGATGGTTCTGTTTGCCTGCGTTCACAACGCCGGTCGTTCGCAGATGGCAGCCGCGTGGTTCAACGCCCTCGCGTCGGGCGACAAGGCCAACGCGCTCTCCGCGGGAACGGCGCCAGGCGCGCGCGTGCATCCTGAAGTGCAGACCGCCATGGCCGAGTGCGGAATCGACCTGTCAGGCGCCGAGCCGCAGTTTCTCGGCGACGCGCTGGCGCAGTCGGCCGACCTGCTCATCACGATGGGCTGCGGCGAGGCTTGCCCCGTGGTGCCGGGTCTGCGCCGCGAAGACTGGCCGCTCGAAGATCCAAAGGGAAAGTCGATCGAGCGTGTGCGCGAAATCCGCGACGAAGTGAGGTCGCGCGTGATGCAGCTCATCGCGCGCGAAGCGTGGGGCGAGAGCGCCGCCGCCAAGCCTGCGCCCTGACGCGCACCCGCGAAGCTCAGCCGCCGAACACTTGCGAGCCGATCGAAGGCCCGCGTCCGCCATGCAGGCGCCCGATGCGCGTGCGCGCTCTCCCGAAGTCGCCCGGTTGGCGAACGCGTGCGGCGCGCGACCCGCGGCCGCGGTCACCCCTGTCGTCCCCGGCGCCGAACCCGACGCTGCCACCGGAACGCGCATTGCACCCGAGGCTCGCAGCGCGGGCAACGCGCCGGAAGCCGAGGAATGACGCTCATGATCACGAAGATGCTCGCCGCGCGCGTTTGTCCAATCGCGTGCGTGGTCTTGACCTCCTGCGGAGCGGAGCGTCGCGCCGCTGCAGCCTCGGCGCGCCACGATCTCGTCCACTCGGGCCCTGAGCCGCTTCAGCTCGCTGCGGCTTACGCGCCGCCCAATCACCTTGACGGACGCGTGCACAATTCGCGCGCCGACGCAGAAACCAACGCGGCCGACGACGCGTTTGGTGGAGCGGTTCGATGAGGCTGTGGAAGAAAATCGGCATCGTCGGAGTGGTGACGCTCGCCGCGATGCAGCTCACGGCGGGCACACACACCAACCCCCCAGTCGTGGCCGACCTGAATACGGGGACGGCTACCAAAGATGCCCTGCGCCGAGCCTGCTACGACTGCCACTCGAACGAGACCACGTGGCCCTGGTACAGCAGGGTGGCCCCTGTTTCCTGGCTCATCCAGCGCGACGTCTCGCAGGGGCGCGCCGCGCTCAATTTCTCGGCGTGGGAGTCACTCCCAGCAGACCGGCGCGCGACCTTGAAGCGCGAGTGCAGGGAGGAAATCGTCGAGGGCGAGATGCCGCCGTGGGCCTACACGCCGCTGCACCCCAACGCGGCGCTGTCGGGCCCCGACACGGAGAGCATTCTGTCGTGGACGACCGGCGACGACGGGCCGACACAGTCGGCCTCGGAGCGGCACTGAGCGCGCCATGGACGGCGCGCCCGGAGGTCGCCGCGCGGGGCAGGAGCCGCGCGCCACGCCAGACACGCCCACGCGGACCGGTTCTTGCGCGTGCGACAGGTGACGCAGCACGCGTCCACCGCGAGGCGAGGCATTCATGGCGACGCGACCAATGACGTGGGGATCCGATGTCGGCGCGGCACTGCCTACCGCGGCGAGCGAGCAGCGCGCTCCCAGGTGGTCGTGGCGCGCGGGGCGCATCGCGGGCATCAAGATCTACGTACACGCGACGTTCCTCGTGCTTCTGGCGTGGATAGGCGCTTCGCACCTGCTGCAGGGCGAGGGGGCCGTGGCTGCACTCGCAGGCGTTGCGCTCGTGACTGCAATCTTTGCAATTGTCGTACTGCACGAGCTCGGCCACGCGCTGGTCGCTCGGCGCTTTGGGATCCGCACGCGAGACATTATTTTATTGCCCATTGGGGGGGTCGCGAGACTCGAGCGCATGCCGGAGCGCCCCCGCGAGGAGCTGCTCGTCGCCCTCGCGGGCCCTGCCGTCAATGTCGCGCTCGCGGGAGTGCTCTTCGGCGCCAGCGCGCTCGCGCACCACGAGCTGTCGCCCGCTGCGCTTCACCTCGTCGGAGGCCCGCTGCTGCTCAAGCTGGCGTGGATCAACGTCTCGCTCGCAGCCTTCAACCTGCTTCCCGCTTTTCCGATGGACGGCGGCCGCGTGCTCCGTGCTGCGCTGGCGATGCGCATGGACCGGGTCAAGGCCACCGCGATCGCGGGGGGGCTCGGGCAGGCGATGGCGCTCGCCTTCGGACTGCTCGGCCTGTGGACCAACCCCATGCTCGTGTTCATCGCGCTGTTTGTATGGATAGGCGCGCAAGAGGAGACGATGCTGGTGCAGACCGTGTCGATGCTCCACGGCGTCGCAGTGGGGCACGCCATGCTTCGCGATTTCCGGGTGCTGAGTCCGTGGGACACCATAGGAGACGCGTGCGCGCATATGCTCACCGGATTTCAGGCCGACTTCCCGGTCGTCGAGGACGGTCACCTGGTGGGCGTACTCACGCGCGAAGATGCCATTCGGGCGCTGACCGAGCGGGGACGCGAAGGCGACGTCTCGCACGCGATGCACCGGGAGTTCGCCGTGGCCGACGCTCACGAGCCGCTCGACGCTGTGATGCCGCGCCTCGCCGAGGCGACGTGCCATGCGCTGCCGGTCCTCGAACGCGGGCGCCTCGTGGGCATGCTTCGACTCGAAAATATTGGCAACCTCATCGCCACGAGGGCGGCGCTCGGCGCCGAGCCTGCGCGATAGGCGGAGACGACGGATCGCCATGAATGACTCACGCTCGCCCAAACCGGGTGCTCCCACTTCATCCCATGAACTTCAGCCGCAGCCTCCGACCGGCGCTGCGTGCGCAGGCGACGTGAGCCTCGCCGGGCTCACCGCGTCGGAGGTGCTGGCCCGCCGGCAGCGCGATGGGTGGAACGAGCTTCCCAGCGCGCGGGGCCGGAGTCTGCGCGCGAACGTGATCGCGCTCCTGCGTGAGCCGATGACCCTGCTCTTGCTCGTGTGCGGCAGCATCTACATGGCGCTCGGCGACAGCAGCGAGGGAGTGATGCTCCTCGGCTTCGTCGTGTTCATCACGGCGCTAACGCTCATTCAGGAGCGAAAGACCGAGCACGCCCTCGAGGCCTTGCGCGACCTCGCCAGCCCGCGCGCGCTGGTCGTCCGCGAGGGCGAGCGCACCCGCGTGGCGGGGCGGGAGCTCGTGATTGACGACATCGTGGTTCTCAGCGAGGGAGACCGGGTCCCCGCCGACGCCTCGGTCGCGGAATCGAGCCATCTCACGGTCGATGAATCGCTGGTCACCGGAGAGTCCGTGCCGGTGAGAAAGAGCGCTTGGGACGGGACCTCCAAGGTCGCGCGACCCGGGGGAGAGGACCTCCCGTTCGTGTACGCAGGAACGCTCATCACCGCCGGCGCCGCCGTCGCCCGGGTGCACGCCACCGGATCGCGAACCGAAATCGGACGCATCGGAGCCACGCTTCAGTCGCGCGAGGCGCAGGAGACTTCGCTGCAGATCGAGGCGAGGCGTTTGGTCGTGCGACTCGCGTGGATCGGCGGTCTGCTCTCGGCCGTCGCCGCCATCGGCTACGGACTCGCCAAACGCGACGCCGTCGCCGGCGTGCTCGCGGGGCTCACGCTCGCCATGGCGATCCTCCCGAATGAGTTTCCAGTCGTCGTCACCATGTTCCTCGCCCTCGGCGCGTGGCGCCTGTCGCAGCGCCGCGTGCTGGCGCGCAGGGTGCCCGCCGTCGAGTCGCTGGGCGCGGTCACGGTGCTCTGCGTCGACAAAACGGGAACCCTCACCGAAAACCGAATGAAGGTCAGCCGCATACTCGCGGGCGACCGGCAGTTCGACGTCGAGCGACTCCGCAATGAGCCACTTCCTGAAGCCATGCACGAGACGGTCGAATACAGCATACTTGCCAGTCGAAGAGACCCGTTCGATCCCATGGAGCGGGCCTTCCTGAACTTCGGCGAAGGTCAGCTCGCGAACACCGAGCACCTTCACCCCGACTGGGAGCTCACCTGCGAGTATCCGCTGACGCGCGAGCGACTCGCGGTGGTGCACGTGTGGCGAGCGCCCGGTCAGTCGCGCGCGGTGGTCGCAGCCAAAGGCGCGCCCGAGGCGATGGCTGCGCTGTGCGGCATGAAGCCGGCGGAGCGCAGTCGCATGGAGGAAGGCGTGCGCGCCTTGGGCGTCGAGGGGCTTCGTGTGCTGGCCGTGGCGAGGTGCCTAATCGAGCCTTCCGCGATCGGGCCCGATCCGGCTGCGCTGGGGCTCGAGTTCGTCGGCCTCGTCGGGCTCGTCGATCCGGTGCGCGACGGCGCTGCGGCAGCAGTCGCGGAATGCCGAAACGCGGGGATCCGAGTCGTCATGATTACTGGCGATTATCCGGCCACTGCGGCGGCGGTCGCGCTTCAGGCAGGGCTTGACGCTTCCCGGGTCGTGGCCGGCAGCGAGCTCGCCGCGATGTCCGACGAAGCGCTGGCAAGATGCGTGCAGAATACCAACGTCTTTGCCCGCATGCTTCCCGAGCAGAAGCTCAGGCTGGTGGACGCCCTCGCGTCCAACGGCGAGATCGTCGGCATGACGGGTGACGGCGTCAACGACGCGCCCGCGCTCAAGGCTGCGCACATCGGCATCGCGATGGGAGGCCGCGGAACCGACGTCGCGCGCGAGGCCGCCTCGGTCGTACTGCTCGACGACGACTTCGCCTCCCTCGTACACGGCGTCGAGACGGGCCGCCGAATCGTCGACAATCTGAAGAAAGCCCTCGCGTACATCCTCGCCGTGCACGTGCCGATCGTCGGATTGACGCTGGTGCCCATTGCCATGGGATGGCCGCTGGTGCTGATGCCCATTCACATCGCGTTTTTGCACCTCGTGATCGATCCCGCGTGCTCGGTGGTGTTCGAGGGGCAGCCGGCCGAGAGTGACGTCATGCGGCGACCTCCGCGCGACCGGAGCGCTCCCCTGTTTGGGCGGCGCGTGCTCGGAGTGAGCATCGCCCAGGGCGTCGCCGTGCTGGTCGTGCTGCTCGCCGTCTACGTCATTTCACTTCGCACCGGAATGGCCGTGGCCGAGGCCCGCGCGCTCACATTTGCGACATTTCTATTCGCCAATATCGGCCTGATATGGACCAATCGATCGTGGTCGCGCGTGATTACCGAATCGCCGCTCAGAGATGCGACGCTTTGGCTGGTAACGTGCGGCGCCGTCGCGTTTCTCGGGCTGGTCATCTATGTGCCGCCGCTCGCCCGCCTGTTCTATTTCGCGCCGCTCGGCGTCGTCGACGTCGCGCTTTGCTTCGGCGCAGCGGCGCTCAGCATTGGCTGGTTCGAGATCGTCAAGTGGCGCGGGCGCGTGCGGACAGCGCGTTCGATCCGGCCGAGTCGCGATGCCGCGGAGGCCGAATGAGTGCTTCGCGGCCTGTGAATCCCATGAGCGCGCTGACTGCTGTACTGTGCATCCTTTCGGCCCTCGTGCTGGCGCCGCTCTGGGCGCCGCTGGTGCTGGCGGCGTGGTTCGCCGACCTGCTCGGGCCCCTGGCGCGCGGGCTTCGGCGGGTGCTCGGCGGTCGCAGGCGAGCCGCCGGTGCGCTGGTCGTGCTCGTGGCGCTGGGCATCCTCGTGCCGCTCGCCGCAGTCGGCCTCGCGCTGCTCACATCCGGTCAGGAGCTTTGGGGTCAGCTTCGGGCCGACGGGCACGGCTCGATCGCGGGTGCGCTCCTCGGCGAAGGCAGCGTCGGCGCGCACCTGCAGCCGCGCGACTGGGCTGCGATCGCGGGCCGTTACGGCGAAAACGCGTGGGGCGCCTTCGCGGCGTTCGCGCGCGCTTCGGCCAGCGCCGCCATCGCGACGCTCGTCTTCGTCGCGGCACTCTACACATTCGTCATCGACGGTGAGCGGGCCTACAGGTGGCTCGAGGCCAACGCGCCTGTCGCGCCTGCCGAGCTGTCGCGGCTCGCCGGTGCCTTCCGCGAGACGGGGCGCGGACTGCTCGTCGCGGGTCTCGGCACCGCGGCGATTCAGGGCGCGCTGGCGACGATCGCCTATGCCGCCATCGGCCTGCCCCGCGCGATGGCACTCGGTCCCTTGACGGCGCTGTGCGCGCTCGTGCCGGTCGTTGGCACCGGACTCGTGTGGGTTCCCCTCGCGATCGAGCTCTTCGCACGCGGACAGTACTGGAGAGGCTTCGTCGTGGTCGGCATGGGGGCTGGCGTGCACAGCCTGGTCGACAACTTCGTGAGGCCGGCGCTCGCGCGCTCCGGACGGCTCGAGCTCCCGGCGTTCGTCGTGCTCATCGCGATGCTCGGCGGCGTCGCATCGTTCGGTGCCTCGGGCGCTCTGCTTGGGCCGCTCGTGGTTAGGCTAAGCCTCGAGGGGCTGTCGATTGTCGCGGCGCGGCGCGACGCGGCCGCTGCGCAAGCCGGGGACGCAGCGAACGCCACGGGGGGGAGCGATGGGCTCCCGGAGCCTGAAGGCGCAGGGCAGCGCGACGCGCACGCCGGGGCGCGCGCGACGACCTGACAAAATCTGTGACCGCGGGCCGCGAGCGTGTGAGCAGTGCGTAAAATATCGCCCGTTTGTTCGAGTTTCAGCTGCCCGGCTGGTAGCTTCCGGCCGTCGAACGACCCTGCTCGTGCAACCAACGCCTCCCATGCTCGCCCTCACGCTCCCGTGCACCTCCCGCTCCGTCGCCCTCGCGTGCGCGCTGCTGCTTGCCGCGGGGCTCACGGGATGTCCCGGCAAGCGCGGCGACAACGGACCGGCGCCGTCGCCGCTCGTCGAGCGCAAGGACGACCACCTCTTCATCCCCGAAGCGTCCCCGCTGCGTCAGCGGCTCACCGTCGAGCCGGTGGCGACCGACAACGTTCGGCGCCAGCTGGCGGCGCCCGCGTCAGTCGAAGCCGAGCCCGCGCGACTGGCGAAGATCGCGCCGCCGCTCGCGGGCCGTGTGGTCAAGCTTTTTGTCCGCTTCGGTGACGCGGTAAAGGCCGGCGATCCGCTCTTTACCCTCGACTCTCCTGACCTGGTATCGGCGCAATCCGACTACTTGAAATCGAAGTCTGCGCTGGCGCAATCCGAGAGAAACCTCGCCCGTCAACGCGACCTGAAAGAGCACGGCATCGGCGCCCAGCGCGAGCTCGAGCAGGCGCAGACCGATCGCGACACCGCCGAGAGCGAAGTGGAGCGAACCACCACGCGGCTGCGCTTGCTGCGGGTCGGCCCGGGGGCCGTCGGTGGTCCCCTCACCGTCGCCTCGCCGATCGCAGGCCGAATCATCGACCTGTCGACCGCGCCCGGACAGTTCCAAAACGATCCGGCCGCCGTGCTCATGATCGTCGCCGATTTGTCGACCGTCTGGCTCACCGCGAACGTTCAGGAAAAAGACATTCGGCGGGTGAAGCAAGGCGACGAAGCCGACGCCACGTTTGTGGCCTATCCCGACGAAAAATTCACCGGCAATGTGCTCTTCGTAGGCGATCTGCTCGACCCCGACACGCGCACCATCAAGGTACGCGTCGCCTTCCCCAACGCCGATTTCAGGCTCAAGCCGGGCATGTTCGCCACCGTGCTGTTCCGGAGCAAGCCGGCGCCTGAAGTCGTCGTGCCGACCTCGGCGGTCGTCGTCAGCGGCGAAAAGAGCAACGTCTTCGTCGAAGTGTCACCGTGGACGTTCGAGCGCAGGCAAGTTGAAATCGGCGAGCAGCTCGGCTCGCGAATCGTGGTCACCAAAGGCCTCGAGGCCGGGGCGCGCGTAGTCGCGACCAACGCGGTCCTGCTGCCATGATCGATCGGTTCGTCGCGGCCTGCCTTCACAAGCGATGGCTGGTGCTCGCGGTCTTCGTGATGGTGGGCGTGTTTGGCTACTACGCGTGGACGACCCTCGCGCTGGAGGCCTATCCCGATATCGCAGATGCGACGGCCCAGGTCGTGACGCAGCATCCCGGTCACGCGGCCGAGGAGGTCGAAGAGCAGATTACGGTGCCGCTCGAGCGCGAGCTCAACGGCATTCCGGGACTGCAGGTCATGCGCTCGCGGAGCACGTTCGGGCTGTCGCTCATTACGCTCGTGTTTCGCGATGGCGTCGACGACTACTGGGCGCGAAGCCGCGTACGCGAGCGCATCGCAGGCGTGGCGCTGCCCGAGGGCGCCGAGCCGGGTCTCGACCCCCTCACCTCTCCCATCGGCGAAATCTACCGCTACACGCTCACTTCGCCGGCGCGCGGCCAGCGCGAGCTGAAGGAGCTGCAACAGTGGACGGTCATCCCCACGCTCAAGCAGGTGTTTGGCGTCGCGGACGTGACCAATTTCGGCGGCGAGACGACGCAGTTTCAGCTCGCGCTCGATCCGTCGAAGCTGACCGAATACAACCTCTCGCTCACGCAGGTCATCGACGCGGTCAAGTCAAACAACGCCAACGCGGGCGGGAGCATCCTCGTCCGCGGCGATCAGGCTGCGGTGGTGCGGGGCATCGGCCTCGTGCGCAACCTCGACGATCTCGGCAACATCGTCGTGTCGCAGAGCAAGGGCACTCCCGTGTTCCTGAAGAACCTCGGAGCGCTCCAGCTCGGCGCGCTGGCGCGCAACGGCATCGCCGGCAAAGACGATGATCCCGACGTGGTCTCGGGCATCGTGCTCTTGCTGCGCGGGGTGAATCCGTCGACGGTGCTCGAGGGCATTCACCAGAAGGTCGAGGCGCTCAACCACGGAGGTCTGCCTGCGGACGTCAAGCTCGTTCCCTACCTCGATCGCACCGAGCTGGTTCACACCACGCTGCACACCGTCTCCCATACCCTGCTCGAGGGCATGGGGCTCGTGCTGCTCGTGCTCATCGCGTTTCTGGGAAGCCCGAGGAGCGCGCTCATCGTAGCGCTCACCATTCCGCTCTCGCTCCTCGTTGCCTTCATCCTGATGGCGACCACCGACATTCCGGCGAACCTGCTGTCGCTCGGCGCGATCGACTTCGGAATCATCGTCGACGGCGCGATCGTGGTGCTCGAAAACATTCTTCGGGCGCGCGAAGAAAAGCCGACCGAGGCGCTCACCGAAGAAGACGCACGCGCAGCCGCCACACACGTCGCGCGTCCGATGTTCTTCGCGACCGCGATTATCGTGACGGCCTATCTGCCGCTGTTCGCGTTTCAACGCGTCGAAAAGAAGCTCTTTACGCCGATGGCGTACACCATCGGTTACGCGCTCGCGGGCGCGGCGCTCGTGGCGCTGGCGCTGATCCCCGGCCTCGCGTTCGCGGTGCTGCGCAAACCCCGAAAAGTCTTTCACAACCCGGTGCTCGCATGGCTCGGGCGACACTACGACACCAGCCTCCGCCACATCGTGCGGCGCCCCTGGCTGTCGATCGCGCCGGGCGTCGTCGCCGTCGCGATCGCAGGCGTGCTCGCGGCGACGGTAGGTCGGGAATTTCTGCCCGAGCTCGACGAGGGCTCAATATGGCTGCAGGTCACGCTTCCGCCCGGGCTGTCGCTCGAGAAGGCGAGCAGCATGGCCAGCGAAGTGCGCGCGGCGACCCGTGAATTTCCCGAGGTGAGCTACATCGTCACGCAGCTGGGGCGCAACGACGACGGCACCGATTCGTGGACATTTTCCCACATTGAATCGTCGGTGGGACTCCGCCCCTACTCGACCTGGGCCAAGGGAAAGACCAAGCACGCGCTGGTCGAGCAGCTCTCGCGGCGCTACGCGCAAATCCCCGGGGTGACGGTCGGATTTTCGCAGCCCATGATCGACGGCGTCAACGACAAGATCGCCGGCGCGCACAGCGAGCTCGTGGTCAAAGTCTATGGCAACGAGTTCAAGGAGACCCGGCGCATCGCGGAAGAGACGGTCGCCGTGCTCAAAGACACGCCCGGCGCCGTCGACGTCGCCATCGATCAGGAGCCGCCGCTGCCGCAGCTGCAAATCAACGTCAACCGCGCCGCCGCTGCGCGCTTTGGCGTCAACGTATCCGATATTGCCGACCTGATTGAAATTGGCATTGGGGGCAAGCCCGTCGGTCAGCTGTTTCGCGGCGAGCGGCGCTACGATGTCACGCTCCGCTACGCGGAGGTGGTGCGCACCAGCGCCGAGGCCATCGGAGACCTGACGCTTACCTGCCCCGGGGGCGCGCGCATTCCGCTTTCGCAGGTGGCCGATATTCAACTTCGAACCGGAGAGAGCACCATCACGAGAGAGAGCAATCGGCGCCACCTCACCGTGAAGCTCAACCTCAGGGGGCGCGATCTGTCGTCATTTCTCGCGGATGCACAGGAGAAAATCGCGCGTCGGATCCGCTACGACAAAGAGCACTACGAGATTCACTGGGGAGGCCAGTTCGAAAATCAGGCTCGCGCCCAGCAGCGCCTCGGGGTGATCTTGCCTGTCGTGCTCGGGCTTATCTTTCTGCTGCTCTACGGCGCGTTCGGCACGCTTCGGCACGCCGCCTTGATTCTGGCGAGTGTGCCGCTGGCCCTGCTCGGCGGCATGGTGGCGCTGCATCTGCGCGGGATGACGCTCAACGTGTCGAGCGCAGTCGGGTTCATCGCCCTGTTCGGAGTCGCGGTACAAAACGGCGTCATCATGGTGTCGAGCCTCAATCACGCGCGCGACTCGAAGCTGCCCATTGGCCTCGCCGTCATTCAAGGCGCCCACGAGCGCCTTCGACCGGTGCTGATGACCGCCACGGTGGCGACGCTGGGCCTGCTGCCCGCGGCGCTCGCGAGCGGCATCGGATCGGACGTGCAGCGCCCCCTCGCCACAGTCGTCGTCGGCGGACTGGTCAGCGCCACCATTCTCACCCTCGTGGTGCTTCCCGCCCTTTATCTCGTGATCGAGCGGCGCTTCCAGCCGCGCGCTGCGGCGTTCGCCGCGGACGAAGGAGCCGCGTCGTGAGGCGGTGGCCCGCGACGGCGGCTGCGTTGCTGCTGGCCACCTTGCCGGCGATCGCGATGGCCGATCCCGCGCCGCAGCCGGCCTCCGCGCCCGCCGATGCGCGCGGCCCGGCGGAGCACGTGTCGTTTGCTGCCTACCTCACGCAGGTGGGCCAGGGCAACCTCGAGCTCGCGGCGCAGCGCTCGACGGTCTCTGTCGCGCGCGCGCAGATCGCCATCGCCCGCGTGTTTCCCGACCCCGTGGTGACGGCGGGGCTGCAACAGGTCGACATCAGCGGCCGCGGCAACCCCACCGCGAGCATCGTGCAGCTAACCGTGCCGCTGCAGCTTGGCGGACAGCGCGGCGCGCGCATCGCGCTCGCAGAGGCCAACGGGTCAGCGAGCGAGGCCGATCTCGAAGAGTTCTTGCGGGGCCTCAGGGCCGCAGCGGCGAGCAGCTACGTCGACGCGCTCCGCGCCCGGCTCGTGCTCGAACGCAAGCGCCGAACGCTCGAGAGTCTGCAGAAGCTCGAGAGCGTCAACGAGCAGCGGCTCAAGTCGGGCGATATCGGAGAAGCGACGGTGCTTCAGTCGCGCGTAGAGGCCAATCAGTCGCGCGCGGAAGTGCTCGATGCACAGGGCGTGGTCCAGACCGCCGATCTCGCGCTCGTGCAGCTGCTCGGCAGCGGAGCCGGCGCGCTGCTCGGACGCCCGCTCGAAGTCGAAGGCGATCTCAGCGGCGCCGCAGGCCGATCGTTCCACGCACCGAGCCTCGTCTCGAGGGCACTTGTGCAGCGCCCGGACCTCATCGCCATCAAGCGGCGCCTCACGGCGTCTGCGCGCCAGATCGATCTCGCGAAGGCCAATCGCGTAATCGATATTGGACTCGGTGCCTCGTGGCAACACAACCTGCCTGTCGGCAGCGTTCAGCCTGCCCTTCCCTCATCGGACTTTATTGGCGCGGCAGTGTCGGTGCCCATTCCGTTTTCGCGAATGTACCGCGGCGAGCTCGACGCCGCGTATGCCACCGAGCAGCAGATTGACGCCCTCGTGGCCTCGGCGAAGGTTCGCATCGAGGTCGAAGTTCGCGAGGCGATCGCGCGCTACGACGCCGCCGCCGCGCGCGTCAGGCTCTACACTGGCGGCGTGCTCGCCGACGCAGACCAGGTGCTCGAAAAGACGTTGTACAATTACCGGAGAGGCGGCGCGACGCTGGTTGAGGTGCTCGTGGCCCAGCGCACCGACAACGACGTATACCTTTCGTATTACGACGCGCTGTCCGACGCGGCGCGCGCGCTTATCGCCGTGCAGCAGGCGTCGGCGTCCTGGGACGTGAACTTCTAGCAGGCCGTTGAAGAACGGCCTGCTAGCCTTTCATCTCGGGGAGGTATGCACCTCCCCGCCCCGAAAAACGCGGTTTTTCGGGGTCCCCACCCCACGCAATTGGCTTCGCCAATTACTATCAGGGTGTTTTTCAACACCCTGCT
>CANJCO010000078.1 GCA_947473045.1 Myxococcales bacterium | reverse complement strand
GGCGAGAAGCTCACGCCCTTCTACGATCTCGTGAAGCTCCGCCAGGCCAACGAGATCGTCGTTCGCACCCCGCGCGTCGGCTTCTTCTCGACGCCCGCGTTCTTCTCGAACTGGACGACCAACAAGAGCAACCAGCACCGGGATACCCTGAATCAGGCGCTCATCGTGGGCGTTGGGCGGAGCATCAACCCGGTCGACAAAGGCACCTCGACGGTGCTCGACAACGGCAAGGACGGCATTCACTCCGACCCGACGAGCCCCTGCTACAGCTGCCACCAGACGATGGACCCGATGCGGAACGTGTTCCGTCAGGCGTTTTCGTACTCGTACCATTCGCAGCACGACCCGACCCAGCTGTATTCTACAGCGAGCTTTGACTACCTCGGAGAAACCGCGGCGCTCGCCTCGCTCGACGACTTCGCATCGGCCCTCGTGAAGCACCCGCTCTATCCGGTGGCCTGGGCGCAGAAGGTTTGCTTCTACGCCAACTCGAGCGCGTGCTCAGAAGACGACCCGGAGTTTCAGCGCATCACGAAGCTGTTCGCCCAGTCGAACTTCGACTTTCACGCGCTCGTGCGCGAGCTGCTCTCGTCGCCGCTCGTCACCGGCGCGTCGACCACCAAGACGTGGCGCGACCTCGGAGAGACGGTCAGCATCTCGCGGCAGGATCACTTCTGCTCGGCGCTCACCAACCGGCTGCAGCTGGCCACGAGCCTTTGCACCGGCATCACGAACAACACGACCGCCGTCGCCGTCGCCAACAACATCCCCTACGACGGCTACCTTCGCGGCGCAGAGGCGCCGGCCTTGTCGACAGACCAAACGCCGTTTTTCCGCGGCGCCACCGAGTCGCTCTGCAGCTACGCGGCCGATGTGACCGTCGACAAGACGAACAGCCGTTACGCGAGCGCAAAGAAGGATTCTGCGATTACCGACTTCGTCGCAAACATCATGGGCATTACCGCGAGCGACCCGAACAACACCGCGCTCGCGAAGGCGCTTTCCGACCACTACGACGCGGCAGTGAAGGCGGGCGCCACGCCCACCGATTCGCTCAAATCCACCTTCATCACGGCCTGCCTCTCGCCCACCTCTGTGGCGATGGGCCTGTAGGAGCAGGAGTTCAACAATGAGCCTCCCCATGAATCGTCGCACCATGCTCCGCAGCGCTCTCACCGGCGCTGGAATGCTCGGCCTTCGGTCGATGGCCACCGGCCTTCCCGTGTCGTTTCTGCTCAATCCTAAGTCGGCGCTGGCCGACGGCGCGTGCGCCAACGCGGCCGCCGCGCAGTATCTGATCCTGTCGATGTCGGCCAACGGCGACGCGCTCAACTGCAACGTGCCGGGCACATACGATCTGCCACCGTCGTTCGCGGCCGGCACGGTCAACCACTCCGATCCCCTCGACACCAGCATGGCGCCCACGTCGCTCACGCTGCGCGGCCAAAAGTGGACGGCCGCCAAGCCGTGGGCCTCGATTCCGCAGGCCACGCTCGATCGCACGGTGTTTTTTCACCACCGCACAGGCACGGCCAACCACGGCGAGCTAGGTCGCGTGCTCGAGCTCTTCGGCGCACTGCGCCGCGGGCAGTGGCTCCCCTCGTTTCTCGCGAACAACCTCGCCCCGTGCCTGAACACCGTTCAAAAGCAGCCCATCACGATCGGCGGCGAGCAGCTGTCGTTCGAGGGGCGATACCTGCCGAAGCTCACTCCGACCGGCCTCAAGGCCGTGCTCACCGGCCCAACGGGGCTCCCCGGCCAGCTGCAAGCGCTCCGCGACACGACGCTCAATCAGATCAACGACACGCTCAAACAGAACCGCGCGCAGACCAAGGCCGAGCGGGCCTACATGGACAACATGGCGCTGTCGCAGACCCAGCTGCGCACCATGATTCAGCAAGTCGCAAGCGATCTGGCTTCGATCACCAGCGACGACGCCAACAACCAGGTGCTCGCGGCCGCGCTGCTCATCAAGATGAACGTGACGCCGATCGTCACGATTCACCTGCCGTTTTCGGGCGACAACCACACCGACAACAACTTCAACAGCGAAGCCGTGCAGACGACAGCCTCGGTCAACGCCATCAAGACGCTGATGGCGAAGCTGACGACTTACGGGCTTCAGGACAAAGTGACCTTCGCGACGATGAACGTCTTCGGGCGCACGTTCGACTCACTCAACGGGCGCGGGCACAACGCTTCGCACGCCATGTCGGTCATCATCGGCAAGGGGTTCAAGGGCGGAGTCATCGGCGGGCTGGTTCCGGGCGGCCACGCGGCCGACATCGACTCGGCCACAGGGCAGGCTTCGCCCTCGGGCGATCTCACCGCCGGCGACAGCCTTGCCTCGGTCGCCAAGACGCTCGGCGTCGGCATGGGGCTCACCGACGCGCAGGTGAACGATCAAATCACCTCCGGCGTTGCCGTTCACAGCGCGATCGTCTGAGCTCTTGACGCGCGCGAGCACTGTCACCAAGTGGCGTGTTTTTGCTGGGTTGGCGACGCTTTTGCTGGCGTCGCCTTCGCTCGGCGCGCCTCCGCGACGAGGCGCGCGCCCCGCCGCGCCAGCCGTCGTCGCGCCTCCGGTCGCCGCGCCCGAGCCGCCCCCTGCTGCGCCCGAGCCGCCCGTCGCCGCCGCACCCCAGCCGCCCGCGCCCGCTCCCGCTCCCGCGCCAACGCTGCCGGCGAGCGTCCCCGCAGACGCGGCGGCAGCTCCGGCCCCAGGCGACGAGACGCTCGGCAAGCTCGAAGCGGAGCGGCTCGCCGAGCAGCGCTACGGGGTTCGCGTGTCGGTGACCGTCGACCTCGCGCGCCGCAGCTTCAGCTACAGCGACCCCATCGGCCGGCAGCTCGCGCCCTATTCGCTCGGCGCCGCCCCCATGGCGACGTTCGAGCTCGAGAGCTACCCGGCAGCGAGCAGCGGCATCGCTGTGCTCCGCGATCTCGGGTTGCGCGGGCGCGTCAGTCGCGCCTTCGGGCTCGACTCCGCAACGCCCGACGGCGCCACGCTCGACACGAGCTGGACGCGCTTCGGCGGTGAACTGCGGCAGCGGGTGCTCTTCGCTGGAGCCCATGCCTCGGAGTTGGGCTTTTTTGTCGGCGCCGACGCCAACTACTTCGATTTGCACGCGAACGCACCGGTCGCGGCGCTCCTGCCCTCCGCCCGCACAGTTGCGCTGCGGTTCGGCGTCGACGCGCGCGTGAAGGTGGCGGGGCGCCTGTCGGCGACCGCGTCGGCGGCCTACCTCGCGACGCTCGACAAAGGCGAGATTTATGCTCGATTTCGCGATGCTTCGGTGGCGGGAGTCGACGGAAGCCTCGGACTTTGTGTCGCGCTCGGCGGCGGCCTCGAGGCACGCGCCGCGGCCCGCTATACGCGCTATTTCTCCGCCTTCAAGCCGCTTGTCGGAGACCAAAACGTCGCGGGCGGCGCCCTCGACGAAGCCCTCCAGATGGGACTCGGAGTGAGCTATGCGCACTGAATACGCAACGGCGGTGGGGCTGGCGCTTGTGGCAGCAGCGGGACTCGGCCTGCTCGCCGGATGCCCGGGCACGCTCGAGAACAAGGATATTTTCCTCGTCGACGGCGCGGTCGGCGACGCGCCCTACGATGCCTCACCTCTCGCAGACGCCGGCCCCGCCGACAGCGCCGCGAAAGACAGCAGCCCTTTCGCGGAGGCCGGAGCCGACTCGGGAGGATGCGGCGACGTGATCGCGCGCGTCTTTGTGCCGAGCTGCGGCGGAAACGGCTGCCATGGAGCTATAGGCGCCCAGCAGGGCCTCGATTTGGTGTCGCCGGGCGTGGCGGCGCGCGTGGTCGGGGTGGCCGCCAAAGAGTGCTCGGCTACCCTCGCGGACCCGAAAAACCCCGATACCAGCCTGATTTACACCAAGCTGTCGCCCAATCCGCCGTGCGGCGCGCAGATGCCGCTGGCACGCGCCCCCGTGAGCGCCGACGACATCGCCTGCGTTCGCGCCTGGATCGCGGCTCAGTAGCGCCGGCCGGCCGACGCGCCGCCGACGTGCCTACAAACAGCCGGTGAGCGCGTCGTATGCGGATCGGCTGCCACCGGGCAGGGGGCGCCTGATTGCGGGCACCGCGCCCGGCGCCGTGAGCACCGCGGCCAGTTTGCTCGCGGTTCCGCTGACAGGGACGGGACAGCTGAACGACTTCGCGTGGACGGAGAGTGCGCCCTTGGGGCCGATGGTGTCGTAGCTGCCGGCGAAATTCCACGCGCACGTCTTGAGGGTGCCCGTCTTCGCGTTGACCGAGCACTCGAACCGCAGGGCCTGCAAATTGCTGTAATCGCCGCCGCAAAACGTATCACCACAGACATCATCGAAGCCGGCCCGAAGCGCGTCGCGCGCGGCAAGCCAGCTGTCTTGCGCGGGCTGCGTAGTGAACGAGTCGACGGCGCCGACGTATTTTGCCGAGCTCGACGGCGGCGCGATGGGCGTGGCCCCGACCGGATGGAGCATGCAGTCGGCGACCACATCGTAGAGCGACGTCGAAAGCCCCGGCAGCGGGCGGTGAAGCGCTTCGGTGGGGCCTGCAGAGGTGAGCGACGAGACGAGCCCCTTGGCCGTGGTCTTCGGGGCGAAGTGGCACTGAAACGTAGGAATGCTGCTGGTCAGAGCGCCGGTCGCGCCGTCGGTCCGCTCGTAGCTGCCCGCAAAAACCCAGGTGCAGTCGCGGATGGAGCCCTTGACGCTCGACACCGCGCACGTCAGGCCGAGCGGAGTGAGATTCAAGTAGTCGCCGTTGCAGAACGTATCTCCGCAGATGTAGTTGAACTGTTTGGCGAGCGTGCTGCGCAGCGCAAACCAGGCCGTTTGATCGGCGCCGGTCGTCCAAAAATCGGCGATATCGACGTAGCTCGTGGCGAGTGCCTCGGCTTCGTCGGAGGACGCCGCGGCCGGATCGCTGACGGGCATGACGCAGGCGCTCGCGAAGGCGAGCAGGGAGGCAGCAACTGCAGGACGTGCGAAGGCGCGCATGAGGGCTCCAGAGGTTGGTTGCGTGGGGCCAAGTTACCTACATCGGAACACAGTTCGCGCAAGCACGATTTGCACCGCGCCCTGCAGAATTTTGGTACCCTCGCGCAAGATGAAGGGAATCGTATTCAACGAGCTCCTCGAGATGGTTGAGCAGCAGCACTCGCTCGCGCTGGTCGACCAGATCATCACCGACGCCGCCCCGCCCCACGGCGGGGCCTACACGTCCGTCGGGACCTATCCCGCCGGCGAGATGGTCGCGCTCGTCTGCGCGCTGTCGGCGCGAACCGGCGCAGCGCCCGGCGCGCTGCTCGAGGCCTTTGGCGAGCACCTCGCCGCCACGTTTGCCCGCATGTTTCCCGATCTTTTCGCCGCGTCGGGCACCGCGCTCGACTTCATCGCCGGCGTCGAGACCTACGTGCACGTCGAAGTGAGAAAGCTCTATCCCGAGGCTGAGCTGCCCCGCTTCGACATTGAGCGACCAAGGCCCGGCGCGCTCGCCATGCATTACCGATCGCCGCGCGCGATGCCCGAGCTCGCGGTCGGAATCATACGGGGTATAGGAAAGCATTACGCGGAGAGGCTCGAAATCACGCGCGAAGACCTTTCGCTGGACGCAACGTCGGTGCGCCTCACGGTCGAACTCGTGGGTCCGTGAGCGACGAAGTCGAAATTCTGCGAAGGACGCTCGAGCGCGAGCGCGCCGCGCGAAAGGCCGCCGAGCGCCTCCTCGAGGACAAAAGTCTAGAGCTGTTTCGCGCCAAGCAAGGCGAGGAGCGAAGTCGCGTAGCAGCGGAGCGGCATAGCGAACGCCTGCTGTCGCTCTCCGAGGCTGTGCCCGATTTGCTGTTCGCGATCCGGCTCGACGGGTCGGTGACCTTCACCCAGGCCCGTCGCGCCATTGGCGGCGCCGAGCTCGCCGCGCACGTCTCTCCGGCCCTGCGCGCCGCGGTCGCCAGCGCAGTGCAAAGCGGTGGTCACGAAGCCACCGACTACGTGCTGGCCGACCGCAGCTACGAAGCCCGCGTCGCGCGCATGAACGACGAAGAGGCGATGGTCGTGGTGCGGGATGTCACCCGCGAACGCCAGCTCGCAGCCGGGCTGGTTGCGCGCGCCGACGAGGCATCATCGGCGCGTGCCGATGTCGAGCGCGCCCTCGGCGAAACGCTCGCGTCGCTCGACGCCGGGTTCTGGGAAATAGACCTGCGCACCGGCGCGTCGAGCTGGACGGAAAACGCGTACCTTCTGCACGGCCTGTCTTCCGCAAGCGAACGCTCCACGAGTGAGCTTTGGCGCGAGAGCATGCACCCTGACGACTACGCGCGCATCATGCGCAGCCAGTCGACGCAGGCCAACCCAAACGCGATACATGAATACCGCGTGCCGCAGAAACAAGGCGGCGTCCGCTGGTTGCGCACCACGAACACCACCACGTTCGACGAGCACGGAGCGCCCGTGCGCATCCGCGGAATCGTCACCGACATCACCGCCGAGCGCGCCACGGCCGATCAGCTCTCCCGGTTCGCGGAGCTCGCGAATCGCACCGCCAACGCCGTCGTCGTCGCGAGCCTCGACGGCAAAATCGAGTGGGTCAACGACGGGTTTACCCGCCTGACCGGGTGGACGCTGGCTGAGGTTGTCGGACAGCGGCCCGGGCCGCTGCTGCAGGGACCCAACACCGATCCCGCCGACATCGCAAAAATGAAGGCTGCGCTCTCCGCGCGGGAGCCTTTCGAGCTCGAGTTGCTGAACTACGCCAAGAGCGGCGAGCAGTACTGGGTGAACGTAGAGATGCGCGTCAGCCGCGACCGCGAAGGCTCGCCCACGGGGTTCGTCGCGATCGAAACGAACGTAACCGAACGGCGCCTCAACGAGCGAAAAGAGCGCCTCGCTGAGCGCATCGCGGCCCTGCTGCTCGAGAGCGAATCCCTCGAGATCGCCGGAGCACGACTGGTGCGCGATCTCGTCACCGAGCTCGATATTCTCGCGGCGCAGTTCTGGATCGTCGCGGCGGGCCGGGAAGACCTCGTCTATGTCGACGGGGTCGCCGCGCCGGCCGCGGGCGATGCGGGCCGGGAGTTCCTCGAAGGGACGCGCAGTCTGACGTTCGCGCGCGGCCCCGAGCGAACGGTGGGGGTCGGCTTACCGGGGCTCGCGTGGCAGTCGCGCAAGACGCAAACGCTCGACGACCTGGCCGCGGCCGGCCCGGACGGGCTAGTTTCGCGACGCGTCATGGAGGCGCGCCGCGCAGGTATCGTGACCTTCTGCGCGACACCGATTATCGGACCGTCCGGCGTGCTCGGCGTGCTCGAAGTCGCCGGTACGCGCCAGTATCCAGGGCACGAGCTCCTTCCGCCACTGCTCACGCGCGTGGCCGAGCAGCTCGCGTCGTTCATGCTCCACGATCTCAGCCGTCGCGCCTTTCGGGCGGTGTTCGATCAGGCGCCCGACGGCCTGCTCCTCGTCGACGCGACTGGCAACGTCGAGGCGAGCAACGCGCGCGCGCTCGCTCTGTTTGGCGACGCGCGGGGCCGCTCGGTCGACACGTTGATCGAAGGAGCCTCCGAGCTGCTGCGCGAGGTGCTCGATCCGCACGAGGCCGCAAACGGCCGCGAAGACCCGCGCCTGTGGAACCGCCCGGCGCGCGGCGCCACAGGCGAATTTTCAGCCGAGATCAGCGTCGCGGCGACGCCGTCGTCCTCGACGCAGGCAGCCATTCTGTCGGTGCGTGATCTCACGGAGCGACACCGCATGGAGGCCGCGCTCACCAATTCGCTGCGCGAAAAAGAGACGCTGCTCCGCGAGGTTCACCACCGCGTAAAAAACAACCTGCAGATCGTCTCGAGCCTCCTCGCGCTTCAGTCGGCGAGCGTCGAAGGAACCGCGGCGCAGGCCGCACTCGAGGAGACGGTGCACCGCGTGCGATCCATGGCGCTCGTGCACCAGCAGCTGTACGACACCGCGAACCTGTCGAGCATCGACTTCGGCGACTACGCGCGCACCCTCACGACGCTGCTCCTCAGCTCGCTCGACCCGTCGACCGAGCTGACGATCGAAGCCGACAAAGTCGAAGTCTCGGTCGAGCAGGCAGTGCCGTGCGGCCTCATCCTGAACGAGCTCGTCACCAACGCCCTGAAGCATGGGCGCTCCGTCGACGGGCGCTGCCGACTGCGGCTCGCCGTACGCGCCGCAGGCAGCGGCTTTTCGATGTCGATCGCCGACAATGGCCCCGGATTCCCCAGCGAACCTGCGCAAGCCTCCTCGCTGGGCGTACAGCTCGTGCGAGCCCTCGTGCGGCAGCTGCGCGCGCGGAGCGTTATCGAGTCCGACGGCGGCGCGCGGGTCACAGTTCACGTGCCGCTCGCGCTATAGTTCGGCGCTATGGCGCTCAGTGTTTTCGACATGTTCAAGGTCGGCATCGGGCCGTCGAGCTCGCACACGGTGGGGCCGATGCGGGCGGCCGGCCGATTCGCGCGGGCGCTTGAAGACGAGGGCCGGCTGCCGATCGTTCGCGCGGTGCGCGCGGAGCTGTTCGGATCGCTCGGCGCGACCGGAAAAGGCCACGGCAGCGACCTCGCGGTCATGCTCGGTCTGATGGGAGACGATCCCGAGACGGTCGACGTCGACTCCGTTGCCGCCCGCATCGAACACATACGTGCAAAATGCACACTTTCGCTGCTCGGTGCGCACGCGATCGCCTTCGACCCGTCTGCGCAGATCGTCATGCACAGGCGCCAGTCGCTTCCGAAACATCCCAACGGGATGCGCTTCTCCGCGCTGGGCGCAGACGGCGCGCTGCTGGCGGAGCGCACCTTTTATTCCGTGGGCGGCGGCTTCGTCGTCGACGACAGCGCATCGGCCGATGCCCCTGCCCTGCCAACCGACGCAGACGTCAAGCACCCCTTCAAATCAGGGGCCGAGCTGCTCGAGCGCGCCCGTGGCAGCGGGCTGTCGATCGCCACCCTGATGCTCGAAAACGAGCAGCGCTGGCGCAGCGAGGCCGAGGTACGAACGAGGCTACTGTCGATTTGGGA
Organism: Myxococcales bacterium; assembly: GCA_947473045.1. Lineage (GTDB taxonomy): Bacteria > Myxococcota_A > Polyangia > Polyangiales > Polyangiaceae > JANYHY01. Next base: position 9,077 of record CANJCO010000078.1, on the reverse strand, counting down.
GGTTATGCAGGCGTGCGTCAAGCGCGGCTGCGAGCGCGAGGGGATTCTCCCAGGAGGTCTCAAGGTCAGGCGCCGGGCCGCGGCGCTGCACCGCAGGCTCAAGTCAGACCCAAAGGCGCAGGTCGATCCGCTCGCGCTCATGGACTGGGTGAACCTCTACGCGCTCGCAGTCAACGAAGAGAACGCGGCGGGCGGCCGGGTGGTGACGGCTCCGACCAACGGCGCTTCGGGCATCATCCCCGCCGTGCTGCACTACTACCGCGGCTTTTCGCCGGGCGCAGACGACGAAGGCATCGTGCGCTTTCTGCTGACAGCGGGCGCGATCGGCATGCTCTACAAGATGAACGCCTCAATCTCGGGCGCCGAGGTCGGCTGCCAGGGAGAGGTGGGCGTGGCGTGCTCGATGGCCGCGGCGGGGCTCGTCGAGGCGCTGGGCGGTACGCCGGAGCAAGTCGAAAACGCAGCTGAAATCGGCATGGAGCACAACCTGGGGCTGACGTGCGATCCGATCGGCGGGCTCGTGCAGGTCCCGTGCATCGAGCGCAACGCGATGGGCGCCGTGAAGGCCATCAACGCGGCGCGCATCGCGCTCAGCGGAGACGGCACCCACCACGTGTCGCTCGACAAGGTCGTCGCCACGATGCGGCGCACCGGCGCCGACATGCTCACCAAGTACAAAGAGACGGCGCGCGGCGGCCTCGCGGTGAACATCGTCGAGTGCTGACGCGCCACTGCGCACCCGTGCAGCCGCGCCGAGTTCCTTGCGTGCGAACGCGCAGGAGACTAGGTTCTCCCGTCCCATGGCCCGAGTCACCGTAGAAGATTGCCTCGAACGAGAAGACAACCGCTTTGCCCTCGTGATTTTGGCCGCGAATCGCGCGCGCCAGCTCATCAAGGGTGCGCACCCTCTCGTTTATTCCAAGAACAAGCCCGCCGTCACCGCGCTGCGCGAGATCGCGGCCGGCAAGGTTCACTTCGACCGCAACTCACACGAAGTTGTCGAAGAGTGGATCGCCATCACCGGCAAGACGCAGATTCTCTGAGCGTCACCATCGGCTCATCGAGCCGAGATCGAACACTTGCGAATAACCGAGCGCCTTGAGCGTTCGGGCAGCGGCAGCGCTACGCATTCCGCTTGCGCAATACACGACCACGGGCGAATCGGGTTTTCCGATCTCGCCCGCTCGCTTTTGTACGTCCGGCGCAGGAATGTTCACCGCGCCCGGAAGGTGAGCGTCACCGAACTCGCCCGGACTGCGCACGTCGACCAGCCTCGCGCCCGCGGCCACGAGCTCGTGCGCTTTCGCTGGAGAGACCTTTCCGAGCTTCGAGGCGATGAACCACGCCGTGAGCAGGGCGAGGGCGAGATACAGGGGCAAGTTCGACATGATGGCGCGGGTCCAGGTGCGCGCCCGATTTGAAAGCAGGCGCGACTTGACGAATGGTTGGGGTCAGCCTCTGATCATCGCATGTCTACCCTGCTCGAACAGCTCAAGACGATGACCGTCGTCGTCGCCGACACCGGTGACTTCCACGCGATCGAGAAGTTTCGCCCGCGCGACGCGACCACCAACCCGTCGCTCATCACGGCCGCCGCGCAAATGCCCGAGTACGCCGCCGTCGTCGACGAGGCGCTGCGCTTCGCCCGCGGCAGCGCCGGGCAGGACGCGAGCGTGGCCGCCGTGGTCTCGCAGGCGATCGATCGCCTCGCGGTCGAGTTCGGGCTGCGGATCCTGAAGATCATCCCCGGGCGCGTCTCGACCGAGGTCGACGCCCGCCTTTCGTTCGACACGCAGGCGACGATCGACAAGGCTCACGCCCTCATCGCGCAATATGCGGCGGCGGGCGTGTCGAAGGAGCGCGTGCTCATCAAGATCGCGGCGACGTGGGAGGGCGTTCGTGCGGCCGAGGCGCTCGAGCGCGAGGGGATCCACTGCAACCTCACGCTGCTGTTCGGAATGCACCAGGCCATCGCCTGCGCGGAAGCGAAGGTCACGCTCATCTCGCCCTTCGTCGGACGCATTCTCGACTGGTACAAGAAGCACACGGGGCGCGACGCCTACGCGCCTGCCGAAGACCCGGGCGTGGTCAGCGTGACCGCTATTTATAACTATTATAAAAAGTACGGCCACAAGACCGAGGTGATGGGCGCGAGCTTCCGCAACGTCGGAGAGATCACCGAGCTCGCCGGCTGCGACCTGCTCACGATCGCGCCGAGCTTGCTGGCCGAGCTCGAGGCCGCGCAGGGCGAGCTCCCGCGCAGGCTCGACGCCGCGCGCGCGACGCACATGGACGTGGCGAAGATCGAAATGAACGAGGCTGTGTTTCGCGCGATGCACGAGCAGGACGCGATGGCCCGCGATAAACTGGCCGAAGGTATCGACGGATTCACCAAGGCGCTCGTGGCGCTCGAGAAGCTGCTCGAGGTGCGACTCGGAGCGCTCGGCGCATGACGCGGCCCGATCTGTCGCTGACGAAGGTGGCGGCGGTGCTCGCGCTGCTCGGCGCTCCCGCGGCGCTCGGCGCGTGCAGCAAACAATCGCCCGAAAGCGCGGCGCCCGAGACGGCGACGGCGCCTGCAGCGGTCGCGGCTCCTACCGCTGCGCGCGACTCCGACCGGACGCCGAGCGCTCCGGCGCCTGCGGCACCACCACCGGCTCCGCCGGCTGACGGCGCCCGAGGAGGTGCCGCGGCGGCTCCGAGCGCGTCGCAGGCTCCTGCACTAAAAACGGCGCCCTCCGCGGCGGCGGCCCGACCGGCCCCAGGGCGCGCCACAGATGAGAAATCCAACACGGCGACCGGGGCAAAGCCGACCGGACAGGCGAGCTGCGGCGCGGGTAACTGCGCTACGGACGCGAAGAAGAAGTAGCGCGCTCCCAGAGCCGCAGCCCGGCGGGAACCACGACGAGCGCCGCGACGAGCCCGGCGATCGAGCCGATCGCCCCAACTGCGCCGACGTCGCGCAGGCCTTCGAAGCGGCACACGAGCAGCGCCCCGAAGCCCGCGCTCGTCGTGAGGGCCGTGGAGAGTACGAGCGGCCCCTGATCGCGCAGCGCGCGCTCGATCGCGCTTCGGCCCTCGCGCGACTCGCTCTGCGCCGCGTGCAGTAGAAACATGGCTTCGTCCATGGTGATGCCGAGAAGCACGGGCACCACAAGCGCGTCGTAGGCGTGAAAACGAATGCCAAGCGCGCGCATCGCGACGCCGACGATCACCAGCGAAAGCCCGAGCGTCGCGGCCGCGAGCACGACGTCGCGAACGCTGCGCAGCGAGGCCGCCAGCGCGAGCACCACGAGCAGCAGCGCCACGAGGGCGATGCGCGGGAGATCGCGGGCGAGGGTTTGCTTGAGGCCGAGCTCCAAAAAGGGATATCCTGTGATGATCGCGTCTGGATCCGCGGCCGCGATGCGCGCCTGCGCCACCGCGTCTTTTGCGCGGTCTCCCGTGGGACGCACGTAACTCACAGCGAGCGTATCGGCGCCGTCGCGCGCGAGGTGACGCGAAGCCAGCCACGCCGGCGGAGCATCGTCCGACATCGACGTCGGCGCAGCGAACAGGGCGAGCCCGGGCGCGCAGGCTTCCACGTCCCAACCCGCGACGCCGAGCGCGCTGCGCAGGCGGGGCTCCAGCGCTGGCAGCGCTTCGCGATCGCGTGCCGCGAGGCGAACGCGCGAAAGCGCAGGGCCGGGCGCGTAGCTGGCCAACGCGTCGTAGCCGGCGATGACGCCTTCGCGGGCAAGCGCGTCGAGCGCCTCAGCCACACGGTCGGCGCGATCGCGCGCGCGGGTCTCGCTCGCGTCGGCGGACACGACCATCCACTGGCCCGGCTTGCCCCCGAACAGCTCGTAAATCTCGCCCTGAACGCGGAGCGGTTCGAGCGCGTGAGGGCGCAGCGCGACGATGGCGTCCCCGGCCTGGGGTCCCCCCGCGACCACGAGCGCGACGACAGCCGCGGCGCCCAGCGCGAGCATCCCGATGGCTCGCCCGCGCGTGCGCGTGGCCGCGAGCAGCCAGCCGATCCATGCAGAATGCAATCGTTCCGGCGGAGCGCCGCGCTCGAGCCAGCAGCCTATTTCGGGGGTCACGATCAGGATCGCCACCGACGTGAGCAATTCACCCGCGCCGCAGAGCAGCCCGAGCTCCCGCAGCGCGCGGAGATCGCTCAGGGCCAGCGCGCCGAACGTGAGACCGGCAGCCAGCGCGGCGAGCAGCGTGGGGCGGGCGGTCTTTCGGCGCGCATGCGCGGCGGCGTCGCGCGGAGGGAGCCCGAGGCGCCTGCCTTCGAGGAGCGCCGCGTACACGTGAACGCCGGTGTCGACGCCAACGCCCACCACCACGGCCGCGAACGCGATGCTCATCGCCGACAGCCCCTCGGGAAGGAGCGCTGCGCCTCCGAGCGTCCAGAGCGTGCCGAGCAGCAGCGGCGGCATCACGGCGACGAGCGCACGCAGGCGCCGAAACGTGAGCGCGAAAGCCAGCGCGGCGAGCGCCGTCGACAGGGTGCCGGACAGCGCCAGATCGCGCTGCAACATCGCGCGCGTGGCGACCGCGACCGCGTGTCCGCCCGTGAGCGACAGGCGCACTCCAGGATGCGCACGGCGGGTGTCCTCGATGACGACGCCCGCATCACGCACAAACGCAGCGGCGGCTTCGGGATCGAACGCACGGCCTCGCGGCTGCACCACCACGATGCGCGCGCGCCCCTGATCCGCGCTAAAATCACCCGAGGCCCCCGCTGCGAGCTCGACGCGCGACTCCCACGGGATCAGCGCGAGGCGTAGCGGATCCTTGGCGAGCCACGCCTCTGCTCCCGCCGCCGCGGGGCCGAGCAACAGCTCGCGCGAGCCCGCAAGACGTGACTTCATGCCCTCGGGAGTCAGCGCGCGGGCGAGCGCCTCGCGCGCCGAAGCGCCAGCGTAACGCCAGGCGAGCGTTGGGTCCGCGCTCGGCGCCGGAGGCCGCTCGATCACGTCGATCACGCTTGGGCGCGCGCGCATCGCGCCCCCCACGGCGTCGGCGACCGCGGCGACCTCCGCCGGATCTTCGCCCCGCACGAGCAGCAGCGCCGCGTCGCCGCCACCGAACGCGCGCGTGACGCGACCGAGCATGGCCGCGCTACCCCGCGTCGGAAACAGCGCGCTCAGATCGCCGGAGAAGTGCAGTCTGGTCGTGAGCAGCAGCGCCACCGCCGTCGCTGCGAGCACGAGCAAAATGCTCCGCGCACGGCTCATGACTCGGCGGTCACCCTGCGCACCCGAACGCGCACGATTCGGCGACGACTCATCGAGGTGACCTCGGCCTCGAGCTCGGGCGCGAGGCTCACGCGATCGCCGACGCGCGGCAGTCGCGCGAATTTCTGAAGCACGATCGAGCCAACCGGCTCGGGCGCCTCGTCGAGCGACATGCCCGTGGCCTGCGCGAGCTCCTCGATCGCCGCGCGACCGTCGACATCCCACGCGTTGTCGTCGCCGGTGACGCGCACGATCTTGGCGGGCTCTTCGTCAAACTCGTCTTTGATCTCGCCCACGATCTCTTCGAGCAGGTCTTCCATCGTGACGATGCCGCTCGTGCCGCCGTATTCGTCGACGACGACCGCGATCGGCGTCTGCGCGCGCTGCATCTCGCGGAGCACCTCGACGAGGCCCTGCGACTCCGCCACGAACAGCACATCGCGGCGCAGGCGCGACAGGTCGACCTGGGTGCGCGCCTCAGGGTCCGACAGAAAGTCTTTGATGTAGAGGTAGCCGGCGACCTCGTCGATCGACTTGGATTTCGTCAGGATCACGCGCGAGTACTGCTGACCGCGCAGGTACTCGAGGGCGTCGCGGCCGCTGGTCGACAGCGACAGGGCGGCGACGTCGACGCGCGGCACCATCGCGTGCCGTGCGTTGCGCTGCGAAAAGCGTACGACGCGCTCGAGCAGCTCGGCCTTCGCCTTCGAGCGCTCTCCGCTCGCCGCGCTCGCCACGAGAATGCCGAGGATCTCTTCTTCGGAGAGCGTGCCCTCGCTCGCAGCGTTCGCCTTCAGTCCCATCACGCGGAGCACCACCGACGAGGCCCGCTCGAGCACCCACAGAAACGGCTTGAACGACACGTAGACGATCCGCAGCGGGAGCGCCGAAAACAGCGCCGTCTGCTCGGATCGCTGGATGGCCACCAGCTTGGGCACCAGCTCTCCGAACAGCACGTGCGCGAACGTGAGGATGGTGAACGCGAGCACCACGGTGATGATCTCGCCCGCACGATGCGCGCTCTCGGGGACGACCCGCGCGAGCGGACCGTGGATGAAATCAGCGACCGCCGGCTCGCCGATCCAGCCGAGTCCGAGGCTCGCGAGCGTGATGCCGAACTGCGTGACCGAGAGGTAACGGTCGAGCCGCGAGACGATCTGCTCGGCGATGATCGCCCGCTTTTCGCCTCGTTTGATGCGCTTGTGGAGCTGCGTCGCGCGCACCTTCACAAGCGCGAATTCGGCCGCGACGAAGAAGCCGTTGAGCGCGATGAACAGAACTGCGAAGAGGAGACCCATCGGGGGGGAGGTGTCTTAGCACGAGCGCGCGCTCAGGCCGCGAGCATCATGCATCATACAACTATCTCAGCCAAAGTACTTCGATGCGGCCTCGCGGCTCGCGGCGAGCACGTCCTTGTGGAGCGAGCCCCCGTGCGCGTCGATCGTGACGACCCCGCGGAAGTCTTCGACGCGCAGCAGCCACATCGCCTCGGGCGGCCCGAGCTCGTCGTAGAGGTGCACCGTGATGACCTCCTTGATCGACTCGGCGAGCGCCACCGCAGCGCCCCCCACGGCGTGCATGTAGACTGCACCGAACTTTGCGCACGCGCCCGCCGTCTTCGCGCCCATGCCGCCCTTGCCGATCACGCCGCGCAGCTTGAAGTGCTCGATGACGTCGGCCTGATACGGCTCCTCGCGCGTGGAGGTGGTGGGCCCCGCGGCGATGACCTTCCAGGTGGCCTGCGCCGCGGTGGGCGCATCGACCAGCTTTTTCATGACCGGACCGCAGTGGTAGATGAACGAGCCCTCTAGGAGCGGACGCAACCAAGCGAGCGCGTCGAGCGGCCCGCTGTCGCCGCGCTGCATGGCGTGGATGGCCTCATGCATCAGCTTATGGGCGCCGTCGCGGCCGGTGATAATCGTGCCGTGCAGTCCAATTTCGTCGCCGACGCGGAGCGCGCGAATCGCCTCCTCGCTGGCGGGAACATCAATGCGCGTGATGGGCATGTCACTCCGCCTTTCGGGCTGCGTGCTGCATGTATTCTGCAGCTACGTGGGTGGTCTCCGTGAAGCTCGCGACGCCGGTGCGGACGTCGATCTCGACGCTCCACCTGCGGCAGGACCAGCACTCGTAGGCGAGCGACACGAAGAAGCTCGCGGGCAGGCGGTGGCGGGCGGTGACCTTCATGCCCAGTACGGTCGTCTTGCCGCCGAAGCCCATCGGGCCGATCTGGAGACCGTTGCAGGCCTCCATGAGCTCGGCCTCGAGCTGCGCGAGGCGCGGGTCAGGGTTGTGATCGCCGAGCTGCCTGAGGATCTGCTCTTTCGCCGCGAGCGCGCCGCCCGCGCGATCTCCGCCAATCGCGACACCGCAAATGCCCGGAGCGCATCCCTGCCCCTGGGCGTCGAGCACCATCTTGATAACGGCGCGCTTGACGCCTTCGAGGTCGCGACCGGCCTTGATTTCGGCGTTGGGGAGCGACATCTGGCCGCTCACATTTTCGCAGCCACCACCCTTGAGGAGCAAGTCGGCCTTGATGACGGGCTCGTCCCACTGGTGAAAGTGAATCTGCGGAGCGCCCTCTCCGAGGTTGGTGCCATCGTTGTGCCCGCTGAGCGAGTCGACGGTGTTGGGCCGGAGGTAGCTCTTCGCGGTCGCGGCCACCGTCGCGGCGTGGATGGCGGTCGTCAGCACGCGCTCGTGAGGCCCTGCGGGATAGCGAACCCACCACAGGTTCATGCCTGTGTCCTGGCACATCGGCGCGCTGCTCTCGCGCGCCTTGCGAATGTTGATGAGCAGCATGTCGAGGGCGTTGCGCGCCGCGCTCATTGGCCGCTCCACGTCGCGCGCGCTGGCGATCGCCTGCTCGACATCGCGCGGCAGGTCGGTCGCGGCACGCCGAATGAGCTCAATGAAATGCGGTTCGACGTTCTGAAACCCGATCAGGTCGCTCATGACCCTCGACTAGCGCAACCGCGGCCGCGCGGGAAGACCAGGCACTTGGGTCCCGGGCCCGTTTCGTGGCAGGATCGGCGGTGATGAAGTCGGTTATCGCCACCGCCGCAACGCTTGCACTCTACACCTTGTCGGGGTGCGCCTCGAACCCCGTGACGTTGTCCGATCCCTCGCCGGACGCCGAAGCGGGCGACCGGGACGCCGGAACCGTCGTTCCCTTCGACGCTGCTTACGAAGACGTGGAGGTCGACGCGGACCTGCCCCTGCCCGACGGCGGCGGCGACGACGGCGGCACCGAGGCCGGCCCTGCCGGGTGCGCGGCCGTGGCCGACGGTACCCCGTGCAAAGCAGCCCCCGATCTGTGCCACAGCGACGGCGTGTGCAAGCTGGGCAAGTGCATGGCGCCAGCGTTTCGGCCCGACGGCTACAACTGGAAGCCAGCCGACGTAAGCGCGCGCTGCTGCGGCGGCGTGCCGGTCTACGCGACCGACGACACCAACTGCGGCGCGTGCGGCATCGGCTGCAACGCCGGAAACGGCGAGTCGTGCCAGGCGCTGGCGGGCCACTACTTCTGCCGCGGCTGCAAGCTCAACTCGGGCTGCTGGTCGAAGTGCTGCTCGAATTCGTTCAGCCCGCCCAGCTGCGCGGCGAGCGACTGCAAGGGCAACTGTGACTCGACCTACTGCCCGCCCGGCTCGAAGTGCATGCTCGGAAACGGAATGAGCAGCAACTACTGCGCGTATTAGCAGGCCGTTGAAGAACGGCCTGCTAGCCTTTCATCTCGGGGAGGTATGCACCTCCCCGCCCCGAAAAACGCGGTTTTTCGGGGTCCCCACCCCACGCAATTGGCTTCGCCAATTACTATCAGGGTGTTTTTCAACACCCTGTTAG